>JAIQZQ010000032.1 GCA_021777105.1 Candidatus Anammoxibacter sp.
AGAGAGTGAAAGCAATAAAGAGACAGTTGATGATAAATTTAATAGAGTTGACATAAAAGTAAAAGACGCTGATGATCAAATTATAATAATTGAGGTTCAATACTCTCGTGAACTGGATTACCTTCAAAGGATACTTTTTGGAACGGCAAAAGCGATCACGGAACATCTTGATGAGGGCGACGCTTACGCGGATGTTGTAAAAATAATCTCAGTTAATATCCTTTACTTTGATTTTGATAAAGGCGCTGACTATATATATCATGGAACAACTACTTTTGAAGGACTGCACAACCATTCTATTCTGGAATTGAATGAGGCGCAAAAAAATCTCTACAAAGCTGAAAGAATCGCTGATATTTACCCGGAATATTATCTAATTGATGTTAAGAATTTTGATGATATAGCTAAAGACAGCCTTGATGAATGGATCTATTTCTTTAAAAATTCAGAAATTAAAGACAGCTTTAATGCTAAAGGGCTTAAAGAAGCAAAAGAGAAGTTAGATATTCTTAGAATGGATGAAGCGGAACGTCAAAGATATGACCGTTTTCAGGACAAGTTACACCGCGACGCGAGCTTATATAGATCCACCTATGTAATTGGGAAAATAGAGGGAATTGAAGAAGGGATTGAAGAAGGAATTGTAAAAGGTGAATTAAAAAGAGCCGGCAAATCGATACTTGACGTGTTGGAAGTTCGTTTTGGGCCGGTAAATGATGAAACGGCAAAGCTATTAGAATCTATAACAAACATTGACATATTAGAAACTATTCATAAAAATGCTATTAAAGTTAACGATTTAGATGAGTTTGAAGAGTATTTAAAACAATACACAAATTAATCCTCTGCGGTGATAATTCTTACCAGAGCTGACAATCCGCTAAGTTTTTCATTATAATCCCTCCCCCACAGATTGCCCCAACCACAAGCTATACCCTATCTCCGGAATATACCTTTGCCTATGCAATTTTGTAGATTATTTTTAAGGGCCGCAAATGAAAAGAATCCCTGAAAACGAATTAATGGACGGCGACGAACAGGCGCGCGCGTACGCCGGCGCCGATTTTAGCGAGCCTCATAATCGGTTTATAACCATGTTCAAACAATGTTTTGCAAACAAGTCAATTAGAGGATATGCGCTGGATCTGGGATGCGGGCCGGGCGATATTTCAATGCGGTTTGCCAAGGCATTTCCCGATTGCATTGTTCACGGAGTTGACGGGGCCGAGGCTATGCTTAAATACGGCAGGGCCGAGATTGATAAACATGATGAAATTAAAGGCAGAGTAAAGCTAATCCATGGATTGCTGCCGGATGCCGCCCTTCCCCGAGAAAAATACGATATTATTATCTGCAACAGCCTTTTGCACCATTTTCATGAACCGAATCTATTCTGGAAATCCGTAGTGAAATTTGCGCAGCCGGGCGCGCCCATATTTATTATGGACCTCAGAAGGCCTGAAACGGTTGAAATAGCGGATAATTTAGTAAAAACTTACACCGCAAACGAGCCTGAAATCCTTAAACGCGACTTTTTTAACTCTCTATTGGCCGCTTTTACAGTTGAGGAGGTAAACTGCATGTTAAAAGATGCGGGCCTTGAACATTTGAGCGCTGCTGAGGCTGGAGACCGGCATTTAATTGTAACCGGATTGTTTTAGCTCATGAATTCCCAGGGTGACGCTTCGCTGACCCTGGGCTATAATAATTTAAGCCTTTCAGGCTATTTTGGTAAAATATGCTTTTTTACAATTACGAACCGGCTACCGGCGCTCGCAGCTTGATGTTGATTGATTGCCTTTCGGATTGACATTGATGGGCACGGCTATCGCCTTTGCCCATCCTACATTCTTTTACTTATTACTGATTACCGATCACCAGTGACTAATGACTAATTACCAATTACTTTTTTAGTTGAGGCTATTGTCCTGCTCTGTTATAATTCTACAAATACTTTATAATATTGTGGTTGCATGGAAATTGTTATTTGAGCAAATTTGTAAAATGGTACTTTACACGCTAAAAATCAACTCATATTAATCCTGCAATTTTAAGCTTTTTCCCCAAGCTAAACACTGAGTCTTATCTTTTTCACTTCAAGCTCTGTTTGCGTTTATTGAAAACATGCTTGTGTTTTAATTAAATTATGACTAATCGAAGAAAAACAAGAAGCGTAATGGTTGGCGGCGTTGAAATCGGAAACGGCGCAAAAGTGGCCGTGCAATCAATGACGAACACGCACACGCAAGATGTAGACGCCACGGTAAAACAGATAAGCGAACTTGAAGAGCTTGGCTGCAATATAATACGCGTGGCCGCGCCAAATTCAGAAGCCGCGGCATGCCTGGGCGAGATAAAAAAACGGATAAATATACCGCTTGTGGCTGATATACACTTTGTGCACCAGCTTGCTCTTGACGCCATTGAACAAGGGGTTGATAAGATACGCATTAATCCAGGCAATATGCAGGATAAGGAGATGCTGAAAAAGATCATAGTCTCCGCAAAAAACAAGGGTGTGGCAATAAGGATAGGCGTTAATTCAGGGTCTATCAGGGATAGAAACATAGATAACAACGGCGAAGAGGAAGATCTTGTTGAATTAATGGTTAAATCAACGCTTGATTATTGCGAATATTTTGAATCGCTCGGTTTTAAAGACCTTGTGCTTTCAGTAAAAACATCTGATGTGCCTTCAACTATACGCGCGTACAGGATGATTGCCGGGGAGTGCGAATACCCCTTGCATCTGGGAGTGACCGCGGCGGGTCCGCCGGCTTTAGCCACTGTGAAATCCGCTATAGGAATAGGCTCGCTTTTGGCCGACGGCATCGGCGACACTTTGCGCGTCTCATTTACCGGGCTTCCTCACGATGAAGTGCGCGCGGGTTATGAGATATTGGAGACGCTTGGGTTGTCTGAGAGAAAGACGGCTGAAATAATATCGTGCCCAACATGCGGACGTTGCGAGATTGATCTGGCCGATATAGTTGACAAAGTCAAAAAAAGGCTGCCGCAAAAGGGCAAAAATCTGCAGGTGGCAATCATGGGCTGCCCTGTTAACGGCCCTGGCGAGGCAAAAGAGTCCGACATCGGCATGGCCGGCGGCAAAGGGTTTGGGTTGCTCTTTAAAAAAGGCAAAAAAGTTAAAAAGGTAGACGAAAAAGATATGGTGGACGCGCTGATAGACGAAATTGAGAATATGAGTTAATTCGTCCATTGGTAATTAGTCATTGGTAATTAGTCATTGGTCATCAGTAATTTGTCATTGGTAATTGGAATAACATATATGAAAAATATAATATTACTAGGCTCAACAGGCTCAATCGGCGAAAGCGCGCTGGATGTGGTTAGAAATCTGGCCGGAGAGTGCAAAATAACGGGCTTAACGGCGAATAAACAGTGGAAATCAATGGCCGGGCAAATTAAGGAGTTTGAGCCGGCCTGGGCCGCATTGGCCGACAGTGAAGCAGCCGGAGAGCTTGCAAAAAATTGCGGTTCGCAGACAAACGCTCAACTTCTTAACGGCGTTACCCGCCTTGCGGATACACCGGGATTTGACGAGGTTGACATTGTTTTGTCCGCAATAATGGGCGCAGCAGGACTTGAATCTGCAATAGAGACGGTTGAAAACAAGAAAACCCTTGCCATTGCGAATAAAGAGACACTGGTGATGGCCGGTGAAATAATAATGCCCATGGCTAAAAAAAACGGGGCGCAAATACTGCCTGTGGACAGCGAGCATAGCGCGATCCTTCAATCCATGCGAGCCGGAAACATATCTGAAATTAAAAAAGTAACATTAACAGCGTCAGGAGGCCCTTTTTACGACTTTGCAAAGGATGATCTGCCGAACGTTACCCCTGCTCAGGCGTTAAAACATCCAACATGGGAGATGGGCAGAAAAATCACTATAGATTCCGCCACGCTTATGAACAAGGCTTTGGAGATAATTGAGGCAAAGTGGCTGTTCGACCTTGACGCTTCGCAGATAGAGGTTGTTGTGCATCCGCAATCAATAATACACTCGATGGTTGAATTTTGCGACGGCTCGACAATTGCGCAAATGGGGACGCCGGATATGAAAGTTCCGATTCAGTTCGCATTGACATATCCCGACCGCAAACCGCTTCAGTTAGAAGATCTTGATCTTGCAAAACTTGGCAGTCTTACATTTAAAGCGCCTAACACCGACAAATTTCCGGCGCTGGCGCTTGGTTTTGAAGCGGCAATGGTAGGAGGCACAATGGGGTCGGCGCTGAACGCCGCAAATGAGGTGGCAGTGGAGGCCTTTTTAGATAATAAAATTAAATTTACTCAAATTAGCGAATTGGTGAAAATGGCTATGGAAAAACATACTTTAATTAATAAACCGACTTTAAAAGAAGTTATAGAGACCGATGCATGGGCGCGCGAGGAGGTAAATAGATGCCTATAATACATGTTTCAACTAATGTGCTGCTGGTAATCGCCGGCATTGGAATGCTCATATTCATACATGAACTTGGGCACTTTCTTGTGGCAAAAAAAATCGGGGTAAAAGTCCACGCATTTTCACTTGGATTTGGCCCGGCAATTTTTAAGAAAACTTATGGCGACACGGAATACAGGCTGGCCGTTATACCGCTTGGGGGTTATGTTAAGCTGGCGGGCGAAACGGTCGACTCGGAAAACACCGGAGCTGAAGACGAATTTATGTCAAAACCGCCGGGCAAACGAGCGGCGGTTCTTGGCGCGGGTGTAACGTTAAACGCAATCCTGGCCTTTATAGTGTTTATTGTTGCCTTTAATATCGGCGTGCCGTTTATCGGCACTGAAATAGGCGAAGTTGTGCCTGGTTGGCCTGCCTGGGAAGAGGGCCTGCAACAAGGCGACAAAATAATCAGGATTAACAACAACGATGATCCGGACTTTGAGGACATTTTTACTGAAATCGCGTTAACCGACAAGAACACTGGTGTGCGGCTTGGGGTGCAGAGAGACGACAAGGTCTTTGACCTGATGATGTACCCAAAATACGACGAACGCGCAGGCGTGCAGCGCATCGGCATACGCCCGGCCGCAAGCCTTCAGATAGCTAAGCTTTTTGAATTTAACGGCTCGCGCTCTCCGGCGGTGGAAGCGGGATTAAAAGTAGACGACATAATCGTTGCAATCGACGGCAAAAAGCTCAAGACAGGCAACGAATTTATCCGCATAGTATCAACAGCCCCGGACAAGGAGCTGGCTTTAACTGTTTTGCGCGACGGCAAAGAGTTTGACACACAAATTAAACCCAAGCCTGAATCGCGGTGGATGCTCGGCATCTCATCGGCATCGACGCATATCGAAGCCGTCAGAAAAGGCAGCATGGCCAAATCAATTGGGCTTGTAAACAACGACGAAATCATCAGCGTAAATTCCGAGAGCGTTACAGGATGGTCGCAGGTTAACAAGATAATTTCAGAAACCAATTCAGGGGCGCTTGCGTTGGAAGTTGCCAATGAAGGGCGAAAAAGATTCCTTGAGCTGCCGATAATCGATGAAAAAACCAAAATAAAGTTTTTTAGGGGCATATCCACATATTCAACGTTAAGGGTAGACAATACACTTGAGGGTTTTCCCGCTGAAAAGATTGGCTTAGAGCCCGGAGATACCCTTTTAGCTCTTGACGGCAAGAATTTAGAAACATGGGAAGAGTTGCTTCAGCTTATCGCAGGCGGCAATGGGAAAGCCATGGCTATTAGCTGGTCGCATAACGGCAAGATCAAAAACGGCGAGATAACCCCGATCAAGAACGAGAAACAGCCTTTCGGCAAGGTCGGCATTAAACTGAAGGATAACACCATATTAAAACAATACGGCTTTTTGGGGTCGTTGGGAATGGGAGTTAACAAGACGATTGTAAATGTGCAACGCATCTATTTCACAATAAAAGGATTTATTACCGGCAAGGTATCAAACAAGGCCCTTGGCGGCCCAATTTTGATAGCTCAGGCCTCGTATGAATCCGCAAAACTCGGTATTGGAAAACTTTTATACTTTTTAGGCATTATCAGCATTAACCTTGCATTTTTAAATATACTGCCGGTGCCGGTGCTTGACGGCGGACATCTGCTTTTTCTGCTGGTTGAAAAGATAAAAGGCTCGCCTGTAAGTGAACGCACAATGTCAATCGCAAATTATGTAGGCATGGGTCTGGTTTTAACCCTTGTTCTGTTTGCCACAAGAAACGATGTTATGCGCATTTTCAAGGGTTTTTAAAAACATTGCCCTTTTAGTTCTGATGACATGGACAAACTGTGTTTGTCCGTTGTCACCTTGCTCCCAAACCCCAGTTTGGGAGCAAAATAATTCGAGAAGCCCCAGCTTCGCGTTCAAGAGCAAACATAGCGCGTTTTTACACACGAAGCCGTGGTTTCTCGAATTGCCGGATGCCAAGCGGGGCCTGGTAACCAGATAATGATAATAAATATACCTTAACTTTATGAACTTTATGAACTTTAAACTTTAGTCATTTTAGATCACTTTCAGTAGTTTTTTATCCCCCCACCTGTTTTTTCTATAAAGGCGCTAATTTGATTCCTATACGAAAAACATTTTACACATACTTTATTGCGTTCCTAATCTTCCTGCTAATGGTTCCATTTATTAGCTATAAAACATTTAAATCCACAATTAAGGAAGAAGTCTTCAACCACCTCATCACTGCCAGGGAGCTGCTGCGCTTTCAAGTTGAGAACTACTTTCATGAACGATTCGGCGATGTGGACGTGCTGGGGCGCAATCCAATCATAGCTCAAAGTTTTGTTCAACTTGCCAATACTGTTAAAACCAGCGGCGTGTCAAGCTCACAATACTCCACAATTGCAAAACTTTACCAGCCATTAATGGAACACTATGTTTCAGACTATGGTTATGTAAACATCATGTTTGCCGACAATGAAGGCAATATCGTCTATTCCACGGAAGAGTCTGAATACATTGGTGAAAACGTGGTTGACGGTGAATATAAAGGTTTCAGCATCTCAAATGTTTTCGCAAAAGGCCAGGAAGGAGTTGCGTTTGAGGACTATACGTGGCATGAGGAGATTAAACACTTCACATCATTTTTCTCAGCTCCTATTTATGACGGGAAAGACAAATTAGGAGTTATTATAATTGAGCTTCCTTTTACTCAAATGGATATAATGTTGACTCACAGGGCCGGCCTGGGAGAGACGGGAGAGATGTATCTTGTCGGCGATGACGGGTTTATGAGGTCAAATTCACGTTTCTCCGAACACGCCACTATAATGCAAAAAGAGGTTGAAACCGACGCAACACTCGACGCCTTTAACGGCAACACCGGCGCAAAAATTGTTGAAGATTACAGAGGCGTGTCAGTGCTAAGCGCGTATACCCCCCTGGACCTTAAATTTGTTGACTGGGTTCTTATTGTTGAAATAGATGTGAAGGAGGCGTTTGCATCCATCCGCTTTGTGGAAATATGGCTGATTGTCATAGGTTCAATACTCGCAGGCATTTCAGGCGGCTATGTTTATCTGACAAACAAGATGGAAAAATACCATGAAATACCGCCGTCAGCCCGACGGCATCATCAAAACGCCCACAGACTTGACGACGACGATGAGGAAAGCGAAGAAGAAGAAGAAGAAGAAGATGATGAGGATGAGGATGAAGAAGATGAAGATGAAGATGAAGATGACGCAAACGACGACGATGATAATGAAAACAACGGCGACGAAGAAGAAAATGAAGATGAAGATGACGCAAACGAAGGCTCGGAAGAAGATAATGATGGGAATGATAAATCTAAAAAGTAAAACGGGTATTTGACGCTGGATGGTGGAGACAATAACAAATCAAAAAAAAAACGCGGGCTTGCGCGAAGGCTACACAACCGGCAGTTGCGCTGCGGCAGCCGCAAAAGGCGCGGCTTTTGGCCTGTTTAACGGCTTTATACCTGATAACGTTGAGATAGAGACTCCTATCAACCGGACAATTAACCTCAAAATATTAAACAAGAAAATAAACGCTGGCTTTGCCGAATGCTGCGTTCAAAAAGACGCCGGCGACGATCCGGACGTCACAAACGGCGCGCTTATTTACGCAAAAGTATCATTCCTAGATTCCCAACCGTCAAAAGACATATCAAATAATAAACAAAACAGCCATGGCCCCATAATCCGCATTACAGGCGGCCGCGGAGTCGGCGTTGTCACAAAACCAGGTTTGCAGGTCGGGATAGGAGAACCGGCTATAAATCCAAAGCCCCGGTTAATGATAAGGGAGTCGGTAAAACAGGTTATCGGCGATGATAAACGCGGCGTGGTTGTTGAGATCTCTGTGCCGGACGGCGAAAAAATAGCCGAACGCACTTTTAACGGCAGGTTGGGCATCGTTGGCGGTATTTCAATAATAGGCACAACCGGTTTTGTAAAGCCGATGTCCGAGGAGGCGATTAAGACATCGTTAAAATGCGAGTTGAGCGTGGCAAATGCCATGGGATTCAAAACCGTGGCGCTTGCGCCCGGCAACCTGGCTGAATCCGCCATAAAATTAAATTTTAAACAAAGCAAGGCGCCGGTGGCGTTGATGAGCAACTTTGTCGGCTTTATGCTGAATGAAGCTCAACAGATGGGGTTTAAAAACATAATACTTGCAGGTCATCCCGGCAAACTTGCAAAACTAATAAGGGGCGATTTCAACACACATAGCTCAAAGTCAAAACAAGCAAACGATATAATAATCAATCTTCTGGAGAGCGAAAACGCCCCGGAAGCGCTTATTGCCGCCGCAAAGGAATCCACAACAATCGAGGGCATAATTGAAGCGGCGCGAAACAGCGGCAAGCTTTGCGTATTTGACAAAGCGGCGGATCTTGCCCAATCCGCCGCGTCAAAATTTCTAAAAAACCGCGCTGAAATCGGCGTTATCCTTTTTGACATGCAAAAAAGCGTTGTCGGCCAATCTAAAAACATCCAAAATTTTAAAGATCTTTACGCCGATACGCGCGCCTTTTAGTAGAGACCGTTTTCGTTAAAACATTGGCTGTACTTCTTGTCGGTTCCTTTAATATGAGTGTTAAGCCAATCTTTCAGGAACTTTCCTATTTCAAGCGACAGCACCATCTTGCCGGCCCCTACCCTTTCAGTGATGTCCCCAACTTTTGCCAACAAATCTGAGTGCGCTTGTTTATGGGCGACAGCGTCGTCATATCCAAATTTATCAAAGTAGCCCTCTTCCAGTTTAAAATGCGAAACAGTGTATTCCGCGAGGCCTCCTATTAATTTGCCGACAGCTTCAGCCGATTTCTTTTGCCGCAGAGCGTCGGTATACGCATTTACCATTTCGAAAAGTCTTTTATGCTGGTTGTCTATTTCTCCCACATTCACGCTATAGTCATCGCTCCAAACCATCTTGCCGTCATCTTTTTCGGTATTTACAGGCTCATTAATCACTTTGGAAGTCGGCAGAGCATTGCCGTGCCGCGTGTAGCCGTGTTGGTCAGGCAATCCGGCTTCGGCATGATGATAACCGCCGGCCGATAAATTATGTTGCCTCGCCGGTTGAGCAATATGCGCCTGCCTGCTACGGGCAACATTGCCGTAAACATCGCCTGAAGAAACGCCCCCGCCTCCCACAACAGACGCCAGCATTTCGACTATTGAATTTAACTCCTTTGCCTGGGCCGACAGCTCTTCGCTTGCGGCGGCTGATTCCTCGGCATTTGCGGCCGTTGACTGTGTGGCTCTATCCATATCAGCCGTTGCGGCGTTAATCTGCTCAATGCCCCTGGCCTGGTCTTCGCTGGCTGAAGATACTTCGCTAATAATATTAGCGACATTCCCGATGCCGCCAACAACCTCGGATAAAACGTTTTCCACCTCGCCGCAAGTGTTTACGCCGTTGTCGGCGTTGCTTTGCGACTCTTCAATCAACGCCGCCGTGTTTTTAGCAGCCTCGGCCGAACGTTGAGCCAAATTGCGCACCTCCTCGGCCACTACCGCGAAACCTTTGCCGGCTTCGCCTGCGCGGGCGGCTTCAACCGCGGCGTTAAGGGCCAGAAGATTGGTCTGAAACGCTATCTCATCAATAGTTTTTAATATCTTTGCAGTTTCATCGGACGATGTTTTTATCTTTCCGATTACATTGGACATTTTTTTCATTGCATCCTTGCACTTGTCGGCGGAAGCGCGCGCGTTGTTTGCCTGATCATTAGCGCTTCTTGAATGTTCGGAGCTATGTTTGGTCGAAGCGGACATCTCATCAAGAGACGACGAGGTCTCTTCAAGGCTGGCCGCTTGTTCGCTTGCGCCCTCGGCCATCTGCTGACTGGAACCGGCCACTTCATCCGCCGCTGATTCCAGCTGCCCGGCCCCTTGCGCAAGCCCTTTAATCGCTTTATTAATCGGCCTGGTAATGGACAAAGTTATAAATGTGCCCACTATCGCGGCGATTGTAACCCCGCCGGCTATCAGCAACCACTCTATTAAAGCCAGTAATGAAGTTAATCTTTTCGCCTCATTCATATCGGCGACCATTAACTTTTTCTGGCTTGCAACCATAGCGTCGAGCTCTGTTTTAATTGCAAACGCCGTTGGCGCGGCTTTAGTCCCCAGCCACGCATTGGCAACATTCCATTCGGCGCCGCCGCGAACAGCAAACATTTTAGCCGGCAATGGGGAGAAGACTTTTCTTGCGGAGCTAAAAGCATTTAAAGCATCTTGTTGCTCATCATTTAAAATGTCCGCATTTGCGTTGAGGTCTGCAAACCGCCTTGTATTTTTTGCCCATAATTTTTCAAATCCATTTTTAAATTTTTCATCTCCTGAAAGCAAATAGGCGCGAATGTTTCCAAGCCCCAAACCCAAAGTGCCGCGCACGTCGGCCATCATGCCCAGTATGGCCTTCCGCTCGCTAGTCGCCTCCAAAGTGGCTTCAATGTCAATCATTTTTGTAATATTCGAGGCTAAAATAGCGGCCTTTGGAGCCGCCTGATCAAACAGGATTTTAGTCGCCGGTGTGTTTTCAACTGTTTGAGCTATATCTTCTATCTCTTGTTGATATTTTTTAAAATCCCCTAACTTCTTTTCAATAATTCCAAGCCGCTCAATATTTTTTGGATTAGTCCAGTTAGCGGAGAATTTTTTTAACTCGGCAAATGAAGGTTCCAACTCATATTTCCACGCTTTCCCTCGTTCTTCTCTAAATTTATCTTTCCCAAGCAACATCCAGCCACGCAAAGCCGCCAATGAGTGATTCATACCGTTAAGCATTTGCAAACTTGCCTGCGCCGTAGGCGTCCTTAACTCTATTAGGCGGTTTGTTACCTTAGTCGCTCGACCGGTTTGCCATATTGAAGTTAGCACTGCGCCTATAAGAATCAAAGTAATAATTCCAAAGCCCGACCCTATTTTTGCGCTTAATTTCATATTTTTAAACATTGTCATCCCCCCCTTTTTTTGTTTTAAATTAAAATAATCAGTTATAATTACAAATTATTATAAACGTTAATTTCTAACGGTTGATTGGAGCAGGCAAGCAACTCCGCTATAAAAATACGCATAACATTATTGTCTATTGAAAAGCTTTTCACAATTTTGCAACGAATATTATTACAGTCATATAAAAGATATGTCAACTATAATATTGTATTGTTTTCAGTATAAATGCCTTAAGGCGGTAAAGTTCAGACTTATGATTTTAAAATATTTCCTGCTGTTTGGAATAAAACAGCTAATATTTTAGAGCCGGCAATGGCGGTATTATTTATGAGCATTGCAAATAAATCAAAGCCCTGAATAAACAGGAAAAATTCTTTTGCTTGCTTTACGCCGCTTTTTGAGAGAAAATACTAATAAATGTATATTAATTTATAAAACTGTCAACCGCCCACGATTAAAAACCATGATTATAGATTTGAAAAGCGAAAAGCTGGAAGTAGGGATGTATATTATCCTGTCAGACACTCTGTTTGACAACCCATTCTGGAAATCGCATTTTGTTATTAAAAACCAGTCACAAATTCAAAAGATTTTAAAAGCGCAAATTAAACAAGTTAAAGTAGACACGGAAAAATGCGCAAAAAATATAGAGATAAAACAGACAGTATCCGTAATTAGTCCGTTAAATAAACCTGTTGAAGATAAAAAAGCTACAGCGCAGCCGGAAAGCGCTGAGGTTTCCACGCCTCAGGCAGAAACAAAACCCGTAGCGGCCCCGGTAATTGAAGTTAAAGGGCATCCCGCCCACGAAAAAGAGCCCGCTACGCCGCCGGACAAATGGGAGCCGAATAAGTTTATGCCCCCTCAGCTTGTAGAAGCTTTTAAGGACAAAAACCTGCCTGTGTCGGAGCGCTCAAAAGTTGTTCATGATTATTCCAGAGAGATGATGAAAAACATCCTGGAAAGCCCCACTCCCGAGAATATAGCCGCCACAAAAGACGGCGTGGCTGAAATAGTGGATATTATAATGAATGAAAATGAAACCTGTGAAAGTTTAACCAAGATAGTTTCTCACGATTTCTACACATACACACATTCTGTGAATGTCGGCATAAAGTCGGTATTGCTGGCAAAAGAGTTTTACGGCGACTCAAGCACGCACGATATGCATGAGCTGGGGGCCGGATTTTTCCTGCATGATATCGGCAAGGTAAACATCTCAACTGAAATTATAAACAAGCGCGGAAGGCTTTCAGAAAGCGAGATGGATGAGATGCGCAGACATCCGGATGAAAGCAAAAAGATATTGACTAACACAAACCATTTAAACAAAGAGTTTGAAGTAATAGTCATGCAACATCATGAGCGTGACGATGGAACAGGGTATCCGTTAGGCCTTAAAGGATTTGAGATACACCCTTACGCGTCAATATGCTGCCTGGCGGATGTTTACGACGCCTTAACCGGTAAACGTTCATATAAAGTCGCAAAAACGCCGGCAGAGGCCCTGGAGATCATGACAAAACAGATGTCAAACCACTTTAACCGCGACATGTTAAACAAATTTATAGCGATCTTTGAGCGAAGCGGGGAATTGACAAAAGTTAACGCTGCTCGGTAATCAGTTATCAGTTATCAGTTATCAGTCATCAGTCATCAGTCATCAGTCGTCAGTCGTCAGTCGTCAGTCATCAGTCATCAGTCATCAGTCATCAGTCATCAGTCATCAGTCATCAGTCATCAGTCATCAGTCATCAGTCATCAGTCAATTGCGTTCCAAAATCGGAGTTTTGGAACGCAATTGGGCTGATGACTCCCGATTTTTAAATAATCACAAAGTTTTTGCTTTTCTTCGTGCCTTTGTGGCTAAAATTGCTTTTGATTCTATAAATTAAAGTTTATGCGAAAGTTCTAAAAATAAGTGGAAACCTGAAATAGCAGTTCATTATTTGCAGCGGAAGGCAAATCTTTATGCTCTGTGTTTACCTGATAATTTAACTTAAACACCGTGTCCTCTGTAATCCTGTAATTCAGGCCAACAGTAAGACGGTCTCTAAGAAAATGAAGGTCCTGCGAGGCAGTGTCAACATGATCGTGCCTTAAAACAGCGGTAAAGGTTGACTCGTTTGTGAAGAATGAAGGGGCAACCCTTTTCAGGTAATCAGGCATAAAGTGATACCGCACCTCTGAGTAATATCCCCACATATCATCCGTTATGCCTGAAGCCCTGGCAAAATCATCCCTCTCAATATAATCGCGCGCAATTTCGCCGACAAACTCATAAGCCCCCCTTTGATACGTCCAGTCAAAAGCGGCGATTGTCAGGCGGTTGTCATTATTTTCATCATACTTTCCCGTATGAGCCGAAGCTCCAAGTTCAAGGCCCAGGAAAGGGCTATACGCCACCCTACCAACAACGTCAAAACTGTTATTCGCGTTCTCCCTGTACCCACCGTTGCTGCCTGCAAGCCCCGCAGTTCTGGAAAAGCGGCGTCTGCCACCCTCATCCAGCCCCTCAAATCCGTTTACAAGATATATTTCATAATCAATTTTGGAAAGATCAGTTGGGTAGAAAGAGCCGAAAAAACCCATGCCGGTTTCGCTCAACGTTGAAGGTATAATCATTTGAGAGACCAAAGGACGGTCAACCATATCCTGCAAAGGAGTGTCGTGCACCAAATTTAACTTGCCCAACGGAGCCAATATCACGCCACCGCGCCAGTTTATCCAGTCATTAATAAGGAAATCTATATTTGCGAATTCAACTATCACCTCGCCTTGCCGGCCACCGCCGACCCCCTCAAACTCAAACTCAAGCTCAGCCGACAATTTTACGCGCTCGGAAACATCGGCATATATGAAAGGGATAAAACGAAACTGCCTGAAAGTGTCCTCGCCGCTACGTCCGTTGCCTGGAGGATTTGGGGTGTCTTCCAGCGTATCACTCGATGCCTCCCCGGCTCTGAACTCAACATCCATGTAACCGCCAAGATAAGCGCTTTTGCCCAACTCCTTTAAAAACGGTTTAGTGGCCGTGTCGCCAAACCATGGAGCAAGCCCTTTATCGTCAAGCTCCTGCGTTTTCTTTGCAAAATAGAAATCATTTGAACTACCTGCTGAAGATTGAGAAACAGTGTCAAAACGTTTCAACATCTCATCAATCTTTTTTTCACGTACCTCATCAACCTCCTCGTCCCTGACAAAGACCTCCCCTTTTTGCTCGCTAAGGGCGTTCTTCAAAGCCGTAATCTCATCCTCCATAGCCTTAATTCGCTCAAAAACCTCATCATTCTGAGCAAAAACCGGCGCATTTAAAAGAAAACCGCTTACAGCAACAACACAAATCATACAAATCAGATAACGCATTGAACAACTCCCCCCTATAAGTTTAAAAACTGAAAACTGAAATCTAAAAACAATCAAAAAAGTAAATACAAACTCGCCGCTAATTGAAACTGAGTCGCAATTGCAAGTTGATATGTTATCAAAATCCTCTCTTATGTCAACAAAAAAAATTTTTGCATATTTTTTGTTGACATAAAATCAGGGTTCAGTATAATAGCCTTTTATTTGAGACTGAGTCTCAATTGCATGTCGCTTTCTTAGCCTTATTCCGTTGCTTAAAATTGAATCCTAATTATTTTTACCAGATTTTTTATGTTTTTGTCTGTGAAATATCCATTTGAATGTATTTTATTTTATACTTTGCAAAATTTATAGGGAGGTAGTTAACTGTGGTGGAAAATATAATAACGGTAAGCGACAGTATTGAAGATATCCAGGACGATTTAACATTTATCAAATACGTCTACCAAAACAAAACCCGCTGCAGGTTTAATATTTATGGCCTGAAAAATTCAGATATACTAAAAAACTATTTGATAGATGAATTTTCCGATAATGAAGGAATTAACAACATCGCGCCAAGCACAATAACCGGAAATGTATTAATAGAATTCAGTCCGCAAAAAACAAACCACAAAAAGATCTTTGAGAAATTGCAGGCATTGGTCAATCCATTCATTAAAAACTACTCATTCCCCGCCGTAAAAAAAAGGGACGTCGCTCCTCTTTCCCTAAACAAATTAGATTTTCAAACGTATCCACAATCAAAGCAGTGTAACCGCGATTGCGCGTCCTGTTCAGATGCTTGTTTTGATAAAACTATAAAATCCATCAACATAGATCGCCTTCTTTCAATAACATTAAAGACGGCCGGCAGTTTATTGCTTCAACGCATCGCAAAAAAATTCATACGCCAATCACTATGCAAGATAATCTTTTAGGGAATTAGAGAGATGCTTAAGCATAAAAAAGAGGCTAAAGAGGCTATCTTTAAGATATTTCTCAAGTCAAAGGGACTTAATTATACTTGTGAAAGAAAGTTTGTTTTGCGGGAAATTCTGGAGGCTACCAAAAAAAATGAACACTTCTCTGTGGACAATATCTTTAAAAGGATGCTGTTAAAAAAGAAAAGAGTGTCAAAAAGCGCCTTATATAAAACAATGCCGTTATTGGAAGATTGCAACCTGATAAAAAAAACCAATATAGCGGAAGATCATTATATTTACGAAAAAACAGGAAAACATAATATAGGCCATTTAGTATGTTTAACATGCAAACAGATTATAGAAATAAATAAAAACACAATAAAAGATCATATAGATCAAATTTGCGCGAAAAAAAGTTTTAAAATAGAATCACATACATTTGAAATAAAGGGTCGCTGTTTTAATTGTTTAAAAAGAAAATGAATGATAACCGCTTAGAAAATTTTATAACATGTATTCATAATACTAAAGGCCGTCTCAGATTTCGACTAACCGTTTTGGGCATAAAGAACCTTAAGAATGTCAGCGATGAGCAAAGAAATGATATTTTGAAAAAAATCGAAAATATTATGGGTATTACAAAGGTGAGGGCCAATCCAATAGTCGCTTCAATAACAATATTATACGACCACCATATAACAACTGAGTCTGAAGTAATCGCGTCATTAACATCTATTGTCAATGAATCCTTTTCCGATAAAAACGATTGAGAAAGGCAAAGTATAGAATAAGCAAATGGAAAACCACATTAATGAAAAGGCCTTGGGATATATCTGGACACTGGAAAATGAGGGAGCTGATATTGAAAAAAAAGCAATAAAGGAAAATTTTGGAATTGAAACCGCAAATGAATTGTTTGAAGATATGAGACGCGCGAATATCGTTGATATTAATGATCAAAAGGTAGCATTAACAGCCTTAGGGACGAAACAGGCAGAGTTAATAATTAGACGACATAGAATAGCGGAACGTCTGTTTTTTGATGTGCTTGACTTCAATAGTGATGAATTTGAATCAAATACATGCGCTTTTGATCGTTTTATAGCGGACGATCTTGTTACAGGCATCTGCACGTTGCTGGGACACCCAACAACGTGCCCGCACGGCAATTTAATCCCACAAACAGACTGTTGCGCTAAAGCAGAAAAAGAGCTTAAATCGCTGATGTACCCGCTCTCAAAATTACGAATGGGAGATTTATGCAAAGTCGTTCATGTTAATGCAACGTTTAACGATCAAGCAAACATTATCGTAAATTCCGACGTTCTTCCCGGCGCAAATTTGCGGGTGCATCAAACAAGCCCGGCAATTACAATTCAGATAGGAGATGCCTACATTGCAATAGACAAAAACACAGCGGACCAAATCTATGTGCATTCATTACAATAATATTAAATTGTTTTAACCTATGACTAATGACTCTCTTTTAGCTTAACTACCCTTTTCTTCATCAATCTCCTCTTTCGCTTCAGCTACAATGTCCTCTACCTTTTCCTTGCTTTCAGCATAAGCCTGTTTTGCCTGATCTTTCAGGTTCAAACCTCCCTTGACAAAGCCTTTTGCAACAGGCCTTGCGACCGCCGCAACCACGGGAAAAACAGCCATAGCCACTAAAGCAGACCCAACACCCAATCCAAATGTTTTTAATAATCGATAATCCATAGCCCCCTCCTTTTCATTTAACCATATAATATTTTTAAATTAAAAGCTCCGTTCAAGCAGCCTGAACCTTGCGTTTTTATGCAAGATTCAGGCGACATTTCTATTTAATGTCGGCGGCGCCGTCCCCTTGCATCTTATCCTTCATGTCCATCCCTTCTTTAATAACGCGTTTCACTAAAGGTTCAGCAGCTTTCGCAATAATCGGAAAAACAGCAATTGCCACCAACGCAGACCCAACGCCTAACCCAAACGTCTTTAATAATTTATAATCCATAATATAATCCCTTTCAATATAAGATAAAAATAACCAAAATAATAAAAAACCTAATCCAGATAAATCTGCATAGTTATAATAATTACTAAAAATTTCAGATTTTTACCGAAACTTTAGTTCACTTTTAACTTTAGATCACTTTAGTCACTTTAATTAATCTGAATCCAATTTACACTTGCCAATCTCAAATTACCGGCCGGCTATTTTTTATTTATGTACAACCGGCTGGAATTAAAGACTACGCCCAAAGTGCTGGCGTTGTGCATGATAGCCGCGGTAAGCGGCGCGATTAACCCAAATGAGCCTAACAAAATACCCAAAGAGTTTATTCCAATTGAAAACACAAAATTCTGGTGAATCGTATTCATCGCCCGTTTGCTGATATTCATTGTTTCGGAAACCGACTGCAACTGATCACCCGCTATGGCCACATCCGCGGCCTCAATAGCCACATCCGTGCCGTTTGTCTTCATGGCAATGCCCAGATCGGCAACAGCCAGCGCCGGCCCGTCATTGATCCCGTCGCCCACAACCGCGACCCGGCGGCCTTGACTTTGAAGCATTTTAACAAAACCGGATTTATCTTCAGGCATCATACCTGCCTTTATCTCATCAATATCCAGGTCTTTTGCCAAAATTGCGGCGGAATCGTAATGATCGCCGGTCACAAGACAAATTTTTTCAATTCCATTTTTGCGCAAACCCTTTAATGCCATATCAACTCCGGGCCGTAAAGAATCTTTAACTCCGATAATCCCTATTAACCCCCCTTCTCTGGCAACATAAAGCACTGATTCCCCATTTTCAGCCAATCGTTTAGCTCTTATCTTGCTTTCAAAACCTACTTTGATCCCCAGGTCCTCCATAAAATGTCCGCTACCGACCACTATTTGCGCGCCGTCGGAGATCGCTCTCACACCATGCCCAATGATAGCTTCACATTCCGTATGTTCAGGAACAACAGCTTCCATCTCATGAACGTAAACCAAAACCGCGGCAGCCAATGGGTGGCTGGAGTGCTTAACGCCAATAGCCGCAAACATTAATATATCTTCTGGTTTAAATTGAGACATTAATGAAATCACACGCGTAACCTTGGGTTTGCCTTTTGTTAATGTTCCGGTCTTATCAAAGAGCACAGTGTCAACTTTGCCGGAAGTTTCAAGATGAGTCCCACCTTTAATCAATATCCCTTTTTTGGCGGCGCCGCCAATCGCGGCGACAACCGCTGTTGGAGTTGACAATCCAACAGCGCACGGGCAGGCGATAACAAGCATGGTAAGGCTTCGTCGTATATCCCGCGTAACCAAAAAGGTAAGAGCTGATAAAACAAAAGACACAGGTATTACCTTCTGCGCAAAACGGTCGGCAATATTCTGGATATCAGCGCGGCTTTCCTGAGCCTCTTCAACAACCTGAATAATCCTTGACAACTGTGTGTCGTCGCCAACTTTTTCCGCCCGGATATAAAGCGTCCCAACCTCCACGATGGTTCCCGCAAATGTCTTGGCCCCCGGCTGTTTTGCCACCAGATTCGACTCGCCGGTAATCGCAGCCTGATTAACCGCCGCCTCCCCTTTTACGACCTCGCCGTCAACAACAATTTTTTCGCCAATGTGGACAACTACAACATCATTTACCCGCACATCCGCAACAGGAATCCTCATCTCAACATCATCTACAAGCCTCCAGGCAACCTCTTCATCAAGGTTCAAAAGGTCTTCAAATGCTTTGCGGGAACGGCGCATTGTAATTGACTGTAAAAGACCGCTAAAGTCGATCAGCCATACCACAACCAACCCCGTCAAGCTCTCGCGAAGCACAATGGTGGCTATAGTCGCAACCGTTATCAATGTGTCAATATTCATTCTCTCCGGTTTTACTAATGCGCCTAGACCATTTCTAAAAATCGGATACCCGGCTATTATTGTCGTTAAAGAGCTTAAACCCAACAAACCTCCATTACCGGACAGTCTACCCCTTCCTATGAAGCGGCGCTTAAAAAACAAAAATCCAAGAATAGCCCCTGTTATACAGAGTTGAATAATCTGACTTTTAATAGACGATTCCGACTCGTCAATTAAACTGTGTTCGTGCTTTTTATTTGAATTGCCCTTTCCGGCTTTTTTAACCTTATATTTTCCATTCCCATTTATAGGCTTAATCCCATCCAATATAGCGATTAATTTGTCATGAGTTAACACATTGTGATCAAAAAAAACAAGAACTCTTCCTGTCACGGCATTAGCTTCCACGCGATTAACGCCCTCAGTCCGGGCGACTTCAGTTTCAAGTTGACCGGCAAACCTCGAAGAGCGTCTCAACCCCTGGATATCGTGACGCAACCGTCCTCTAATCCTGTGTGAGTAAAGACCGCCTCCATTTGAGTTATTATACAGCTCACTTATTTGATCGCTCATCATTATCATTATAAATACCCCTCGCCTTCTAAAACCCCTATTTTGGCTTGTTAATTAAGCGCAACTTGCGAATATGTTAAAAAAACTTTATTTTCAGAAACAAATCATTTATATAAAAACTATATCCAACAATAAAATAACTGTCAATCACAAACGATGTATTTTGAATATTTGCATTGAGACTCAGTCTCATATAGAAAATGAATAATCTTTACCGCTATGCTGTTCAAATGTAGACAACAAAAAACAAATAAAAAAAACTTGACATTTATTTAGCAAAAGATATACTAGTCTCTTTAATTGAGATTGAGTCTCAATTGCAACACCGGCAAGTCTATTGTATCCTTGGAAATTTCATTAATAGATAGGAGGTGATATATATAAAAGTTAACTCAAATTATAATAATTTTATCCGCACAGGAGCCGGGTTTGTTTAATTCGGCTCCTAAATTTATATATTAATTATCTTTAAAATTAGGAGGTATAGTTATGGCAAGAGCTGTTTTTTTTCATGTAAGTTCCCCGGACTGCGTTAACGCAGAGCAGAGTTTACTCGGATTATTGGATAATTCTAAATGCGATGTAGAAATGGTTAATATTTGCCAAAACCGTGATCGCATCATTGAAGCTATGCAACTTGGCGTGAAACGGGTTCCCGCGCTTGTAATTGACAAAAACGTATTACACATAAATTCCGGCCCAACCATAGAAACGGCTAAAATATAACAGGTATTGGGAGGAGGCGTCTAAAATGCGCCTCCTCCCCTATCGCTGTTAGCATCTATATCGACTAAAGTTGCCGGTCGAAATTTAAATTGAAGGCAAACAATATCAATAATAATAACAATACAATGACAAATCTATCAATGTTAAAGCCGGGAGAAAAAGGAAAGATAATAAATATAGGCTCAACAGGATCTTTAAAGAGAAGACTTATGGACATGGGCGTTATTTTTGGAGGTGAAGTAAAGGTTGAAAAGATAGCGCCGCTTGGCGATCCTATTGAGGTTACTATAAAAGATTATAAACTTTCGCTAAGGAAGAAAGAGGCGGAATGCATATTAGTTGAAGCGGCGAAGTGAAAGAATAAAGCGAGACAAATTATATCCATTAAACAAATTTTACGGCATCACATCTATATGATAAAGGCTTTAGAGTTACAAACACAACCTAAGAATACAAATCACGGCAAGATTAGCGATTTTCCGGCATCAGACGGTCAACCACATAAAGCTTCCCAAAAAAAGAGCTCAAAAAATATACTTAACGTGGCTGTTGCCGGCAATCCCAACACCGGCAAATCAACACTGATAAACAGCATTGCCGGGACAAGGCTTCATGTTGGCAACTGGCCCGGCGTTACGGTAGAAAAAAAAGAGGCTATTTTCGCCTATAAAGGTAAAACGATTAAACTTGTAGACCTGCCCGGGACGTACAGTTTGAGCCCTTATACAGAAGATGAAGTGATTGCGCGGAATCATTTGATACATGAAAAACCTGACGTCATTATTAATGTCATTGACTCAACAAATTTAGAGCGAAACCTCTATCTTACCGTGCAGTTGCTGGAATTAGAGATACCCATTATCGCCGCCCTAAACATCTACGACGAAACAGAGAAAAAAGGATATAAAATAGACATAAAAAGGCTTGAAGCTCTTTCAGGCGCTATAGTTGTGCCAACCGTAGCAATCAATAAATCCGGATTAGATGAGCTGCGCAGCGCTGTTATTGACGTGGTTGAAGCCCCGAATTATTTTAATGAACATCTAAATTACGGCAATGACATTGAGTCCGCCGCAAAAACAGTGGAAGCCGCATTAAACGAGACTGCTCCCTACCTTGCAAAACAATATCCATCGCGATGGCTTGCATTTAAACTGTTTGAAAATGACGACCGGCTTATAAAAGATATTGAAAACGCAAATAATAGTTTTTGTAAAATTGAACATATTATTAAAGAACAGAGGGAGATATGCGGAGAAGACATTGAGTCTATTATGGCCGCAACAAGATATGGACTGGCCACAAATATCTCTAACGAAGTCCTTGAAATGCCTAAAAGGATGAAAATAGAACTAACCGACAGAATAGACAGTCTCTTTTTGCATAAATACTTGGGCATACCAATATTCTTTGCCGTCATGTGGGTAATGTTTAAACTGACATTTGATGTGTCAACTCCATTTGTCGGTATGGTTGAGACTATAATAAACGGCCCTTTCATCGATATTGCGGTGGCGCTGTTAGACGTTGTCAATGCTCCTGTATGGGTCTATTCCCTCATTATAGACGGTATTATTGCGGGGGTGGGGTTTGTGTTCTCTTTTGTGCCGATTATCTTTACGATGATGTTTTTTATCACATTTCTGGAGGGAAGCGGTTACATGGCAAGGGCCGCCTTTATTATGGACAGGGCAATGCACAGCTTTGGCCTGCACGGAAAGGCATTTATCCCGATGTTGCTGGGATTCGGCTGCAACGTGCCCGCCATTTATGCCACGCGTGTTTTGGAAAACAAGTCGGACAGAATACTGACATCATTGCTTATTCCTTTAATGTCATGCGGAGCCAGGCTTCCGGTTTATACTCTAATTATAGCCCCCTTATTTGCCGGAAATTCAGGCACAATATTGTGGTCCTTATATACACTGGGAATAGTTATTGCCGTTTTAATCGGGATTGTTTTCAAAAAGACGCTATTTAGAGGCGGCGAGCAACAGACATTTATCATGGAACTCCCGCCTTACAGGATGCCGTCTTTTAAAAATCTGATGACCCATACATGGGAAAAAGGGAAACATTTCCTGACAAAAGCAGGCACATACATCTTTGCCGTATCAATTATTGTCTGGTTTCTGCTAAGCCTGCCATGGGGAGTAGAAAGCAAAAGAGATTCATACCTTGGCAAGATCGGGGATACAATCGCCCCAGTTTTGCAACCTCTCGGATTTGGAAATTGGGAAGCGGCATCGGCATTGGTTACGGGAATAATTGCCAAAGAGATCGTAATAGGCACAATGGGAGAGATTTATATCCCAAACCAGGGCAAGGAACATACAAATAATAGAAGTTACAGTATATCAAAAAGCCTGAATGTAATAGGTTCGTCATTTATAGTTAGCGTAAAAGAGGCCGCAATTAATCTCTTTACAACCATGGGAGATAAAAGTATATCCGCAAACCAATTCTTTGCGAAAGAAGACCTTGAGCGGGAAGATTTCAGAACTATACTTCAAAAGACATTTACACCATTAAGCGCCTATTCATTCATGGTATTTGTGCTGTTATATTCGCCCTGTATCGTTACCGCCATAGCTATGAAACACGAATTCGGCTCGTGGAAATGGTTTGGAATCGCTTTTGGTTATGAGTTTGCTTTGGCATGGGTAGCGGCGTTTGTCATTTATCAGGGAGGCACACTATTGGGATTTGGACATTAATCATTGGTTAACCGTAATTTTTAATAAAACTATGAACCTTATAGATAAATTACTGATGGGATTATTCCTTTGCGGAGCAATTTACCTTGTTTGCCGAGCAATATGTAAACAAACAAAACATTGCTCGGATATATGTAAAAACAAAATGGAGGGCTGCAAAAATGGTCACGGAAATAAATCTTAAGATTAACAATTCAATACTCTTTACTTTGAATAAGACAAAAGACGGTTTTATAAGGGATATGCTTTTTAATACCGCGTCAACTCTTTATCGCAATAAAAAATTAAGTTTAAGCAAGGCCGCCGAATTAGCAGGGTACGAAATAAAACTTTTTGTGCGTAAACTTAAAGAAGAAAGCAAACTGCGATTAATAAATGATGAAGAGACGGATGAAGATTTCTTTGACAACCTTCAGGAAGCTCTACATTTTTAAAGAAATTTAAATTATCTTATTATTCGGAAAAAATATGAACATAATCATGATGAATGAGATGTATGCGGGTGAAACCGCTGAAATCGCATATATTAACAAAGAAAATCGTGGAGTCAAAAAGCTTTACGATATGGGCATCAGAGAAGGAAAGCTCGTTGATATGCAATATTGCGACCACATTGTCAGCAAAAAAGTTATTATCGGCATAGACAATACAAGGATCACATTTAATAGCGAATTAACTAATTGCATTAAGGTCCGGCCTCTCAAAACCTCAAAACCTCTTAAAATATTGATGGGTATGCTGCCTATATGCGCAAACTGCAAACAAATACGAGATGACAATGGACGTTGGATACAAATAGAAGAATACATCCATCAACATTCCGAAGCTGATTTCAGTCATGGCATCTGTCAAGTATGCGTAGGGATACTTTATCCATTTATGAGGACAAATAGAGCATAATGAGCCTAAGCCGAAACATAAGTTAGTAGTAAGCAGTTGGCAATTTACCTGGATTTGACAGTTTTACTAACTGGTAATACAACAATTTATTCATCTCACTGATTGAAAGGAAGTATATGTGGAAAGAAAACACATTTATAGATATAAACACAAAAAACATGGGAAATAGGATTGACGAACGTGAACAGATAGAGCAGGCTTTACTCTCTTTAATTGAAAACCTTGCAGACGGCATACTTATTGTTGACATGGATGGAGTTGTTCTATTTGCAAACCCCATCGCGAAATCCTTTTTTCAGAACAGAAAATGCAATCTTATCGGTCAAACGTTTACGCAGACTCTAAAGCCCGGCAGAAATAGTTATGTTGTAATCACGCGCGTCACAGGCGAAACAGGAGTTGGCGAAGCTCAAACCTTTAAAAAATATTTAAAAGGAAAAGCCTTTCATCTTGTAACGGTTCGCGACATAACAGAAAACAAGCAGGTAGAAGAAAAACTTTTGAAAACCAATAAGCTCAGGTCTATAGATATCCTGGCGGGCGGTATTGCCCATGATCTTAACAACATAGTAACAGTTATCCTTGGATACATCAGCATGGTAAAGTTTGATATCAAAGGCGACTCTAATATTTCAAATAGATTAGCTATGGCTGAAAAGGCGTCTTTAGAGGCAAAGAATCTTGCTCAACAGTTGTTCACTTTTTCTAAAGGAGGCGCCCCTATTAAAAAGACGGCTTCAATTGTGGATATAATAAAAGACTCTGCCGATTTTGCGCTAAGAGGTTCAAATGTAAAATGCGACTTTTGCCTGCCTGCCAATTTATGGCCGGTGGAAATTGACAAAGGGCAGATAAACCAGGCTTTTAACAACATTATTATTAATGCCCGCCAGGCAATGCCGGATGGCGGGTTGATTAAAATAATGGCTGAAAACAAGCTGATAGATAGCGATTTCAGTGAAAATGGATTGGGACCTCAAAAGGGGAAACATATTAAAATCTCGATTAAAGACAATGGCGTCGGCATACCTGAAAAACAACTTCAAAAAATATTTGTGCCGTACTTTACATCTAAACAAAAAGGAAACGGCCTTGGCCTTGCCACAACAGATTCCATCATTAAAAAACATAACGGACATATTGAAGTAAACTCTAAACCAGAAAACGGCGCAACATTTCATATATATCTGCCTGCCTCTGAAAAAGACACAACAGAAAAAGAAGAGGATAAAAGCGGAATCATTATGGGCAAAGGAAGGGTGCTTATAATGGATGATGACGAAAATATAAGAGACGTCTCAAAACAAATGCTCAACTCTATAGGGTATGAGGTAAGCCTTGCCGATGATGGAGTTAATGCGATTAATTTGTACACAAAAGCATTGGAAACGGAAAGACAATTTGACGCAGTTATTATAGATTTAACCATTCCGGGCGGTATGGGAGGCAGAGATACGATTGCGGAGCTTGCCGGTATTGACCCTAATGTTAAAGCCATTGTTTCAAGCGGTTATCCAAATAACCCGGTAATGGCAAATTTTAAAATGTACGGTTTTAAAGACGTTGCGGCCAAACCATACAAAATTGAAGAGCTTAGCAAGATTTTGCATGATGTCATTACGAACGCCGACAATAACATTGAATATTCAAACAACCAAACTAAAATAACCGCCGGCATTCAACATGATGTTGAGCAAGCCGACTTCCATGATAATCAATTTTGCAAAACTCAATTTACGGAATTATAAATGCGCAGGAAAAACTATTTTTTAAAAACCATAACATGGCTGTTGTTGTTCACAACCATATGTTGTTTATGTGAAAGGAGAACTGCAACTTTGTTTGCCGGCAACGTAACAACAATAGACGCAGATTCATTAAGCAGATTCATTAAAAAGAATTTATCTAATTTGAAAAACGGCATTACAATTGTTGAATTTTGGACCACATGGTGCCTGCCGTGTCAAAAACAATCTTCAGTTCTTTCCGGATTATATGCCAAATACAACTCCAAAGGGTTATCAATTATAGGCGTTTCTCTTGACTATAATAAGAAAAAAGTAGGCAAATTTATAAATAAACAAAGAATCAACTATCCCGTGTATCTTGGCAATGAAGAAATGGCGTTTAGTTATGGAGTAAAAGCATTGCCCACAACGCATATTTACGACAAAGATGGTAATTTACTGAAAAAGCATGTTGGATATACAAAAGAGGATGAATTCAAAAAAACAATCGAAAATATATTAAACCCGGCGCGCATAAGCAAAAAGTAAAAAGTTATAAATAATATTTTCAATACAATATTCCGCCAATTTGGGAAAACTTTTTTTAACTTTAATTCTATGAGGCCGTCTAAAAAGTAAAGGTCTGAAATACTCCCTTCTTCCTTTCTTTTTGACGGCCTAATGGATTTGGAAATGTACGATGGACAAATTGATAAAAAATAAATTTTACAGCTTCTGCATGATATATTCATGCGTCTTTGCCATGATTGCAAGTATTTGCATTGCGGTAATAAACTAAATAAGGATATTAAAATGTTAAAATATATTAAAAACAAACTATTGATGTTGTTTTCTATATATTTTTTTGTTTTTGCCATGATAACTATTTTTTATTTGATATTAATGCAGTAAGCTCGCCATGTTGACCTGCAATTTCACGAAAATGGATTTCGTAATCTTTATAATAATATATACAATTTTCTAAAAGGAGAAATACCGAAATGACAATATCAGTTATTGGCGGCCTTGACCGTTTGAAGAAGCATTATGAAAAGACAGTTAAAGAGAAAGGGCACAAAATGAAACACCTGGCGCAAAACCAGCGTCATTTTAACAACCACCTGGGCAATGTTAACGGCATTATCATTTTTACAGGAACAGTCTCGCATAATGCAATGTGGAGCGCTATAAAACACGCTAAAACGTTTAATATCCCTGTTGCCAGAAGCCATAACGGCAGTATTTCCGGCTTAAAAAAGTGCATTAATTTAATAGAAACGGAATGTTCATCAACAAACTAATACCAAAATTGAGCGATTCTGTAACGTGATTTGTCATTTCGACCATCGGGAGAATCTTTAAACCCGTAAGTGTCATAAGATTTCTCTCGGAGTTTATGCTGAGTAACCACGAAGTATTCGAAAGACATGGTTGTAATTACTTTTCACTTATTGGGAGAATGTTTAATTCTTCGTAAATGTCATTATTTAGAGAAGTTAGAGAGCTTTATCATCAACGTAAAGTTCAATTTGCAAAATCTTCAAAACTTGGATTCATTAACGAAGATTAAATAAGCCACTGCTACCAGCTCCACCGATATTGATATTCAATGTCATTGAATCTGATCCACCATGGCCATCACTGACTCCAATAACAAAGGCATTCGCCCCCACATCCGAAGAGCTTGGAGTCCCTGATAAATCCCCATCAGCATCCACTCTTAACCAAGCCGGCCCCGTGTCCTTAAGATAAGTTAACACATCCCCATCTACATCGCCGGCTAGACCGGCAACAGCGCCGCTATAAGACACATATGCCGTTCCATCCACACCATTGAATGATTTATCATTCGGGATATGAGTCGCAAAGACAAAAGCCTCCTTATAAATTGCCCAGAGCACGGGATTAATCGACGTCCTATCCCAGGAAATAGCCTGGCCATCCATTCCTAAATCTGTTTCCATACTCACGTATTCCAACACATTGCCGCTCGCGGGAAGTTTCAAAACACAGCATTCAGGGCCGCCATGCCCGGTAGTATAAAGCAGGCCGTCCGGGCTCCATGATCCACCGGAGCAGCTGAAGCTTCCCCAATTATCAATTGCTTCTGATGGAAAGTAATAATTCTCTCCGGTATCAATAAAAGCGCCGTTAATGAACTCATACTTAACCAGTCTGGTATCATGATTTTCAGGCGAACCATAAACCGCATAGCAAATCCACCAATAGCCAGCATAACTATCCGCCCATGTGCAAGAACCATAAGCGCCGGACAATTGGATGCTTTCGATGTGAGTCAATCCCGCGCCGTTAATATCAAAAACCTCAATCGTATTATCATTCCGATTAGCGCCATAACGAGAATGAGCTACATAGAGTTTAGCGCCCACAACAGTAGCGCTATTCATATGCTTAAAATGAGCATAGGCGGGAATGCCGGTATCCGCCTTCCACGTGACTACCGAACTATCATCAGACCGGCGTTTTTTAATAATTTTAGTCTCAAATATCTCATAATAATAAGCCGCATCTATTGCTACGTCTTGAGAAACACTTGAAGCGACCTGTTTAATAATAACATTAGGATTATTATTCACGAACTCAGGCGCTGTATTAACTACACCCTGATCATTGATCACAATATCATCAATAAGCGTTCCGCCGATCCCTCCCCCCTGCCGTATCATCAACCATAGGGCATCTGATGCGCTATGCCCTGTTCCCGTAGAAAGCGTCACAGACTCATCAGATTCACCTGAAGCAGCGCTGGAGGGAAGTATCAGCCCGGAGTTGGCAATTTCGACAGCGCCGATAGAACCTAAACTTACTTTATCTTCGGCCCGGCTGGGAGCGCCTCCCGCCCATAAGCTGACTTCAACGCCGCGAAACCTCCGGCCGGCTATGGCCCCTAATACAAATGAAATATCATAAGCGGTATTTTTAGTCCAGGCGCCGACCTGTTGATAGATGAATTTATTTTTCGATAACTTTGCCCAATTAGCGCCGGATTTCGTATTTGGATAATTAGAGCCATAATCTTCCCAAATAATATGTGTCCCCTTACTCGCTTCATACCAACCAACAATATCTGAATTCGATTCATTCGGCTGAATGACCTGACTCTCAAAACTACCATTAATAATAGGCGGATTGAACAAAGCCTGCGCCGCATTCACATTAATGATAAATGACAAGCTTCCAAACAAGATAGAGGCCAATTGTATTGCAATAATAGTTTTTTTCATTAGCTTTTTGTAAGATAATAAGTTGTTACAATTTATTTGATATACTCAAAAGCATTAGGTTTTGAAAATTTGCAAATGAATAAAAAAGCGAAAGCCTTAACTCCAACAAGCTGAGTTTATAAATAGTCTCAAAGTTTTTGTTTTTCTTCGTGCCTTCGTGTCTTTGTGGCTTAAATCGCTTTTGATTCTAAAAATTTAAGTTTATGCTATCAAGCTGAGTTTATAAATAGTCTCAAAGTTTTTGTTTTTCTTCGTGCCTTTGTGTCTTTGTGGCTTAAATCGCTTTTGATTCTAAAAATATAAGTTTATGCTATAAACTTTCACCATTATTATTGCTGTCGATTAAAGTGGACCCAAAATCAAGACAAAAAAACAAAGTTTTTAAGTTACATTTAAAATTATTATTAACAGTCACATTGAGGGGGGGGGCTTGGGGGGGAGACTGATAACTCCTCCA
>JAIQZQ010000033.1 GCA_021777105.1 Candidatus Anammoxibacter sp.
TTTTTAACGCGCATTCTTGCCCTCCTGGTTTTTTATTATAAATTTATCGTTACAGGTATGGTAAGTTTTGCGCGTTATTTTTTCAATATTTTATTTCGGTTTTTTTCGAATTTTCTTTTCCGCAACAGATACTACGTATAGACGCTAGACGTTTTTGTAAACTTGAGCGCAAAATGTACAGGCTTAAAGCCTCTGAGAATTTTAAAAACAGGCAGGATGCCTGTTCCACTGCTAATCACACTTTGCGGTTTGAGAGATAATGGATTTAGCCGTAACTCGTTAATGTCGCTTGTGTTACGCTGATTTAAACAGTTTTTAACCTGGCGCCTGTAGGTTAAAGCCGCCCCTACCCGCACACGCGCTCTGCTCCATGGTTTTACCAATTAAAAAAGGCGTTATGGCCTAAATAAATAGGGCCACAACGCCTTTGTGTTTATAATTATCAAATTGAGATGCCGGGTTAAACTAAACCATAGGGCCGGCCTGGATCGCGCCGTCAGCTCCCACGTTAACGTTAGCGTCAATATCTATCTCGTTGGACGCTTTAACTTCAACGCCGGTTGCCGCTACACTTGTGTTAATGCTGGTATCGTTGAGGTTTACCTCAATTGGAGATAATTCAGTGTTAATGCTGAATCCGCCTAACTTAATTATAGGAAAGAACCATAGTTTAAATCTAATATCAGGAACGCGGAACTTAAGTTGCGGCAACTTAACTACTACTTTTCCCGCTGTTTCCAGCTTAACCTCGGTTGGCTTAAGATCAACGGAGGTAGATACGTTGATCTTTCCTTTTGCGTTTGTTCCTCCCTTAACTTGCATTATAACTCTCCTTTTCTTTATTTATATTAAGCTTATCCTGAAAATATGAAAATTCGCAGGTATTTAACATTTTTAATCTCATTTCTAAAAAATTAGACAACAATTTACCATTTTACAACGCCCCATGTCAAGGAAAAACCCATATGTAAAAATCATTAATTTAGACTATTGCGTTATGCCAATTGCGTGTTGATGTAATGTCTTACAGGTAAAGGCGTTAACGTAAACGGCAGGGCGCCTCTGGATTTAACAAATGCCGGCGTTTAGTTTCCTGCAATAGTTTTTTAACTCCTGCAAAACGTTATAATCCATATTCATCCCGGCTATGGGAAAAACCGATTTATTATGCGTTAGCGGGTCGGTAAGAATCCCTGGGCGTAGTTTTGCGGCTTTTTTAAACTCTTCAGTGCCGGGGACAGGGGAATATTCGGCAATCTTTATTTTTGCGCCCAGGCCGTTAACAAAATCCATTGTCGCCACGGCCTCGTCTATAGTCTGCTCCGGCAGCCCCAATAGAATATAAACCCCTATATCCCATTGCGGCGCAAGAGCGCTTTCAGCAAGCGCGCCGGCCTTGGACTTTGCATTTTCAAGGCAGTTTAACGCATTCTCAAGTTCATGGGCGTTAACTTTGTTGCCCGAGGCGTTTTTAATCCGCTCTGAAATTCCTTCAAAACTTAACCGTATGGTTTTAAATCCCGATTTCCACAATAAATCCGCCAAATATTGATCAATAAATCTGGGGTGAAGGCCGTTTGGAGTGTGAAAACTCATGTTTAGCCTCTTTTCTATTACTAAATTCAGAATAGGGATTATATGTTTTTCAGCGTCAACAAACAGGGCATCATCATAAAACGCAATGTTGTTTACTTTTAGAACTCGCGCGTATTTTTCTATCTCAGCCGCAACCGCTTCCGGCTTTTTTCTGACAAATTCCGGCGCCAGCCTTTTTGACGCGCAGTAAGCGCACCTAAACGGGCATCCTCTGGATGTTAGCATGCCGATTGAGTGTAATTTTGGGTAAAGCTCATACGCCGGCGCAAGCTCATTGTCAATCCATATAGCCTCTTTTTCATAATCGCGCGTATTTCCCGCAAGTTTATCGGCTAATTTAAGAACCTCCATTTCCCCGGGCCCCTGAACAACGTGATCCGCGCCGGAGTTGGCCTTGGCGTGCTCATAACACAAAGTAGCGTAAATGCCTCCAAGCGCAACCGAAACCGAAGGAAAAATCCTTTTTACAATTTTTATAGCTTCAAAAACCCCCTGGTGCCAGTAAGTCATATGCGATGTAACGCATATAAACAACGGTTCCTGCTCTTTCCTCAGCCGCTCCTCAAAATCATCAGGCGAGATGCCGAAGCGTTTATATTTCCTTGGAATGTTCTTTATACTATCAGGCTTGTCTATTTCAATGGAGTTGAATCTTGTCGTGCCGCGCAATTTCTGGTTGGCGGTCGACCGGCCGCCGCTGTCAAGGCAGTCTATAAAGGAGGCGTTATAACCGGAATGAATTAACGTTGAGGCCACGCATAAAAGGCCGAGGGGCTTTGCCCACAGATCAAACGCGGTAAAATCATGAATCCAGGGGTTTATTAGCAGTATGGAATGCGGCATCAGGTTTTTAGAGGTATGTAAAGCCGGGCCGGCGACAGGCGTATTTTTTAGAAATCAAACGTTCTGCTCTGTTTTCTCACAACCGCTGCACTCAAGCTCGGGATATAGCCTTTTGGAGCAATCCGGGCAGATGCTATGTGTAAACTCCGCGTCCGAGTGTTTATGTATATAGCTTTCAATTTGGTTCCAGTAACCCCTGTCGTCGCGTATTTTCTTGCAGGAAGCGCATATCGGCAAAAGCCCGGAAAGCGTCTTTATCTGGCTAAGGGCTTTTTGAAGGTTTAAAATGAGTTTTTCGCGCGCTTTTTCAATTTTCGCGCGTTCGGTTATATCTCTAAATGCCATTACAACGCCTGAAATGTCCCCATTGTCGTTTCTGATAGGCGTAGAGCTATGTTCTATCTGCATCTCATTATTGTCTTTAGATATCATTATATCAATGTCGTGAAGTGTGGCCGCGTTTTTTTTAAGCGCTTTATCAATAGGGCACTCAATCGGTTTGCCGGTTTTTGCGCTTTTTATGTTAAGAATATCCTTAGGGCGTTTGCCCATGACTTCGTCCTTTTGCAATCCCGTCAAACTGAGCGCCACCGGATTCACAAAAGCCACGCGGCCGTTTGTGTCGGTTGAAATTATGCCGTCATTTATGCTTTTCAGCGTTGTTATAAATAATTCCCTTGTGTCCCTTAATTCTATCTCCATTTTGTGCTTATAAAGAGCCATCTCAATTGTGATATTTAATTCCCGCTCTTCAAAAGGCTTTATCATATAGCCGAACGGTTCCGTTATTTTTGCCCGTTCAAGCGTATTTTGGTCAAAGTAGGCTGAGCAAAAAATGACGGGAATATTAAAATGTTCCTTTATTCGGTTAGCCGTGTCAATACCGTCCATATTGCCGCGCAGCATGATATCCATCAATATCAGATCAGGTTTCTTCTCCTTTGCGATCTCTATTGCATCTGTTCCCGCGCTTGCAATGCCCACCGTAGAATACCCAAGGTTTAACAGGCTGTTTTGTATATCTTTTGCGATTATAGTTTCATCTTCAACTATTAATATTTGCGCTTTTGACATGTTATTTTCAAGCAATTATTAGCTTCTTAACAGAGTATAAAGTGATATATTCCTATCTATGCCGCGATTTTTAAACAAATTTTAATAGTATCATTTTGTTCGTTATTTTTCAATTCGCAAATTATCCTTGAGCATGCCTCCACAGGGATGAGCTGCCGGTATAATAGCATAGCCTCAATTTTTACTTAACCTTGGCGGGCAATTCTCTTATAATTTTTAGTTAGCTATTAAATTTAATTTCTTCCACGTTCCTATATATAGTCAATTACATAAGGTTTTCGAAAAACCACAATCGGCGATGTTTTTTTCAAAGGTTGCAATGCTAAAACAGAATAATTACCGCGTATTGCTAAAAGGGGCTATTTTCATAGCTTTGATATTGTTCGCGACAACCTCTTTGGTTTTCGCGAAAGATATAGAAATTGTGGCGGCCGTAGACAAATCGGAGCTTGCTCTTGAGGACACTTTAAGTTTAACGGTCACTATTATAGGGGCTGCGGACGCCCCGATGCCCCTCCTTCCGGACTTTGATCTCTTTAGCCTGATTTTTGGGCCGACAGTCTCGGTTAAAACAAGCGTAATTAATGGGGTTGAGAGCGCATCGCAATCGTTTACCTACGCGCTAAAGCCCACCTGCGTCGGCAGTTTTTTTATAGGCAGTTTCACGGTTCGATATAAAGGCAGAACGTACAAATCCAACACACTGAGAGTTGATGTCTTTGACGCCGAAAAGAGGATGTCGCCTGAAAAAAAGCGGCAAAAAGAGATAGACCTTAATAAACTCATATTTGTGGAGATCTCCGCTGATAAAGAGGACGCCTACATCTTTGAGCAGGTTGCGCTTACATGCAAATTGTTTAGCCGCAAAGGCCTGCCTATTAAAGACATTAAATATGTCGAGCCGCCTATAAAAGGCTTTGTGCGAGAGAGCCTTGGCAGGCAGAAACAATACCAGTCCATGGTGGACGGATCGCTGTTTAATGTTGTTGAGTTGAAAAGTTTTGTTTTTCCCGTTGCTTCCGGCAATGTTGAAATAGAGCCGGCTATGGTGGATTGCATTCTGATGGTAAAACCCAGGCTAAAAGGCGGCCACGGTTTTTTTAACGACCCGTTTATTAATCCCATCCTGGAAGGGCTGGCAAAATCTTACGGCGAAATTGTTCCCATTTCAAGGAAAAGCAACTCCGTAATATTAAACGTAAAACCATGCCCTGAAGCCGGCAAGCCTCCGGATTTTAGCGGAGCAGTCGGCTCCTTTTCCCTTGAAGTTGACATTAAACCAGCTGCCGTTAAAGTCGGCGACCCGATCACCGTGACAATGAAGGTCTCCGGTTTTGGCAATATGCGGTTTGTGGACGAGCCCTCTATGCATTTTTTAAGCGATGATGATTTTACCGAGTACTCTTCCGACGTCTCAGCTTCAGTCACAAAATATAGCGATGGTATAAAAGGCTCGAAAATATTTAAAAAAGTGTTTGAGCCGAAAAACCATAATATTAAGGAGTTTCCAGGCATATCTTTCAGCTTTTTCAATCCCGCTTCAAAAAAGTACGAAACCATAACGCGCGAGCCAATGCCGTTGTCCGTCCAGGCCCCGGAGTTTGAGAAACCCGTTCACGTCTTTGTTCATAAAAACGGCGGCAATGAACATGCCCGTATTATTTCAAGCGACATCCTGCCGATTATGACGAGCCTTGCCCATTTTAAGAGCAGAAGCGTTGTTTTTAGAAGCTACGCCGCCGTTGCGGCTTTTTTAATTGCGCCCACCCTTATGGTCGTATTTGCGTTTTTATTTCAGAAACACAAAAGAAGGTTGGAAGTAGACTATAGCTACAAAATGCATTTAAATACCCAGGCAGGAATAAAGGCAATGTTCAAAGATGCCGAAGACGCGGTAAACGGCTCCGCCCCGGAACAATTCTACTCAACACTTTTTAGAATATTAGCCCAATACCTTGCCCATAAACTAAACACAAACCCCGCGAATATCGACTCCAAAAGCGCGCCTGAAATGCTGCGCCGAAAAGGCATCCCCGCCGAAACTGTAAACAACCTCATAGCCGTGATGGAAGCGTGCGATTACGGCAGGTTCACCGGCTCCCCAATCACAATGAACAAACTAAAAGACGACTTAAACAACGCAGAAGAGTTTGTCTCCTTAATGGAAAAACATTAGAATCTATACTCAAAAGCAAAACGAGAAATTGCTCGTGTTGTTAAATTTGTAATAAATTAGTAATTTAACGCAGAGCGCGCAGAGAACGCATCACAATTGTTCAGCGTAAACTCCGAGAAAAGCAAAAGCAGTATATATTTTTTTATAGAATCAATTTTAAAATTTAAACAATATATTCGTATATTTCTCTGCGGTTCTCTGCGCTCTCTGCGTTTATTATAACTAATGACTTTTAAAATAAAGCTTAACGACAAAATAGTAATCTATTACGTCTGACGTAAGCGCTAATTTAAATTTCAAATATTTTTGGCTAGGTTTTATTTCATTGTTATTGAATAAACCATACGTAAATATTATTTTCGAAAACAGGATTCAAAATAAGTTAAGGAATAAAAGGCTAAAGCCTTAACTCCGGCAGCATGGTATTGCCGGAATTTACCCTTAAGGGTTTTATTTCATTAAAGGTTGGAGCAGTCTTGTAGGCTGCTTCTAAATGTTTTTGTTTTGCGATATGGCGCAACTTTTAAATATTTTTGACAGCAAAGGGGGGGCATTTTAAGTTTTGGGGTTGCAATGGTTTATGTCAAAATGCATAGTGTTGTTTGTTTTAATTCTCTAACCCCAAAGGGGTGATTTAATATAGCCCAGGGCAACGCCCCATAGGTGTAAACTTAAGTGTCGTCATATTCTCAGCTAAGCCTATATATGGTAAATACTTAAGCGTGACTAAAAAAGTTAAAAAATAATATTTAAGAATGACGATAACGCAATGTATCCAATACAATAAACAATTTAACGTTTAGGGTATATTATGAATAAGCGCAAAACCGTTTCAAGAAACACAGTTAAGAAATTCTTTAATAAATCACAAGTTATGAAAATTGCAAAAAAAACTAAATTTGTTCAAAGAGACACAGAGTTTGACGTATATGGTTTCTTTTTAGGGTTAACATTTGGCGCATTAACAGGTTTCCCAATAACATTAGAAGGGCTATCAGAAAACCTAAATCAAAAAATATCCCGAGTAGCAATAGGTAAACGTTTTAATGAATTTACAAGTGCATTTATGTTAAACATACTAGCCCATTTTCTCTTAGTAGCTAATGAAAACAAGTACAATATAAATATAAAGCTTTTAAATAAATTTAATAATATTAACATAATTGATGGCTCTTCTTGGAAAATCCCAAAAGCTCTAGCAAAAATTTTCCCAGGGTATAACAAAGCTGGTTGTAAAATTCAATTGATGTATGATTACAAGTCAGGCGTAGTTAATCTATTAGATGTCACGAAAGAGACGTACAACGATCAAAGCTACTCAAAGACGTTAGATAAAGCAATTAAAGCTAATGATTTATTACTTTTTGATCAAGGTTATTCTATCTATGCATTGATTGATATAATTGCATCAAAATTTGCCTATTTTGTATCTCGTATAAACCCATCATCAATAAAGCTATATAAAAAAGAAAGTGAAAAGTATATTCAAATTTATATTTTATCTATTCTAGGAAAATTTCAATTAGGACAAAATATTTTTGAGTTTGAATGCTATGCCGGCAATAAAAACCAAAAAACTAAAATTCGAGTATTTGCGATAAGAATGCCGGAGGAAATAGCAAACCAACGACGTCACAAACTAAAACAAGATCGCAAGAGAGACGGTAAACAGCCGAGTAAAGATTCACTTGAACTCTGCAACTGGGGTCTATTTATGACAAATATCCCAAAAGAAAAGGAGCTAGATATAAAAACAATAATATCTCTTTACCAACTAAGATGGTCTGTAGAACTATTTTTTAGGCAATACAAATCCACTATGAAATTGCATAAAACCGAAACAAAAACGAATGAGCATAGACTCGAAAGTGAGGTTCTCGGCAAATGCATAGTTATAATGTTCATCTCTTATTTATACTCCAACGCCAGATCAATAGCCTGGGACAAATATGAAAAAGAAACTAGCTTCGAGAAGCTGGTTAAGTATTTCCATAGGAACGTATCAGAATTAAAACACGCACTTAGACAATCCATAAAGATAATAACTAAACAAATAAATAAAATGGTAAAGCGAGTAATTGATCGTTGTCAAAAAGCACGGCAAAAGAACAGAGCTAATACTTTAGACAAAATACTCAATAATTTAAATTATAAAGAATACAAGCTCGTAATCATAAGCCCCCAGCGGCTTTCCGGCTTAATTGAGCATCCTTAAGTTTACACCTATGGGGCAACGCCCTGGGTTTTAATAAGTCAGCCCTTCGGGCTTTAAATCAAAAAAGTTCGCCGTAGGCTTTAATTTATAAATAGCCGTAAAATTAAGGGATTTGATTCTAACAATAGTCCATGCTCTAGTCAATAAAACTGTTTTTATCATTTCATTATTTGCAAAAAGTGAAAATAGGGGTATAATATCACTAGGTTGATGATATTAGTGATATTCTGATTTTCCTAATTCTATCTTTTAATAAAAATGACGATGGAGCTGAAAATGTCCGGCACAACCCCAAATAAAGACGAAGTTGAAAGAAAGATTAAACTCCTTGAGCTTATGATTGAGAAGAGGCGTGAAAGGGTGGCTTATTATAATAAATTGATAAACATGGGCCTTACCTTTGACGACAAATTACGGCTTGAGTCGGCCATGCTTGTTAAACAGAGGGAGATCCGCCGCTTGCAACTTGATCTGGATTGGTTGTATACACAAAAAGGGATTTTTGAGTTGGATACGTAATCCGGACAATAAAAAAAAACAGAAGGTTGACACAGTGAATAAGTGCCTTAACACCGGCAACGTGGCATTGTTGGGATTTACCCTTTAGGGTTTTATTTCACGGCATTTGAATAAGAACATCCCCAAATATGATTTTTCGAAAACCTTATGTAATTGACTATATGGAGAAAATGCGATATGAAAATGACAAAGGCAACGGATTACGCGCTTATATTTTTAAAACATCTTTGTCTGCTTGAGGATGGCAGAATCTCCAGTGTAAAGATTATCTCTGAGCAATGCAACATCCCTAAGCGGTTTTTAGCAAACATTGCGCACACCCTTTCAAAGGCCGGTATTATATTTACGATCAAAGGCATGGACGGCGGCGTCAAGTTGTCGCGGGACGGCGGCGAAATAACAATCAGAGAGGTGGTTGAGGCGATGGAAGGAAACATCAGGTTTGTCGAGTGTCAGGCCGGCGTAGGCGTATGCAGCTCAGAAGAGTTGTGCGATGTAAAACATTTTTGGGACAACAAACTTGAGGGCTTTCTTGACACCCTCAACAGCACAACAATAAAGGATTTATCGGAATTTTCAACAAACACTCTGCAATCGGCGCCGCAGAGGCTAGATACCGGCCAAATGCCCAATGCCAAATGACTAATACCAAATGACCAATAACCAATAACTAAAAATAAGGAGACTTAATCCAATGGAAACCTTGATAGAACCAAAACCGGTTTCTGAGGAAACCGCGCAAGGGCCGGCCGTTGAAAACGAGACTCTTGTAATTAAAGACCTCAGCGTGACGATAGACGGCAAGGCAATACTTGACAACATTAACCTTTCCATTAAAAAAGGCGAGGTTCATGCCCTGATGGGGCCGAACGGTTCAGGCAAAAGCACCCTCTCTTACACTTTGATGGGGCATCCAAAATACACCGTGACAAGCGGCGAGGCAATATTTAAAGGCGTGAATATGCTTGACCTTCCCACGGATGAAAGGGCGCGCATGGGGCTGTTTTTAGGATTTCAATATCCCGTTTCAGCGCCTGGAGTAAGTATGGGCAATTTTTTAAGGATGGCTGTAAATTCAGTTAAATACAACGGCAACAACGGCAAACGGCCGTTGCCCATAGCAAAATTTCATAAAATAATGAAGGAAAAGATGGCTATGCTTGAGATGAAGGATTCATTTGCAAGTAGGTATCTTAATGACGGCTTTTCGGGCGGTGAGAAGAAAAAGGCTGAAATACTGCAAATGGCAATGCTTGAGCCGGAGATCGCCATACTTGACGAGACTGATTCAGGGCTTGATATCGACGCGTTAAAATTTGTGGCAAATGGTGTAAACAGCATGACCGGGCCTAATTTAGGCGTTCTCATTATTACACACTACAACAGGATACTTGATTATATTAAGCCTCAATTTGTTCACGTGTTGTTGAATGGACGCATTGTTGTTTCAGGCGGCCCTGATCTTGCGCAAACGCTTGAGAAGCAAGGTTATGACGAAATTAAAAAGAATTTTGAATAAAAGCGCCGCTGCCGGTAATTTGTGGCTAAGAACGCATAACTAAGAACCAATGACTAATAACTAAATACCCGCTACGCGGACAATTGCTACTTGATAAATATTTGGCAATTGCCAATTGATAACTGCCGACTGGTATTGGGAAGGAGCTATGAATAATGACAACAGCTCAACTTGAAATGGACGAGAAAAAAGAGAAATACTGGTTTAAAAAACCAGAGAATTATGTTTTTAAGGCCAAGAGAGGGCTTGATGAAAAAATTGTCGCTGAAATCTCATGGATGAAACAAGAGCCGGAGTGGATGACAAAGTTTCGGCTTCGCGCGCTTGAGATATTTAACAGAAAACCCATGCCCAAATGGGGCGGCGATTTAAGCGGCATCGATTTTAACAACATCTACTACTACATTAAACCGTCTGAAAAAAATAGCCGCTCATGGGATGACGTGCCTGACGATATCAAAAACACATTTGATAAACTTGGCATTCCCGAGGCGGAAAAGAAGTTTCTAGCCGGGGCCGGGGCTCAGTATGAATCAGAGTCGGTTTATCACAACCTGAAAGAGGAGTGGAGCAAAAAGGGCGTTATTTTTTGCGATATGGACACTGCTTTGCGCGAATACCCGGACATTGTAAAAGAGTATTTCAGCACGGTTGTGCCGCCTGCCGACAACAAATTCGCGGCGCTTAACAGCGCGGTTTGGAGCGGCGGCAGTTTTGTTTACATACCCGAAGGCGTTCATGTGGAAGTTCCTTTGCAGGCCTATTTCAGAATAAACGCCGAGAATATGGGGCAGTTTGAGCGCACATTAATAATCGCCGAATCAGGCAGCCAATCCCACTATGTTGAAGGGTGCACGGCGCCTGTTTACGCTTCCGATTCATTGCACACCGCCGTAGTGGAGGTTATTGTTAAGAAAGACGCGCGTTTTCGCTACACCACCATTCAAAACTGGTCGCCGAATGTTTACAATTTAGTGACAAAAAGGGCGGTGGCTTATGAGAATTCTGTAATGGAGTGGGTTGACGGCAATCTGGGCAGCAAGTTGACAATGAAGTACCCGAGCGTCTACCTGATGGGCAGGGGAGCAAGGGCTGAGATATTGTCTCTCGCTTTTTCAGGCAAAGGGCAACATCAGGACGCAGGCGGCAAGGCCGTCCACGGCGCGCCAGATACATCGTCAACCATAACATCAAAGTCCATCAGTAAAAACGGCGGCCGCGCTTCATACAGGGGGTTGCTTAAGGTTCACAAAGGCGCAAAAGGCGCAAAATCAAACGTCCGGTGCGACGCTCTATTGCTGGACGAAGCCTCGCGGTCCGACACTTACCCTTATATGGAGATAGATGAAGAGAGGTCAAGCATCGGCCACGAAGCAAGCGTAAGCAAGATCGGCGAGGAGCAGTTGTTCTATTTAATGAGCAGAGGGCTTAGCGAAGCCCAGGCCTCCGCGTTAATTGTAAGCGGCTTTATAGAACCCATTGTAAAAGAACTGCCCATGGAGTACGCCGTTGAGATGAACAGGTTAATTCAACTACAAATGGAAGGCAGCGTTGGTTAGATGCCGGCTGCTTGATAAAAGATGGTAATAAGTGATAGGTAATCCGTTATCAGTAAAAACAAAAGCAAGTAAAAATCGAATTACCGATCACCAATTACCAATGGAGTAATAAAATGGATATAAAAAACATGAAAGGGTTTTCCGAAGAGCTTGTCGGTTATATTTCCGATGCGAGAAACGAGCCTGCATGGTTGAGGGATCAAAGGTTGTCGTGCTGGCATAAATATGCGGATAGTCCCATGCCGGACGCCGACGACGAGCTCTGGCGCCGGGCGGATTTAAGTTCGCTTAATCTTGATGAAATTTATCCTTTTGACGATAACGGCGCTGAAAACCAAACGTCGGGAAATAGCGGTGAGCAAAGAGGCTCGTCATTTTTGCGCTCCGCGTTATCAAAAGACCTGTCTTACAAGGGAGTGATATTTACTGATATGAACGACGCGTTGCTTAGACATACGGACATGGCAAAGGAGTATTTGTTGAAAAACAGCGCAGGGGTTGATCGTGACGTCTTTGCTTTGTTAAACGCCGCTTGTTGGAGAGGCGGTGTCTTTCTATGGGTTCCCGACGGCGCGGATGTTGGCGTCCCGTTAAGCGCATTGCAGTCATTTGCCAAACCGGGCAACGGAATGTTTCAACGGATAATAATTGTTGTGGGTAATTCCGCGGCTGTTTCTTTTAGGGAAGAGTCGTCGTCGTATCTTGATGATTCACATATCCCGGCCGGCAACAACAGCGCGCCTCAATCCATAAGCGCCGGCATTGTTGAGATCTACCTGAAAAACAACGCAAAGCTCAATTATTTTTCATTGCAGGATTTTAGCGATGAAGTTTATAGCTTTACCGTTAAAAAGGCGGTTTTGGATAGGGACGCGTCAATAAACTGGGTAGAGGGAACTGTAGGCGGTAAACTCGCAAAATCCCGCATTGAGATTGCGCTGCAGGGACCAGGCGCAAACGCTGAGATTACAGGCGTCTCATATGTTGCCGGAGAGAGGAGGATCGACTCCTCCATAGCTATTCATCACTCCGCGCCGGATACAAGCGGAAACATCCTGGTCAAAGGCGCCGCGGATGATAGCGGCGGCAGCGTGTTCCAGGGCATGATCAGGATAGATGAAACCGCGCAGAGAACAAATTCGTACATGGGCAATTACAACTTGCTTTTAAGTGAAAACGCCCGCGCCGACTCCGTGCCCAGGCTTGAAATAGAGGCCGATGAAGTAAAAGCGTCGCACGGCGTAACCGTGGGCGAGGTGGATGCAGAACAGCTCTTCTACCTTATGAGCCGCGGCATTAGCGGCAGCGACGCTAAGAACTTAATTGTTGACGGCTTTTTTGAATCAGCTATTGCCAACGCTCCGCAAGAGGATATCAAGGAAGCCCTGCGCAATACAATAGGCAAAAAGAGGGAGCGAAATGACAAATAATAATTTTGATGTTGATAAAATACGCAAGGATTTCCCCATTCTCAATCGCAAGGTTTACGGCAAACCGTTGATCTATCTGGACAACGCCGCCACATCGCAAAAACCTGAAATCGTTATAAACACAATAAACGACTATTATACCCAATGCAATGCCAACACACACAGAGGCGTGCATTTGTTGAGCGAAGAGGCCACTGAAAAATACGAAGATGCTCACGTAAAAGTAGCCGGCTTTATAAACGCCGAAGGTTACCGGGAGGTCGTTTTTACCCGCAACACAACCGAGGCCATAAACCTTGTGGCCTATAGTTGGGGCAGGGCAAACATTTCTGCCGGCGACGCTATCTTGCTGACTGAAATGGAGCACCACAGCAATCTTGTGCCCTGGCAAATATTGGCGCGGGAAAAAGGGGCTGAGTTGCGCTTTATTGAGGTTGACGACAAAGGCGAGCTTAACCTTGACAACCTTGATGAGCTGCTGAGCGGCAATGTCAAGTTGGTTTCGCTTGCCCACATGTCAAATGTGTTGGGAACCATCAATCCCATTGAGCAAATAATCGCAAAGGCCCACAACGCCGGCTCCCTGGTTTTGATTGACGCTGCTCAAAGCGTCCCACACATGGCGGTTGACGTTCAAAAATATGATTGCGATTTCATGGCGTTTTCAGGCCATAAAATGGTTGGCCCCACAGGCATAGGAGTCCTCTACGCTAAAAGGGACATTCTTGAAAAGATGAGCCCGTTCCTTGGCGGCGGCGATATGATCCTTAACGTAAAGTTGCGCGAATCAACGTGGAACGAGCTTCCCTGGAAGTTTGAGGCCGGCACTCCCTCAATAGCCCAGGGCATCGCTCTGGGGAGCGCGGTTGATTACCTGACGTCGATAGGGATGGACGCCGTACACGGCTATGAGCATGAAATAGTATCTTACGCAATGGAAGCGCTTGGCAATGTAGGGGGGCTTGACATGCTTGGCCCGCCTTCCAACAAACGCGGCGGCCTGGTTTCGTTTAGTTTAGAAGAAGTCCATCCCCATGACCTGGCAGCCGTGCTTGATAGAGAAGGCGTTGCAATAAGGGCCGGCCACCACTGCGCCCAGCCCCTTCATGATAAGCTTGGCCTTGCGGCCTCCGCCCGCGCAAGTTTCTATATATATAACACCCGCGATGAAGTGGATAAACTTATTGCCGCTATTGAAAAGGCAAAAACCATCTTTAAAATGTAGACCGGCTCAGAACAAGTTTGGGATTTTATATTTTGAATACTAAATGATAAAAGGGGCGAAGCCTCTTGCTTGTTTTTCATCCAGTATCCAGCAGCATCGGCGCAGCCGACTGCCGGTATCCAGTATCCAGTATCCAGTATCCAGTATCCAGCAAAAGGACAATAAAATGGACGATCTATACCGTGAAAACATAATGGATCATTATCAAAATCCCAGAAACTTTGGCGAGATTGAGAATCCTGACATATCATTTAAAGACAGCAATCCCCTTTGCGGCGATGAGTTGCAAATTGATTTAAAGATTGAGGACAACAAAGTTGCCGATGTAAAGTTTCATTGCAAATGCTGCGCAATTTGCAAAGCCTCAGCTTCAATGCTGACCGAGATGGTCGAAGATCAGGACCTTGACGGGCTAAAAGAGATAAATAAAGAGGATGTCATGGATAATCTAGGCATATCATTAGGGCCGGTAAGGATAAAATGCGCCCTTTTGCCGTTAAAAGTCTTAAAAGCCGGCATTTACGGCATTGATAAATGCGGCGTATTGGAGGTATAAACAATGGAAGATTTTATTAAAGTCGCGGAAGTCGGCGATATAAACGAAGGCGGGGCGAAACAGATTGATCTAAATGGAACAAAAATAGCCCTGTTTAATGTTGACAACGGTTATTACGCCATTGGCGACACCTGCTCGCACGAAAAAGCCTCGCTCTCCCATGGCGAAATCGACGGCAATGTTGTATCCTGCCCGCGTCACGGGGCGCGGTTTAATATCAAGACCGGCGCTGTCATGTCCCTGCCCGCAATGTTCCCGGTAAAAACGCATAAGGTTAAGGTTGAGGGCAACGATATTAAAGTCAGCTTAAACAACGAATAGCGGTATCTGGGATAAAAGATGGTGATAGGTAATCAGTTATCAGTAAAAGCAAAAACAAGTAAAAATCGTAGATTTTCACCAATAACCAATTACAGGAGGTACGGCAATGGTTACAGAACTGATTGTGCGTTCAATGTTAATGGGCGTTATAGATCCTGAAATGGGCGTAAGCATTGTGGATATGGGATTAATATACAATATTGATATTAAAGACAACGCAATCAACATTGATATGACCCTGACCAATCCCGGCTGCCCGCAAGGCCCTGAGATAATAGCTGAAATAAAACAAAGCCTCAAGGTTCTTGACGGCATAGACGCAGTTAACGTAAACCTGATCTGGTCGCCTCCATGGAACCCTGAAATGATGAGCGAAGAAGCCCAGGAAATGCTGGCCGGATACTACCCATCCTTTAAGATCGGATGAGGGTTGCTGGATGCTGGATATTCAATGCGGGAGGGGGGACTCGAACCCCCACACCTTGCGGCGCTAGATCCTAAGTCTAGTGCGTCTGCCAATTCCGCCACCCCCGCTTGCGACAATTCATCTATTAGCGTTTACGCGATAGGAATAAATTAAGTATAGGATAATATCAGTGGATTATAATTTTGTCAAGAAATATTATGGCCGGCAAAAGGTATAAACATACAGCGGCGCTGTAAAGTAGGCGCGTTCCGGCTTCATGGCCGCGTTACTGAGATAGAGCCGCCAAACTCTCCGCGCTACCTACGCTACCTACGCTTTGCTCTCCGCGTCATGCGCTCCGCGCTTAAGGATGTTTTATCTTTTCCCAATAGGTTTGGTATTCAAATTTTGGGCTGTTTTCAGGGTCGTGGCACTTAATGCACTCTTCGTTGCCGGCTTTGCCGTAAGGGGCGTTTACGTCGGCCATATGGGCGGCGCCGACGCCGTGGCAGCTTTCGCATCCAACGCCTTTGAGGCTGGGCGTCTCTTCCATATTTTTAAATCCTGAAGCGTATTCAAAGCCGGTGGTATGGCACTGTATGCATTCAGGGTCAAAGTGGCTTTTAACTTTTTCAAGGGTTTCATGCGCATGATGGTGTTTTGTGTCTTTCCAGTGTGAAAATATCTTTAAATGGCATGCGCCGCACGCCATGTTGCCGGCGTACTCTTCGTCCGAATCTATGGGCAACTTCTGATGTTGATTCAGTATGTCTTCGTACATTACCATGTCTTTGTATTCATCAATTACCGAGTCCATTTCTGAAGGTTTGTTAAACTCTCTGCCTAAGGCTACAATTGTTGCGCGTGTTTTGTCTGCGTCCGGCAATGGCCGCCACTTTTTATTGCGCATTTCGAATGTTGCGACGCCCACATGCTTGCCGTGCCTTCCCGCGGAGGCTATTAAGGTTTCCCTGTTTATCTCTTTGACCGTATGTTCGGTGTCATCCATGTCATGTCCGGCGATAACAATGTCAAGTTCGGGGAAGTGTGACGCTATTTTAACGGCATATTCATACTCTGTGTGAGCCAGCAATATGAGGATGTCGGTTTTTTTGCGCAGCTTTTTTACCAGTGGTTTTAACGACTCAACAGGATCGTGAACAACAACTTCTCCATATGGGTCATTTTCCAACAGTTCCGGCGATAAAACTCCTAAAATGCCTACTTTCAGTTTTATTTTGGGCTTTTTTGTTTTAATCTTTTTGATTAAATAAGGGGCTATTTTAAGACCGGATTCGGAGGGGAAAACAACGTTGCTTGAAATAAAAGGGACGTTTGATATTTCGGCAAGGTATGCCAGTGTCAAGGCTCCCATAGCGGCGTCTTTTTCGCCTATGTTATGGGCGGCGTAATTCATCATACCCATGGCGCGTAACATAACCTCCGCCTTTATTTCATTTTGACGGTTAACTTCTTTTGGGAGATCGCCCAAGCTTACGGGCAAAATAAGGTTTGGGTTGTTATTAAGCGTTTTAATGAACTCGTGCCTTCGTTTCATGCCGCCCATTTGACCTTCCGCGCAGCCGCATGGCTCAAGATAACCGTTCTCTTCGCCGGAAAATAGTATGTCAATATGGGGGGTGTTCTCCCTAACAGTCTCTGCGCTATGTCCCGCGCTCGTGGCTGCAATGGAAAACAATAATATAGCGACGGAAACAAATTTAAATGCGTTTGATCTCATTTTATGCTCCATCCGGAAAAAAGCCCTCGTGTTCGGCATCGGATGCCGCTGGTTTTGGGATGCAATGCTTGATGGTGACGCGTAATATTTGTAGCGGGAAAAAGCTTATAAACCGGCAATATTAACATCATTGCCGGTTTATAAATTTACAATTTAGATATATATATAAATTCTTAGTTTCTATATTATTTTTTTGGGCGAGCCTTCATTGCTACGCTTTTTAAAGCTGTGCCTGGTTTAAAACCAACAGTTTTTGAAGCTTTAATCTTGATAGCTTCGCCTGTTTGCGGGTTGCGTCCTTTACGGGCGGCGCGCGATTTAACGGTAAAAGTGCCGAAACCCATTAATTGCACAGTTCCGTCTTTTTTGATGCCGGCTGTAATACCGTCAATAACAGCGTTAACAGCGCGTTCAGCTGCAGCTTTAGACTCAATTCCCGCGTCTTTATTTGACAATATAACATCTACAAGTTCTTGCTTATGCATTTTTGCTCCTTTTTGTTAAGTTTTATACAAAAATTATAATTTAGAATTTACATATTATAGAGATTTTTATATTAGTATCAAGTGAAAAGCTGGAGGAAATAATGGAATAGGCAAATTACAAGGATAATTTAAAAATTATTAGTCTCTTTAAAAGTGTATTTTTTGAATGAGTTGTTGGCGCTTGTTTTGGTTTTTACGGTTTGCTTTAATGCATCATTTTTAAATTAAAAGGCGGCTTATTTGAAATTGATTTCTTTGTAATAATATTTAGAAATCTATTGCTAAATTGCATAAAAAGTGTAAAGTGCAGTTGTGGAATTTTATAATTTATTAGAGAAGGAGATTGGCATGAAGATATATGTAGGGAATTTATCGTACGATGTGACTGAAGAGGATTTGAAACAGGCTGTGGAACCATTTGGACAGGTTGAATCCGTCTCTATTATAAAAGACAAGTTTAGCGGCGAATCTAAAGGATTTGCGTTTGTGGAGATGGGCTATAAATCTGAAGGGCAGGCTGCAATTGACGGCCTGAACGGCAAAGAGCTAAAAGGCAGGGAACTAAGCGTGAATGAGGCGCGCCCTCGCGCCGAAGGTCAAGCCGGTAGAGGGGGCTTTAGCAAAGGCGGTTTTGGAGGCGGCAAAGGGGGTTACGGCGGTGGACGAGATGGTTACGGCGGCGGTAAAGGTTACGGCGGAGGCAAAGGCGGAGGTTACGGCAGCGGCAAAGGGGGCTTTAGCGGCGGCAGAGGCGGACAAAGCGGCGGCAAAAGAGGCGGCAGAGGCGGCGGCGGGTAGCTTGCTGATAATAGATCGCCCCGGATTCGGGATGTTGTAGTGTAGGCGCGTCCTCGCGCCGTGGCGTTTGAATGAGATATTTACCTTTGGAGTTCCGCCAAACAATTTCAAAAAATAATAATGAAATTTGATTGACGCGCGCTAATAATGAGCAAAAAAAAAGGACTTACAACTTGTTGTAAGTCCTTTTTTAGTAATGGTGGAGCTGAGGGGAGTCGGACCCCTGACCTCTTGCATGCCATGCAAGCGCTCTCCCAACTGAGCTACAGCCCCGCGTTTATTGTTGTTGAGATGGTTTTATGAGATGCGCGTTTTTGCAAACGCGATAAAACAGGGTAGTATTGTATTCAAAAGATTATGAGATTTCAACAAATTTATTGTTTCTCTATCAATTAATTTGAGAACTTTGTATTACTTTAATTCCGTTTAAACCAAATTCATATAGAGCCTGCTTTTTCCCTTCCTCAGTCACGGGTTTGGTAAGATCCTCAATTACAAAGACTTTATAATTAAGGAATACTCCGTCTAAGGCTGTATATTTAACACAAACGTCTAAAGCTACGCCTGTAATATAAATATCAGTGATTCCATGCTCATTTAAGATGTCATCTAATTCCGTCTTGAATGAACGCATGTTATCAAAGAAACCGCTATAGCTGTCTATTTCTAAATCCAATCCCTTATAAACCGTTGCCGTGAATTTTTTAGTTTCAAGGTTAGCCACAAACTCAGCGCCGGCGGTATCCTGCTCGCAATGATCAGGCCAAAGTATTTGAGGGCTTCCGTCATTTAACTCTATACTTTCAAAAGCGTTTTTGCCGGGATGAGAACTTGCAAAACTTTTATGGCCTTGGGGGTGCCAATCTTTTGTCGCAATAACAGTGTCAAATTTATTCTGAATTCTATTAATACCCTCTACTATTTTATCGCTATCCTGCACAGGCAAACTACCGTTCGGCAAAAAGGAATTTTGCATATCACTAATTATTAAAGCCCGTTTCACTTTTTTCAAAATATATTCCTTTAAGGGGAGGGAGGATTTGGCTTTTTCAGCTCGTTTATGCGCTTATATATAGTCAAACAAATCAGGTTTTCGAAAAATTATGTTCGTGTATGTTTTCTTCAGATGCAATGAAATAAAACCCTAAAGGGTAAATTCCAAAAAACTCAGCTTGTTGGAGTTAAGGCTTTAGCCTTTTATTCATTAGCAAATTTCGAAAACCTAATGCTTTTGAGTATAATTGTGAAATTAACAACAATATATTTTATGTGGCGAAGGCGCTTTGTTGAAATTGTTTAAGGTTTTGTTTTTTTATCCGTGTCATCAGCGTCATCCGTGTTCTATGCTTTTCCTTTTAAATTTCGTGCCCTCGCTTTTGATTTTGCTCTTTATGTGTAATCCGTGTTTTGCTTTTAATCTGTGTAATCAGTGAAATCTGTGGTTTGCTTTTATTTCGTGCCATTTCGTGTATTTTCGTGGGCACGCTCTTGATTTTAAAATGAATCCTTAAAACGGGAGGCTAAAGCCATCCCCTACCCATGCCAGATGTGGTTGTTTTTGATTTTGCTCTTTATGTGTAATCCGTGTTTTGCTTTTGCCTTTGCCTTTAATCTGTGGTTTGCACTTGCTTTTCTTCGAGCCTTCGGCCTTTGTGGCGCTAATTGCTTTTTGCTTTTAATCTGTGCAATCAGTGAAATCTGTGGTTGCTTTTGCTTTTTAATATAAAATTCAAAATTTAAAACCTAAAATTCCCTGTCATCCGTGGTTTTATTTTAACAATTGTTTATTGGATGATAGTTGTTTTTGGAAATACTTTTTGATCTCGTTCATTTTAACGACATTTCCTTCGATCTTTTTTTCCAGTTTTTCAAATTCGTTTTGATTCTCTTTAATATCGTATAAATACTTTTCAATAAGGTCTTTGGATGTTTCGACCTTGTCTGACAATCTATCAACTTTTAGGTAGTACATGTATAAAATTGCTATGAATAGCGCTCCGAAAACGCCTCCTCCAATTATTAATGGCATGTTGATTTTATCATTTTTCAATGATGGGACTGCGGAGCTGCGATCAGGAATGCTCTCTATTTTTAGAATATCCAATGTTCGTTCAGGCTGTATGGAATCCTCTAAAAGGTAGATGTCGTCAAGCAATGAGTCCATTTCGTCCATGGACGGTTTTGCGAACGCGGCTCCGGCAAACATGGCGATAAAGAGCGCGCAAAGTATTGAAAATGTTATTTTTTTGATATTCATTTTTAAGGTAAAAAGCATAGAACACGGATGACACGGATAAAATCAAAATTAAAAGCGTGCCCACGAAAATACACGAAAGGGCACGAAATTAAAAAACAAACCACGGATTTCACAGATAAAAGCAAAAGCGAATTAACCACTTATCTTCACAAATCTTCACAAATTTAGATTCAAAAACATTAAACCACAGAGTCTCTCGATTTTCAATCGGTGTTTTTTTAAACTGATTACCGATTACCTATTACTTACTCCACTCCCTGATCATATTTTATGTTGCCGGTTGGGTTGTTTTTGGCAAATGGGCCTTTGGTTATAAGGTTGCCGCTTTGCGCGCGCTCTTTTGACTCCGGTACGCAACGGTACGCAAAATATCCCGTCTCATCCATATATATGCTGATACTCTCGCATGGTTCCACGTTTGCTATTCTTTTAAGTATCTCTTCAGAGAGGCCGGGTAGTATTGACTGGGTGAAGAAGTGTTCAATGCTTCTTGCGCCGCTATCGCATTTGGAGCAAAATTCAGCTATGGAGGCGACAACATCTTCGCTGTATGTCAGCTCTACTTTGTGGCTCTCTCTAAATCGTTCAACAATGTTGTTAAATTTAATTTTAACGATATTGCGCATCTCATATTCGCCCAGCATAAAATAGGGGACGGTGATCATTCTGCCGATAAACGCGCTTTTAAAAAATTTTAGCAATTCAGGTTTTATCAACTCATTCAATTCATCAACGTCAAGTTGTTTGCCGGGCTCGGACCCATAATCTACAATAATATCTTCAGCCACGTTTGAAGTCAAAATTATAAGCGTGTTTTTGAAATCAACGTTAACTCCTTCGGAATCTTCAAGGCAACCTTTGTCAAACACCTGGAAAAACAGCTCAAGCACATCAGGGTGGGCTTTTTCAACTTCATCGAGAAGTATTACGGTATAAGGGTTCCTCCTGACCGCTTCGGTAAGAACGCCGCCCTGGCCATAGCCGACATAACCCGGGGGGGAGCCTTTCAGGCCCGAGACCGCGTATGTCTCTTGGTATTCCGTCATGTTAAGGACAACCATATTGCGTTGCCCTCCGTATAAATTATCGGCCAGCGCAAGGGCCGTCTCCGTCTTTCCAACCCCAGTGGGGCCTACAAGCAGGAAGACGCCAACCGGTTTCTCCTTATCGCCAAGTCCGGCGCGTGATATTTGAATGTGATCGCAGATGGAACCAATGGCGTGCTCCTGCCCCACTATTTGTTGCCCTAATTTTTCTTTTAATTTTAAGATTGTGTCCACCTCGTTTGCAAGCATTTTTCCAACGGGTATGCCCGTCCAGCCGGAAATGACCGAGGCAATAACCGCTGAGTTTACGCAGGCCGGGACCATGGGCTTCTCCCACTGTGTGTCTTCAAGTTCCCACTGCATCTGTTTAAGCTTTTTGGTCAAATCATCCGCGTCGATCTCTTCATCATCAAAGCCTGCCGCTGTTTTTTCAAGTTTGTCCTGTATTTCATTTATATCTCTTGCAAGATCAAGCTCGTGTTTCCAGCGTTTCTCAAGTTCATGATGTTCTTTCTCTTCGGCCTTAACCAGATCCGTTATCTCGTTTAGTTTTTCGGAATGGTCGGCTCCATACAACTCTTCTTTTTTCAGGTTGTCGATTTCCTGTTTCATGATCTCTATTTTTCTTAAAACATCTTCAATTTCAGGCGGTGTCGCGTTTTGGCCGATGGCTACTCTGGCGCATGACGTGTCAAGGATGCTGACGGCTTTGTCAGGCAGTTGCCTGCCTGATATGTATCGGTGCGAAAGCTCAACTGCGTCGCGCACGGCTTCGTCAACAATTCGCACATTGTGATGCTTTTCCAGAGTGGGGACGACATGCCGCATCATTGCCACTGATGTTTCAAGGTCGGGCTCGTCTACTTTTACCAGTTGAAAACGGCGGGCAAGCGCGGCGTCTTTCTCAAAATATTTTTTATACTCCGCCCAGGTAGTGGCCGCTATTGTTCGCAACTCGCCCCTAGCCAATGCGGGTTTTAAAATGTTGGCGGCGTCTCCCTGTCCGGCGGACGCCCCGGTCCCGATCATTGTATGGGCTTCGTCTATGAACAGGATGATTGGTTGGGGGGATGATTTTACTTCTGAAATAATAGTCTTAATCCTGTCTTCAAATTCGCCTTTAACGCTTGCGCCGGCCAGGAGAAGCGTTAAATCCAGCACGCGCAACGATATGTTTTGCAATGAGGGTGGCACGTCTCCATCCAAGATTCTAAACGCAAAACCTTCGACAATGGCTGTTTTGCCCACACCGGCTTCGCCTACCAAAATGGGGTTGTTCTGCCGCCTGCGGGTTAAAACATCAACAATTTGGCGTATCTCGGATTCCCGCCCTTTAATTGGGTCAATCAATCCGCATCTGGCTTGTTCAATAAGATCAACGGTGTATTGTTCCAACGCTTCGGATTTAAATAGTCCTGAAAGGCGTTTGTCCGCGTCGCGGCTTTTATCGGTTGCCTGCTCTAAATCATCTTTTGACATTTCTGCGTTGCCTTCTACTTCGATAGACTCTTTAAGGTTCTCTTTAATCACTTGTGGAAGCGTGTCAGGCTGAATCTTTAGAAAAGAGGGCGCTACTGTCCGGGTTATTCTACGCAGCCGGCCGTCTGTTAAAAGCGTCATAAGCAACATGCCGGAGCGTATCTTTTTTTCGCCGAATTTTAACGATGCTATTAGCCAGGCTTCTTGCATGAGGTTTTGAAGCGGACCTGAAAAAGAGGGGGTCTGCCTATTTCCGTTTTTAAGCCTGTCAACTGCTTGCGTTAATTCGCGGATGACAACGGCGTGGTTAATGTCGTGGCATTTAAGCAGAAGGCTTAAATCGCTATTTGGAATATCGAGAATTTTAAGCAACAGATGCTCTATTTCCACATTAAAATTCGATTTTTCGAAACAGAATTCCGCTGAATCCTCAATAGCTTTAAACAGCAGGGGATTTAACTTTGAAATAAGTTTTTTTAAGTCCAGACTCATAAAAATATGCCTTTCACAATATGGTGTAATCTTTGCCGCAAAAAATATCTAAACCGAAGTCTTATATGTGGAAGTTATTTTAACTTCGGGATTGGGGGCGTTAAATTCTTTGGTTTTCAGCCATGATGTCCACCCCAGTTTGGTTCCATGCTCGCGGCCCAGCCTTGATTCAGGGACTTCCTCTGATTTTAAGACCAGAGAGATGTCAAACGCGATTAACCCGCCGGTGTAAAACCTGGCAAGCTGGCAAAACGGTTTAAAACCGCGGCCGTCCGGCAGAAAGTCACAATACTCCCGCAGGTTAAGCGCGCCTAAAATTGTCCTGAACTTGCCTTGCTGATCCCAAAATCGCCTGCCGGCAATAGCGTTGACTCCAAGCTCATTATTATTGCCTGAGCGGCCGATCACGGTAAGTTGATCGTCGTCAAGGTCTTGCCATACGCCTATAAACTGGCGCATTCCAAACCGGTTTCGCAAATTAAAGCAGTCGGTCACTATAGAGGCTAATCCCGCGGCGGACCTGCGTTGATGGTTTAAAGCGGCGGTGTAAGGCAGCAGGGCCTGGTCGCCCACTTTCATTTTGCCTTTAAGCCATGGGGTGCCAAGCCCCATTAAGGCGTACAGGTATTGGGAGAATTTATATTCAGCCGGCTTTTTAAACTCAAAGCCGATGCGGTGTATTTTGCGCGCTTTATAAAAGATGGAGATTAGTCTATGATTAAATATGTCCAGAAAGTCTTTTAAAACCGTGTCTTTATGCCATAATCTCTCAAGAATAAGCTCCGTCACATATTGGGGTAGAGGTCCGAAATTGCCGGCCAATCCCATTAAATTTGCCGCAACATCATATTTGTCGGCATCGCCTTTGCTATGCGATATGTCATCAATGTCGCTGGCCGGGAAACCAAGGGCGACATTTGATTTAAACATGACGGCTTCTTTTTCAGGTTGGGAGCCTTCGCCCACTGAAGCGCAACCGGGCCGCGTTAGTTCAAGTAGTTTCACCGCTTGAAAGAAATCAAACCGGTAGCCTTCCTTTAAAAGCAAATCTTTTAGATCACAATTTTTTCGCCCGTCATTGGAGGCCATCTTTTCCAAACCCCTTCTTTCTGATAACTTTTAATCACTACCTGGCTAAACGAGTTGAGTGAAACATAGAGCGCAAAAAAATAGTTCAACACCGACGCCAATAAAATTGAGCTGCTTCCCACATACTGTTTCTCGTCAAACGTAAGGGTTATTTCGTAGCCACGGCACAGGCCTCTCCACGCTTCGTCGCCGACTCGTCTAACCACCTTTCGGCTTGACATCTCTTTTAATCCAAAAATTTGTTGGTCAATGGATTTGTGATTTGAGAAATTATATAGTTTCAGGATCTCCTTTAATGGTTTCAGGCTTTCCTGACTTTCGGTCAATGAAAGATGGTTCAGCGACAAGTGCGAGACCAGTTTCCATAAGCTTGAGCCTCCAAGATGCGGGGATATTTGCGCCGTGGGTTTGCCGAGCAGGGTAATGTATGAAAGCGGGGCCGCTTCTTCAATCATAAAGACCGCGCCCGCCGGAATTTGCTCCGCCAATCCTCTGTTGGTGCAGATGGTATGCACGGTGGCAACCTGATCGGCCGGATTGTTGACGTTAAAATCAAGATCAACAAAAGAGAGCCTGGTTTCCGTGCCTGAAAAACCATCTTTCAGGCTTTCACTTGAACGGCTTGTCCAGAATGTGCGCCTTTCATGATCTTCAGAGAAATGGTTGTATGAGAAATAGGGCTCATAGCTTCTGCCGTCGCTGGACATTACGGATTCAATAGAATATATTTCAGTTGTCTTTTCTCTATGGGCATCGGGAATTACCAGATACTCAGTTGATTTATGATCAATGCGAACAGGCTCGGCCACTTTGTTAAAAAGGTTAATCACAGGGGAACATCCAAGGCAAAACGTATTTTCATCTACTACCAGACCTTCGCGCTGAAAAAGATCGAATATAAATATGAGGTCGACAAATTCGCCTTTATTTATATGGTCAAGATTGTTAAGGTCAAAGAAAAGGAACTTGTCCGGGAAAGTAAAGTATTCCAGCAAAAGCCGGTACCCTGTGTGGCTGTTCGGCGCCACCGGCAGGGTTTCGTCCATATGCCTGAATCCGACGGGAGAAACGGATTCATTAGGCAAAAAACGAGGCTCGCCGCTGCCTTCTTCCAGGAAACAAACTCCTTTAAGGTGCGCAAAGAAGAGCTCGTACAGTTTATAAACAAGCGTATGGTTGCCGTTTAAGTGAAACCTGAGCGTGTTAAGGTTTATTTCATTAAACATAACGCCGTCGCATTTTAGCCTGATCTTTAATACCATTGAGGCGTTGGGAATAGAGTCGAGAAACGCGTACTTCTGCGGCGACTCAAACTCCGCTTCAACAACGCTGACGGGCCAAAGCTCAACAGGGTAGCATGTCCTAAATCTGCAAATGTCGCCTTCGTTGGTTTGGGTGAAAATAGTGGTGTTTTTCTTGATCAGGTGGCCGTTGGTAAGTTTTCCCTGATCCGGGTCCGCTTTAAACCTGGCTATCGCCATTGAAGGTATTATGCTTAAGAGCTGGGGGTATAGGACGCCCAGCATAGCGGTGGTTAATTGGGGGAAATCATTGTCGATGTTATATTGAATTCTGGATGTCAGGAACGCAAAAGACTCAATAAGCCTTTCAACCTGCGGGTCGGGGCATTCTCGATCGTCAAGTTCGAGAAGGCCCGCAACCTTTGGGAATTGTTTGGCAAAGCCGGCGCCCATCTTGCGCAAATAGGCAAGCTCTCTGTCATAGTATTCAAGGAGTTTCTCTTTATTCATTATTCAATTTTGTTAATCACACGCTGCTCTTTTCCATACTCAGCCGAATAGTTGGAAATGACACATGCTCCTTGTCGCCGGCCAGGAACAGCGCCGCATCCACATTTGCCTCCAAGGCGCTGTCTTTTGTTTTTTCAACTACAACCTTTGGATCCTTGAGGCGGGGCTCAAAAGCGTTTATGGCAACGGTAATAATCTCCGCCGCTGTTTGCCGCCCGTCGTGCCCTAGGGAAAAAAGGTTTGAAATATCAGGTATTCCGTAATCAATAACAGTCAGATCTTTTTCAAGATAAACATCAACCGTCACTGAGCACCGCGTATTAAGCAGGCGCTGCAAAGCAATCCTGATTGACTCTTTAAACGCGCTTTTATCATATGCGCTTAAAAGGTCGCCGCCCATCTTTTTTTGCGTTTCGTCCCTTGTGTCAACAAGACGGTCAAACAGAGGTATACGCAAATTATTAGTAAACGGTTTTCGGTTTGTCATGCTATGCTATTTTATTGGTCTGCAAATCATGGCTGATCGGTTTTCCGCCGCCTTTATCGCCGGAGTCTTTCTTCTGCTCAATGTACTTGTACTCTACTTTGCCGTATGCCAGGGATATGTTTTCAATAGGCATATCGCCTGCTCCGCCGGAGATGCTGTATGATGAAACAACGACTTCAGACATTATAATTTCCAGATATGGAACCGGATCAGGCTCGGCAGACCGCAGTAACGTAACCGTTATTTTGTCAATCTGGTCGCCGGTCCAACATACTTTAAGTATATCCCGCACTGACGCGTCAAGATATTTGCTAAAAGAGAAATCCTGATGATCGGCTCTTTCAACCGTGCCGCTGCCTGCCGTGCTTCTGGTTGGCGAGGTAGATTGTGAGAAACCGTGGCTCCAGGATAATATTTCAAGTTCCCCTTTATGCGTGGTGTCTGTTGATTCACCGGCAATGTTAGGGCCTTCAATCTTCATATAAGCATTAATAGCCATAAATATATTTCCTTTCTATTATTGAAAAAATTATCTTTGAGCTCTATTATGCGCCCGCGCCCGGTAGCTCGGCAACTAAACGAATAGAGGTCGTTAACTCTTCAAGCTGGAAGTGCGGCTTTAAGAAGACTACTGCTTTGTATGAGCCCGGCTTGCCGGCAACTGATGTAATATCAACCCTGGCGTCTCTTAAAGGGTACTTTGCCTTAATTTCAAAGCCTGCGTCGTCCACAGCCACAACATAATCCATAATCCAGTTATTCATATAAGTGGATATATCCGCCGCGCTTTGGAAACTGCCGATTTTGTCGCGCATTATGGCTTTTATATAATGGGCAAATCTTGAAGCGGCAAGCAAATACGGCAATGAAGATGAAAGAAAAGCGTTCGCATTAGCGGCGTCTTTGTTATAAAGTTTTGGCTTTTGCGTTGTTTTGCCGCCAAAGAAGGCCGCATAGTCAGTGCCTTTGCAATGAACCAGCGAGATAAAACCAAGATCATTAAGCTCCTTCTCTCTTCTATCTGTAATGGCTGTTTCAGTTGGGCATTTCAGCGCAATGTCGCCTTCGTCCGTTGTAAAAGTGTGAGCAGGCAATCCTTCGACAAGTCCGCCGCCTTCAACTCCGCGAATAGCCGCGCACCAACTGTGCTTGGCAAAAGCGTCTGTTATGCGTTGCGCTAAAGCCCATGCGCCGCTTGCCCAAAGGTATTTGGCGTGATCGCGTCCGTCAACGTCTTCCGTAAAGTCAAACTCTTCCACAGGCACGGTGTCCGGCCCGTAAGGCAAACGAATAAGCGTGCGAGGCAGAACCAGGCTGACATAACGTGAATCTTCCGATTCGCGGAACGATCTCCATTTAATAAGTTCAGTGCTTTCAAAAATCTTTGACAAATCGCGCGGGTTTCCAAGCTCTGTAAAACTATCCATATCAAAGAGCTTTGGGTTGGCCGAGGCGATAAACGGGGCGTGAGCCGCGGCGCAAACGTTTGACACCTTTTCAAGTAGAGCTATGTCTTGCGGGTGGCGGCCAAACTCGTAATTACCGATCATCGTGCTGAACGGAAATCCGCCGAACGTGCCGTACTCTTCTTCGTAAACCTTTTTGAATAAACTGCTCTGATCAAACTCAACCGCTTTTTCCAGATCGCTCAAAAGCTCGCCTTTAGTTATGTTCATGACCTTCAGCTTGAGCATTGTGCCTGTTTCAGAATTCATAACAAGGTAATTAATCCCTCTCCATGTGGCTTCCAGCTCCTGAAAAGCATCGTCATGCATTATCTCGTTTAACTGGTTGGTCAGCAATTCGTCAATCTGCGCTATGCGATCCATAATGCTGACAAGCGTGTCCTCTTTAACAACTATAGTCTCATCAAGGATCTGGTTCACAAACTCGCCTATTATGTCCTGTGCTGGATCAACCTGAGACTCGTCGCGCGCCATTTTCCCTTCTTTAATGATTTTCTCCAAAAGGGTCAATTCCTTCTCTTCCGTAGTTGCCGGGGCCGCGCCTTCCGCCGCCGGGGCCGCTGCTTCATCTTTTTCCTTTTTTGCCATGGTAAACTCCTTTTATTAAGTTATATTATTTTGTTTCTTCAGTACCTTCTGGTTTAGCGCCGGCTTCATCAACCTTTTTCTGTATTAGGCCCTTAATCTCTTCCAATTTGGCCTTATCGCTAATCGCATCCTTAAGAGCGCTGTCAAGGTCGCTGTTGCCGTCAAGTTTAGCTACCAGATCAGAGAGCTTTTGCCTGGCTTCATATAGTTTGTTAAGTGGCTCAACTTGCTTTAAAACATTTATAGGATTAAAATCGTCCATATTCTTAAATTTTAAATCAACGCCTATTCTGGTGTCGTCGTTTGCCAATTTATTGGCTACTGAATAGCTAAGTCTCGTGTTGCTTGCGTCCAGTACCTCGTTGATATTATCGCGGTCAATTTCAACAAACTTGCGATCTTTTAATTTAGGAAGCGGCTCTTCCGGCGCTCCTGATAAATCGCTCAAAATTCCAACTATCAATGGAAGCTCTTTTTTCTCAACCGCGTCGCCTATCTCCACATCATAGGTTATTTGAACCCTTGGGGACCGAACTCGATCAAGTTTGTGTTGAGTGCTTTCAGCCATACTTTAATACCTCCTCTTTTTTTGGGTTAAAATTTATTTCTTAAATAAGGTCGCATTTATAAGCAATCAAATGTCCTTATATTTTTTTACAATACTCTTCATCCTGAAAAACAATTCCGATAATTTGGGGACATATACTATATCCTTTTGTTAAACCTCCTTTCTAACCTTAATTAAAAGTTTGAGCAATCCGTATCAAGACTTTGATCTCGTCTCAATATCAAACCATCTAATTAATATTTATGAAGTAGAATGTGTTTCAGGATTTTACAGCGCGCTTTTGAAATAAAACAAAGCATATAAAAACCGGTTTTAAATGATCTTGTATTATTCTAAACACGCTTAATAGCGAGTCAATAAGTTAAAACCGAAAAAGTTTTGTCCTGTTTTAGAACTCTAAACGAAACAAAAACCCTGGCGGCTATCCATTGACTTACTGAATAAATAATGATAAGATTTGAAGTTATTATAGTAAGCGCAGGCATAATGTCAATAAAAAATAGCCCCTTATTAACAATGCTCTTGTGTCATAAAACCCTATGTATACTATATATAGCACATTTGGGCTCTTTTACTTTTACTTTTGTCATTTTCCAGCAGCATCGTGACAAAAAATAACTTTAATTTAGGGCTCGGAAAGAAATAATTTGAGCTTTTTTGCTTGTAGATTTAGGTTGAATTTGTTCAATCTGATTGAGTTGAACCGGATGCGCAGCCATAGCTGCGTTGAGGATTCGGCGATTGAAGGTTGGGCAAAGTTGGCCTGAAGATGCTGGTAAAAAAGCTCAAGTTATTTCTTTCCGAGCCCTTAACAGATGATATGCGTTTTTTTAAAATACAAAGCAATGCCGGCCGGCCAGGATTTCAGGTTTTCTGTTTTTCCCTGTTTCTGCTTTTATTAACCCTCGGCTTTTCGTCATGCAGCAAATCAATTGTCCGCACAAAAAGGCTAATGGGGCAAAAACTTGATATTAAAGTGTCAATTGCGGACAATGTGAACCAAAACAGCGCCGTCGCTTTTTCCGCTCTTCTGGTATATGATAAAAAACTTTTTGAACAGTTGAAAAACATGTCCGCCAAAAACTGGATCGAAGAGCGTGTGAGATTAAGAAATGAGTATCCAAAAGAGAAGAAGAGTTTCCAATCCTGGGATTGGGAATGGGCGCCCGGGCAATGGGTGGGCGTTATTGAATTGCCTTTAAAGCCTTCGGCGGTAGGGGGCATAATGTTCGCTGATTATTCAGCGGAAGGCAAGCATCGCATTGTTTTTGATCCGCACAAGAGCGTTAAAGTAAACCTGCTTGAAAAGAATTTCACAGTCAAACCCGATTAGCTGTAAAAGCCGGCGAACATATTTCACTGCAAGTAGGTTGGGTAGAGGTACGAAACCCAACATCAAACTAGCGTATTCTGTATTCAAGATCTGATCATCAACATTCCCAAGAGGTTTTTTGCAAAAAATATTCATAATTTCATTACTCGCATATTCATTTGCATGAAAATCACGGTATAATTAAACTAGAAGGTAAATTTTTTATTAAAGGAGGGGCTAATCATGCATATACCGCCAGGAATAGATATCAGTTTTTACCTGTTTTACCAGGCAGATATTAAAGTTGCAAAGTTATCAATCTGCATTAGCGGATGAAAAAACAGTTTTTGTCATTTTATTTAAGAGCTCTTCGGAAGAGATAGAAGATAACTTTAATAAGTAAAATTAACTTTTTTGAGCGAATCCTTAATATAGGAGAGACAAAAATGAATGTTAAACTAGCTTCAAAACAACATAAAAAAAGGCAGGTGAATGCGCATTCAACGATTAAAAACGTTCATATCTGGCCGCCACTGATACCACATCCGGGATCTGCGGCTGTTGATGACCCTTACAATCCGCCAAAGGTGCCACATCCGGAATATGCAAAGGCTATTGATGATCCTTACAATCCGCCAAAGATACCGCATCCAGGAGCAAAGGAGGTTGATGACCCTTACAATCCGCCAAAGATACCACATCCAAGTCATTGAAAGGAGTCTAAATAGTCGGCTGCGGTTCCAGGGAACAGCGTCTGGAGCTTGGGTTATATTAGGACTCAGGTCTTCACAGGCTGTCCGAGAATAGATTTATAGCCACTAAGCAGCTCTATATATTGCCAAAAAAGGTTGTTTTGGCCAATATTTGGTATAATTTAAAGAAATTGAATTTCCTTCTCGGACAGCCCGTCAAGGACTGTCCCTAAAGTTTTCTCAAAAAAGCAGAAGTGTTTCCTGTCATGGGATTGGGAATGTGCGCCCGGACAATGGGTGGGTGTTATTGAATTGCCTTTAAAGCCATCGGCTATAGGGGGCATAATGTTCACTGATTATTCAACGGAAGGCAAGCTCCGCGTTGTTTTTGACCCGCATAAGAGCGTTAAAATTAACCTGCTTGAAAAGAATTTCACAGTCAAACCAGATTAGCTGTAAAAGCAGGTGAACATATTTCACAGCAAGTAGGTTGGGTAGAGCGTAGCGAAACCCAACATCAAATTTTAAAAATCAAAATCAAACCATAGATTACACAAATAAAAGCAAAAAGCGAATCAACCACAAATATTCACAAATCTGCACAAAATAAAAAAGCAAAAGTGAACTACAGATTACACAGATTACACAGATTGCACAGATTTTAAAGCAAAAGCGCGCCCACGAAAAAAGCAAAAGCAATATCAAAATCAAAAGCCACGGATTTCACAACAAGTAGGTTGGATATGGCGTAGTGAAACCCAACATAAACAGAATAAGGAATAACATAAAAATAAGCGGCTTTAGTCTGCTCTATTTTTATTGATTGTAAATTTCCGGTTTATCCGGGTTAGGTGTTAATATATTTTACATAGCCTCAAGGCAAAAAAAATATACCTGCCCCCTTGCTTTGTCATAAGTCATTTGATACCAATACCAAATTTTTAAGGTTTTGCATTCTCGGACAGCCTGATTAGGTTTGACCTCCAAGCGCTATCTTTGTCCGCTAGTTTTCTCTATTCAGAAATGAGCGCTTGATAGTCAGTCTTTGATAATCTTTTTGAAATCCAACCTATTTCAGGATTGACTATCCAATTACCCTTGTAGCTTCCAGCTTCAAGGTTCGCCTTTATTTTGTTAAGTATGCTTTCATTAATATTCATTTTTCCTTCAGATATTATTTTTTTTTCTGACCCTGCAACCCATGCAATTACGTTAATTTCATATTTAAGTTTATCTGGAATCCAATTTTTTAGTGATTCCCCATCCCCCATGAACTCCACCATGTTTGTTGATAGTCCATAACTTGGGATCACATCTGGAGACATCATTGATTTAAATTCCCATTGCCAACTGACATTCCCTTTCTCATTTTTATTTTTAACATATTCTACATATCCTCTTCTTGTTAAATATATGGCATCATTTGTTGAGGACTTTAAGATTAAACCTAAATTTCTTATCGTTGCCGGTTTAGAACCTTTATTTAGTATATGAATTGGGATATCTATGACTAATGATTTATTGATATCGTGCCATATTTGATATTCTTCACCTATATATATTTCAAGCTTTGCAGGTTTTAAGTTACTGAAATAAATTGATGTAACTGCAACCACAACTGCAACAATTGATATTAACAAACTAATAACCTCTTTTGTCATATTACCTCCACAATCACATTATGTAACGATTGAGCTCACTTGTTTTTGTGAAGCGACAGCGTAACAAAAATCAAGTGCAGCGATTTGTTATGTTTTTTTTTCATTTTTTAATGGTGAGTGTTCAGAAAGTATGATTTCGGTTGCAGGGTCAGGCATTATTCTAAAAAACTCATCTGCTCTGTCTTTGAAACCTTGAATATCTCCTTCATAAACCTCATTTAAAACTAATTTGCAGTCAGTTCTTGTTATGCTATCCATTATCGCTTGATCCCAAGCTCTTTTACATGGCCAATAACCAAGTAGTTTAGATGTCGGTGATGAAGTTTGGTGTTCCTTAAACCTTTTGTCTACATCATCTGCAAAGCCAATTTTAACCCTATTTGGTTGAAATTCTGGGATCAACTGAATTAGATAAAAAAAACCGTAATTTCTATTATTGTTCAGGTCTAATTTTGTAGTTCCTTTTGTTTTATAAAATCGAATAATTTTTTCAGCATCATCAAATGATAGACATTCAACTAACGCACCTTTGCTTAAAGGAGTTTTTCTTTTTTTTGGCTCAAGCTTGAGTTCTTTTTTTTGAGATCGAACATTTCGCCTGACTGTATCAATGCTTACACATATTTCGTTTGCTATCTCCTTATATGTCCTGTAACTAGTCATTTCAAACCTTATCTTTAATGCTAATTTCTATATTGCTCTTACTCATAACATTTAGGATTGTATACGTAGTTGAGTGCAAACAAGTAGCGCAAATGCATCACAATAACTAATTTCTTAAAGTGATGCGGTTCTTCGTTTTGTGTACGCTCAAGTACGTATACAATTTTGTTGAACGAAGCCGATT
>JAIQZQ010000034.1 GCA_021777105.1 Candidatus Anammoxibacter sp.
CAATTCTTCAAATACAATAATCATCTCATCATGAAGTTTCAGAGCTTCGTCAATCTCACCTTTATCAACCTTAATTCTCGCTATGTCACCCATCGTTACAGCTTTTGAACGTCTATCTCCCAATTCGTCATACACTTTAATTTCTTCATCATGAAGTTTCAGAGCTTCGTCAATCTCACCTTTTGATACCTTAATTCCCGCTATGTCACCCATCGTTACCGCTTTTTCTCGTCTATCTCCCAATTCTTCAAATACAATAATCATCTCATCATGAAGTTTCAGAGCTTCGTCAATCTCACCTTTATCAACCTTAATTCTCGCTATGTCACCCATCGTTACCGCTTTGGAACGTCTATCTCCCAATTCTTCATACACTTTAATTTCTTCATCATGAAGTTTCAGAGCTTCGTCAATCTCACCTTTTGATACCTTAATTCTCGCTATGTCACCCATCGTTACCGCTTTAGAGTGGTTATTATTCAATTTTTTAAAAATTTTAACGGCTTCGTCAAAGTTACGTTCAGCTTTGTCAATTTCACCTTTTTGTTTTAATATCCTTCCAAGCCGCAAATATGAAGACGCCAATAAAGATTCATTTGCTTCGGTTTTGACAAGGTTCTTAATTACATTCCTAACATATTTTTCAGCATTTTCAGTTTCCCCGACCTGATTGCAGATGTCTACGGCAATATGATATAGGCCGGCCGTGATATTTTTACTCTCTTGTTGAAGCAGTTCAATCGCGGCATTGGCTATATTAGTCGCATGTTTTGTCATGAATGCTTTATGCATCCCTCTCAGACAATTTTCAACCGTGTTTTGCAAGACATCTGCGTTTTTTGAGATCAGCGCCAACGTTGTCAGCTCCATGTCAAATGGCCAGGCGCGTTTATCGGCGGTTTCTCCGCCCCAAAGTTCAAAAAGAGGCGATGTAATCAGGCCGGCAATATCAACGCCCTCGTTTTCGCTCAATTTTGTTAAATTTGGCTTCATAATACGGTTGACGGCGTAAGCTTTTATGTTGGGATTGAAAGGCTCATCGTATGTTTCCCACACGCCGAATGCGGCGAGCCGTTCTTCCCAATTCGCTTTTTGCGCGTCTTCAGAATTGCCGGCCAACAGTGTAAAGACGTTAACAGGAACCGGCAATTCAAACATGGTTGAAGCGCGGGCAAGGTAAAGTTCCGCTTTTGACAACAGGGAGAGTATATTGTTAACGGCAAGATTTTGCAAAAAATCGGCCAGGCACTGGTCTTCCGGCATTGAGCCTTCGCTAAAATACGTTTCCATTTCGCTAATCGCTTTTTCGCATGTTTCAGGAGCGTTGCAATATAGCCTGAATAAAAGATCCTGCAGGCCCGGGTTGCCCTGGGCGGCGGCGACAAGCCTGTCAATTTTTATAGTTGCCGTTTGTTTGTCCGCTGGCTTAACCGTAATCCTGTATTTTGCGGTAAACTGTTTTCTACCTTCGGTCTCGTTCATGGGCGGCAAAGGTATGCCGCATAGCGATTGGGCCGCGTCAATGTCGTTATTATCATGAAGTTCAAATTTGTGCCGGCTGGTGATTATCAGGCGCGATGTTGTGTGGGAATGTTTAAACGCGTTAATAATGGAGATGATGCAGCCTCTAAAATCGCTCTTTACTGTGTGGAGTTTACCCGGCTCAATTGGAGCGTCAAGAATGCGCTCGAAATCGTCTATTACAAGGAGGATGGGTTTATGAGAGTTGCCCGCGCCTGAAAAAGGGCCTTCAAGCAGTTCCCTAACGGCAATTTGCAGCATTGAGCCGTTAGCGGAAACATCATTTATATATTTGTCAATTATCGCGGTTGCTTCCGCGTTGCCCGCAACAGTTTTAATCTCGCCAAGCATTTCATGCGCGGCGTACCGTTCAAATATGACGACGGTTTCATGCGTATGCAGCCTGTTGGCTACACGCGACGCCAGGCTTGACTTGCCCTGCATGCCTATGGCGTGAATGAGAACTCCGGCATGGTTTGAGCCGCCTGAACGTAAAACTTTTAAGACTTTCTGCATTTGGCGCCTGCGGCCCACGAACTCCAGCCGACCGGCAACCGGCACTTTGCCTTTCTTGTCGAGAAACTCCTTTACCCCTGCGTGAATGCTCCTTAAATTTTTCCCGGTTACACCGGTAGCCAAGTCTCCGCCTCCATCCGAGCCGAGATAGAGCCTTGCAAGATGCCAATCCCTTGATTCCCTTTTGCCATCCTCATTGCCGGCAAAACTGTTAATAAGAAAAGTCCGGGCATTGGCCGTTGATGTTTCAATTGAGCCGGAGAGTGACAGGTTTCTATAGAATTCAGAGGCAAAAATTGTGGCTTCGAGATCGTTAACCGAGCCGCCCCAGCCAATGGAAGACGGAAATCCGTTTTTAATAAGGCTTAACGCAAAGGAGAAGGACTCTTTAACCGGAACGGACGTCTCGCACGCGGAGACGAAAATTAGTTTAGGCCTGTTTTGCGTAAAGAGTTCCGCAAACCTTTCGGCGGTCGCATATTCCGTTTCGCCGGTGTCTGATTCCAACGCTAAAAATGGTTCAGGCTCACTGTTGCCGTGGCACGACACATGCATAACATCAACAGGTTTTATCTCGTTGGCAAGATTTGTCAGCAGATCAATATTGCCGCTCTCTTCCACAAAGAGGTCCATATTTATATTCTCGTTTGTGTAAAGGTTAAGTATGGCGTTCTCCTCAAGCTCATAGTTAAGTTCTACTTCATTCTCCTTTGGCGAGGCAGCCATAAAAACCGCGCATAGTCTGAATTTAGACACATCGGTTTCACCACTCTTTTTGCCGGCCCTTCTTGCAGGGCAGAATTTGACTCGCATATCCTTTGCCAGAAAACCTTGTTCGTCGGCCAGAAGTTCCCACGGGGCCTCAATAAACAAAATCTCTTTCTCTCCTGACCTTGCGGGAATACCAAATTCCATAATTAAAGGGGGCTTAACATTTTCAAGAAACTTGTCAAACCACTTCTGGTTGCCGTTAAGCCAATTGAACATAGACTTCCCAATTTCAAGCAGCTTTTCAGGAGAGTTGGCATCGTTTACCTCTTTATGGTACACGTCAATCCATTTAGAGAATCTGGAGAAATCATCTTCCACGAGCGCCCTTGTTACAGGGGCTTCACTGTTTACATGGATAGTTAAGTTGTTGCCTTTTAGTTGAACGGATACGTTTTGCGCGCTCATTTCTTGTCCTTTACAATGATAGTTATATAATGTACATACAGACCATTTTAACCGGACAGGTTTATAAATCAAATAAAAAGGGGGAAAGTTTTACGCGATCTGAATTGAACAAATGAACCTTTGAACATTGGCTGTAGATTTGCTACAATTGAATTTGTTATTAATTTATTTGTTTAACTTATGTTTGAGGTTGCTATGTCCCGTTTAAGTATAGAACTAAATCCAGAGCAACATAAAAAAATCAAAACTCTCGCAACGCTTAATGGTATAAGCATTAGAAATTTTGTGTTGAGCAAAATTTTTGCGGATGAAGAGAAAGAACAAAATATAAAAAATGGTCTATCTGCTATACAGGACATTAAACCTGTTCTTTCCGACGAAGCGGCAGAGCGCTTAGAAAAAGAACTCACTGCTAATCGCCGTAAAATAAATAAACGCTTTGCTAAAACCCGTAAACTAACATAATGTTAATTGTCCTTGATACCTGCATCTTAATTGAACTCTTAAAACAATCATCACAATCGGCGATGCAAACATTAATTGGCAACGCCTGCCGGGATTACCAAGGTGAACCGGTTATTACAGCCGCAACGCTTGCTGAATTCGTCCAAACTAAAAGCAGCGTCCACGATCAATTTAACAACTTGACAACTCTTCCATTTACTAAAACCGAAGCCATTAGATCTGGTGACATCTTTCGCGCAAGTCAGGGACGAACCAGTGATGTAGACGCAATGATTGCAGGTCACTTGAACGCAACAACCGCTTTTTTAACTCTGAACAAAAAAGATTTCCCAACATTAAAGACACTAAATACTTACCCCCTTAATCACAAGACCGCTAAAGGCGGGAACCGCATTGCGAATGTATATCTTTTGAAACCTTAAACCAGATTAAACGCGTAAATAAACCGGAATTTGATTACGATTTAAAACCGGAAACAATATTAAAAGAGTATTTACATGGATGACATGGAAACTTATCTAAACGAGAGAATCGCCGGTGATAAGGAATTAAAAAATCCGGGACGAAGAAGCGGCTAAAATAGAAGAGGTTAAGATGATTGTAGCTCTGAAGATAAAGGAAGGGTTAATGCAAAAACAGCGAGCGGATAAAAAGAGAGGTATTTGAGTGTCTTATAAATAGTGGCACAGGCATCCCTGCCTGTGTTTCAATTAATCACAGGCAGGGATGCCTGTGCCGTTAAAATTCATCGAACCGCTCCAAAACTCCGATTTTGGTTACGATTCCGAAAATTTGCCTTTCATTTACCGATTACCGACCACCGGCCACTTATTACCCATTTTTATCAATCATCACCCCTGAATATGGGCAACATAATACAATACTGTCGTTAGTTCTTATTTTGCTTAGGAAATTGTCAAGTTTTACATAACATATCCATACAACCATATATGATATTTTACTAATTATGTTTGCAACAAGCTTGTCCTTAATATAAAATAACCAACAATTTATATAGTCTTTAAACTAACTTTAATTTTTTATTAACAATATATCACATATAAACTCACAAGAGTTTTAGAGGAGAGTAGCAATTACTAAATCAGAATTTAATTTTATTACCTGGTCAAAATATCTACAAATTTTATTAGCTTTAGTTTGTATTGCTTCTGTAATTTTGTATTTTAGCTATAGGTCTGATTATGTAATGGCTAAAGTTGGTATACAAGGACAAGGAATTGGTTTTCATTATTTAAATGTTGATATTAGAGCTCCTGAATTAATAACTCATTTGAATTCTAAGGCAAGCTCAGCTATTCGTCATTTGTATTCTCGGATATGGTGGTTAAGTATTATTGCTATTATTGTAATATTTTTGGTTCGGTGGAAGCTTGTTTTTGGAATTAGGAACATTGGCTTTGCTTACAGATTATATGCTCTGCTATTGTTTATAGCGATTGTGGCAGGTGGTTTTTATGCTTTTTCGAAATCATTACAAATAAAGAATGGATCTTTGATAAAAAGCACAAATCAAATGGAGAGAATTGTCTATAACAAAAAAAATGATAAGAAAAAAAAACAAAGAGCAATTGGAAGTATAAAAGAAATTAAAAATGAAAATGAAAAACTTGGACTTGAAATAGAAAGCCTAGAACATGAAATAAAAGGTCTTGAATTTGAAATAGAAAAGAATAAATATTTTGTTAACCAGAGGCATACATTTTCTCAATAAGTTGGATTACCGTAGTATTGCTTAGTCTCTCTTTTGTAATTTACACTATATTTAATGATGCAAGAACAAAAGATAATTTTGTTACGTTGCTTAAAAAATTACTGCTCACTAATGAACTAGATGGCGTGGCAAGGCAAAGAAAAATGGCGATTATTATTGTTTTATTGTTTTGTGTAGCGCTAACATCTGTAGGTGGGTATGTTTATTGTAAAATACTTCAGACACAGAACAAAACACTGATTTCCCAGCTTTATAATACCAGATATAATCAGTCTAAAAAATTGGGGCAAATAAAAAACAAAAAAGAAATAATAGCTAAGATTACAAATAATAGAATATTTGTTAGATCACGGCATATTTTATCAGCTATAAGTTATTATACATTTATAGTTATTGCTTTAATTTGTATAGTTTATCGTATTTCAGGCCAAGGCCTTTTGAGTGAGAATGATGCGGGATTAAAAAATAAAGCAAAAAACATGATTAGTAGATTACGATGGAGAGCTGTTTACCTTCAAACGATTGCTGGTGTTTCTGTTTTAGGTGTTGCGGCTTTGTTATTAGGTGGTATTTATTTTTTAATATATCAATCAAGTAAAATTGCGGAAAGCGATATTAAAACAATCGATACCGCTGTTTTTGAAACTGCCAAATTTAAAGTATTAGAAAAGGAAAGAAAAGATTTAAATGAAGATTTACAATATTATGAAGATGTGTTATCAAGTAAAGAAGAAAATTTAAAAAAAATAAAATTAGTTAACGATAAAATAATGAACATTAAAGATATTTTAGTATCAGGTATCAATGAAGACGATGGAGCTCAATTAACAGATGAGGAGCGTATCGAAAAAAGGAAAGAAATAAAACAATGGAGAGATGATTTAGATTATTTACGTGAAAAAGAATCTAACTATACTAATAGCAAGGTTAATCATATAAAAGAACAAAGAAATTTAATAAAAGAAAATTTAAAAAAAATAAATGAAGAATGGTACATTCCTATTAATCGAAATGCAACTGAGACCTCCGGCAACAAAAAAACAGACACATCGAAGTCAGATACTTTATACATGATTACTGTATCTTCAATACGAATAGGAGTTATCCTTGTAATTATTTTCTTTGCCCAAGTTCTTCTTTCCATATATAGATACTCTATACAACTTGCCGCTTATTATAATGGGCGTGGTGATGTGTTAGAACTTGTTATAGACATAGGTATCGAATCAAAATTAAAAGAAGATAGATTGCTTGAAAAGCTTTTTTCACTGATGTCGGCCGAAAATGTAAATATAGGGAAAATTCCAAAATCGCCAACGAAAGATATTCTCAAATTAATGAAAGAAATTAATAAAACAAAAACGGGGGGTATTTAATAACCCAGGGTGGAGCTTTGGTTACCATAGACGGATATGTATAACCCTTTCAGGGTAAAACCTGATAAAGAATATATTTTTAAGGCCCATTGAAAAATCAATACTTGAAATTTTACGAGTAATTGCAAAGTAAAGCAAAAACACTTTTAGGCAGTCTGCAAGGCTGTTCTAACATATAACTTTACATTTTTACTTGCCCGGTTAAGGAGTTGTATCATGATTGACAAACAAATAGAGCCTGGTCACATAGGAATAGTCATTAAGGAGGAATTGATTGACGCTTATGACGTGGCGGTTAACAAAATAAGCAAAGAAACCGGCATATCAGTTGACGCATTAAACAACCTGCTCGAAGGCAAACTTGCTTTATCTTCGGGCATGGCATTAAAATTAGGCAGATATTTTAATGTAGATCCAAAATATCTTTTGAACATTCAAACAGAGTTTGATGTGCGAGAAAAAGAACACGAACTCTCAGGTGTTTTGTGCGAAATCCAGCCACTGGAAATTGCTTAATGATTGTCGGACAAATGAAAACCTAACGGTTTGCTTCTAATTTACCGATTACTTATCACCGATTACCGGCCACCGGTCACCTATCACCCCTTTTTATCAATCCCGTCAATCACCCCCTGCACAAGCTCAACATATTGCCCCATTCCCATCTTCTGAAATCCATCTTTTGACCTGTTTAAAATTACCAACCCCTCCTCCTTCATGCCGCCATGGCACATTACTTGACCAAGGTCAAGCCACACAAAGCAAATCCCATCCAACCTGCCAAGCTCCATGTTAATCTTATACAATTCACTTAAAAGCTCAACAGCTTCTTTTAAATCGCCTTTTTCTAATTTGATATTTGCGATGCTCCACAATGTATTAGCTTTGCTATCAATATCGCCCAGCTCCTCAAAAACAATAATCATCTCATCATGAAGTTTTAGAGCTTCGTCAATCTCACCTTTTGATACCTTAATTCTCGCTATGTCACCCAGCGTTACCGCTAATGAAAAAGGGAGGGGAGTTTTACGCGCAAATTAGAGGCGGAGCCTCTTGGGACATTGCGTTACAAGGCAGGAGCCCTAATCGTTACCCATAAATAAACGCAGTACATTGTAAAAAATAATAACAGATATACATTTAGAACGCCCTGAAAGGGCAAAATATATTAGCCCAGGGTAAGCGAATGCGCCACCCTGGGTACAATGAGCCCACATATTTAACCCTGAAGGGGTGCGTGAGCCGCAGTGCTCAATACTAAGTCAAAAAAAAAAAAAAAACGGTGAGATGAATAGAAAGGAGGGTGAGCAAAAGCGAAAGCGACATCAAATCCTACCTGTGCGGGTCCGTGCCTGTATAGAACGTTCCACTCGAACTCCGCGCCTATTAGCGGAGGTATGCAGCCAGTGCGTAACCAACGGGAGTACCGGAAGAAGGGTGCGTATCGAAGGGGCCAGGTGGAATGACTTCGGGAGTTTGCATTTCGGCCTAAAAAGCTGTGCCAAACACCGCCCTTACGTGAAGCACAGGGGAGCCCCCTACCTCCTCCCACTGACGAATATACGGTTATTGCC
>JAIQZQ010000035.1 GCA_021777105.1 Candidatus Anammoxibacter sp.
CAAAAATCCGGTTCATAAATACAATTCGCAGGGCATATTCAGCGTGGAGCTTACTGTGAGCGGTTCTTCGGGAACGGACTCGGAAAAGAAGACAAACCTGATTAATGTAATGGACGGAGGCGCATCCGGCCTGTTCGCCGCTTTTGCAGCTGATATGAGGATAGATACCCCAGGATCAAAAATCATTTTTACCGGCCTCTCAAGCGGAAACATTTCCGGCCGGCTATGGGATTTTGGAGACGGCAACACAAGCTCAAAACAGAACCCCGGGCATGTTTATGACAAAAAAGGAGTTTACACTGTAAGCCTAAGCGTGTTTAACAATGACGGCAAGGCAAACACAATGATAAAACCGGCTTATATTGAGATAAAAGAGGAGGAGGAAATTGTTGAAACAATTCCAACCAATACGCCGGAATCAACAGAAACAATAACTCCGGCGCCATTTACGCCAACGCCAACACCCACGCCGGCGCCGCCTGTGCTGACAACTCTCACTGTTAGTCCTACTTCAGCTTCCAAATCTTTTATGCCACAAAACGCCGTTATAACGGCCATGGATCAAAACGGCGAGCCAATAGAGGTTCGTATACGCGCGTCGGCAAGCGGACGAAGAGCAACGGTAAATCCCGCGCAGGCGGTTACCGACAGTAAAGGCAAAGCCAGGTTTAAGTTTAGATTTGGTTTGTTCGCCAAAGACGGCGAAATTATCTTTAGCGCGGATGGTTTAAGCGCGGTTATTTCGCGGAAATAAAATCGACTTTTTCTCCCAATATATTTTTGCCGGCGCAGTCTTGTAGACTGTCTCCGCACGTTTAAACCAAAGCATTAGAACGCGCGCAAAACTTAGCGTTGTCAATAACACCAATGGTTCCAGGAAACATTTGGAGCAATCGTACAAGATTGCTCCAGCTCGATATCCAAATGGTATGTTTTTAACATTAACACGGTTAATGTACTCCATATTCAGTTTTGTATGTTGGGTAGAGCCCGCCGAAACCCAACATCAATTTGCCAAAACCATATATGATTTGAGTTTTACTAGTGCGATGGATTTTTGCGCGTTCCAATGCTCCGCGTTGGAATGCCTGGTTTGACGCTCTGCGTCAAGTGACGGGACGCAGAGCGTCCGTAATACATTCCAACGCAGAGCATTGGAACGAGCGTAAACTGTATATTGACGATATTTCTGATTAAAGTCATTGTCCTTAAAATGAATCCTTAAAAAGGGAGGCTAAAGCCGTCCCCTACCCGCGATAACTTCATATACAAACTACAATTCCGGTTATCTAATCGAATCTTAACCTAACACCTATGGGAGCGCGCCTACACTACATTATTTGGAAGTTGTTTTGGATTCAGAAGTTAATGTTTAATATGTAGATTAATCATTACAATATTTCGTGATATATTATGGTAAAATAAATTGACAATGCCGTACAAATATGGTATAATTAAGTAAATAATATTTTAAATATTACCAAGACTGTAATCAGGTTGATTTGTAATACATGAAAGAAAGGAGGTGAAGGGAAAAGAGACGCAAAATTTAAGCGGGTGATGTAAAAGGTCAGAACTTTTACACCACCCTGGCCCGCATACGTTTCGATAGAGCTCTTACGTACACGGCTTGGAATTATTATATCAAAAAAAGAGCTCTCCTTCAAATGGAGAGATAAAATGAATAGTTTTGATTCAAATAAGATTGAAAAAGATCATGAACTAAACCCTGTAACCGGTTTGCTGAATTTTGAGGATGAGTTAACTCCGGCTTACCTGGGCTTAAAATCATTGGCATCTTTAATATGCGATAGCGATTGTCTTGATAGCATGGATGTGCGTAGCGGCATAGGGGCTTTAATTGAAATGTGCCTGGAACAACAAGTTCGCGTATTTGAATTATTTAAAGATCATTTCAAAAAAACAGAATACTACAGATTTCATAACGCCAATAGACTGTTCAAATACCTAAAAGATATCCCGGATGAACCGAACAATGAACCTCGGGAATCCTCACGGAAAACAGATGAAATAATTTCCATTTTGGATGGCATTATAGCAGAAAATGGATATTTCAGCTCCCCAGCCTCTGATTTAAAAACCAAATGTGAAAAACACAACAGAGTTGAGCAGTAAAATCCCCGGCTTCTTATTTCTTCCGCGTTTCTGATAACAATTAACGAGAGATACTACTTGTGAAATTAAAACATCACAGTAGTATCTCTCGTTTGCGTTATATAGTCAAACAAATCAGGTTTTCAAAAAATGATATTTACGTATGGTTATATTCAATCGCAATGAAATAAAACCCTAAAGGGTAAATTCCGACAATACGATGCTGTCGGAGTTAAGGCTTTAGCCTTTTATTCATTGACTAATTACGAAAACCTAATGCTTTTGAGTATAAGAAAGGTAAGCTTAAACTGTTTGATCTGTTTTTACTCGTTACAATGCAGGAGCCTTGTAACAGGTGTTGTAGGTTGGGTAGAGCCTGTCGAAACCCAACATCGATTTGCCAAACCATATATGATTTGAGTTTTGCGAGCGCGATGGATTTTGCGCGTTCCAATCGCTTTTTTGGAGTTAGTTGCTTGCCAACCACAGTTATAAGAATTTATAAATTTCATCAATGCTGTTTGCAGTTTTCACGGCGTCTTTTATTGCTCTTAACCTGTCAATATCATTAATCTTTTTAATTTTTTTAAATAAAGCTCCTTCACCTGTGAATCTTATTTCTAAAAGATCTGAGATTGCCTCTTTTATTCCCTGTTCAATACCTTGTTCGATTCCCTGTTCAATTCCTTTTTCAACACCTATTCTTTCAGCAGTAGTTATGAATGGCATCTTTTTCTCCTCCTCATATTTGATTATATCTTCGTGAAATTTAATTGAGAATTCATCCGGTAAAACCATTATCCAATCAATAAATCTATAAAGATTTAATACGTCCTCTTTTTTGTATCCTTTATCATAAAGCAATTTTACCAGCGTTATTTTCCAAAAAAGCTTTTTCTTGTTGTCTTTTTTTACCTCTAAATTCTTTAAATGCGCGAATGTTATTATTTCAAACGGGTTTTTCGCTTTTTCTATGTTTATTTTGTCTTTATAATCTATCAGTTTTATGAGCGGAAATTTAAAAGTGTTAACAAAACCCCATCGTTTTATCTCAAATATGTTCGGCATATATTGCTTGCTTTCATCAGCAAGCACTGCGATGGTTATGACCTCTTTTTTATATGTGTCAAATATCCTGTAATTATACACGTACATTCTTTTGGCAAATTCTTTCTCATAACTTCTCTGTATTTCTATGTGTATGAGCAGCCACTCTTCCTTGCCGTTTTTCAAAAACACTTTGACCAGTTTGTCTACATACCGCCTTTTCTCTTCTGACTCTTTTACAATTTTCTCGAATTCTTTATCCAAAAACACAAAACCTTTATCAAAATCTATATCGTTGTGAATATTTGGGAAAAAGAACAGCATAAAATCGTTGAAATAAAAGGATATCACCTCCTTCCATCCGCTATCGTAATCTGAAACGTTTTCTTTTTTCAATGTTTATTTTAATGATTTTGACAAATTTTAGCGAGGATATATATTATTAAGCTATTTGAGCTGCTTGCGCGGGTTCCGGTTCGCCGGCTATAATCTCTTTTGCGAGGTTTATGTAATCTTTTGCGCCGGAGCTTTCAGGGGCGTATTCGGTGATGGGTTGGTTGGAGATGGGGCATTCGGCGAGTTTGGTGCTCTCTCTTATGATGGTGTTGAATACTTTTTTGTTAAATCCGTTTTTAATCTTGTCTACAACCATTTTGCTCAGGTTTGTTCTTTTGTCGTATTTGCAGGCGATGATGCCTGTTATTTCAAGGTTGTGGTTTAGACTTTTTTGTATCAGGTTGACGGTGTTTGTCAATGTGATGAGGCCGTTAAGGGAGAGGACTTTTGTCTCAAGGGGGATAAGGGCCTCTTTTGCGGTTGTAAGCGCGTTTAGTGTTATCAGGCCGAGGGAAGGTGGGCAATCAAAGAGCACGTAATCGTACATGTCCAGCACCGGCGTTATTTTCCTAAGCAATATCATTTCGCGTTCGGGTTCGTTTGCGAATATCCGCTCAATGTTGGTTAACGACACATTTGACGGGGCCACGCTTAATCCATTGACATTCGTTTCAATAATTACGTCGGCCATGTCAATTGTTCCAAGCAGGACGTCGCTCAGGGACTTTTCAAGTTCGTTAATTTGCACGCCGAGCCATGAGCTCATGTTGCCTTGGGGATCAAGGTCTACCAATAGCGTCCTTTTGCCGAGTTTCGCAAGGCATGCGCCGAGATTAACCGTGGTGGTCGTTTTGGCTACCCCGCCTTTCTGGTTTGTGATGGCGATTGTCCTGGTTTCCATTAAATAATCATTCCTGTTAGAACATAGTCGTTGTTGAAAATATATTTGCCTTTAAATGACGCGTTTTTCTGAAATGAGGGGCCGATGTCCGCGACAAGCCTTATTTCAAATTCGGATTCACTTTTGTTTACGTCCGCGAAAATTTCGGCGTCCATAAAGCCGGCCCACTTTTTATCTATTGCGTACTGGCATTTGTAAAAACACTCCTTGGCGCTGAACGTTAACGCTACCATCATGTTTTGCTCTTTTTCCGGCAGGCGGGAGAGCGTTGCGATTTCGTTGTCCGTGCAGATGTAAGGTCGGCACTCTTTTTTTACGCGGCTGATGCGCTCTATATCAAGGCCAATGCTTTTTGCGCGCTCTTTGCTGACTATTGCGACTCCGCAATAGCCGTGGGTATGCGAAATGCTGCCGGCTATCTCGTTTGGCCAGACAGGCGCTCGATCTTTAGTCATTAACACTGGGAATTTGTTAATGCCCAGTTTTGCAAGGGCTTTGCGAGCGCAAATACGGCCTCCGGTAAAGTCGTTTTTGCGTTTTTCAACCGCTTTTGCCACAAACACGCTCTCTTCAGGGTATAGGGAGCCTATAACTTCATCAAGCTCCATCTCCTCGGTAACGACAAATTCCGGAAAGAGCCTGTCTAATATTTTCGCTCCCATGTTTTCCTTAATCTCTATGTTGAAGACTCAATCAGGTTGAACAGTTTCAACCTAAATCTAGCCAAAGATATTTGAAATTTTAAAAATGTAGTTCTCATATCTTATCACCCTCCCCTAACCCCTCCCATCAAGGGAGGGGAAATTAAAGGTACATAGCTCTGCTCTATGCGCTTTGCTCTTCGCGCCATGCGCTTAACTTCGAAATTCGGTGTTCTGCGGTTCGATATTCGTTTTTTTTAATTGATGGGCACGGCTATCGCCTTTGCCCATCCTACAATTTTTTATTTTGCGCTCTATGCGCTTTGCTCTATGCGCCACGCGCCTTAAGAGTTCGTTATCCCTTCAATTTGTCTTACCAGATTTCTTGCCTTAATTTTGCTTATTGTAAACTTTTGCCAGCCGTCTAGTTTGTTGATGCGCAGGATTGAGTTTTTCTTATACGCAAGGCCGATAAAGTTGCCGTCCAGATCAACCACCTGATCGCCTTTGATAATATATTCCGCGTAATCGCCGGTGCCCCTGAATCCTTCGTTTTTATAGAAAAATTCCTCTTCGCTGATAAGCGACAAATAATCTCGGTTGAAAATAAAGAAGTCCGTGTTAACCCCGCGCATTTTATCCAGCATGCCGAACGGCTTGCGGTTGCGCACGGAGATCAGCACCGGCATGTATGAGGCAAATGAGCCTTTATCGTTCACCGGCAAACTATATTCAGGCGCTGAGTTAATCACAAACGCCGCTATTTTGTCTGCCCCTGATTTTACGTAAAGCTTGTTTACCAGCCGGTTATTGGCGGATATGCTGTAGGTAATGTACTGATCCGAGTCGAATTCCGTTGTGAGCAGCCCGAGCTGATCCAGAGGGGCGAATATGACTGATTCGTTATTTATCAATACCGGCAGGCCTTTAAGGGTTATCTCCTTTGTGTTCATTACTTTCCAACGGTTTTTGTACTGAATAGTCACGGTGAAAGGCATAATTTTGCTTTCAATGTTTTTATCAAACGCGGTGTCGGCTGTCTGTGTGATGGAGCTTATTTCCGATTTTGTTTTAACAACTTCTTTTTTTGCCACATCCGCGATTTGCAGGGCTTCGGCCTGAGCTGCTCTGGCGGTTTTTTCATTTTCCTGAGCCTCCTCTTTTTCAAGCGCTGACTTTTGCGCTAATTCGAGGGCTATAACTTCGCGCTCAAAGGCTCTGGCCGCCTCTTCACGGGCTTTTTTGGCCAATTCCAGCGCTTCGGCCTCCCTTAACCTTGCCTCCTCAGCCTCTTTCTTTGCGTTTTGTGTGATTATGGCCATTTTTTGTTCGCTTTGTTTGGCCGTTTCCATTTTCAGACGTGTTTCGTTTTGCTTTTGCATGGCCTGTTCGCGCAGGGCTCTGGCGTTTGCGGCCTCTTTTTCAGCTTTTTCCGCCCGGGCAAGGGCCTCCATCGCTTTTTTTGCGGCGTTTTCCGCCTCCCACTTGTTTTTCGCAGCCAGCTGTTCCGCCTCTGAGGCGGTTTCAGAGACTACTCCAAGCTCATCACGCGCCTGTTTGGCAAGTAGTTCGGCAAGCTCTTTATCTTCTTCCAGTTTCAGGATGGCCGCGCGGATTTTTTTGATCTCTTCAATAGACTTGCCGCTATTTGCCAATGCAAGCTCTTTCTCTTCAATGGCTTTTTGAGCCTCTTCCAGAGCTTTGGCTTCAGCTTCCTTGGCTTTGTGATAATCATCTACCGTGATGCTGCTGTTTTGAAATGGACTAACCTGGCTAAGGGTGGTCAGGTAGAGTATAAGGAATATATCGCACATTCCGACAAGAAACATTCTCATAACTATTACACCTCTTCAGCAATGCCAGCGGCTTTGCCCGGCAAAGGAACAATAATTGCAAACTTGGCGAACAAGTGCAGGAGAATGCCGCTTATGGTTGTGATATAGGCGAGGGGGGCGGAGAGGGTGCCCGTCATAAACTGCGTAAGGCATACGCCAAGAAGCGAGCCCAGCAAACCCAGGTACATGGGGATTTCGCACAAAAATGTAATTTCTCTCTTTTCTATCTGCGTATAACGCTTCTTTTTGGCTTTTCTGGCGGCCAGCATAATAGGCAATATCTGCAATGCAGCGAATCCCGCTACCAGCGCTATTATCCAGGCTGATATCTCAACTACGGGATTTTTAGCCGCTTTTTCAGGATTTGTCTCTATAAGGTACTCAGCGTTTTGATTCATTTCATTAGCAGGGGGCGCCGGCCAATCAGGAGTTGCCACCACAAATATGATAAAACCGATCAAAAGTATAAACAATACTGAAAGTGATATGAAGATATAAAGCTGTTTGCTTGATCCGTTTGCCGCCGGCCGTGTTTCCGCCCTTCTCGGCGCTGTTGTTGTTAATGCGTCTTTTGTCATTGATTGTTTCTCTGTTAATAATGAACACTAAGCAGCTTGTCTGCCCTAGTGGAAATCCTCCCCAGAGGGGGATAAATTTAAAAAATCGGGAATAACCCGGAAAATGCCGATTCCTTATATTATGCAATGAGAAATGGCAGGTCAATAAAAATATAAGGCATATGCATCCTTATTTTTTGTTTTGGCGGGTTAAATAATATGGGATTAGATACTAACGTATTCACTTGAAGCCGTGTTTTACTATTCAAAATCATGTTATCGTGTTATAGGGCAGGCATAATATGTATATTCTAAATTAGGTTTTCGAAAAATCAAGTTCGGGTTTGTTCTCTTCAAATACAATGAAATAAAACCCTAAAGGGTAAATTCCAATAAACCCGGCTTGTTGGAGTTAAGGCTTTAGCCTTTTATTCATTAACAAATTTTGAAAACCTCATGCTTTTGAGTAAATATTCTAAATCTGCTCCTAAACGCACAAAAAATGTGTTGGTGAAGATATGGCTTGACCCAATTCAATTCCTTATCGGTTAATTACTTCTCTATATCGCCGGAAATTTCCGTTCTCTTTGTAATCTTGCCGGCGCTAACTTCATCTCACATTCCGTGCTGTGTAGTGTTGTGTCTTGCACTGAGTTTTATCTTATACAAGCGCTTACTATTATTTTGTATTTTAGGCTACTATTCTATCTGTTAATTTGCTAAAAACAGTTTGACTTTACTGTCTATTTTCATATAATTGCACCTTATCAAAAAGCGATTTCTTATCATCTTATCTTAAGGGGGGGACTGATTGTCTTCGGGCCGAACGGAAAGGCACAGGGCGTTAATAGCGCCGGCAAAGTTTAAGTATATATTTTAGAATTTGTGAAAGGGAATATTATGATCCGTAGAAATCATATCAAACTACTGTTTTTACTTTTCTTTGCGGCAATGTTGCAGGCAGGTTTTGTTGGGAAATGTTGGAGCAGTGATAGGAAGGAAACTGATAAAAAGGAATTAAAACATCATCAACATGATCAACATCAGCGTGATCAACACAAACACGACCAGCGCCAACACGACCAGCGCGGCCAACATAAACACGATCAACATAAAAGTGGCCAACATCAACACGATCAAAGCGGCCAACATGATCAACATCAACACGACCAACACGGTCAACATAAACATGATCAACATCAACACGATCAACGCGGGCAACATCATCATAAAGAAAAAGCAGATGATGGCAAACCGCTTCATGGCAAGGAAACTGCAAAAGAGAAATTAAAGGAACATCATAAGGAAAAGACAACCAAAAAACATGACAGAAGGGAAGCTGAAAAAGAGAAATTAAAAGAACATCATGATAAAAAAGCAGCCGGAGGCAAAAAGGCGAAAGGTCCGGGAGCCGCCGCGCTAAAAGCGAAAAAGAAATTAGACCAATATATAGAAAAAATATCCAAATTTCCTTTAAAAGCGCTTACTAAAAATCCAGCGCTTAAAGGATTTTCCATGGAAAAGTTGGGGTTTGCGAATATCAAATTTGATCAAATCTACGACGACAACTCTACGAGTTTCACGGCGTCAATGACGGGGCAAATCAGCATACCGGTCCCGGATCTTACCTTATTGTTGGACGCGGTTAATATAAAGGTTCCCGGGGACATTGATATCAACGAATCAACCCCATATTCATTTCCATTAAAGCGGGCAAAAGTTCCGCTATGGTTTGGAGTGGATATAGACGCGAAATACAAAGATGCGGAAGTGAAGGTGTCTCTCAGCTTCTGGGGAGATAAGCAAGATGTTTATGTTGATGTCATGCTTGTAAAGAGCTTTAAATTAAGCGACTTTAAATATGTCGCTGATAAAGTGCATCTTGATAGCTTTAAGATACCAATGCAAGAGGAGTTTGGGTTTGCCAATCCCGCGAATTACTCAATTAATAATCCTGAATTCATAATTAACATAAACAAGGCAAATGTGACGGTTTATGGCGATGTTAACCTTGCTGATCGACACATAGGCGCTTATCTATACACGGTTCCGAATGTGCCGGACGGCAATTGGGATAAACTGGACAGCGCTGCGGAATACGCTAAAACCAAAAAAGACTGGAACCTGATGTTTGACTTTGGCCCTCTGGATATGGGCTCTATTATGGAAAAGGTGACGGCAACTTTCCATGATAAAATGCCGGACATTGGCGTTGATATTCCAGTTCCAGACCTTGGAACCGGCAATGTTGAGGAACTGTTGATGATTATTTCACTCTTTGATGTTGAATTGCCGGTAAAGTATTTTGACCGCACAATAAGGCCTTCATACCAGATGGCGACCGGGAATGATGAATGGGTGACTCATATTGTCGGCCAGGGCGTGAGTTTCCTTACAGGCTTAGATCCCAACAAATTTTCTGTAATCAAAGAATTATTGGATGAATTGAACCTTCATTTTGAAAACAATCTTATACTTATGGGCAGTTTAATGGGCAAGGTGGCTAAAGCCGAGGCAGACGATGACGACGGTGACGGCGAAGATGATGGAGGCCAAAGCGAAGATGGGGATGATAGCGGCGATGGCGGTGATAGCGGGGATGGAGAACATAATGAAGGCGGAGAAAAAACTGCTAAAGGAGATGATAGTGGAGAAGATGAAGAAAGTGATGAGAGCGGAAGCAGCTTTGAACCAGACTACAGGCTGCGCCTGGACGCCAAGTTGCCGACATGGAAGATTCCTCAAGATTGGCAGAAGGCAAGCATAGTCAATGTTAAAGGGGCTGACATGGGATTTTTTGTGGAGGTTGTTCCCGGCGCTGGTGAATTTGGAGTGGAGACCGATTTCTATGTAAAGATCGGCGAGGATAATCTAACCCTCACAGGCGCGCTTGAAGCGGTGGTGACTGGAGTGGATATAGGAATTGCCCTTGCCGGCTCGATGAAGGGAACCTGGAATATTCCATATTCCCCGGGCCTGGCTCTGAAAGACCCCGCATTGAAGATAAAGATTACCGAAGACGATTCCTATTTCGGCGGTGTGGTTGGAACCACTTATCTTGCAGGCAAAAAAGTTATGGTTGGCGGCGATATTGAAGTGCAATATACCGGAGAGGAGGCGCATCCTAAAGCGGGAGCAATAAAAGGCAGCCTTAATTCCCTGGGATTTCAGGACCTAGCAAAGATCGCCAATATATGCTATGCCGTGGAAAAAGGAAAATGGAAGCCGTGGGACGCTCCTAATGATCCTATAGATGCAAAAAACCTTATAGTCGATGTTGAGATCAAGGATGTTTACTTTGAATTTGTCTCTCCCGGAGCAGCCGACCCTGACCTCGGCTTTGCCGGCACGGGGTATGCCATGGCCGGAACTCTTTACGTTAAAGGGCATCTACTGGGCAAGATCCTCTTTAACATCAATGAAATGGGCGTGAAGGGGCTTTTTAAGATTAGCGAGATAAGCGCAAAGGGGTTGGAGCCATATACGGATACCTTTGAAGTGTATATGAAAGACTTGGAAGAATATATTGTAGGTTTGGAAAAGATGGGCATCACTAAATTTAGCTATTTAAAAGGAATTAAAGATTTTGATGGTTTGATTAAAGCATACATTCAGGCTTTTGACATGGTCGAAGGTTATGCGTTTGGCGCGCTTAAGGAGATTGAAGGGTTTAACTTTGACGGTTTAGACTTGAAGTTCGCATTAAACACGTCCGAGCTTCCATATTTTGGGCTATCAACCGGTTTCCTGGCGCTTAATCAACTAGTTAGACTGGATATTGAAGTCTCAATCCACGGCATTAAAGTTGATGTTGACTTTCCCAACAAAAAACTGGTCTCTCAATATATTCCCGATGTAACAATCAAGAAAGCCACACTAAACAAAGATATGGGCCTTGACATTCTGGCCGCTATAACGCTTCAAGGCGCTGAAGTCGACCTTGAAGGGATTGTGGATTTAAATGCCAAGAAAATATCATTAACCGGAGCATTGGCGAAATTAACCGCAAGTTCAATTGTTGATATAGAATCCGGCGGAACAGCGACTGTCTCGGGCGCATATGACGGCGATAGCATTGACCTTAAAGCTGATGCGAACGGTTACATAAAAATATCAGGCGTCAACATTAAAGTTAAAGGGCCTTTTAATAAAGACGGCGTCCCCAATCTTTCCGCTTACTTTCCTGATGAGAAGATCGTTAGTAAAAACGCTCCTAATATAACAATCAAGAAAGCGACGCTAAGCAAGGATCTTCTCGACATTGAGGCTGCTATTACAATTCAGGATAAGGAAGTTGACCTTGCGGGAACATTGGACTTAAAGACCAAAGAGGTCTCTTTAACCGCGCAGGGCCAAAACATTCCAATAGGCGCTTCCAGCGTTGCCGATGCCGGCGTCACTGTCTCTGGGAAATATGCCGGCGAAAATTCAGACCTTACAGCAAAAGTGGAAGGAAGCCTGGACATATCCGGCGTCAAGATTAGCGCTAACGGGACAGTTAACAAAGATGGAACCATCGAATTTTCCGTCTCATTTCCAGGCGATAAGATCGTCAGTAAAAACGCTCCGGATATAAAAATTAAGAAGACGACGTTTGCCAAGGATGTGATAGATATAGAAGCGGTTATTACTCTCATGGGGGCGCAAGTTAATCTTGAGGGGAAACTGGACTTAAATTCTAAAAATGTGTCTTTAACAGGAAAGGCTCCAAAAATAAAGCCTGGCTCTTTTGAAGTCAATAATGCAAACATAACGGTCTCGGGTAAATATGCCGGCAATAATTCAGACTTGAGCGTTGCCGTTAAAGCGTCAATGAATATAGCCGGCAACGACACAGGCATGACCGGAACCGCGAACATCAATTCTATTTCCCTGGCGGTAAGCGGCGCCGACGGTTGGAAAATAGCGGGTTTTGCGCTTTATAAATGCGGAGCTTCCTTTAATAAAACGCCCTCTAATAAAGGCGAACTTGTTGTTTCGGCCTGGGCGCATATGGGTGATAAGTTTGATGTTCCATTTACAGCCACTATAAAGGGGGAATAACATAGCACACCCAAGGCCTCAATCCAAGTTAAGTGACTAAAGTGAGCTAAAGTTAAAAGTGATCTAAAGTTAAGGTATATTTCTGTTTTGGTTGGGCCGAAGCGCAACCTCGCTCAAACGGTTAAGCCTGCCGAAGGCTCCAATTTTAACAACTCAATAGAGGAGAAATAACATGAAAATTCAAAATGATTACAACAATAAGATTATAGCGGCAAAATTGAGCGCGTTTTTAAGGATAATATCTATTGCAGGGCTTCTCGGTCTGATAACAGTTACGCAGGTTGTTGCAGGCTTTCCAAAACCTCCAAAGCCGCCTTCGCCAAAAACTGTTGTGGATACCGCCGTTAAAAACGTTGATGAGGTGAAGAAGTCCGGGGAGCATTATCTTAACAGCTCGGCAAATATTAATCACATGACGGACAATATGAACAGAACCAAAAATTTATACCATAATGATGATGGAAGCAGTTGGATTGATTCCATGGAAAACGTCTCTACGACGCAGCTAAACAAAATCCCTGAAGCCGCGCATTTGATAAACGTAAACGCAAGCACGCCATATTTAAAAGACGCAGTGACAGTGATAAAATCATTTGCTGGAACTGTTCAAGCATTAAAAGACGCTCAAGATAAATCCATGCGCGACCGGGTGAAACTTATGGAACTCCAGTTTAATAATGGCCTGTATAAGTTTCTGGATATTTTTAATGATCTTAAAAGTCCAATTGATAAAATCAAAAAAGAGCTGGAGACAAAGTATTATATCCATGCAACTGTTGAAATAAGCAATACATCTTATGAGCCGCTGGTAAAACATTTGTCTAAAGTAAGCGGAAAAAGCGAAGCGGATATATTGAAACCTGTCTCGCTTGGAGCTCCCCGCACAGTTGCCGTTGCCACTTACATGCGCGCCGACGGCGAAAACAGGAGAGATGTGACCGGCAAGGTAAATAAGAGAATCAAAGAGCAAGGCAATGGACTGTTCTTAAACATAGAGGCATGGCCGAATTCCGGCTCCGCAGAAACTCTTTTTGGAGATGTCGCCAAGGGTTATGACAAGATTTTTTGGGTAAGAGATCTTAATGGCGAAGAGTATTTCTGGCCTGACAAGAAAGAGGTTTATTTTATTCCGCCACTCAAGATCGGAGCCGGATACTGGGTGGATCATTCGGGCTCTCAGATCGGCAGCGGCTGGGGCGGTTTTAAATTTGTGACTTCCGGCGACGACACTAATGTTTTTGCCGTTCAATCAGACGGAGCTTTAAAGCATTACGTAAATGCAAGCTCCGGCCCCGAGGGAAAGTGGTCCGCCGGCAAAATAGGCAGCGGCTGGGCAGGGTTTACGAATGTATTTGCCGGTCCTGCGAATACAATATATGCTATTAATCCAAATGGAGACCTTAAGTGGTACAAGTCTCTTGGCGGCGGGAAATGGGCGAAAGGTTCAGGGAATAAAGTTGGAGGCGGGTGGGGCATGTTTAAATACGTCTTCCATGGCGGAGGCGGCGTTATCTACGGCGTTAAGCCTAGCGGTACTCTTCACTGGTATAAACGCGCGGATAATTCATCTCAAAATTGGGAATCCGGGGCGGGCGCTCAGATCGGCTCCGGCTGGACTAAGTACAACAAGATCTTTGGCGCATACCCAAACTATATTTTTGGGATAGAGCCGAATGGGAAACTTCATGAGTATAAACGCTCCAACAGTGGCAAAAGCGGCGCCTGGGTAAAGGGCTCCGGCAAGGTTGTCGGCTCCGGCTGGGATGAACATAATAAAGTGTTCGCAAATAATAAAGGGGTCATATATGGAATCACGGGAGGCGGTTCTATGCTCTGGTATAAACATAATTAGATTCTTACTTTATTATTGAATAGTATAGGGGGGGGCTATTATAGGTCGGTTGGTGGTGATGCTTTATGATAAAACCGTAGCCTTTTTTGGAACGCTGTAACCGTGTTACTGCTGTAATATACCGTTAGCCCCTCGTCGTTAAATGGTTGGTTTATAGAAAAAAGTATAACAATATCGCATTAGTTTCTTGCGTCTGCATAGATTCAAAATGTATAGCTTTTAACATTAACATGGTTAATGTACTCCAAAAATAGCTATAGTTTATAATAAATCAGCCCTTCGGGCTTAAGCCGCAAAAAGTCCGCTGCAGGCGCTAATTTCATTTCGTATAAATTTATTTTAAAATTATTTAAAAGGAATATTATGATTCAAAGATTTCATATTAAACTACTTTTTGTCCTTTTCTTTGCGGCAATTCTGCAGTTGGGTTTTAATGGGAATTGCTGGAGCAGCGATAGGAAGGAAACTGAAGGAAAGGAATTAAAACATCATCAACATGAACAACATAAACACGACCAACATCAACATGATCAGCGCAAACACGACCAACATAAACATGACCAGCATCAACACGAACATGACCAACATAAACATGGCCAGCATCAAAGCGATCAACGTCAACACGAGCGCCACCAACACGATCAACAACACGAGCGCCATCATAAGGAAAAAGCAGCAGATGGAAAAAAGCATGAGAGGAAGGAAGCTGAAAGAGAGAAATTAAAAGAGCATCATAAGGAAAAGACAACTAAAAAACAGGATAGAAGAGAAACCGAAAAAGAGAAATTAAAAGCGCATCATAAAGAGAATGCAGGCGAAGGAAAACATCTAAAAGGAGCTCCGGCATCTGCTATCAAGGCAAAAAAGAAGTTAGATCAATATATAGAAAAAATAGCCCAATTTCCTCCTTTGGAAGGGTTGGGGTTTGCGGAGATCAAATTTGATCAAACCAACGACGACAACTCTACGAGTTTTACGGCATCTATGAAAGGGCAGATCAGCATACCAGTTCCGGATTTCAAATTACTGGGAGATACGGTTAAGCTGATGGTTCCTGACGTGGATATCAACCTCAACGTGTCAACTCCATATTCGTACCCGCTTGCGCGGGCGGAAGTTCCTTTATGGTTTGGCGTGGAGACAGAGGCGGAATACAAAGGGGTGAAAGTTGCGGTGTCGCTCAGCTTTTGGGGAGATGAGAAAGATGTTTATGTTGACGCAAGGCTTATAAAGAGCTTTAAGTTAAGCGACTTTGAATATGTAGCTGAAAAGGTGAACCTCAATAGCTTTAAGATACCGATGCAGGAGGAGTTTGGCTTTACCAATCCCGCGAGTTACTCAATTAACAACCCTGAGTTCATCTTTAATATAAGCAAGGTGAATGTAACGGTTTATGGCGATGTTAAACTTGCCGACCGCGACATAGGGGTTTACCTTTACCAGGTTCCAAAAGTGGACGGCGGTAATATGGAACAACTAGACACTTCAGCGGGATACGCTAAAGCTAAAAAAGAGTGGAACCTTATGTTTGATTTCGGCGCTCTGGAATTGGGGGACATTATTAAAAAGGTGACGGAACAAGACCTTGGCACGGGAAAGGTTGAGAATTTATTGATGATCCTTTCCCTTGTTGAGATTGATCTGCCGGTAAAGTATTTTGATCGCACAATAAGAACCTCATACCTGATGGCAACCGGAACCCCTGAATGGGGAACTCATATTGTTGGAGAAGGCGTGAGTTTCCTTACAGGCCTAAACCCCAACCATTTTTCTGAAATCAAAAAATATCTTGATGAATTGAACCTTCATTTTGAGAATAATCTGATACTCATGGGTGACGCCCACTTTAAAGTCGTTAAAGCCGAAGCAGAGGATGACGGCGAAGGAGATGAAAGTGATGACGGCAAAGGAGATGGTAGTGATGGCGGCGAAGGTGAGGAGAGTGATGGTAGCGGACATTCTCAGAGCAGCGGAAGCGAACATGCTCAAAGTAGCGGAAGCGGTGATGACGGCGAAGATGAGGAGGGTGAAGAAGAAGGCGAAGGAAGCATGGAACCTGCATATGAACTGTACCTTGCCGCTCAGTTGCCGACATGGGAGATTCCACAGGATTGGCAGAAGATGAGCATTGTTAAGGCTGAAGGGACGGACATGAGCTTTTTCATAAAGGTTATTCCCGGAGCGGCTGAATTTGGCGTGGCGACTGATTTCATGATAAAGATAGGCGATGATCATTTGAAACTTACCGGGGCTCTTGAAGCGGTGGTAACCAACGTGGATATAGGAATTGCCCTGGCCGGCATGATGCGGGGCGTGTGGAACATCCCGTATTCACCAGGCCTGGCCCTGAAGGATCCAACTATAAAGATCAAGATCACGGAAGACGATTCCTATTTCGGCGGCGTGTCGGGAACCACTTACCTTGCGGGCAAGGAAGTTATGGTTGGCGGCGACATAGAGGTGCAATATACAGGTGAAGAGGCCCATCCTAAAGCCGGCGCTATTAAAGGCAGCCTTAATTCATTAGGGTTTCAGGATCTTGCGAAGATCGCCAATGTATGCGTCGCCATTGATAACGAAACATGGATGCCCTGGGATGTGCCTGAGAAACCTATTGATGTAAAGAACCTCATAGTGGATGTAGAGATCAGGGATGTTTACTTTGAGTTCGTCACTCCGGGAGCCGCCGACCCGGATCTTGGCTTTGCCGGCACAGGGTTTGCCATGGCGGGCTCTCTTTACGTTAACGGCCAACTATTGGGTAAGATTCTCTATAACATAAATGAACTGGGCGTAAAGGGGCTCTATATAGTCAGTGATCTAACCGCAAAAGGATTGGAGCCATACACGGACACCTTTGAAGTCTATATGAAAGACCTGGAAGAATATATTGTAGGTTTGGAAAAGATAGGCATCACTAAATTCAGCTATTTGAAAGGCATTAAAGAGCTTGACTTACTGATTAAAGAGTACATTCTGGTTTTTGACAAGATCGAAGGTTATGCATTCAGCGCGCTGAAGGAGATTGAAGAGCTTGAATTTGACGGTTATACCCTGAAGTTTGCGTTAAACACATCCGAGCTTCCATATTTTGGGTTCTCCACGGGCTTTCTGGCTCTTAATCAACAAGTTACACTGAATATTCAAATCTCTATAAATGGCATTACCGTGGATGTTGACTTTCCCGACAAAAAGCTCATTTCTCAATATGTTCCTGATATAACAATCAGGAAAGCTACCCTTAACAAGGATATGGGCATAGACATTGAAGCGGCTATTACACTTCAGGGAGTGGAAGTAGACCTTGAAGGGGTGGTGGACTTAAAGGCAAAGTCAATATCATTAACAGGAAAACTTGCTAAATTAACGGCGAGTTCCATTGTTGAAGCAGGCGGAAGCGTTACGATATCAGGAACATACGACGGCGATAACATCGACCTAAAAGCGGATGCTGAAGGAAACGTAAAAATATCCGGCGTTAGCATTCCGGTAAAAGGGTCATATAACAAAGACGGCGTCCCTGATTTCGCCGTTTATTTTCCTGACGATAAGATAGTTAGCAAAAATGCGCCTGATATAACAATCAAGAAAGCTACGCTTAACAAGGATCTAATAGACCTTGAGGCGGCGATTACTCTTAAAGGCAAAGAAGTTGACATCGCGGGAACATTGGACTTAAATACCAAAGCTCTGTCATTAACAGCGCAAGGCCAAAACATTCCGGCCGGCTCTTTTAGCGTTGCTGATGCAAGCGTTACGGTTTCAGGAACATATGACGGCGATAACTCAGCCCTGAATGCGGAAGTGGAAGGAAGCATAGGAGTTGCCGGCTCAAAAATAGTCGCTAAAGGGATAGTTAACAAAGATGGAACTTTAGAGATTTCCGTTGACTTTCCTGACACGCTCATTAGTAATAACGCTCCGGATATAACAATCAATAAAGCCGAACTTAACAATGATGGCGTCGATATTGAGGCGACAATTACTGTTATAGGCGCTGGAGTAACGCTTGCGGGGAAACTGGACTTAAATACCAACAATCTATCTTTAACAGCAAACAAAAGCCAAAACCTTTCGGCAGGCTCTTTTAATGTTGCGAATGCAAGTGTAACTGTTTCAGGAAAATATGACGGCTCTAACTCAAACCTGAAAGTGACAGTGACGGGAACCCTGGGGATATCCAAGGGAAGCTTTACGGTAACAGGGCAATACACGAACGGCATCTTAACGCTTTCAACTTCCGGACATGATTCTTTTGATTTGCAAGGCGGCTATAAGATGGTTTTGTGCCCTTCCAATCTGGTTTGTGACGGAAAAACGGCGACCCTTAAAATTGCCAAAGCCCGTGTGTATATACATAGAGCAGCCGCTGAGTTCTCGACCATAGACATAAGCGATCCAAATACGTTTGAATTCAATGAGCAAAACGCGACAAACATCTTTTTTACACTAAAAGATGGAGGAGAAGAGGGGTTTAAAGGCGTTGTAAGTTTCACTCACAGTCCTAGCGGCGCAAAGCTCGACTGGCAGTTAAAAGACATTGATAAAGGTTTTGTCTTTTCTAATTTAGATTTGAGCAATATGTCATTTGCCGGTTTAACAATGGATAGCGTAACCTTTGACACCATCACAATGCCGAATTGTAGTTTTAAAGGCGCAAGCCTTAAAGGCTCTGTCATTAAAGGATCAACCATTCAGGGGGATTTTTCAAATGCGAACCTTAACAAAGCGTCAATAAGCAATACAGATTTTCACAAATCCATTTTTGACAATGGAAACCTGTCCGGCGTAAGCTTTACGGATAGCTTTTTAAATGATACGAGCTTTGTCGGCGCGACATTGAACAGCGTAAAAATATCCAGCACGGACTTTCAGACATCCAATTTTGAAAGCGCAGTATTTAAAGGTTCAACGGTTCAGGGTTTTGGAAATTTTACAGGCGCTAACTTTACTAGCGCATCAATAAGCGATTCAGATTTTGGCAAATCGATTTTTGATGGAGGAAAATTGTCCAGCGTGAGCTTCACGAATAGCTCTTTAAATAATGCGCGCTTTTGCGGCGCGACATTGGACAGCGTTAAAATAACCAGCACGGATTTTCAGAATTCAAATTTTGAAAATGCAGTTTTTAAAGGAGCAACCGTTCAGGGTTTTGGAAATTTTACAGGTTCGAACTTTACTAGCGCATCAATAAGCGGCTCAAATTTTGGCAAATCAATATTTGACAAAGCAAATTTGTCCAGCGTAAGCTTCACGCATAGCTATTTAAATGATACGAGCTTTGTCGGCGCGACATTGAACAACGTAAAAATATCCAGCACGGACTTTCAGAATTCAAATTTTGAAAATGCAGTTCTTAAAGGAGCAACCGTTCAGGGGTTTGGAAATTTTACAGGCGCTAACTTTAATAACGCTTCAATAAGCGATTCTGTTCTTTCCAAATCCATTTTTGACAAAGGAAACTTGGCCGGCGTAAGCTTCACGAATAGTACTTTAAATAATACGAGCTATGTCGGGGCGACTTTGAACGGCGTCAAAATATCGGGAACAGATTTTCAGACTTCAAATTTTGAAAATGCAAGTTTTAAAGGAGCTCCAACCATTCAGGGGAATTTTCAAAGTTCGAGCTTTAATAATTGCGCCTTTGACGGCGCCACAATTAATGATTCCGGTATGAATAAATGCACATTTTATAAAACATCCTTTCAATCCGTGAATATAAACAACTCAGATTTAACTAGTTCTTCATTAAATGGAGCCGTCTTTGCGAATGCCACGATTATCGGCGCAACCATGAAATATGTTGTAATGCAGTCGGCTCAATTTACGGGAACCATTAAAAGTTCAAATCTGGATGGATTGCATTTTGGAAGTTCAAGTTTTAACAATTCAACGCTCATTGACTCAAGCATTGAGATAGCTGACCTGACGGGGTCCGAATTTAAGAACAGTCATATTGAAAATACCCTCTTTGCAAACAGTAAATTCGAATTTGGAAGTTTCTATGGCAGCGATTTTAAAAATGTCAATCTTACCAATTGCAATTTGAGGCAAGTAAATTTATCGACGGTTGCTATTAAAGATGTTGTTTTCAGTGGGTCGGATATGAATGAAGCCAGCTATGCGCCGCGCGACGAGCATGGCGCGCACTTTGACAATATGGTGCATCAGCCTGAAAGGAAATCGTCCAGCGATTCAATGCCAAAGCCGCCTGCGCCTCCAAAACCTAAGCCGCTTTTTTAAATAATAAACAGATGTGATTTTCAAAACCATTCCGGTTGACGAATGAATGCTATTCATCAACCGGAAGATATGGAAATAGGGCCAATGTTTTTTTGTAAAAAAATAGGAGTGTAATATGCTTTTTAAATTTATAAGGACATTTAAGCGTATTGTCAAAAAACCGTACCTGAATATCATTGTAGGTATAATTTTCCTCTATTCGGGAATTTTAGAAACCGTGATTGAGCTAAAAGAGATTGAAGGGTTCAAAGTCGGCGCACATCATGGCTCCTCCTTTTTGCTTTCCTCCATATCTTAAAGACCTTGCCTGAATTCTTTGAAGGACTGGAATATATTGATAAAGTAGGCGAAAAAAAGGAAAGCGCTTAAAGGAAATTAAATATTTTAGAATATAGCCATACCATAAAGAAGCATTAATAATGGGCGGTTATATTTATTGTTGATTTTGGTTTCGCAGGGCGTCCTGTATCGCCCCCTGAATGACTTCTTGCAGCGCCTCCTGAACATCCGGCGGCAAAGTTGTTGGGACTTCGGGCAGAGGCGCTGGTACGGCAGGCAAAGGTGTCGGAACTACCGGCAGAGGCGTTGAGACGCCCGTTTGGGCGCCCTGAACAGCATCGTTGGCTTCAGGGACTATAGGATTATTCGGCGTTACAGCGCTTGATTCTGTTTTTGAACTTGTTGTTTCTTGTTGAGTGTCCGTCGCCGATTCCTTCAGGCTTTGCGAGGCTGATACACCAGTGTTTATGTGAACCTGCGCTGAATGCTTAATGTTGGCCGCTTCGAGTTCTGCGACATCCTCTATTATATTAAATGCCTTGTCCATAGCATCCATGTACTGATCGTATGTAGCGTCAGTGTTAAACGCCATCTCGTTAACACGGTAGAAGAGTTCGCGAGCAAAGACGACATACGATGAGCGTCCTGTCAATGGGAGGTCCTCGCTGCCTGCCATCATACCTTCTTTTTCTCCGCCGCTTTCACCAACAGATATGAGGGATAAGTCAATATTAAATGCTTCCTCGTCTTCAAATGCGAACGCCACATCCGGCGGTGGTTCAGATAGTATCCAATATCTATCGCCCTTTTTAACAACATGAGTGGCGCGTAGATCAGCGGTATATGAGTATGATTGGAACTCCTTTGAAATCTTATCGCGGTGGGCTTTTGGATATTTCAACGAACCGCATCCCGTCAAGCCGGTAAAAGCGGCAATAACAAGAATCAACATAAAGGTTTTACTATTAATAGGTTTCATAAAATATTCTCCTTGCCTATGGAGCAATCCACAAAATTGCTCCAGCTCGGAGCGCGGCAACCGTGTTGATGTTAATTATTTAACCTCTGTCATCCTCATTTTCTTGAGATGTGTCATTATCATTATATTCCTGAGATGCATCATCGTCACTATATTCTTCCTGAGATGTGTCATTGTCGTCTTCGGACAAGTCCTGAGATGTTTCATTGTTATCATTAGTCCATTCCTGTGATGTATCATAGTCATCATCAGGCTTTGTTCCCTGAGAGGTTGTTTCTTTTTGAGTGTCTGTTGCCGCTTCCTGCAGGCTTTGCGAGGCTGATACGCCTGTGTTTATGTGAACCTGAGCTGAATGCTTGATGTTTGCCGCCTCAAGTTCGGCGACACCTTCTATGACGTTAAATGCCTTGTCCATAGCTTTCATGTACTGGTCGTATGTGGCGTTAGTGTTAAACGCCATCTCATTGACACGGTAGAAGAGCTCCCGGGCAAAGACGACATACGAGGAGCGTCCGGTCAATGGGAGATCCTCGCTGCCTGCCATCATACCTTCTTTTTCTCCGCCGCTTTCACCAACGGATATGAGGGATAAGTCAATATTAAATGCTTCCTCGTCTTCAAATGAGAATGCCACATCCGGCGGTGGTTCAGATAGTATCCAATATCTATCGCCCTTTTTAACAACATGAGTGGCGCGTAGATCAGCGGTATATGAGTAGGATTGGAAGTTCTTTGAAATCTTGTCGCGGTGGGCCTTTGGATATTTCAGCGAGCCGCATCCCGTCACGCCGGTAAACGCAACGATCAGAGCCAATATAAAAGTTTTAGGCATGATAGGTTTCATAAAATATCCTCCTTTGCGGACTGCGCTATAAGAGCAAAATCCGGAAAGGTTGTGGTTTAAGGGTCAATAAATGGCTGAAGAATAGCAAAAAAAACAGATAGAGTCAAGAGAAATCAATCCTTTATCCGGCAATAATTTATAGGTATGGTGTAACAGTTAAGCTGATTTTTGCATCCCCTCTCCGGCAGTTAAATTTATGGCGTTTTTAAAGCTTTAAAGGTAGGATTCTTATAACTTCCCCTCCCTTGATGGGAGGGGTTAGGGGAGGGTGATAAGGATTGAAGCAAACATAATGGTATCATATGCCTTGACCTGGGTAGTAAGAGTGATTCAGGCGGCCATTTTTTGTTCAGCATCATCCATTTGTTTCGACATTTTCCAACGCAAAGCTGTATTCATCGTCTTTGTCGCCGCCGGTCATTATAATATCGGCGGAGGCAATACGGGCCAGGGAGATCTTTGTGGTAATGCCGGCGACTATCTCCGGGCTTAAGACCTGCCCTTCTTCTATTGCTGATTTAACGCCTATAAAAATAATCGGCTTTATCTGAAAGACGGCTTTTTGTCCCGGCGCTATATCCGTTTTAGTTGCCAAAAGCCTGCCGTCTTTTTTGATGTTGGCGTTAATTGTCCCTTTTTCAAGATCATTAGCCACCTGCGTCTCTTTAGCGCTAACAGGCTCCTCTTCAAGTGTCAGCACAATAGAGCAAGAGCTTTTTGTGGCAAGGAATCGCCCGCCGTGATCAGCCGGTGTATCAAGAGTGCTATCTCCTTCGCAGTCAACAGCGCTTACGTTAATTGACACCGGGTATGCAAATTGAAAACAGTCGTCTTTTTTAAAGTCTTTAACTACGCGCCAGGCTACCGCGCCGGGATCGGGGATATCGGAGACGTAATTTTTTTGAAATATCACAACATCCACGCCGGTGGAGTTGTTTGAACTATTAATAAGGTTAAGTTTAATGTCCATATATTTGCCTCCAATTAATATAAAACAATAAAGGGAAAAATGTAAAGTTTCACTCGTTTACAAATACAAATAAATACAAATGGGAAGTGGCTCCTCGCTAATCAAACCTTTGGAAGCTATCAAAGATACTTCAGAACCCACAGAGCGCAGGAGCCTTTTTCCGAGCAAAACATGGCGCGACCGCATTTGATAAATATCTATTTTACGGCAATGCCCATAACTATTTTTATCCACTTCGGGGATAATTTTCACTATAGCAGACAAGCCGCTCAGTGTTCATGATCAATCTTAAATTGTCTTTTTTCTTTTAACACATGGTAAACTATCTTGAGCATGTCCCTGGACAGCGCTATTTTTGCGGTGTTGTTTCCTTTGCGGCTTTGCAGTTTCAGATATTTCTCTTGCAGCTTTGGAATTGCCTTAACAAAATTTTGAACGTTTTCCAGGAGTATGCTTTGCAGTTTTTGCCTTTTGTTTGTGTTTAGTTGCCCGCGCTGAGGTTTTTTGCTTTTTGTATGTTTAATTCCAGGCGCCAGTCCGGCGTATGCGCATAACTTGCTGAAAGAGTTAAAACGCCCGATATCAATTACCTCTGATTTAATCAAAACAGCCGCAAACTGGCTAACCCCGGGAATAGTCATTAAATTGGAGATGTTTGGGTCTTTTTCCGAAATTTTGATAAACTCTTTCTCTATTTCAACAAGTTGTTTTGATAAATCACTTATTCTTTTTAAATAAATTTTTATCAAACGCGAGTAAATATATGAAACATTGTCAAGATTAATGCTCTCCTGGCGTTTTGGCGCGGTGAAATTACCGTTGGAATTAATGCTCAATTTATTTAATAAAGCCTTAAGCCTGTAAATAGCGCGTGAGCGGTCCGTAGACAGATTTACTCTGTAGCGAAGCAGCTCACGAGCTTCCTGAGTGTCATTGTCAATAGTAGTATCCACTGCTCTCCTTTATTTAAATTTAGCCGATGCCGGCATCCATGCCTGTTTTTTTCACGGCCACTAACAGTCAAATTGGTTGTTGCCGCATGTTTTGCAATTAACTTGAAGAAATTTAGCATATCTCAGTCACAAAACAGTCACAAATTTCATGTCAATAAGTTCTAAATACAGTATTTATAAAGATTTAAGAAGTTTATTTACCATGGGATCAGGCGGTAAATTTAATAAAGAGCTGACGCATAAACGACATAAGTTGTTATAAAATAAGACGTTAATTCTAGCCAAAGATATTTGAAATTTTTAAAAAAATAGCGATCGCATAACATATTGATATTCAAATTGAGCGATTCTTATCACCCTCCCCTGACCCCTCCCATCAATGGAGGGGAAATAAACGGTATATTTTTATTAAAAGACATCGCCCATTAGGTGAAACTTTTTACGATTGAGATTAGAACCAAAACGAGCTTAAAAAATCAAATCCCCCTCCCCTTAGTGGGAGGGGGTAGGGGGGGTATTTAAAATCGCTCAATTCATATGATATAAAGCCGTTTACAAAATATCTGAGAGATGGATACTCAGAATTACGGTGTAAGAATCTAAAAACAAGAATAGTATTTTGTAAAATGGCGGATTGTTTTTACAAGAATAAGGATTTACCTGTGTCAAAGCGGTCAAACATTCACACTGCATCTTCATTTTAGAAATTTCAAAATTTTTAAATAATCACAAAGTTTTTGTTTTTCTTAGCGCATTTGTGTCTTTGATGCCTAAATTGCTTTTAATTCTATAAATTAGAGTTTATGCGGAAGCTCTACAGTAAAACCATATCTCATGAAATAAATGCAAATTTACATCTATCTTGTAATTTTGTTGCGCATTTTTACAAGATAATGTTGAAATGCGCTCATTAGTATCTCATTTTATCGAAATTGCAGGTATTATAAACGGACAACTGGTTAATGCGCAAAACATTGCTCACGAAGCATGGAGATCGACTTCCTGATTGAAACAAAGAAAAAAAGAAGCGCCTCAAAAGCGCATGTAATGACAATTGAAGTCAAGCTCTCAAAAAATGGAATCGCAAGTGGGAATCGCCTGCGCGTTCATTAAACGAATCCGGGAATGTGTGTGTGGATAAGATGTTCGTGTTTATATGGGAGATGAGAGCTATCATTTCGACGGATTTGACGTTTTGCCTGCGCAGACGTTTCTGTCCCTGCTGCACAAAGGGGATGTGTACTAAAGGGCCTGCGCAACAATAACTTGGTATAGACGAGCCCTTAGCTATATTGAGGATTTGGCGATTGAAGTTTGGAGAAAGGCTTGTCCTCGTGAAAACGTGGATCTCCCTGAAGGTAAACGTTAAATGAGTAAGGTAAGTTTAACCGCCTCCGCAGACAAACCCCTCCAGCGCAGTTCTTGATATAACATGATAAATCCCATCCTCATTTTTAAGCGTCAACCGCAGTATCCTGGCCATTCTAACTCCCCTGAAATAAAATAGTTAAACAAATTCCACTAAATTTTAAAGCTCTCAGCTTTGTAACCAATCCCATAATCAAAGTCTATAATAATATACCTGTCCTCGTTTTATCATTTGCCGTCCGGTTTATTTACTTGTTAGAAAAACTGTTTCTCATGATACTGACGGTATCTTATGGTTAGCTAATATTTATACAATGTTCACGAAAACTTCTGGATGTTGTTCCGCAATACGAAGTAATGATTTTGCCGGCCCTTGGGGATTACGTCTCCCTTGCTCCCAATCCTGAATTGTGCGGGGACTTACCCCCATCAAGCCGGCAAAGGCTACTTGAGATAGATGAAGCTTGCTTCGTATGGATTTTGTGGAGGAAGGCTCTTTTAACTCCCGAGTTTTTAATTTAATTTTGCCGGCTTTATGCGCTTTTATTTCTTTAATACCTTCAAGGATTTCTAATCCAATATTTCTTTCAGTCATTTTTTATCTCCTCAACAATCTTTTTCAAAATATGAGCAGGAATATTACTCTTTTCACTTTTACCATATATCGTTAACATCCATACTTCATTATTATCTTTTTTCAAGTAATAAATGATTCTAATCCCGCCACTTTTGCCTTTGCCTTGTTTTGACCAACGTAATTTCCTCACTCCACCACTACCGGAAACAACTTTACCGATTTTAGGATGTTCAAGTAACATACTTTGCAAACCTGAATATTCATCATCAGTTAAGTATTCCTCTATAAGCTTAGTAAAAATTGTAGTTTCAATAAATATCATATCATAATATGATACGGCAATGCCGTATTTGCTGCAAGTGGAAAATCTTTTGGTAACGAAAAGATAACGGGCGGCGTTTTTTGCCGTCCGGTTAATTTGCTGGTTAGAAAAACTATTCTTCAAATGGTCAATACTTTGTTAAGACATACTATTAGTTTGCCGTTACTGCAATTTGTTAGATGTCTTGAATCACATATGGACACTCAGCTTTTAGTAGTTCTCGACCATAGTAGTAAATTTGACTTAATTTTTTTGCTTGTCCAGGTGGACATCCAATGCGAACTAACAACATTTTTAGCTGATACTCATTTAACTTAACTTTTTTAGCATGACAATAACGTATAAATTCATTGAAGCGTTGATGATCTTTCGGATGAGAAATCTTTCCACCTGATACATTGTAAAAGTGTAAAAAAACTTTCTTTGTTGCCGGTGGCAACTCCTTTATATCGCTTTCATGAACTAAGTTATGCCACATGTTTTACTCTTGATTTTAAGCTAAGCTAAGCTAATCTGCTTAGTAGATAAAATTATCAGCATATAAGCCTGTCCCAATAGATTAATTGCGGATCAATGATTCCCAACCATGCAACCTATAATATGGGCGATTTTCTCGCTTAAGAGTCGCCAGCCAATACACTACTTTTTGATACAACCCGGAAAGTCTACGATTCAAAGCTTCAAGATTATCAAAATCAAGAGCTGTTATGTCTTTTAAGAGGGTGCCGGAGCTTTCACCATGAACTACTTTCGACCTTATCGCATAAGAATGTTTCATCAATAACATAGCGGTGTCAAACCCAAGAGTATCATCCACAGTTGACAATAGTGCGGCGCCATTCAGTGAAAACCTATAAGTCAACTCACTTTGTATAGAGCCGCCTTTAACCGTTAGCAACAATGACTCCCAAGCTATGACAAAATCAACAATTTGTTCTTCTGGTACGCGCTCATCGCTACCAATGAGAAACCGTGAGAATGACCGTGCCAATACACTATCTTGAGGAATGACTTTTTTAACTATTGCGAACGCTCTTTTAAGGCTATCAACATCTACCTCAGATAAGGACACGTTTTCAAATGGACAAATGTATTTCGGTTCGTTTGGAAAGGTTTGCCCTCCGTCGTATAGTGGGTTATAAACAGTTGCAGGATATATTTCATATCTGCCATTACGGTATAGTTTAATCGCCCTCACAACTTCATCAAGTTTCCGATGTAACTCATCGGAGGCCTTATTAGCCACCTTGAAATATGACAACTCACTGCGAGGGGTTATTGTGTACGTTTCTCTTATTACTACTTCCACATTAGAATTTGAATAGTCTAGTATAGTGGCGGTCTCACATGGACTACTTATGAAAGGTTGGCGTTTGTTAATAGCATTGTCATCAAGGCGCATTAAAAGAACATTTGGATCAAGTTCTATCCTATCACTCTCAAGATTGATACCATGAAGACGTCCAGTAATGGTAAACTCATGACACTCTCTAGAGATTAGATCTAAGAATTCACTTAGTTGTTTTAACAGCATTTCATGATCGAAGCGTTGTTCTTTTTTTAAAAAGCCCCCTTTAACAAGCTTATACCTAAATCAGGCGATTCTATTGGTAAAAGAAATAAAATATCTCACTTAAAGGGCGAAAATATGATGTTATAATGTATTGCCAACAAAATAACATTTATCACCCAATAAGTGAGGAAAGTATTATGCAAAAAAAAGAACCA
>JAIQZQ010000036.1 GCA_021777105.1 Candidatus Anammoxibacter sp.
TGTCTCATTTGATAGCCGTTTTAGCGGATAAACCCCATCCTGACCCTTTACTTTATTCGGTTTTTTGAGTTTGCCAGGGCCAAAATTGCTCTTAAACATGCCGTAATAACTGTTTACAAACGATTTTGTCCCTATTATGCCGCTATCCGTATAATACCTTGTCCTGAATCGTAGCCTGTCCATGGTTGTGAATTCATACTTCTTGTTTCTCTCTCTGGTTATTATCTTCTCATCAATCGATGCCCATTTCTGCGTATCCAATCCGCCTTTTTCATAAAGGTACTCCCTGTAATCAGCAAATCTCTCCTTTTCATTCATATCGTTATATCCCATTAACCCTAAATCCATTGATAGAAAGTCGTCCTTGTTACCCGTCTGCGCATGATAACCAATCGAACTCCATCTATAATCTTCCGGTTTCTCCACCATATTCGCCCGTACAGGGTTCAAATCAATATAAGCAAGCAAATTAATCAAAGTATCCCCGTTTTCAACCAAAACATTCTTAAACCTGTCTCCCAAGAAATACCCGGTTCTATTATGCGCCTTATTATAATAACGTGAAAATCTCTGCTTAATCTCCTTTACAAATTCCGATAAATTCGAAAACTTATCCCGGAAATAGGGGAGTCGGTCGGCCTCCACGACCCTTTCATCCTTGCGAAAGAACAACGCCAGCCTCTTTTTCAACTCATCATCTGGATAATCATCCCTATTTTTCATTTTAACCAGCAAATGAAAATGGTTCCCCATAATGCAGTACCCAAACACCTCGACAAAAAACACACCGTTCATCCATTTAATAAGATTAACCAAATAATCCTTCTCCACCGAGCCTAAAACATACCCCGGCAACGTGCTTTTTGTAATAACATGGTATATAGCGTCTTCTCCTTTTACGGCCATTCGTGGTATTCTCGGCATTTTTATAGCTCCTTTTTTAAATAGTTTAACGATTTTTTATGTAGCCGGTTGCACCCCGCTTTACCCTGCCATTGCTCTTAATTTAAAATTCAACATTCAAAACCTAAAATTTCATATTGCCATCCGTGGAATCCTTGGCATCCCTAACCCTCCTTTTAGCAATAATTTAAGCTGTAAAAATATAATTTTATAAGTTTACAAGATTGCAGGCAAAAAAGTAACATATTAAGCCTCATATGGATGACTCCCTGTCAAGTTTAAAGTGGCCAAAATAAAAAAATATTCATTATAATGAGCTCCTGGAATTTTCAACCTCATATCCGCGGGCTGGTTACCGCACTAAGATCTGAATTCGATGAGAACTACCACTAACTGTCCACAAGGACTTTAGCTTAAGGCTTAACCGTGGGCTATCTCATTCTTGCTCTTATTTTAGAATAAATTCTTTATTTACTTTAAACTTGTCCTTTGATTAAACGAAAATAGTAAAACTGTTTTTTCTTGGTTGTTACAAATACTTTTTACAGTTTGAAGAAAGCTATCAATTATTCCCTTCGGAGCCGCCAACCCTCACCCAAAGCTGGGGTTGGTGGCGCAGAAGGGAATAATTGATATTCCTTTTGGTGAGCCTTCCTTCAACATGTTATTAAATTGTTACATTGTGTTTGTTAATTGATTCTCTTAATAATTTGTTAAGCGGCTTTTGTCAATGTTTCCCAAATAAAACAGAGCATTTCCCTGGCGCAGGCTGTCTTAATTTTATTTCTATGTTTGCCCTTCATATACATAGACTTATATTTCTTATTTAAACGATGCATGCAGCGGTCTGCAATCTTTATTGATTCTTCCGTGGCTCCTTGTCGCCTCTCTTTGAGTTTGCGACTGATATTCGGCGGCTTTGAGGCGTACTGACACGCTTCTGTTACTACTGTCCTTAATACGCGATTGCCCTGTTTCGTTATTCCAAATCGAATATGATTTCCGCCGGTGCTATATTCACTAATTGATAATCCTCCATAGGATGTAAGATTGCCTGGCTGAGGAAACCGGCCGACATCTCCCAACTCCGTTACTATTGATAATGCCGAGAGTGTGTCCAATCCACGGTAACAGCTTAAGGCTTTTACTTTCTTTTCGTATTTAGCCTCTTTCGCTATTAAATTTATTTCATCGTTGTAATAAGATATTGATTGCTCTGTTTGCTCACAAAAACTTAGCAATCCTGATAGATTAATTTTTAACGGCGAATCCTTAGGCAGTTGCTTTATTATCGCTCTTATCCATTTATGATGGGTTTGCGTCCAATATGAAGCTTTAGGCTTTCCGCTATCTTTTCTATAGTCATACCCCATTCTTTTGCAAAGGCTTATAAAATGCGTTCTTGTTCTTTTTAGTTGACCCATCAATAAGCTGCGTGACCGAATTAAATCGCGTGCCATTTCATCGTCTTTCTCCGGCACGTGGACTACCGTTAGATCGCCTTTGGCGTAATAATCTGCTAGTTTCAGGCTGTCAAGGCGGTCAGTCTTTATTTTGTCCCCAGATTTTTTAGGAATTGAAGACGGCGCTATCACTTCGCATTTTATTCCCTTCTCTTGCAGTTCTCTATACACTGAAAAACCTAAATATGTCGCTTCTTAGCATAAATTTATATTCTCTAGCGCTATTCTCTTCGTTTTTAGTTTTTTTAGCATTGCTCCTACTGTGGCAATTGTCTTAAAATGAATCAACTCTCCGGCGCTTTTGTTAATCAATGCTACATTAAAGTTTGTATCATCTACATCTATCGCGCCTACATATTTTTCCTTGGACATTCGGATGGCTCCTTTCTTTAAAGTTAGTTTTAATTAAAGTTCTGATAAACTTTTTATTCTAACTTAAAAAGGAAGGGGCGTCATCCATATCTTCTGTCCCAAGATTTT
>JAIQZQ010000037.1 GCA_021777105.1 Candidatus Anammoxibacter sp.
AAATGGTATTTTGAAACATTTAGTTGCGCCTAAGGTTGCCAAATATCAATTGATAAACAAAATTCAGAGTTTAAAAAAAAATCTAAGTTCAAATGACACGCCTTGCATAGACGAACTAATACAGTTTAAAAAGCTTTTAAACTGTTGTATAGCCGGTGACAAAGAGGCATTGAGGGTATTCCAGATTGTTTTTGGAGAGGATATTTACTTCTACCCTAGAAATCTGAACAAAAACAATGAGGAAGAAGCTGCAAGTTTCTATTTTACTGCCTTGACAAATGCAGAATATTAAAAAGCCTGCTTTTATTTAAAGGGAATTGCAAACTCACAACATATCAATATGCGGTTATTACCCAATTATATGCAAAGTGGAACAAGAGAATAAATTTAAAACAAAACAATCAATTCAATATTAGGGATATTGATGATTATAACGAGGATAATTCCCTGTGCGATAGCGATAACAATAATAATTCCTATGACGGCAATATATCAACTAATGACGCCTTTCGCGCTCTTAAACGAGCCATGGACAAACTATCTAATAATAAAGAAGCTTACTATATGCTGCTATTACATTTAGATATTGAACTTAAAAATGGCGATATTGAGGCATTAGCTAAATTTAAAAATAAAAGCGTTAAAGAAATTAATGTAAGGCTGAACATTTTTAGACAAAAAATTGAAGCTAAAAAAGAGACGCACTGTAAAAACAGTGAATCCTTTTTAAATTTATGCTCAAAAAACCGCTCAATTAAAATGAGCATAAAAAAACTACAAAGACAATATCACGCTCACAATGAAGAAAAGATAAGAATCCTGGAAATCAAACTTTCAAAGACAAGAGAACGGCGAGACGCCCTTAAACAGCGGACAAACCGCTCAATAGTAAGCTATGAAGATATTGCAAGGTTCCTTAAAGTGTCTAAATGGAAAGTTGCTACCAATATCAACAAGATAAAAGAGGAGTTGCGCAAAGAGTTAAAAAGAGACTAAAGGGCTTTTTATTAACCATTAATTTAACTAATTAAACCACTATGAATCTGAAAAATTTAGAGTCTTAAAAGTTAAGTTTTAACAAATTTTGACAAAATATTTTTTAAAAAGCCTGAGCAAGCGTTTAATTTTGTAAAGATTAGTGGAGATTTGTAGTTAATGCGTTATTGATTTTTGCCTTTATCATGTCTATTGCTTTCGCTCTTTTATAAGTGTGGATTAGTGAAGATTTGAGGTTGATTCGCTTTTGCTTTTCGCCTTTTCCGGTTAGGTAATATTCGTAACAATTCTAAAAGTTGGAGTTTATGTGTATGGACAATAGCAATGATGACAATAACGGAGAAGATAGTCCGGTGTCAATAGGCCTTTCAAACAAGCCTGAAATAAAAGAGATGCAGGAGAAGATGCTTGAAATCCTGAAAATGCATAACGAACTTAGAAGAAGAACCGAGGTTTCCAACCAGAACATAATGAACCATATAACAAACCTTGAAGAAGATGTCAAAGAGGCGCATAAGGACTCTCATAGAAACGACAACGAACTTGTGACATTCAAAATGTTTATGGCTGAGACGCAAAAGCAGAATTTAAGCAACCAAATAGTTGATCTGCGCAACAAGCTTGAACAAACCGAAAAACAGGTGGCAATAAACCAAACAAAGATGACCATGATCTATCTAGCATGTTCAGCCCTAATAGCCATAGCCGCCATAGTTGCCCCGATAGCGCTTAAACTTTAAAAAATGACAATTAACGAATGACGATTGAATGGAATTGATGATTAACAAAGAACCAATGACTATTAATGAATAACTCTTAGCAGTGACGAAAGGCGAATAGCAAATGACCAATGTCTATTGACAACCGCCCAATGACCAACAGAACCAATGACAAATGACTAGTGTTGAATGACTAACAAGAAAACAGACCAGTACTCAATGACAAATGACCGATAACTGATTACCAATTACTGATTACCGATTTTCCCCTGCGCAGGGTTTATTTTAATTTTTATCAATTTATTGATATTGAAAGGAGGCGCTTAAAATGCAATCGAAGATAGCAAATGCAGGTCGCGTTAAAGATGTGTATGGCTGATGATTCTGATAACGTAGTTTTAGTAAAAATTTAGTAATTTTATTTTGTTATATATGTGGTTAGCAAAAAGTTAGTTACATGTATAAATAAATGTTTATTTAAATAACGGAGGTACTTTATTATGCCAGCAGGAAAAAAATGGTATAAAGGGACAGAACCTAATTTTAATAGTTTGACTGTTAAAATGAATGTAAGCGTATGGAAATATAATGGAACTTCATATGCTAGAGCAGGAAGCGTGTCTAATCAGTTTTTAATTGATTTTGGAGGTTTAATAAGCGCAATAAACGCCTCAAACTATGGGTGGGATTCTTATCCACCTTTATATAATGTCCTAAGTTTGAATACAATGTGGCAAAACGCTCCAATATATCAGACACAACAGGCAACATGGGATCATGTTAATTTGCCATCTGGAGATATTGAAATATTTGTTATAGATGAAGCAAATGATGGGCCGTTAATAAGTAGCGCAGGTGTTTCTTATACCACCGCAGCCAGCAACATACAAGGAAGTGTTATATATATCCATAAAGACACTACTGACGGGATTAGTAATGGGGCGAGTGTTCCAACGACCAGTACCGTAGCGCATGAAATGTTACATGCTCTGGGAATTGGCCACAATGAAGTAGCCAGCCCTTCAATGGGTGAAGCTGGAATCGGTTTACCAACACATTACGATGCTCAGTTTTTGGCACAAAAGTATTTTGGGGGTGCATAACAGTAAAACAAATTGGCGGTATATCAGCTCGTTAGTTTTATATGTGCAAACAGTATTTAAAGTAAGTGAGTATTTTTTGTAAAATGAATTGACAGGCAATAGAATATGTTGTAAAGTAGCGCAAAAACAATCCAACACATATTCTTGCCCTGTATTTATCCTTTACAGATAGAATAATATTCATTTTTATAACGGGTTCAGGGGTTTAACCTGAACCCGTTATAATGTGTTTGCCCGCAATGTGTAAAATTTAAGTGTAAAGATTGGTCCTGGCGAAATTTTGCGCCTGTAATCTGTTTTTAAAATACTCGAAATGTTTTTCATTAATATTTTTTTAAGAGAGGGTATATGAGAAATCCATACTCTATATTTGTAGATATTCATAATAAATGTTTTGCGTTACTATTTTTGATAGCTTGCTTCTTTTGCCTATCCATTGTAACTGCACAAACAGTGGTAGACGTAGTAGGTCTTGCCCCGGAATCGGGCAATGGATTTGGCCCCTCTGTAATTGGAATCAATCCTGCAACTAATAGAATTTATATCGGAAACAGCCACAGTGAAAATATTAGCGTAATTAACTGCTCGTCAAACAAAGTTATTGACACCGCTACAATCGTTCAAGACGAAGTATTTGTATGCAGCCCTGATGATATAAGCGTTAACTCTGTTACAAATCGTATTTATGTTGCTATTGATTTCTGTAGAGATCGCGATATTATCGGTGTCAGCAACTTCCCTATAAGCGTAATAGACGGTTTTAGCAATGAAGTTGTTGAATCAATAGAAGTAGATGAGGATGTAAACTTAATTGAAGTTGACTCTAACGCAAATTTGCTATACGCGATTTCTCGTGACAGCGTTATTGTTATCAACACCTTAACAAATGAAATTATAGAAGAGCTTGGCATTAAAGCGAACGCTATTGGAATCAATACATTAACTCAACGTGTATACATTGCCACAGATGATGATGTAAAGGTTTTAGACGGGGCAAGCCGTCAGGCGATAGGCTCTATCGATTTAAGCGCTAATGCTATTGGCGTTGATCATGTCAACAACAAGGTATATATCGCAACAGACGCCGGCATTAAAGTTGTTGACGCGGAAACTAATGAAATAATAGAGAGCATTGATACTGCGGCGGTTTCAATTGAAATAAATCATACAACTAACAAAGTATACGCAGGGTCGGATAAAAGTATCAGCGTTATTAACGGTTTGAATAATCAATTAACAGGCTCTATAGATATAAGCGGTAGTTCAATGGAGCTTAATTCAAGCGCAAATATGCTTTACACAATATCAGGAACCGATGTTTTTGTGATTGACGGCAGTTCCGACGAAATAATTGATTTTGTAACGCTTGGAGCTTTGCCTGAAGATGTTAAAGTTAATAATACAACGAAGCGGGTTTACACTCTTGATAAGTTTAACAAAAGAATTATCATTGTAGATGAGGAAAAGAGAGGCGTTATTGATACTATTAAAATGGATAGAGAACCAAATCGTTTTGATATAAACAAAACAACTAATAAAATATATGCGACCGGTAATGTAAACGATAGCGTTACCGTAATCAAAGGCGACAACAATAAAATAATAAAAAATATTCTTGTAGGCGATAATCCTAAAGGCATTTGGGTTGATTCTAAAAATAACGTGATTTACACTGCAAATTCATCTAGTGGTGATATTAGTGTCATCGATGGCAATATTGATGAGGTTGTGGGGAATATTAAGGTAGGCGGGGAACCTATATTTATTGCGGGAAATAGCCGGGCTAATATAATTTATGTTTCATCATTTAATAGCGCCGCTTTGACGGTGATCAATAGTAAATCTAATATGGTTACAGATTCAGTTGCGGTTGGACATAAGGTTGGCCAAATTGCAGTTAACACTTATACAAATCTGGTATATGTGACAAGAGAGGGAACCGGCATTGGAGGAGTTGATTCAAGTATTGATATCAATTCTGATATTGTTATAGGAAGCTCTATTGACGGTGTAACCAACAAGGTTCTTAATACTTTCACTATAAGCGCTAAAAACGTTCCGCACATAATCGGCGGTTTCTTTGGGCGAAGCTTATTGCACCATGGAATAGCGATAAATACAGTGTTTAATCATATTTATATTTCAAGTATGGTTGTAGACCATCATGACGGCGTTGCTGTTGAGCCCGGCGTTATCAGTATAATAGACGGCGCTGACAATGAGATTGTTAACATCTTTAATGTTGGCATTTCCCCGGCCGGCATAGGTATTAATCAGGAAGATAATATTGTTTATATTTCAGACAAAGAGCCCGGCATCTTAATTATTGCAGACGGAATGCCCGGAACTATAATTCCACCTGGTCCAGGGGCGTTAAAGGTTGAACCGGCATCCGCAAAAAGCTCAATTCGCTTTCAGGACGCAATTGTTACTGTAAATGACAAAAACGGAAGCCCTCTGCCCGGTGTGACTGTAACCGCATTCGTTAGTGACCGATTAACGTCAGTCAGGCCGTCGTCGGCAATGACTGACGCTGACGGCAAAGCCGGCTTTAAATTCAGATTTGGAATAATAACAAAGGATGGAAGTATTACATTCCGCGCAGGGAACGAAAACGCTACGCTTTCTCAGAAATAAGAGTAATGACAAAAATGCCACATACCTTTTCAAGTAGGCGCATACAAAATCAAAATCAAAATCAAATGAAACTTTATCTATCATTTAAACCAGTTTTCATATTATTTATACTTTTTTTTGCCCTTTTTCAAATTAAAGCAATCGTTTCAAATGTTATTATAGCGCAAACCATATTGACGACGATACCTTTAAATGATATTAGCGCAATTGCTATAAACTCGTCGACTAATCGCATTTATGCATCCCGTCAAGGCGCAATCCATGTCATAGATGGAGAGAGCAATATAATCATTAACACGGTAGAAGGGTTAACAGGGGGAGCAGGACGAGGAATTGGGATTAACACGGAAACTGGTTTTATCTATGCCGGCAACTTGTTTGAAGGCACGATTGATGTAATAGACGGTGAATCTAACAAGGTTATTAACACAATTAAAGTATGGGAAGGGTCAGGCCCTGTTTTTCAGCCGTTTCCTCCAGTATTCAGCGCGGAAGGCGTCGCTGTAAATTCAGTAACAAACCGTATTTATATATCTCATTTTCCGGGAGGCATAGTTAGTGTTATTGACGGGGAAAATAATACAGTTATTGCTGAAATTGAGATAAATGACGCAAAAGACTCCCATCAATCCGCTGCCCAGGGACTCGAAGTCAATGTGTCTGAAAACCATATTTATGTGGCGGATGAAAAAGGCTCTACAATTGCTGTAATATCAGGCGAATCCAACCAAGTCATAGACATAATAAAAATTGAGCATCCCCCGTTTAATCTCGCTTTAAACCATTTGACAAACTTAGTCTATGCGACAAGCCAACAAAGCAGGACTGTGAGTGTTGTTGATGTTGGGTTGCGACAGATTTTTGCTAACGTTAATGCCGGTGGTTCATCAAGCGTGCCTGAAGTCAACCCTTCTATTAACCGCGTCTATGTGACCAATCCCGGATGCAATAAAGTCAGGATAATTGACGGCGTTGATAATCAGGTTATCGGAGCAATTGATATGGAAAGCGGCCCCGTGGCAATAGCTGTAAATCCAGTTACGAATCTGGTTTACATTGGAGCCTGGAAAACGGACGGTATCGTTGCGCATGATGACGGATCAACTATACTGAATCCAGGGCCGGAATTTAAAGCAAAGTTATCGGATTTTCGTTTTATTTGCGAGAAAGGGATTGACACAGGATCTAATGGGATTCAAAAGCTTACATTAAAGTTAGGAGAGCTTGAATCCTGCTTTTTCAGGAAATCGTCAAATTTCTGTGACTTAAAAACAGAAATATCAACAAGCCCCCGTCCAAAATTTAAAACATCAGTCAAAGTTAAACCTGAGTTTGGCTTTGTAGATAATAATGGCGAGTTTGAGTTTACAATCCGGGCAATATCCAGAGGCATTGACTGGGTAGCCTGGGCCTTGAAGGATGAAAACGGCGAATTTAAGTTTGATAGAGACGCATATACAAACGGAACCGCATGGGGCCTGTTTGTAGAAGTAAAATAACTCCGTTGCCGGTCCGGCGTTAAATGATAAATAACAGTATCCCTTTAGCGTGTTTTTTAATTAGCAAATCTATTCGTATTATTTCTCAATTTATAAAACCATTTCTTTAACTTACTCTCCGCATTTAAAACGCCCCCCCTTTTCTTCTTACTTTGGAAAAGATGTCGGCAAGAATTTTAATAAACATCTATTCTGTTATAAAATTACACCATATCCGTCAAACTGTCGAACGGGAAATGTTAATCCGGATTTATACATGAGTATGCAACTACTTACTTCATCGGTATTTACGTGGTTTGATTCTTCCCTTTAGCTTTGAAACTTGAGGTTGAAGTAATGTCTTTAATATGTTGAAATTTTGTGCACAAATTGCAAAACCATCTTATTCACATAAAAATGTGCCTTTTTATCGGCATTTATGAACTTTTTCGCTTATTTGAGCTTGTAGAAACCCAGATTAACCAATGTTTTAACAATATAAGAGGAGATATGGTATATCCATACAATATATTTAAATATTTTACGCTGATATTTTTGATAAGCCATTTCTTTTACCCTATGAGCATTGTCACCGCTTAAACAGAGAGCTTCTTGTTCGAAGCAATCGGGGGCAAATTTTGATAAGCCCTCTGTTCATAATATGAAAAAAATATGACGAATAGTTTTTGCCTTGATATTATAAGCATTTAAGCAGTTCCTATCATTTTAAATCAACGGTATTTTGATTTAGCTGAAAGTTATGTATTAGACAATCATTTTAAACCAATATGCGCAAACTCGCTGAATAGTTGCCTTTTATTTAACTTAAAAATGAAGGGCAGTCATTCATGTCTGCTGTTCTATTTTTTACTATTTTGGAGAAAAAAATGAAAGGTTTTAAAAATAATATAGCAGTGTTTTTATTGTTATTTACAGCGTTTGCTTTTAATTTCAGCCATAGTTTCGCGCAAACTGTTGTAACAACCATTCCTCTTGGGCCGGAAACCGGCAACGGGATTCATCCATTCGGAGTTGCGGTTAACCAGTTGACAAAGCGCATTTATGTTAGCAACAGGACCAGCAACAATGTTAGTGTGATAGATAGTGAAACAAATAATGTTATTAACACAATAGATATTGAATTTACTTCAGGTGGTATTGGCGCTAATCATATAACTAACATGGTTTATGTCGCGCATGCAGCCGGCGAAGGTTTAGGCATGGTCAGCGTTATAGACGGGGCTACTGATTTGATTGTTGGCTCTATCCCGCTTACAGGAACCTTGAAAGCGGTTGAAATAAACTCAGATACTAATATAGTATATGTGACAAGTCATGATATGGATGTTGTTTATGCTATTGACGGGGCTACAAACAAGCTTGTCGCCACTATTAATGTTGGCGAGTTTCCGTTAGATGTGGACGCAAACACTGTAACAAACCGTATTTATGTTGTAAATAATTTAAGCAATAGCGTCTACGTGATAGATGGATCAACCAATGATATAATTGGCGTTATCATGCTTGAAGATAAGCCAAGGAGTGTTAGCGTTAATACAATAACAAACCGCATCTATGTTGTTGGCGAGATGGTTAGTATTATTGACGGCAATTCTAATATGGTCATTGATATTGTGCCAATTAAAGGCTTTTCAAATGAAATTGAAGTAAATCCAATAACTAATCAGATTTATCTGGTTCTGGAATTTGACAATATTGCCGTGATTGATGGGGAAACCAATGACATTATACATACTATTGCTCTGGGTGATACGATTAGGGGGATAGGGATTAACCACTTAACTAATCGTATATACGCTTCGCTTGCTTTATATAACAGAGTTGACGTTATCGATGGAGTGAAAAATAAACTGATTGATAATATTACATTAGCCAACACTCCGGTTGGAGTTGGCGTAAATCACATTACCAATCGTATTTATGTTATTAATGATGACAGTAAAACAGTAAGCGTAATAGATGGAGATATCAACCGGATAATAGGCTCTATTAAGGTAAAAAATGAATCATTAAGGAGTATCGACGTCAATTCAACGACAAATCGTATTTACGTGTTTAATCGGGGTTCTGATGAAGCAGGTGGCAATAACAATCGTGTTGTTGCCGGGAGTTTGCCTTGCGATGTTATTTCTAATGTTAGCGTTATAAACGGAGAGAATAATCTAATTATTAATAATATTACGGTTGACGGTGTACCGTTAGATAAAAGTATTGCGGTTAATCCTGTAACTAATCGGATTTATACTGCTACGGCAGGTTGCGATGCAGCCGGCGTGGTTAGTGTTATTGACGGCAAGCTTAATCAAATTGTTGATTCCGTTTCAGTGGGGAACGCTGATTTCGGATTTACTATCGCTGTAAATACAACAACTAATATCGTTTATGCTGGAATTATAGCAACAGATGAAGCCCGTGCCAAGATAGTGGCTATAGACGGAGAAACCAATCAGATTATTGATATTATTGAAGTTAACGGCAACGTCAAGTTAATAGCAGTTAATTCAAACACAAACCGTATTTATGCCGGCGATCATACCGGGGCGGTTCAGGTAATTGACGGAAAGATTAATCAAGTAGTTGACAATTTGGCATGGACGAACGCCGGTCTTGGCAAAACAAATACAACAACAAACCGTATTTACGTCACTGCCCATGGGGTTAACGTAAGAGGCGTTAGTGTAATAGATGGAGAGACCAATCATGAAATTGCAACTGTTAAAGATATTGAAAATAAGGAACTATTCGGAACGGGAGTTGATGTTAACTTTATGACTAATATGGTTTACGTTATTAATCGAAATTCAGGCGAGTTAACAGTGATACATGATGAAGACTCAATTATTGCGACTCCAACGCTTACTCCGCCGGAGAACAAGGCGTTTACTGTTAATTGCGCGCGTGATTTAAGCAAAGCCAATAGCGGTTTAGAAAGATTAATATTGCAAATGGGTGAAAAAGAAGAGTGTGTTTTAAAAATGTCATCTTTTAAGGCCGACATCCCTATAGAAGTATCAACAAAATTACGAGAAGGGTTTAATACGTCAATTAAGGTTGCTCCTGTTAACGGCGCTACCGATAACAATGGAGAATTAAAATTTACTATCAGCGCAATCAACAAGGGGGTAGATTGGGTTGCCTGGGCCGTGCCGAATAAAAAAGGCGAAATTGAATTTGGAAGGAAAGCGTTTAAAGCAGGGCTTGCGTGGGGAATGTTTGTGGATGTAAGGCGGGCAATGCCTAATTTGGCCAATCCACTAAGATAAAGGTGGGGTTTTACTGCCAACCATAATGAAAGTTAACCCAATTTTAGCCAACAAATCAATACGAATGCAACCCGCCACTGTTACTGTTTTTGATCATAATGCAGGGGATAAAGGTAGAAGCTTCCACAAATGGCGTAGGCGCTAAAGCCCGCCCATCTTTTGCAACAACCGGCCCTGACGGCGCCGCTAAATTCAGGTTTAAATTCGGATTTGCGTCAAATAATGGTAAAATCACATTTTCTGTTGACGATATTAAAGCCATAATTAGCCAGGAATGATGAAAGTCTTATGATTATTGGCGTTAAAATAAGTCCGTTTATAACTAAAATAATGTATAGGCCATTCAAGATTGAAGAAGTGAGTTTGCTTTTTATGCTATGATTTCACTAACATACGAAATTCAAAAGAATATACGCTTTATTAAGAAGGGTAATTAGGATTCCTACTCACTCTGCTTAGGACTTGTCCGCAAATAACTTGAACATTGCCAACCCCTCTTCAGGCTATCTTTGCCTAAGTTTCAATCGCCAAATCCTCAATATAGCTTTGGCTATGCTTCCGGTTTGGCTCAATCAACTTAAACAAATCTAACCTAAATCCGAGCTCGCTATGTCCAAGTTATTTACGGACAAGCCCTTACCTTTGCCTCCTTTGTAGTAATATAAAAACCCGGGATAGGCAAATTATCGCCGGAGTCTACGATGATATATCCGTCCCATAATCTAATGGTAAAAAAGCCAAAGTTATTTCTTTCCGAATCCTAAGCCCAAAATGCGCAAGTTATTTTGAGGCTCCTTCTTAATCCGCGCCATTCATCTCCTATTTACTTTCAACCAACATGATTGCAAATAGTTTCAGAATCTCGTTTGTAATCAGGCAAAAGCATTTTATAATTGATTTATGCTGATTGTTGCCTCATTAAGCAAATAAGCCATAAAATTTAAAAATTTCAGTTAATTTAAGAATATGGGAAAGAATACAGATAAAGAAACCAGAAAATTTTATCTTTCGGGCTTGAGTTGCATGGACTGCGCCGCAAAGATTGAGGGCGTTGTTTCAAAATTGAGCTGGGTTAAAGATGCGAGGGTGAACTTTTCGACCTCTTTGTTAAAGGTGACTATAAATGCCGGTGACAGGGATGAGGCGAATATGGAGGCTGAGATTGAGGATGAGGTCTCAAAGGTTGGTTTTGGGCTGGACAAACGGGGGCATGAGGCGGTTTCGTTTAAAACAACCGGGGATATTGCCGAGCCCGCCGCCGGCAGGATACGGAAGGCTCTTCTGGCAATTGGAGGCGTTAAAAGGGTGGACTTTTTTCAGCCTAACGGGGTTAAAATTGAGTATGATCCCGCCCAGGCTCAGCCGGCCGATTTAAAAAAGGCCTTGGAGGCAAACGGGGCCGGCGTTTCGGAAGCGGAATGTAGTTTCTCAAAAAAAACGGTTAAAAAATCAAAGGCCCTTCTTACGTTAACAATAATTACCGGGTTGTTTATAGTAGTCGGGCTGGGGTTTGCGCTGTTTCACCATCTGATCATTTATAAAACATTAACGGTTTCAACTCTCCTTTTCATCATTGCCTCGGCAATCGGTGTATATTATATCGGGCGTAGCGGCCTGGCTTCGGTAAGGAATCTGCGGCTGGATATAAACTTCCTTATGTGCGTGGCCGTGATCGGGGCTGCGGTTATTGGCGAATATCTTGAAGGGGCCACGGTTGTGTTCCTTTTTATGCTGGCGCAGTTGCTTGAAACATACACTATGGATAAGGCGAGGAACGCAATACACGCGTTGGTAAAAATGTCCCCTGAAACGGCGCTTGTAAAAGATGGGAAAAACGAGAAGCTGGTTCCGGTAGACAATGTGGAAGTTGGGGCTGTGATTGTTATTAAACCAGGGGAGATGATACCGCTGGACGGGAAGGTTTTAAAAGGTTGTTCCGCTGTTAACCTGGCCGCGATTACGGGGGAGTCGATTCCTGTTGAAAAGAGCGAGGGGGATGATGTTTACGCCGGGGCGGTAAATGAGGAGGGGGCGCTTGAAGTTGAGGTTACGCGCCTTTCAAAAGAGTCTACTTTGGCCGGCATAATCCATTTAATAGAAGACGCTCAGGCGCAAAAGGCTCCGTTTCAGAGTTTTGTGGACAAGTTTGCGAAATATTACACTCCTTCGGTTATTGTGTGCGCGATTTTGGTGGCGATTGTTCCGCCCATTGTTATTGGGGCGCAATTTACCGAATGGTTTTACCGAGCTCTTGTTTTGCTGGTTATATCATGCCCGTGCGCGTTGGTAATATCAACTCCCGTATCTTTGATATCAGGCATAACCGCCGGCGCGCGAAAAGGGATATTGTTTAAAGGGGGCGTTTATCTGGAAAGGATAGGGGGCTTGCGCTCTATGGCAATTGATAAAACCGGCACTCTTACAAAAGGCGAGCCGCGAGTCGCGGATGTTGCGCCGCTAAACGGGCCGGCCGTGGATGATGTTTTGCGTATCGCGGCTTCTGTTGAGTCGAGGTCGGAGCATAGCATTGCAGATGCAATAACTGCAAAGGCTAAGGAAAAGGGGCTGGAGTTGATTGAAGGGGACAAGTTTCAATCTGTTCCGGGAAAGGGCGCGATAATGGAGCTTGATAATGTGAAATATTGCGTTGGGAGCGTGAGGTTTATGACTGAACTAGGCTATTGTGAGCCGGCTTCAGACGCAGTATTAAAGGGCTTTTATGACAAAGGTATGACCGCTATACTTGTGGCTGATGATAAAGCCGTGATTGGAATAATAGCCGTGGCTGATGAGATAAGAAAGACTAGTAGACAAACCATCAAAGAATTATATAATAAGGGGGTTAAAAAGATAGTTATGCTCACGGGCGATCATGAATGCGCCGCAAAAGCCGTGAGCAGAGAGCTTGATATGCTTGATTTCAGGTCGGATTTGCCTCCGCTGGACAAGGTGGAGGCTGTAAAGGCTTTAATCAGGGATTATGGAAGTTGCGGGATGATTGGGGACGGCATAAACGACGCTCCGGCGCTGGCCGCCGCGACGGTGGGCGTGGCAATGGGATCAAACGCAACGGACATCGCGGTTGAGAGTTCTGATGTGACGATAATGGGCGACGATCTGCGAAAGCTGCCGTTTGCCGTTGATTTGGGCAAACGCACAATCAGGATTATTAAACAGAATATTATGACGGCTCTTTTATTAAAAGGGGTGTTTCTCGCCCTGACCGCGCCGGGTTACACAACCTTGTGGATGGCGGTGGGGGCGGACATGGGGGCTTCTCTAATTGTAATTTGCAACGGCCTTAGATTGCTCCGCGCGGGGGGCAAATCTCTCTCTGGAAAATAGTATGGATGTGATTATTTGAATATTGATATTAGTAGAGCCTGAAACGGCTTAAAATTGTGAAAGGAAATTGACAGGATGTTTAAAAAGTTAAAGATTTGTGTTTTTGCGGTTTCATTATGCATGTTTAGCGCCTCTTACGCCATAGGATCGGGCACGATTGACGGGAAAGTTATTGATGGTTTCGGCGCGCCTATTGAGGGGGTTGCCGTAAAAATCAGGAAGACCAAAGCCGAGGCGGTCACCGACGCCGGCGGCAATTATGAAATCAGTTACATGCCGGGCATCACAAAACTTGAGTTCTCAAAATCGGGATACACCAGAGTAAAGACGACTACAAATCTTTCAGAGACAACAAAGGTTGATTTCAAACAGGTCACATTATGGAAATACCCTGCGGAGGGCGGCATGTATTTGCTGTGCAAGGATAGTTACAGAAAAGTCAATTATAATACTTTCCTCAACAAGCCTATTGACGGCAAATTAACGTATGTTATTGAAGGTGAGCCTACTGTTATTCCCTGGAGTAATACGACATTTATTGATTACGAGTCGGAGCGCCCTTTGGTGGCGGGCAAGGATCTTTACAAAGTCTATGACAATAACGTGCTGGGCTCGCTTGGAGCTTCTAAAGTTCCTTTACATGCGTTAGAGGATAAATATGTAAAGATTGTTAACAACGTGGGGCTTAGAATCGCTAATTTGAAACCAGGTAAATATTTTTATCATGGCGGGAATATGACTAACAGAACAATGAAAGGTTATGGCTATTTCTTTGAAATAAAACCGTAAGCGGTTATTGACTCTACTTTAGCAAGATTTAACAGCGGCGTTTAAAGGGACAGTATTATGAATAACAAGGTAATGGTTGTTGATGATGAAGAGCCTGTTCGTTTTGTGATGAACGAAGTCTTTAAACTGGCGAATTTTGACGTTCGATTGGCTGAGAGTTCCGAAGAGGCCCTTGAGATTTTAAAGCGGGAAGAGGATATACATGTTTTTTTTCTGGATCTGAATATGCCGGGAATGAACGGCGCTGAGTTGTGCGGGCAAATCAGGATAGGGAGACCGCTTGATTTTATTTGCGCAATAACCGGATACGGAACCGTTTTCAGCATTGCAGAGTGCTTAAAGGCCGGATTTAACGATTACTTTACCAAACCGTTTGACAATAACCAGCTTCTTGATGTGACGCGCGCTGCGTTTGTGAAGCTGAAAAGGTGGCAAAGTTATTGTAATGATTGGGCTTTGTCTTCGTTTAAATAGGTGGCACAGGCATCCTTGCGCGTTCTTAAGGCTCCAATTTCTACAATAAGTTAAGAGTTTTCGTATCTATTCAGCGTGTTTTCACATGGCTATCCCCTCAGGGGATAATTCTCACTAAGGCAGCGAAGCTGCCAAGTGTTCATTTATACACACCCCTAAATCCCCTCTTATTAGAGGGGACTTTGTGGAAATAAATCCGATTTAATATCCCCTCTAAAAAGAGGGGTGTCCGCTTGGCGGACTGGGTGTGTAAATCATGCGGAACAGTTAAGAGTTTTCAATAATATGATTATTGCTAATCCCTCGTTTTAATTTAAACTCCATCAAACCGCAATAGCAGCACGGCACGACAAATATAGTTATTAAAACCACGGTCATTCCTCCCACGGTCGGTATGGCCATAGGTTTCATCACATCCGCGCCCCTGCCGGTTGCCGCAAGCACGGGTATTAACGCAAGCACGGTTGTAACCACCGTCATTATTGCCGGGCGTATCCGTTTTATGCCGGCCTGCACGGTTGCTTCGCGCGCGTCGTTTATGGATGTTATCTTTCGTTTTTTAAATGATTGCTCAAGGTAGGTGGCTATAATAACTCCGTCGTCTACAGCTATGCCAAAGAGGGCTATAAAGCCCACCCATACCGCCACGCTGAGGTTGTAACCTAAAGCCCACAACAAAATAAATCCGCCGGAAAGCGCCACGGGTATGCCGAAATAGACAAATATTGCGGTTGTTATTTTTCGGAAACCAAGGTAAAGTATCACAAAATTTATAAACAGCACAATCGGCAACAAAAGCATGAGCCGTTTGTTTGCGCGAACCTGATTCTCAAACTGACCGGCCCATTTAATATAGTAACCTTTTGGGAGCTTAAGCTCGCCGGAAGCGATTTTGGCGTTGACGAGTCTTTTTGCGTCTTCCACAACGCTGACCTCATCGCGGTCGCGGGTGTTGAACGTGGTGTAGCCGACCAGCAAAGTGTCTTCGCTCTTAATCATTGCCGGTCCGATAGTGTATTCAATATCGCACACCTGTGTAATTGGTATTTGCGCGCCCGACGGAGTGGGCACAAGCGCTTTGGGCAGCATGTCAAAACTATCGCGTATTTCCCTCAGATATCTGACACGCACGGGGTAGCGTTCGCGGCCTTCAACCGTCCATGTAATGTTCTTGCCGCCAAGCGCCACTTCGATAACATCCTGCGCGTCCTGAAGCCTTACCCCGTACCTGGCAACGGCTTCGCGGTTGATCTTAAATTCAATATACGGCTTGCCCACTATCCTGTCCGTTATTACATCAACCGCGCCGGGAACCTCTTTTATAATCGACTCAAGCCTCAACCCTAAGCGCTCAATCTCTTTCAGGTCGGCTCCGTAAATCTTAGCCCCCATCATCGCCCTCATTCCGGATTGCAGCATAATAACCCGCGTTTGAATAGGTTGCAACCATGACGGCGCCACTCCCGGCATGTCTGAACTATCTCTGAGTTCGTTCAGGATTTCATCTTTGGTTATTCTTCGGGTTTCAGGCCAGAAAAAGCCGGCTGCGCTTTTGAGCCAACCGGGCAGATTTATATCCGAATGCCATCTGGTTTCGTTGATTTCCCGCCATTTGTCTTTCGGCTTTAAGTTTATATACGTCTCAATCATTGAAACCGGCGCCGGATCAAGCGGCGTGTCTGCGCGGCCCAACTTGCCCACGACAACTTCAACCTCCGGGATCTGTTTCATCAGTATGTCCTGTTTTTTTAGCGCGCCCATAACCTCGCTTAAACTCGCGGCCGGCAGCAGCGACGGCATGTAGAGGAACGAGCCTTCGTCCAGGGCCGGCATAAATTCTCGACCGATTCCGGGAAAAGCGTGTTTCAGGGCCACCCATGGCGGCAGCTTGTTAATGTCAAGGCTGACCTGTTTTAAACCCTTTTCCAGAGGATACCCGATTTTGTCGAAACCTATCCAGATTGTTACCCCGCAAAAAACAATAAACGCCGGTATGCATAGAAAAGCTTTTTTATGAGCAAGCGTCCACCTTAGAACCGGTTCATAAACCTTGATGATAGCTGTGGAGACAATGTTATCTTCAATAGGGCGCAGCCTTTCCTGTGTAATTTGATACGCTATGGCTCCGATAAGCGCGCCGCCGAGCATTGAATAAATTATAGATGAGAGTAACGATATTGACTCAACGCGCGAAAACAGCAGAGTTTGAAACAGTATCCATGAAACTCCGGCAATTATGCCGGCCAGTATTAATGAGCTCTTTTTCTTCCAGCGCATCACCTTTAATAAAATATTGCACAAAACCGGAATTACCACCACCGCAACAATAACCGATCCTATGAGCGCGAATGTTTTTGTGTACGCCAGGGGTTTAAACAGTTTGCCCTCCTGGCTTTCCATAAAAAAAACAGGCACAAATGAGACTATTGTTGTGGAGACGGCGGTAATTATCGCGCCGCCCACTTCCCTGCCGGCTTCATATATAGTCTCAATGCGCGATTTAGAGTCTGCCCGTTCCGTCAAATGGCTATAAATATTTTCCGTCATTATTATGCCCATATCCACCATGGTTCCAATGGCTATGGCAATGCCGGCCAGTGACATCACATTGGAATCGATCCCTGTTTGATACATAATAATAAACGAGATTAGCACGGCCAGAGGCAATGTTGTGGCCACAATGATTGAGCTACGCAAGTGGAAAAGGAAGATCACAATAACCACAAATGTTATTATTATTTCCTCGGTTAACGCATGCTTAAGCGTAGACACCGTCTCATTGATAAGTTGCGTGCGGTCGTAAAAAGGCGCAATATGAACGCCGTTGGGCAGGCCGTTTGAAATCACTTCGATCTTCTTTTTAACGGATTGGATCACTTTCAAAGGGTTTTCGCCGTAACGCATTGTGACAACCGCGCCGACTGTTTCAGCCCCCTCCTTGTCAAGGGCTCCGCGTCTGAAGTCGGGGCCGATAGCTACACCGGCTACGTTCTTAATGTATAGCGGAGTGCCTTTGGAGGCTTTTACAACAATGTTTTCAATATCTTTTACCGATTTTATAAACCCCACGCCGCGGATGATGTACTCCATGCCGTAGTTTTCAATAACCTTTGCGCCCACATCCATATTCGACCTGCTGACGGAATTAAAAACATCGGCCAATGTAACGCCGTGCGCGCGCATACGGTTAGGGTCAACATCAATCTGGTACTGTTTGACAAATCCGCCTACCGCCGCCACTTCCGAGACGCCGTCGGCCGCGTTTAGCTGATACCTTATGTACCAGTCCTGCAAAGATCGCAACTCGCCAAGGTTAAGCTCGGACTTTACAAGCGGCGTATTGCCCAGCGGGCAGGCTCTTGGGTTGTCAAAAGTTCTTTTCAGCTCTAGTTGGTGATTGTGTTTTGGGCATTGCCCGGCTTTTTCCGAAACGATAGCGCCGTCTTTTGGGCAAACAAACACTCCGCCGGGATGTTCAGGACAGTAAAAACCGTTCTCTACCGTGTACCAGAATATCTGCCCCATTGCAGTCGCGTCAGGGCCGATTACCGGAACAACCTCTGCCGGCAACGATTGCCTGGCTACGTTAAGCCGCTCAAGCACTCGCGAGCGAGCCCAGTAGAAATCAATGTTATCTTTAAAAATAATATAGATTAATGAAAACCCAAATCCTGAATTTGACCGTATTGATTTTACGCCCGGCACACCCTCAAGGCTTGTGGTAAGCGGATAGGTAACCTGATCCTCAACCGTTTGCGGATCGCGTCCCGGCCAGTCGGTAAAGACAATAGTCTGGTTCTCGCCAATATCAGGTATGGCGTCTACCGGAGTGTGGGTTATCGAATAATAACCGAGCCCGATAATCACCAGGACGGCAAGCAGGACAATAAATCTGTTTTCAAGACAAAATCTGATTAATTTGTTAATCATTTAGCTAACAAGTAAAAAGTGATAAGAAAAAACAAAAGCGTGTTAAGGGCTCGGAAAGAAATAACTTGGGCTTTTTTACCAGCATCTTCAGGCCGACTTTGCCCAACCTTCAATCGCCAAATCCTCAACGCAGCTATGGCTGCGCATCCGGTTCGACTCAATCAGGTTGAACAAATTCAACCTAAATCTACAGGCAAAAAAGCCCAAATTATTTCTTTCCGAGCCCTAACCACAAATCTTCACAAGTATACAAAAGCGTAAACTTGTTACAAGGGCGGGAGCCTTGTAACGAGTAACGAATTTCCACTCCTTTGTTGGGAGGGGTTAGGGGATGGTGAAAAGAATAGTTCAATATTAATGACTATGCGCATGGTTGCCGTCATTTTCAAACGACGAGCCTTCCGGAAACATCAGGCTTGGTTTGCCTAACAATTGCATCTGTGAATCTATCAAGAAATTGCCTGAGCTAACAACCCTTTCGCCTGGTTCTAATCCTGAAATAACATGGTAATAACCATCGGCTTTTGGCCCAAGTCTTACCTCGCGCGATTCATAACTGCCCGGTTCATTTTCCACATACACAATGTTGCGCAACCCGGTGTATAAGACCGCGCTGTGAGGTATTGACAAGACCCCGTCAGGTTTTTCATCTTTATTTATATGCTTTGTTTCAACTTGCGCAACCATCTCAAGATGCATACCGCATTCCGGGCAGTCGGCCGGCTTATCCGAAACAATTTCCGGGTGCATAGGGCAAGTGTATTTTTTTGTTGCCCGGCTTTGTTCAACCATCTCCAAATGCATACCGCATTCCGGGCAGTCGGCGGGCTTATCTGAGACAACTTCCGGATGCATAGGGCAGGTGTATTTTTTTGTTGCCCGGCTTTGTTCAACCATCTCAAGATGCATACCGCATTCCGGGCAGTCGGCGGGCTTATCCGAAACAACTTCCGGGTGCATAGGGCAGGTGTATTTTGCATGAACAGTGTCCCCCCGGTAAGGTAAACGTTGATGCGCGTGGCCGTTGTGATTTAGCGTGTCCTGTTTGCCTATCCCAGGTATCGCATACCCTCTGCCTACCATAGGGCGGCTGCCCACAAGCGCAAGTTTCATGCCGCATTCAGGGCACTTATCAGGGTCGTCCGACACAATATCGGGATGCATGGGGCAAATATATTTGCCTTCAATATCAGAGTCAAGAATAACCCCATCCGCGCCGAACCGCACCTTAATAACCGCGTTGGCGTACATGCCGGGCTTAAGCTCGCCTTCATTATTGTCCATGTTTACACGCACCCTGATAGTTCGCGCAACTTCGTCAAGAAACGGGTCTATAAAAACAACGGTTCCGTGAAACGTCGCGCCCGGATACGATTCAGTTGTAACCTCCACATCCTGCCCATATCTTATCCACGGCAAATCGTATTCATAAATATCCAGATAGAGCCATACCCGGTTGAGATCGGATATCGTAAACAGCCTGTCTCCCGTCTTAACGTACATCCCCTCAAAAACATTTTTATGTATAACCGTTCCCCCAACCGGCGCGTATATAGTCAGGTGCGAGTCGGCTTTTTGCGTCTTTTCAAGCTCGTTGATCTGGTTTTCCGTAACACCCAGCAAGAGCAATCTGTCCCGCGAGTTCTTTAGCAACGATTTTGCCGTGGCCGACGATTCAAAAACATTGTCGTCGCCCATATCTTTTATTCCACTATAAGCGATAAGATACTCCTCCTGCGACGAAACAAGCTCGGGGCTGTAAATATAGACAAGATGTTCCCCTTTTTGAACCATAGTTCCCGTAAAATCTACATACAGTTTATCAATGCGCCCCGCCATCCATGAAGTAACATGCTCTACCCTGCTTTCGTCATAATTGATCTTGCCCACTGTATAAATAGATTTAGTAAGTTCCCGGTAAACCACAGGCTCCGTCTTTACCGAAGCAAGCTGCCTCGCGCGTTCCCCAAGTTTGAGCACGGCTCTTTCACCGCCTGAATCTTCTTTTAACGAAACAAGGTCCATGCCGCAAATCGGACATTTGCCGGGATTGCCTTGCTTTATCTGCGGATGCATGCTGCACGTCCATATCACGGTTTCAGAGACAACCGCATTAATTGAGCCTATTCCCGCATCCTGCCCGCAGCCTCTGAAAGAGGCACCGATTCCTATCCCGACAACCACGGCTATAGCGGCGCATATAATAATTGCCCGTTTGCTAAACATATGTGTTTTCATTTTATTTTTTAATTAATGGTTTCAGAAGCGTAAAAGAGGCTGCGGATTGCGCAGATTACACAGGTTTAAAAAAATATTATTACCTAAATCGAGCGATTTTAAATACCCCCTCCCCTAGCCCCTCCCACTAAGGGGAGGGGGATTTGCCTTTTTAAGCTCGTTTTGGTTCTAATCTCAATCGTACAAAGCTTCACCTAGTGGACGCTGTATTGTAATTAATATATACCGTTTATTTCCCCTCCATTGATGGGAGGGGGCAGGGGAGGGTGATAAGAATCGCTCAATTTAGGTATTAATACATTATTACTGTTTCATCGTCCGGCTTATCCGGGTCAGGGCTAATATATATAAAGAAACGTAATTTATCCATAAAAAACTTCCATTAACCGGTTACACGCTATGGCCGTAACATATTTGCTCTAAACATGTTGCGGATAACCATCTAAATTCCGGATTTTCATTTTGTAAATATACCCGCATGTTTCTACAATAATAGCAAACCTCATCTTAAAAGATGCCTTTCGTTATTATTTGTAAAATTTATGGGATATAATTTTTGTAACTATTAGACTGCGCGGGAAGCAGAAGCCGCGCAGTCTAATAGTTAGTTTATTTGTGCCTAGTAATTTCACTATAGCGATGTTAAGCGAGAGGGAAGGAGGTTTTTAAGCAATAAGGCGCATGTGTTTTGTATTCAAGTATTGTAAATTGTAGAAATTTTAAATTGTCGAAAGGATCTGAAAATGAGAAGAATAAAGAAATATTGCGGCATGGCGCTAATGCTTGTTGTTACCGGCATAATTATTAGCGGATATTCATACGCAAATAATAAAAAAGGCGGCAAAAAGTATACTATTACAATTACGAACGTCACGAGCAATCAAGTGATTACCACGCCATTGGCAATCATTCACGAAAAGTCTTTTGAGTTGTTTAAATTTGGCGAAAAATCAAGCTCAGAGCTGGCAACGCTCGCTGAAGACGGCGATTTGTCGCCTTTAGAGGAAGCCTTGGATGCGCGATCCGACGTTTTAGAGCATGTTAGAGGTTCCGGCTCTTTGGCCCCCGGCGCTACGGTTACTATAGAAGTGGAAAGCAAGGGTAAATTTAAAAACATCTCAATAGCCGGCATGTTAGCCTCAACTAACGACGCCTTTTTTGCGGTAAATAACTTTGTTTTGCCTAATTACGGCAAATCCAATATCATGGCATTAGCTTATGATGCAGGCAGCGAAAAAAACAATGAATCATGCGATTTTGTCCCCGGCCCGCCATGTGGAAGCCATTTTGCCCGCGATACGGACGACGCCGAAGGTTTTGTTTACGTTCACTCCGGCATTCATGGAATCGGCGACATGGACGCGGCCATGTTTGATTGGCGCGGCCCGGTAGCCTATGTAACAATATTGCCTGAGTCTCGCTAAACCGCCAACAACCTGGGGGTCAATTACGCCCCAGGTTGTTGTTTCATTGCCATATTCGTTATTAGCCCCCCGGGCATAATTCTCACTAGAGCAGACAAGCTGCTCAGTTTTCATTTAAAAGCAAAAGCGTTTAGACTGGATAACAGGGTTGGCGGGATTAAGGCAAAGCTAAACCACGGATTTCACTGATTACACAGATTAATAAGCAAAAACTGAGCATACCCACAAATGGATACAAAAATTCCGGGGGAGGTCAGATGTGGTTGAAGTAAGGAGACTAGAACCAACATAATTCTAATTTCAGTAGCCTTTTATTTTTCTATATTGCTATAATTTTTTCAGTCATTTTGTTGTATGGACAAATTTTATGTCCATCTTCCTGATAATATTTGTCTCCGCCATATATTAGCCAGCTTTGGTTGACATCGGGATTTAATGCCCGGTAATAATTAAGGCCTTTAAGAAAATCGTTATTCATGGTTTGGCCTGATTTGATTTCAATAGGAATAACTTCGCTTCCCATATCCATTAAAACGTCTATCTCGTTTCCAATGTTGTCGCGAAAATAGTAGAGATTGTTAGTTTTAATGGAATTAAACCTATTCTTTAATATTTCAGCAACAATAAATGTCTCAAATAAAGCTCCTCGTAAAGGATGATTCTTTATATGCGTTTCATCCTGAATATCTAATAAATAAGCCGCCAGCCCTACGTCTATAAAATATAGTTTTGGTGATTTAATTAACCTTTTTCGAAAGTTTTTATGATGAGGTCTGAGCAAAAATATGATGTAACCGGCCTCAAGCACAGAGAGCCAACTTTTAACGGTGTTGACGGCAATGCCGCATTCATTGCTTAAATGAGAAAGGTTGAGTATCTGTCCTGTTTGCGCGGCGCATATTTTAAGAAACATTTCAAAACGCGATAAATCCTGAACCTGAATAAGCGCTCGAACATCGCGTTCAAGATAAGTTGATGTATAAAAAGCCAATGCCTCGGTTGGATTCAGTTTTTTATCAAAAATTCGGGGATAAAAACCGTTAAATAAAACTTTGTTGATTTCATGCTTTTTTTTGTTCAAGCCATATATTTCCGCGTACGAAAATGGAAGTAGTTTAACCAGCGCGGTCCTGCCCGCTAAGGATTGGGTGATTGAATCCATAAGTTCAAACTGATGGGAACCCGTGAGAATAAACAATCCTTCTTTATTTTGATCATCAACAATTCCTTGTATATATGATAATAAATCCGGAGCCTTTTGGATTTCATCCAAAACGGCTCCGTTGGGAAAATCAGCAAGGAATTGCTTTGGATCCTTAACCGCCGCTCTTCTATTATCAGGATTCTCTAACGAGACATAGGGCTTTGCGGGAAACAAAGCCCGGCAAAGTGTTGTTTTTCCTGATTGTCTGGGGCCGGTGATTGTGACAACAGGATACTGTTTCGCCAACCGTAATACTTGTTTTTTTACTGCGCGTTCAATCATATGAAGAATATACCACGTGTTTTACATATTTGCAATCAAATTGCAAATATGTAAACGGTTGCGCGTCTCCCGGCCTGCTGTTGATTTAAGGTTTTCTGACGTGAAACTCTGTTGCGAGTATGCGATCAATACAGAGTATTGTTAAGAGGCTGGGCGCATTTAGTGAATCTTATTGCCCTTTCCCAGCCCTTTCCTTCAAGGGAGGTGTTATTAAATGTTTATATTTAATTTCAATGTTCGGCCAATTGAATGAAACTTTTTAACTTTGTGATTTATCTTCGAATTGTATAATTATAACTTAGCTATTGATTATGCGACAGGTTTTAAACTAAAATATACGGATTTATTTTAATTCAGTGGAGTTGTAAGGTCATCCGTTTACTTGATTTATTAGATTATTTCGCTTAACAATTAGCAAGAAATAGAAAATTAAAGATATGGATATTAAACCGTTAAACAACCAGAGTGATACCGTTGATTGCATTGTGATACCGGGCAACCTGACGGGAAATGTTTCTATCGCATTGCAGGATTATTTTGGATACTGTATTGATAATAATAGGCTGTATCAATTAATTAATATGAAGAGCTCCAGCCAGGTTGATAGCCTGGGAGTTAGCGTGTTATGCGATTTTATTTTTCGCGGACTGGAAATAAGACTATTCAATGTTGAGCCTGAGATACGGATTACACTAAAAATGGCCGGCAAAGATGGTGTGATAAAAATATACAATGAGACCGACACTGATAAGGCGGTTTCTAAATTTGAGGATGAAATTTCGGCTAAACCACCGGCGGATGAGAGCAAAAGCAGGCGGGGAAAGCGTGTGGATACTGATTTTAATGCGCAATTCAAGATTAACCTGGCGCATGATAAGGTAGTTTCAGCTTGCGCTATGGTAAAAAATTTGAGCCAGGGCGGATTGCTTGCCGATAATGTGGCGACTGTTCTTGAACTTGAGATGGAAGGCGCGTTGCTGTCCGAATTAGAAGGCAAACATTTCTATGATTTTAAATTTGATTTAGGCGATGAAGCCGGCGTTATTACCACAAGAGGCGTGTGTGTAAGAAACGGGGACAGCGATGACGGGTATTGGGCTGGTTTTAAGTTTGATCATACAGATAAAGAGACTACGGATAGGATTACAGAGTATGTGAATTGTTATGTAAATAATGAAAGCGATAATATACGGTTAAGGCAGAATATCTGGTGATTTTAGGCTCTCGGCGCGGGTTTCATTGTTTGAAGGCTCAGAATCTAACTCTTTAATTTGGTCTAAAAGGGCTTCAAATTCCGGTTTGGCGGCCGGTTTCACGCTTTGTAGTTGATCCGGCGTTTTGTTGTTTCCAAAAACAATGGCATAGTTTGCTATTTTATCTGTTTTCACACCTGAGATGATCTCATAAAAAGATTTTGATTCCGAGCCTGCAATTCCCTTTAACGAAAATTCCTGTTCTCTTAAAAATTCACTGTTATCATCATAAACCAATATCTTAAAATTAGCGATATTGTAATCTTCAGCGGACGCGTTTAAGATGATGCCGGATAATTCGACTGATGAGCCGAACGGCTGAAAACTGATATCTTTTGCGTAAAAACCATTGCCGATTTCAAAATAACCTTTGTCTTTAAAGAGATTAAAAATATCGCCTTCCTGTTCAGGTTCGGCTTCGACTTGAGCTTCGGCTTTGTTTAAATCATTTCCCGCCTCTACAATTCTTTCATCCATGGTTGGGGCGTCTTTAATCTCATCATTTTTCGGGTCAATGTTTTCATTTTCAAAAGCGCCGATAACATCCGTCAATTCTTTGTCATGCTCCAGAACTAATTCTGATATAACGGAGAGTTGTTCTTCAACTGATTTTTCTCCCTCGGTTTTAGGCGCCGGGTCTCTTTTCAACTCTTTTTGTATTATGGATGTGGTTATCTCCTGATCTTCCAATCCTTTTCTTAATTCAGCCGTTGCCTCCTTTAGAGTGTCTACAGTGTCAAATGAATTTGCCCACTTGTTTTCCAAAGTTTTCAGTCTTGAGGATAAGTCAAGGATATCCTCTTCCCTTTCTTTTATAGACTTTATAGCATTTTTCATTGAGTCCAACTCTTCAGAAACATTTGCGACTTTAACCTCGTCAATTAATTCGCGCTCATCTTCAAATTTCCCCTCTAAACTATCCAGTCTCTCCTGAACTTCGTCCATATCCTTTTCCCTTAAATTTAGCGACTCAACAGTTTTATTCACAAACGTCTTCATCTCCTCCTCTTTTAAATTGTTTACGATTTCAATAGTCCTTATTTTGTCCTTATATTTGCTTTCAAGAGTTTCCATTCTGTCTGCGATTTCCAGTGTTTGCCCTTCTTTATGTTTAATAAAGGCAACCGCCTCTTTAACCGTGGCCAACTCTTTTTCCAATGTTTTAGCCATATCAGCGCACTTATTAATTAATATTTCTAATTTGGTTAAATCACTTAATTCATTTGTTGTTAGATCCTTTAATTCGTTTTCTGTTGCAAATGCATTGTTAAACGGCAAAAGAAGGCAAATAACGACAAATATAAGTTTTATTTTATTATTCATTTTTTTTATATCGCGAGCGATTTATATCGAAAAATAGAGAAACCTGAGTTTTTACAGAAAATGATTGCATATACATTCTAATTGTAACCGCGCAACGCAGTCAATATCCAATTGGCCGGCCGGAACAAGCCGGAATAAAGCATAAAACATAAAGCAGGAATGCGCTGAGGGCGAGGGCAATGTCATTGAATTAAGACAAATGCATTGCGTTTGACAACTTTCATGCCAATTCAATATTATATCCCTCAATCGCCATAGTCTTTAAATGAATATAAAAAGGGCGACTAAAGTCAGCCCCTACCCTCGCGTGTGGTTGGTGTCTGCAACCGCTCAACTGAACCCGCCGCCTATTTTGAAACGAATCGGGCGCTGTTTTAATAGTTCTAAACCTGGCCCCTATGTGCGGGAAGAGAGGCTTTCATTTCATATTTTTGCGCAATTCATTAAACATTTGCAAAAATTGCGGCAAAAATAGAAATAATTATCGACTTCTTTAAATTTTTAGGGTAAGCTCTAGTGATTTTTCAGTAAAACTGTGATTGCAACTTATTAAGGGGGCTGTTTGATGGAGTTTAAAAAGAAGATCCTTTGCATTGGGGCGGGGTATGTCGGTGGGCCGACTATGGCTATGATTGCGCTGAAATGCCCGCAATACAAGGTGACTGTAGTTGATATTAATGCCGAGCGTATTGCTGAATGGAATTCAGAGAATTTGCCGATTTACGAGCCGGGGTTGTATGATGTGGTGGAAAAGACGCGGAATGTTAACCTTTTTTTCAATACAGATCTGGAAAATGGGATAAAGGAGTCGGATATCATATTTGTCAGCGTTAACACACCGACCAAGGAGTTCGGCGCCGGGGAGGGGATGGCGGCGGACCTGCAGTATTGGGAGGCAACGGCGCGGCAAATTCTGCAGCTCTCGGAATCGTCAAAAATAATTATCGAGAAGAGCACTTTGCCTGTAAAAACAGCGTTGGCAATGGAGCGGATATTAAGCTTTTCAAAAAGCGACATCCATTTCGAGGTGCTTTCAAACCCTGAATTTCTGGCCGAGGGAACGGCAATATCCGACCTTACTAATCCCGACAGGGTTTTGGTCGGCTCGAATGAGACTGAAAGCGGGCTAAAAGCCAGGGATGAGTTGGTTGAGATCTATTCAAATTGGGTTGACAGGGATAAAATAATTACAGCAAACCTGTGGAGCAGCGAACTTTCGAAACTTGTGGCCAACGCATTTTTGGCGCAGAGGATATCGTCTATCAACTCTATTTCCGCGCTTTGCGAAAAGACCGACGCGGACGTTAGCGAGGTGGCAAACGCAATAGGAATGGACAGCAGGATAGGGAAGAAATTCCTAAACGCGAGCATCGGCTTTGGAGGGTCGTGCTTTAAAAAGGATATTTTAAACCTTGTTTATCTATGCCAATATTACGGTCTGCCGGAGGTTGCTGAATACTGGCTAAGCGTGGTGAAGATAAACGAGTTCCAACAGACGCGTTTTATCATGAATATGCTTAACGCTATGTTTAATACTTTGGCGGGTAAAAAGATATGTCTTTTTGGATTTGCGTTTAAGGCCGACACAGGGGACACTCGTGAAAGTCCGGCTATTTTTATATCAAAAAAACTTCTTGAGGAGAGGGCGGAGCTTCGCATTACCGACCCCGGGGCGTTAAAGAACGCAAAATCCGACCTGGAAAACATTGAGGGAAAGATCAGTTATATAAAAGAGCCCGGCAAGGCGGCCTATGGGTGCCACGCTATTGCGGTTCTGACCGAGTGGGAAGTGTATAAAGGACTTGATTACAAGGAAATTTACAAGTCAATGGAGCAGCCTGCGTTTATATTTGACGGCAGAAACATCCTTGACCATAAAAAACTGTTTGATATCGGTTTTAACGTATTTCCCATCGGCAAGCCGGCGTTAACGCATTTTTAGGCGGGGTACTGGTTTCTGGTTTCTGGATGCTGGATAAAAGCGTTGACGGCAGAGCGCTAATGGCGTAGCTAAGAATAACCGGATGCCGGTTTCTGGATGGAAAGAGCTGAGAGCAGATCGCGAAGGGCATGGCATAACAGGATGCTGGATGAAAAGTGTGGAACTTGGTTCTAAATACTGATTACTGGATAAACGCGAGGCATAAATTATATAATATAAACGAAATAAACATTAAAATGTTTTAGCTTATCATACTCAGTCCATTTAAATGGAAAAGGCGGAAAAAGATATGGCTATTTTAAAATTAAAAAACCATGATGAAGAGAAAGAGATTGATTTCGAATTGAAATATCTAAAGTCTTTAACCACCAAACAAAGATTTCAGATGATGTTTAATAAAACTCAGGAAATGAGTATTCTCTTAAATAATAATGGAAACAGAAACTCTACTCAAATTCTTAAAAGAAAATAAAGTACGGTTTGTTGTTATAGGGGCGACTGCTTTTCCGGTTCATGGATATTCTCGCGCTACTTTAGATATCGATATATTTATAAAACCTGAAAAAAATAACGCAAAAAACACGCTAAACGCATTAAAACAGTTTGGATATGATGTCGCAGACCTTACTATCAATGACCTTTTAACAAATAAGATATTAATACGTCAATATATTGTTGAAACAGATATACATCCATTTGTAAAAGGGATAACCTTTGAGCAAGTCTGGCGAAATAAGGTAAAAGCAAAATTTGGCGGCATATTTGTATGGTTTGCTTCGTTGGACGACCTTATAAAAATGAAATATGCGGCAGGCCGGCCTAAAGACATTGAAGATATTAAGTATTTGACTAAATTAAGGAAAACCAGAAAAACAAAAAGCAATGATTAAGATTGGCGGGTTACGTTTCTCTTTTAATGCAGTCAAAATCGTAAAGCTTTCGAACAACATTACAAAATAACCTGCCCCCTAATTGCCCCATTGGGTGGAGCTTAACTGAAATCAAGGTAAAAGCAAAACAAGAGCAAAAACAAAAGCAATTATAGACAGGATATACGGGATTTACAGGATAAAAAGAACAACACAAGAGAAAAATTTTACCCTGGTTACAACCCCCCCGCTTTGTAACCCCAAATTCCAGAAAAGGCTCTGAGTTTATGCTGAGTAATTACGAAGCGTTCTCTGCGCATTCGCTGCATTCAGGGCTTTACAGGTATTAGTGCAAAATAAACCCGTTTTTAAGTAAATCAACAGAAATAAAAGAAAATTATCCCTCCCATCATCCGTAAATATTTTTCATCAAAGTTATTTGCGCATATAATTTGCCATACATTAGGGATTCACTTTTAAATTCGCCTTTTTAAAAACTGAATTAATTTAATTTAATTTTGCCTGTCCCCTAGCTTTGGTTAGGGCTTAAAATGGATCTTTGTGGCCCCGATTGTTCATTTTGGTTTTAATGAACACTGAGCAGCTTGTCTGTTCTAGTGATAAATGAACACTTGGCAGCTTGGCGGCTTTAGTGAAAATTATCCACTGAGGAGAGAATGATGCCCGGGGGCGAATCTCGCACATAAAAAGTTTCACCTAATTGGCGCTGTATTGTAATTAATATATACCGTTTGTTTCCCCTCTCTTGATGGGAGGGGTTAGGGGAGGGTGATAAAAATCGTTAAATTTAGGTTATAAGATACTTAGCAACGAACCGCGCCCTCTTAGCCATGTATGTAAAGTAATTTATTTGTTAAAAGCCGGCATGGTTGTTATCATTAACAGCTATTATTTCCTATAAGGATAGTTCTTGCTAGAGTAGACAAACCGCTCTAATGAGAATTATTAACGCAAACGGCGCATAAATTCTTTACAAACGCATGGGCGGTAAAAAAATATGGAGCCACAAGACTCTGTTAAATTAGATGAAAACGGCAATATCACCCTCTACAACGCGGACGGGTCTAAAACCGTTATAAATGTAAACGATATTGACGTGGCATCAGCCAAACTTCCCGGTTTGAATATTGGGCAGCTAAACGCGTTGCAACAAATAGCTGAAAAGGAGGCGGGTAAGATCGGCAACGTGTTTAAGACCATGTTGGCCGGCTTTGTTTCCCAGAAAAATGCCGTGCCCGGCAACATTTCCAAAACCGGAAGGGATGTGATAATAGGGGACAAAACCGAATCCAAAATATTTATCACCAACAACAAAACCGTGTTGCCAAAACGCCTGACAACCAGAATGCCTCAAATTCCGGAAGATAAAATCGTCGGCAGGCAGGCTGACCTTGTTGATTTGCGGGAACGGCTGTTTAGCCGCAAACAGGTTGTGCTTGTAAACGGCTTGGGCGGCATCGGCAAGACCACTCTGGCGCAGGCTTATGTTGGGAAGCATTACGATGACTATCGCCATATTGCATGGATAAGCCAGGTTGACAATATTGTAAACGATTTTGTGAACGCCGGCGGGCTTTTAATAAGCCTGGGTATCGACGGCAAAGGAAAAGACCGCAACGCTATTTTTAATGAGATTATTATTAAACTTAACAACATTGACGACAAACCAAACCTGCTTGTGGTCGACAATGTTGACTTCACGCTAACACAATATTACGACGCCCTGCCAACCCAACCCAACTGGCATATATTGGCGACATCACGGGAACAGATCAACAAATTCGACCTGAAGCAACTCGACTTTTTAACCGAAGCCGAAGCCGTTGACCTTTTTTTAAGGCATTACACACGCGGCAATATTTTACGCGAGGATATAATTGATCTGGTTAAGTCTGTTGACATGCACACACTCACCATCGAGATACTGGCGAAAACAGCCCAAAAACAGAGGAGTGAAATTGGCAAGCTTAAAAAGGCAATTGATGACGATCTTAAGGCCAATGTTTATGTAGACCACAACGCAGGCCAAATTGAAAAGGTGACCTCTTATTTAAACTCCATATTCAAATTGAGCAATCTGAACAAAAATGAGATATGGCTGATGAAACAAATAACCTGTTTGCCGCCGGAGTTTCACGGATATGATATTTTAAAAGAGTTGATTGCCCCGGCAAAGAGCCAAAAAGATGACGTGTTCTCCGAAACCATGGAAGAGCTGACCTCAAAAGGGTGGCTGCTGAGCAACCGCGAAGCGGACAGCCACAAGCTGCACCGCGTCATAGCCAATATAGTTACGCGTCAACAACCCATTGAGCTTGAAGACGTAGCCCCTTTGATTAACCGCATTACTGATAAACTAAGCATTGACCAGACTAAAGACAACCCTGTAGACAAATTCCCCTGGATACCGTTCGGCAATGCCCTGTTGGCCCATTTTTCTGAAAACGGCGCCGCTCAAATTGCTAATTTACAAAACAATCTGGCAACCGTACTTCGAGACCTTGGCGATTATGATGGGGCAAAAACGTTGTTTGAGAAAGCGAAAAATTCCGATGAGAAAAACTTCGGAGTGGACCATCCAAACACAGCGGTTCGTTATTCAAATTTGGCATTAGCGCTTAAAGACCTTGGCGATTATGATGAGGCAAAAGCGTTTCTGGAAAAAGCGAAAAATTCCGATGAGAAGAACTTCGGTGTAGATCATCCAACCACAGCGGTTCGTTATTCAAATTTGGCATTAGTACTTCAAGCCCTTGGCGATTATGAAGGTGCAAAAGAGCTGCTGGAGAAAACGAAAAATTCCGCTGAGAAAAACTTCGGAGAGGATCATCCAACTACAGCGGTTCGTTATTCAAATTTGGCAACCGTACTTAAAGCCCTTGGCGATTATGAAGGTGCAAAAGAGCTGCTGGAGAAAGCGAAAAATTCCGCTGAGAAGAACTTCGGGGTAGATAATCCAACTACAGCGGTTCATTATTCAAATTTGGCAACCGTGCTTCGAGGCCTTGGCGATTATGAAGGCGCAAAAGAACTGTTGGAGAAAGCGAAAAATTCAGATGAGAAGAACTTCGGAGAGGATCATCCAACTACAGCGATTCGTTATTCAAATTTGGCAACCGTACTTTATGACCTTGGCGATTATGAAGAGGCTTTGAAATTGGCGGGCAAGGCCCTGGCTGTTTTCAGGAAAGCATTGCCTGAGGGGCATCCGGATATTGCGAAAGTGGAGGGGGTATATAAGAGTATTAAGAAGAAAATTGACGAGACAAGCAGAAAGTGAAAAAGCAACTTAGGGCAAGGTACTAAAGGAGCTTCTGAAATTATGCAGCCTAATAAGGGGCTGCGCAAAAATTGATCGATTTTAATACCCCCTCCCCTAACCCCTCCCACTGAGGGGAGGGGAATTTGCTTTTTTGAGTTCGTTTAGGTTTTAATGAAAACTGAGTAGCTTATCTGCCATGGTATAAATTATGACGTGTTGGTTCAATGTCTCCCGACTTGAACCACGCTGACGTAAACAATACTCTGTATTGATCAATTATCTTTCCTTTGGTTTGTGACGCGTAAAACATTAGCGGTATTTTTCGATTTATTCTTTACGGAGTAAAGCTAAGGTTAACAAGGTTCAAGTCAGGATGCTTGAACCAGCCCTTTGAAGGTGGTTGCAAAACATTCGAATTTGCCGTTGTAGTGTAGGCGCGTCCTCGTGCCGTCTGCGTTGAGGAAGATCTTTTAAATTTTGCGGCGCCCCATTAGCAATCGATTTCAACGCATGATTACTTAATTTCAACGTATACGCTTTACTTGCATGCCACGGCGCGGGGACGCGCCGTACACTACATTATTTGGAAGCCGCGCGGTATCCAGCAGTTAAGACTACCCGGCCCACTTTCAAAGGACTGGATGCTTGAACCGACCGGCGGTGATAACAATAGCCCTATTTAGGTATATATTCAGTCGGTAAAAAGCGCGCTCTTGACGAGCCGTAAATTAAAGGAGGCAAAGTTATGGAAGAACCTATCAGTACATTTGTAGCAACTGCAGCCGGATACATTTTTAAAGCCGCTGCGTCAAGCAAAGTCGTCAAAACCGCCAAAGAGGAGTTGCTGGGCCGCTTTTGGCAATGGCTTCGCCCGCATTTCATTAGAGATGTTCCCGAAGCTGAAACAGCTCCGGACGGCACGGAAACGCATGAAAAGGTTGAGGAAAGGTTGCTGACGTTAATAGAAGATGAGGCTTTTTACAACGAGCTGGTTAAACGCGTATCAGCTCTGCAGCAAGCCGGAGTCAAAGAGAAAAACATTGTCAGTGGAGCCGTTAAACGTGTAAAAAAGATCAGGATCGGAGACAAAACCTACTCGCCTGACGAACATTTTGACCGAAAGAATATTGTGGAAGGCTCCGTGGAAGACGCGGATAAGTTTACGCTTGGCGATGGACATTAAGGGCCTGCGTAATGTTCGGGGTCAAAAGATTTACTTTTAATTTGCAAAATGATTAAAAAATAGTCTGATTTTCCAAATGCGGAACAAGGAAAGTTTTATAGACCCATGGAGCAACGGGGAATTCTTAAGAATAAATGTCGCATACATTTTTTTGAATAAAGAGACTGAAATAATTATAGTATTGACAAGTTTTTGCGCTTGCCCAAAATCATTGTCTCCTGTTATAAAAACCTCTGCATTGGCTGACAAAGCGCATGCAAGAAACTTTGCATCTTTCTGATATCGAGGGAAATCGACTGAGGTGTCAGCTTCAATTGAAATTGTCATTTTTTCCAGTATATTGTTCCACTTGTTAAGCAATGACTCCGGTAAACCAAATTTGTCACGACTGAGAACGGTTTTGTATTCTTCTAAAATCTCTGGTGAAACTATCCATTCAAAATCAAAATGTTTTGCTATAAACAAAATTACCTTTTCCGGTTCTCTATCTTTTAGAGCTGCGGATATGAGTCTGTTGGTGTCTATCAACACTTTCACTTTCCTCTCCGATAAGCCTCTATTTCATTTGCTATATCTTCTTCGCTTATCGTCTTGGCTTTTGGCAACTCCTGTGTGATTTTGAACAAAGTTCGTAGTTCTTTAATATGAGAATTGCTTTCCTCATCTTTTGGGAAAAACAGAGCTTCCACTCGCTGCCCTGTGTGAAAAGGCAAATCCGATAGCACAACATGTTTAGGATCTTGAATAGTGAAATGTTTTCTATAAGCTTTCACAAAATTCTCCCTTTTCTTATTTTTTTCAAGCCCTAGATTAAGAGCCCGCATGATAAATTAACAAATATATTATACATAACCCGGATAAACCGGAAAAGTTAAAAAACGCTAAGGGTTTTATTTCATTGAGTTTGAAGAAAACATACACAAACATAATTTTTCGAAAACCTGATTTGTTTGACTATACTTGCCTTATTAGGCAATTTTTGATGTTAAGGCCATGGTTTCATTGGAATATATGGGAAAGGCTAATTATACCTACTTTTTTTGACATGTTTATAACTTTTCAGTCATCGGTTTCTTCGATTGTTCTTCGCGCTTTTGTGTCTTGGCAACGTTACTTTCTTTTTAGAAAACGATAAAAAGACTTTTTTCACGATTTTATGTTACTAAGCCACGGCTATGATTAAACTTCGATTTTTGTAGTTACATACCTTATCGCTGTTAACCGACTATACGTTTACAACAAATGTTTTACGTCAAAACCACGGCGCCTTTTAAGTCTCCGTTACAATTTGTATAGGGTTTTACTATGCGTAAATAGGGTATCCCACTACAAAAACGCATCCGGAGCTTCGATTGACATGCAAAAGCAAGAATGCTATACTCCAAACCGTAAGTTATATAACAGAATGATTTCTTTCCGAGCCCTAGAGGCGGTCTTGTGGCTCAAATTGGCGGGCGTGTTTTGTGTCGATTATACACCCCCCTAAATCCCCTCTTATTATAGGGGACTTTTGTGGAAAGAAATCCATTTTAATATTCTCTAAAAAGAGTGGTGGTTGCGTGGCGGACGTGGCGTGTAAATTTATTATTTAATTATTTTTATAATTTTAGGAGGTGAAAATGGGTGTATTTAAATATTTCATGGTATTTATGTTTTGCGGAATTCCGGTTATCAATATTGAACTAAATAATGCAAAGGCGGACGAATCGCCATATTCAAGCCTTGTTCCTACGATCACATCTACAATGCCTGATGAGGTAGAAGGCTACAAAAGTTTTCCCGATAAGACCATGGAAAGGCCATATATGGATCATTTTTCATGGCAGTCATTTATTGCGTTGGCCTGGCCGGCAGATACAAAGGAAAGCGCGCCGCGTGGATTGCCTGTTTCTCCTGATACACCCGCGACTTTTCTGGCTGTAAACAAAGGGGGTGTTTCAACCATTCCAACAATATTTGAGTCCTGGCGGGATGTAACACAGTTGTTTCTTAAGGAAGGCGAGCCTGTTGCCTGGAATTCTAATGAAAAGGCTTATTCTCCGTGTACTTCCATAAAAGGAAATGCGCCAACCGCCAGGTTTTTAAACGATTCTGTGATTGTTGATACAAATCAAGCCGGTAAACCATATCCATTGATTGACCAAAATCTCAATTATGCGCGTTATGAAATGAAATTTAATGAGAAAGAGTATACTGAGGTGCGGGATAATAAATGGTACATTAAACAGGAAAAGCAGGTAAAACTCGGCGCCGGTTCAATTGAGGTTAAAACTTCATGGAGGAAAATGACGAAAGATGATGATTTGAGCCGTTATTATGTTATTGACGCTGTTGTGCTTGGTTTGGAAACGGAAGAGTTGGATAATTATCAGCAAGGAGCTTGCGAAGTTCAAAAGATGGGGCTCACCGGTATGCATATAATGCATAAGACTGAAAAGTTTCATCAATGGGTTTGGTCAACTTTTGAGCAGGTTGACAATCTGACCCCGGGACATGGGGCTCCTCCAGGATTGAAACCATCATATAGCAACGGTCACCCAACTGAAGACACAAAAAAATATGGTTTTAATTATAAGCCCAGGAAAATACCGGCTGCGTTGCCTCCAATTGTGCCGCCAATAAGCGACAGAAAACCTGTTAATGTTTACAGGGTAAAGGATATACCAAATACGCCGGGAACAACAACCGCCAACTTTGCACATGGAGTTTCCACTCAGGGCATGAATAAAACATATCAGGAGCTTCTTAAAGGAACCGTATGGGAATATTATGAGCTTGTCGGCACACAGTGGCCGTCTCTCCCGGAGGAAACCGCAAAATTTGGGGTTCCGTTTCCCGCTTATCTTGCAAACACTGTGATAGAGACATATTTCCAGAACACTTCATGCATGGGTTGCCATTCCAGCGCATATTCAACATCGGACTTTAGCTGGTCTATTAAGTTAAGGGCCAGGGATGCGAAGGAATAGTAACTGTTCCGCGTGTTTTTACATGACTATACACACCCCTAAATCCCCTCTTATTAGAGGGGACTTTGTGGAATTAAATCCGATTTAATATCCCCTCTAAAAAGAGGGGTGGCCGCTTGGCGGACGGGGTGTGTAATTTACGTTGAACAGTCACAAGGAATAACCGGTTTGAGCTTTAGGGCTCGATAACAATAATAGGCGAACTTTTTCACGCAATTATCTATAACGGATATTTGAAAGGAGAAATTATATGAGTTACCTTGACTTGCCGAGGCTGCATTTTTCAGGCAAATTTATGACCAATCCATCAACTATTAATAATACACCGGATAATTTTAATCCGGAAAACAAAGAAAAGCTTGAAAAATTGTGGAATCCCGGCGGGCCGGCGGACTGGAAGTTTGAAGGTTGCAAGGTGACGCAAGTCTCATATGCCGACGGAACAGTGGCAGTCGCAAAAGTGGACGACTCTATAATAGGGACGCCGCTCAAAAGTTGGGATTTTCCGTTTCCCGGCAAACTTGTTGACCTTGATCCATACCAACAGGCGGTGTCGCAGGTGTGGGCATTCAGGTTGTTTCTGGGAGACGACCGTGAAAAAAACCTGATCAATGGGAAGTTTAATGTTGCCGCTTTTACGGATATGTGGGGGCGTATGAGAGGCTCAAAATACAGCCACTACTTTTGCGCATATTACCAGTCGCGGCTTGAGAATATGGAATGGAACGGTGTTGACGAATCAAAATTCCTGAAAGAGTTGAAACAAAGGACTGTTGACACCGGCATAAACTCGCTTTCGATTAAATTTAATGTGGACGCATATAATTCACATTCTACAATTGATGAAAATACCAATGCGTATTTTACTTATGGCAGAGTTTCAGGCACAATTGGGCCCGTCCTTAAAGGCGAGCCTGAACATTTTGTTAATCAAAGGCTTTTAAGCTCCGGTTTGCCTCCAATGCCGTCCCCAACCGATCCAAAATATTCCTATTTATATTTTGCCCCGTTTAAACTGGACAAAACACGTAAATCCCTGGTTATTGACATGGGCAATAGTTTGCCGACAACATACAATCCGGAGGGAGAGGATGTCCTGTTGACTGAAAACATAGATATACCAAAATTGGAGCTTGTGTATAATAATGACAAAGGCGAGCCTGTAACAATAGGGGTGATTGACGGCTCAACGGACGCTTATATGAAAAACGCAAGCGTGAGCGAGTTTAACAATATTTCCAAAGACGTTATGGACGCAATTGAAAAGACGCCGTTGTTTGTAACGGCGCCTTCCGTATCAAATGAACAGGAGTTATACGAGAACTCGACGGGTTTTAACCTGAGGGCTGATTCATTTGTTTTCAGGATGAATTCCGGCGATACGGAGGATGTGACATTTTACGCCGCGAATTTTGGAAAACCGGCTTCGGGCATAACTATTGATTTGGCGTATTCGGATCAATTGAATCAAGGCGCTGATGAACCGCCCGCCGGAACGCCAACGATACTGGATTTTCCCCATAGCGTAACAACCGACGAAAACGGCAAGGCGACGTTTACATTAAAAGCCGGCAATCCCGGCAATCCCAGAAAATATATCGACGGTCAGGTTTACGCTATATCATACACTCCCGCGAATCCCCCTGATGATTATACTCAGAGCAGTTGGGATTTTATAAGCGTCCTGGTGCATACTGAATACACATATGAGAAGCCCGCCACATGGAAGAAGGACGTCCGGGCGGTATTGGCCCAATACGGATGGCTCTACCCGTTCATGGGTAATTTTGTTAACATGCAGGATTACGGCAGCGTTTACGCCAACAAGGATCAGCTAAAAGCGGTTTTTGAGATGGACATTAACGAGCCTAACTGTATGCCGGTTACCAGAGACCTGTCAAAATCAAAATTGGATATGATTCTGGAGTGGATTAAAAATGATTGTCCCGAAGGTTAATATTTTAAAGAAAGGAATATATTATGGTTAAGAGATTTATTAAAAATGAAACTGTAGTTAGAGCGGGAACGAGGCTTATTACATCCGTCTTTGTGTTCTTGATATTTGCTGTTAGTATTTCAGGTTTTGCCCAGGAAGACAAAGGAAAACTACTCAACGATGTTGTTGACTTTGTTGTAATTAAGGAGTTGGAGGCTCTATACAGTAATGACAAGGCTTTTCAGACGTTAATGGATAAGGCTTTAAGCGAAGCGGTTACACCCCCCGGCGGATGCGTAAAAGGAAAAGACATGGGGCCGTTGCAAAAAGTGTTTGGTTTAAGCGATAATGAGGAGTTCTGCTGGCATAACAGGCCTTTTAGCGACCTTGTTAAAGTTTTTAAAAGCTGGCTTCAGTCTATTGTTTGGCCGGAAGAGCCGTATACAGGTTTTGAATACTATACAATGCTTTACAGTTTAGCATATGAAAACAATTGGGCCATGCAATTTCTTGAGACGGAGCCGGGCCTTAGCTGGACAAAAAAATTTACTAAAGCGCGCGGGTTATTTATGGACAGCTCAGGGTCTATTAACCAGAAAGTCCTTGATGCCTGGAAACAAAACATAGGCCTTCGCCAATGGGAAGAATATAAAATACCCGAGGGTGGATTTAAAAACTTTAATGAGTTTTTTGCGCGTGAAGTTAAAGATGGGGCGAGACCTGTTGCCGGGCCGGGCATTGACTCTATACTTGTCTCTCCCGCCGACAGTAACATTAATATTATTAATGCCAATCTCAAGGCGACGACACAAATCAATACGAAATATGGCAAAAACCTGAATATCAGGGAGCTTTTGGGCGGCTCTACTTTTGCGGATTCATTTAATGGCGGGACCGCAATCTCCTGTGTGTTGATGCCGAATGTATATCATCGCTATCATTCACCGGTAAAAGGCGCGGTGGTAGAGTCGAAAGATGTTAACGGTGTTTACTTTGGAATGGGCGGAAATTTCTATAGTTATATAAATAACGGCAATGTTGGCGGATATTTGTCGAATTATGGAATATTTGGAATATACCATCGTGGATATTATATAATTCAAACTGAAAATTATGGAAATGTCGCAATGATCCCTATCGGTCTGGATGATATAAGCTCTGTAAATTTTGTGGAGAAATTTGCAAATATTTCAAAACAAGATAAACCCGTGCCTGTTAAAAAGGGCGAGGAGGTTGGACATTTTGCGTATGGAGGGTCAACAATCATTCTTTTGTTTCAACCCGGCGTTCTTTCAAATTTGAGTGTTAACCAGGGAATGCAAATTGGGCAATTAGCGCCTGTATCTACCCCCTGAATAGACACGATCTATTTGAACCTAAATTGAGCGATTTTAAATACCCCCTCCCCTAGCCCCTCCCACTAAGGGGAGGGGGGATTTGGCTTTTTCAGCTCGTTTAGGCGCTAATCACAAAGTTAAAAAGTTTCACCTAATAGGCGCTGTATTGTAATTAATATATACCGTTTATTTCCCCTCTCTTGATGGGAGGGGTCAGGGGAGGGTGATAAGAATCGCTCAATTTAGGTTGTATATAACTCTGAAAAATTTAACGTTACCGGTATAAATGATTGGAAATAAAGTGAAATGAAGATAATAGAACCGCACATTCATATGTACTCTCGAACAACCGACGATTATATAGCTATGTATAATGCCGGAATCAAGGTCGTGGTTGAGCCTTCGTTTTGGCTGGGTAGCGAGAGGCGCTATGCCGGCACTTTTTTTGACTATTTTAAGCTTATTCTTGAATTTGAGACTTTAAGGGCTTCACGGTTCGGCATTGATCATTTTGCGGCTGTTTCAATAAACCCTAAAGAGACGGAGAATACCGCCCTTGTTAATGAAGCTCTGGATGGAATGGGCGAATATCTCGACCATCCAAGATGTGTTGCTTTAGGGGAGATTGGGCTTAACAATAATACTAAAAATGAGATAAGCGCCTTTCGTAAACAGCTTTTAATGGCAGAGGAACGTAAAATGCCTGCGATTGTCCACTTGCCGCATGAGAATAAAGTTGAAGGGGCTCGAATTATCGTAGATATAATCAAAGCCGAAGGCGTTGACCAGAATAAGATTGTGATAGACCACAACACTGAAGCCAGTATGCCGATTAGCAAAGATACCGATTGCTTTTGCGGGCTTACCGTCTACCCGTACTCCAAGCTTGATCCCGCCAGAGTATCGTTCATTATTGAAAAGTTCGGATCTGATCGGATAATAGTCAACGGCTCAGCGGATTGGGGTGTGTCCGATCCCCTCTCGCTCATAAAAGTTGTAGATTATCTCCAAAATAACGGCCATGATGAAAGTGTTATACGCAAACTAACATATGATCACGCCAATGAACTTTATAGCCATTCACCCAATTGGAAACCATGTTTTGACTTAAAGCCGACGCCCATTTCAGATTTCCAACGTGAACCTTAAACCTGCTGTTTTATCAACACGGCCGGCCTGTATCTCATTTGATATGTGGTTATTTCCTTTACAATTAAATTAAAGAATAATTTGATATTTGGTTGCATTTATTCTACTATTGTAAAGATTTATGGAAATAATTTGTCTACGGTGGACTTTTTTTGCCCTTTCAGGGTAACAAGCCAACGTCTTTGCCGGAGTTAAGGCTTCAGCCTTTTATTCATTGGCTAATTTCGAAAACCTAATGCTTTTGAGTATAACTGCGGAATGTTTGATTTATTCAATTAGGAGCGGGGCTATTGTCTTTTAAATCTTATATTGTACTAACGCGGCCGGCGAATATATTTACCGCTCATGCCGACATTATTGCCGGTTTGGCAATTGCGGGCGCATATTCCAGTAAGCAAGTTGACATATTTCGGTTGACCTTGCCGCAATTTGTCACTGTGATTTGTCTATTGCTGTCAACCACATTTCTTTATTCGGGGGGCATAGCGCTTAATGACTTCTTTGACGTTATAATTGACGCAAAAGAGCGGCCTGAAAGGCCTTTGCCAAGCGGTAAAGTATCAACACGCAATGCGCTGATTTTTATTTTAACGCTGTTTGTTATAGGAATTGTAGCCGCCTTTAATGTTGCCGTTGAGAGCGGGATAATTGCGGTTGTAATAGCTCTGCTCTGTCTTTCATATAATGCCGCGGCAAAACATCGCATTGTTCTTGGTCCGGTAAACATGGGGTTATGCCGGGGGATGAATCTGGCTCTTGGCGTTAGCGCCGCAGGTGTTATGATGCCGGCGTTTTGGCTAATTGTATTTATTCCAATAGCTTATATTGCCGGGGTAACATTAATGAGCAAGAATGAAGTATATGGCGGCGGCGGAATTTTTATAAAAACCGCGATCATGTTGTACATTGTAGCTATTGCGTTCGTGATATCTCTTGTCGTTTTCAAAGAGTTTAACATTTTAAAAACAGCTCCTTTTTTAATATTTTTTATATTTAGCAGCTTTATTCCCGCATTGATCGCTTTGCGTAATACTACGGGCACGATGATTCAGAACGCGGTAAAGTTTGGTGTATTGTCGTTGATAATCCTTGACGCGGCTTTGGCCGCCGGGTTCGGGGGCTTGATAATTGGCGTTGTTGCGTTAGCTCTGCTGCCGGTTTCAATATTCACAGCCAAACGATTTTCAGTAACATGATCCAGATAAACCGGAAAGTGACTAAAGTTAAAAGTGAACTAAAGTTTCGGTAAAAATTTTAAATTTTTGAATAAATTATATAATAAAAGTTTAAATCCTATGTAGTTTTTCAAAATATTTTGTCAAAAATTGTCACAACTTCACTTATAAGATACTGATAGATAGAAACATGGAAACTATAAGACAATCATTTCAAGTCAACTTTAATTATGATGTGCATTTTCTCACAGGTTTATTCAATCCTGAAAACAGGCTGTTAGCGTCTGTAATTGCCGGCGATGATCAATCCGTCATGAAAAAAGCTATTGTGATTATTGATGACGGCGTTCTTGCCGAACATAAAGATCTGCTTAACAAACTTGAGGTTTATGCGCTCCAGTATAAAGATGTTTTTGATATACTCGGTGAGCCGATTATTTTAAAAGGCGGGGAAAACGTTAAAAATGATCATACGTTATATCAGAAACTTCACGAACGTATTAACGCTCAACGCATTTGCCGCCATTCATACATTATTGCAATAGGCGGCGGAGCGTTGCTTGACGTTGTAGGTCTTGCCGCCGCGACCGCGCATAGAGGGATCAGGCTGATAAGGATTCCTTCTACCGTTCTATCGCAAAACGACTCCGGCGTTGGAGTTAAAAACGGATTTAACGTTTTTGGCAAAAAGAATTTTGTTGGAACATTTGCGCCTCCTTATGCTGTGTTGAACGATTTCGATTTCCTTACAACTCTTGACGACAGAGATTGGCGGTCCGGCATAGCTGAAGCGGTGAAAGTTGCGTTAATAAAAGACAGGGGATTTTTTGAATATATTAATAATAATACGTCAAATTTAAAGAGCCGCAACATGGAAGTGATGAAACAGGTTATTTACCGTTGCGCCACATTGCATTTAAATCACATACGAACAAGCGGCGACCCTTTTGAGCATGGTTCGTGCCGGCCTCTGGATTTTGGACATTGGGCCGCGCACAAGATAGAGCAATTAAGCGATTATTCCATACGGCACGGCGAAGCCGTGGCTATTGGCATTGCGATAGACACGACATATTCATATCTTGCCGGCTTGTTAAAAGATGATGAATGGGAGCTTGTGCTTGAGACTCTTGGTTGTCTGGGGTTTAACTTAACAATGCCCCAACTTTCTCAATGGAGAGATGATAATGAATACGTAAAAACTCTTTTGCTGGGCATGGAAGAGTTTCGCGAGCATCAAGGCGGCAAGTTAACGTTAATGATGCTTAAGGAGGTTGGCCAAGGCATAAATATTAACGAGGTAGACGAATCTCTTTTTCATAAAGCAATCTTGTTAATAAATGAGTTTGAATTAAAAAAGGTAAAAGAAATTTGAAAATCGGCTCTGATAAATATTTCAACCTTACTTATTGCGCTAATGCGCATCCCGGCGAGACATGGGATGAGACGTTTTCGAATTTGCAAAAATATATACCGCGATTAAAATCTGCTTTGTCGCCAAACGGCCGGTTTGGCATCGGGCTTCGCTTGTCAAATATCGCTTCGCTTGACCTTGTAAAGCCGGACGCTATCACGGCGTTTAAATTATGGCTAAATGAAAACGATCTATATATTTTTACTATTAACGGTTTTATTTATGGAAGGTTTCATGGGGGTAAAGTGAAAGAGCGGGTTTTTGATCCTGACTGGTCAACCACTGATAGAAGGGATTACACTATCAGGCTTTTTGAGATACTTAATCACATCTTGCCGGATGGAATTGACGGTGGTGTTTCCACTGCGCCCATTGCGTATAAATCAGGATTAAATGAGACGGGCAAAGAAAAAGTATGCGATGCTTCAGCCCTTCATATTGCGGCTCTAATTGAAAAAATGGTTGAACTGTTTGAAAAGGGGGGGAAACATCTGCATCTGGATATTGAGCCTGAACCCGGATGTTTGCTTGAAAGCAGCAGTGATGTTATTCGATATTTTGAAGAGTGGTTGTTTGCCGGCGCTGCGGGGTTGTTAATGAAATCTTTAGGCGTTGAAAGATCAAAAGCCGAAGAGCTTATTTTACGTCATATTAAAATTTGTTTTGACGTCTGCCATTTTGCTGTAAATTTTGAAAGAAGTATAGACGCTTTAAATAATCTAACAAAAGCCGGTATACAAATAGGCAAAGCGCACATAAGTTCCGCATTGCGTTTAATGCCTGGGGATTGTGGTGATGAGTATAGAGGCAAAGTGAAGCAGCTCCTTGAGCCATTAACCAAATCTGATTATCTTCACCAGGCTGTGGTGATGCAACCTGACGGTTTAACCAAAAGTTACAGCGACCTTGTTTATGCGTTGCCTAATATAAAAGATAACAGGTCCGGCGAATGGAGGATACATTTTCATGTTCCTGTTTTTTTTAAAGGTCTTAATTATTTTCAATCAACACAATTTGTGACAATTGAGACTCTAAAATATTTAAAGAGCAACAAATTAACCTCGCATCTGGAAATAGAGACTTATACCTGGGAGTTTTTACCACAAGAGTTAAAAACAGACATCGTAAGTTCCATTCAAAAAGAGTATGAGTGGACAATGGGGTATTTTATAAAAAATGAATAAAACAGTAATAATTAATGTTGTAGGGTTGACTCAGGGATTAATCGGGCTCCACACTCCATTTCTTGCTGAGTGGTCGGGGCAGGGCGCAGTCTCAACTGTTAAACCGGTTTTGCCCGCCGTTACTTGTTCGATGCAATCAACTTATTTAACCGGTAAACAGCCCTCTGAACATGGTATTGTAGGCAACGGTTGGTATTACAAAGATGAATGCGAGGTTAAGTTTTGGAAGCAGTCAAATAACCTGGTGTCCGGTAAAAAAATATGGGATACGGCAAAAGAGATAGACCCGTCTTTTACTTGCGCTAACATGTTCTGGTGGCATAACATGTATTCAACAGTGGATTATTCAGCCACGCCCAGACCCATCTATGCGGCGGACGGCAGGAAGTTTCCCGATTGTTATACAAGGCCGACCGGCTTGCGCGACGAGATACAAGCGCGGTTAGGGGTGTTTCCACTTTTTAATTTTTGGGGGCCCAACACAGCAATACGCTCTTCTCAATGGATAGCCGACGCCTCAATGATTGTTGAACAAAAATATTCACCAACGCTTACGCTTATATATCTGCCTCACCTTGACTATAATCTGCAAAGGGCAGGCCTTGACGATCCGTCAATATCCGTTGATTTAAATGAAATCGACAAGGTTTGCGCCGGCTTGATTCGCTTTTATGAATCAAAAGGCGCTCAAGTTATTGTGCTTTCTGAATACGGTATTACTAATGTCAACAACCCTGTTTTGATAAATAGAGAGCTTAGAAGAAAAGGGTATATTGCCGCGCGTAATGAACAGGGACGCGAAGTCCTTGATCCCGGCGCTGGCCGGGCGTTTGCAGTTGTTGATCACCAGATAGCGCACATTTATGTTAATGATAAATCTAAAACAGGCGAAATCAGGAATCTTATAGAAAATATTAAAGGCGTTGAGCGTGTTTTAGGGGATGATGAAAAAATCAAGTTTCATCTAAACCATTCCAGGTCCGGTGATTTAATAGCAGTGGCGGATGAATCCTCATGGTTTGCTTATTATTATTGGCTGGATGATAAAAAAGCTCCGGATTTTGCTGATACAGTTGACATCCACCGCAAACCTGGATATGATCCAGTTGAACTGTTCCTTAATCCTGAAATACCGCGCCCGAAACTTCAATTTATGATTACATTGCTGAAAAAGAAGTTGGGTTTTAGGTATTTGATGAACTTTATCCCGCTTGACCCTTTCCTTGTAAAAGGATCTCACGGCCGGCAACCTGACGGAGCGGAAGGTTGCCCTGTTATAATTACAAAAAGCAGTGAGCTTCTTCCCGCAAAACAGATTAATGCAACACAAGTGCATGATATTATCCTTGCTCATTTGGCGGGCAAGTGAATAAAATAATCAAATTTTAACGAAAGACATAATATGAAAATAAAAACCGGAAAATTGTTTGCTAACAGCGCTAATTCGAAAAACAAAATCATAAAGCTTATGACCGCGTTAATTTTACTGGTCATTATCGCCCCTATGGGTTGCCAATCAGTATCTCATAAGAAAGCGCAAAAAGATAACAACCCCGAATACCAACATCCGCATGGCACCGCCGGCGCTTCCGGCAACACAAATAAACAAGCCCTTATCAATAGAATAACTAACATAAAATTGATTTCATGGCCTATGCCGGCCACAGGCGAATGTAATGCCGACCTTGAGGGATCCGTGCCGCCGGCAAAGTTTAAGCTTTCATATCGTGAAAAGGGCAAAGACGCAAAAATAATAGAAAACAATGTTAATGAGTTAATGCAAAACGGGTGGGAAATTATTACGCGAAGCGAGGGTGGGTATGGTTTTGAAAAACAAGGGGAATTTGTTGAACTTAACTTTGATATTTATGAGGAGTTAAGCTGCTCATGCAACGATGATTCTGAAAAAAACTCGACTCTGATAAATGTCAAAATTGATTGGAGCTCCGGAGCTCCGCCAATAACAGAGGGTTATATAATTAACAAAGGCGCAAGGGATGAGGCCTTCCCTGTTGTAATTAACGGCCGTGTGGCAATTTATGAATTCAGTTTCACTATACCGTTGCCGGCCGGGAATGAAGGCGGCTGTTCTTCAAAACTACTTGCGGTTTTTAGTCTCTCAAATCCTTTAAAATAAATCAAAATGAAAAACAGAACAAATTATAATACACGCTTTATTAATGCCGGTTTTTTCATTGCCATGTTTGGCGTATCATTATTGCTGATATCATCGCCAATATTTGCGAAAGAAATAGAAGATAATAAGGGTTGGCTTTCGCACGGTTATGATATAAAGCAGACGAGGCATAACATAGCAGAAGATATTATTACCCCCTCAAATGTTTCTAAATTAAAGAAGCTATGGAGTTTCGAAGCAGAGTCCGGCATTACCGGCGCTCCCATAGTTTGCAATGAACGAGTATTTATAGGCTCATGGGATGGTTTTGTTTATGCGTTTGATAAAAACAGCGGAGATGTTATATGGAAACATGGCGTTGGCGTGCGCGTATATCCGCCGGATCGCAAGTTGGGTATATATGCATCATTGGCAGTATGGAAAAATACCGTTTATATAGCCTGCGATAGACTTTTGGCTCTTGACAGCGCGACCGGCAAGATTAAATGGGAGCGATATATCGGCAATCCTGAAAAGACGCATGAATACTTCTGGGCGCCGCCGCTTGTTTATAACAACAGGCTTTATGCCGGTATATCCGCCGGCAGCGAGACGACATCACGGGGCAGGATTGTTTGCGTTAATGCCGGCACAGGAGAGATATTGTGGGATTTTTATACTGTTGATAAAGATGTTTCCGGCGGCTCGTTGATAGCTCCGCCGTCTTTTGACGCGCAAACAAACACTCTATATGCCGCTACCGGCAATCCATTTAACATAATGCCGGGCAATATGGAATATAGCGATAGTTTAATAGCATTAAATGCTAAAAACGGCAAACTTTTATGGGCCGACCAGGTGCATAGCCATGATGTTTTAAACCTAGACTTGAATTGCGCGCCAATGCTCATAGACATATCCGGTCGAAAAATAGCGATAGTTGGCGGAAAAGACGGTATTCGCGCATGGGATTTAAATACACATAAAAGGTTATGGCATCGTCAGGTAACGCCGCCTTTATCATTTGGCGCAAAAGAGGCATTGCCAACAAACGGGCCGGAGGGCGGCCCTTCGGCAGTTGCGGAAGGTTTGGCGCTTTTTGCCTCAAATAATAATTTGGACAAGACAACGTTAATAGTTGCTATTGATATTGTTTCCGGCAATTTACGCTGGTTGCATTCATTGCCGGCTTACCAGTTCGGCCCTATGTCTGTTGCTGGCGGAATTGTGTTTATGGGGCTAACAGACGGGAAAATACGCGGCTGGAAAATTGACACCGGCGAGTTGTTGTGGGAATCGTCTCAGGAGCAACCATTTGCCGGCGGGCTTTCAATTGCCGATGGAATGCTCTTTGCCGGCACGGGAGCCGGCGAGTTTTTGCCGGGCAATCAATTGATCGCTTTCGGGTTGGGGAAATAATTTACCTATTCTGTCACGCCGTTCTTTCGTTTATTTACCATATTAACAAGCAAGTAAACGCCGAAACCAATGCCAGGCAAAACAAGAGCTACGATTATGGGCATGCCGATGTTTGAGACATCCTGTTTTCCCATTGAACCGAAATAAGCGTATACCGCGCAGACCGGTATTGTGGCAGCCGATGTATATATGATAAATCTTCTAAACGGCATTGGGCTAAGCCCGGCAAGACAGCTAATTATTTCAGTAAGCAACGGCACTGAGCGGCTCAATAAAATAGCCCAGATACCATGAGTTTCAAAAAAATGTTTTATACGTTCAACATCTCTTTTCCCCGTGATCTTTTCAAAAAAACTTTTCCCTGATACCCGGCATAACCAGAAACCGAGAATCGCGGAACCCAATGAACCGGAAATATTTATTGCCATACCCCAGAAAAAACCGGTAAACAACCCTGATAACGTCATAACAAGACTTGATGGAGTTGGCAAAAACAGGTCAACTATCAACAGGCCTGCGGAAACAACGCCAAAAACCACAAGTCCGCCGGAGCTATTTTTCAATCCTTCCATCCAACCGGTCACAACGGCATTGTCCATAATACCCATGGATTTAGCCACAAAAAATGTAGCCATAAATATTATGAACAGGGTTAATACAAATCCGATAATTGACTTCACTGAAATTTAGATCCAAATTATAAATTTTAAGCGCCACTCGCCATCCATCAGCGCCGTTTATCAAAGCGTGGGCAATAACATAATTGCCGAACCATAATCCTGATTCGCCGGGCGCTCCAATCATGAGAGGAGCGCAATTCTTGTAACATTTCGGAACATTATTATCTAATTCACATGCATCGTCAAGACTATTCCTGAAAACAGACTTGACGGGCGCGAAGCCCATAACGGTCAAACTATAGAGCTCCCGCATAAACTTAAATTTTTAAAATCAAAAGCGATTTAAGCCACAAATACACAAAGGCACGAAGAAAAACAAAAACTTTGAGACTCTTTAAAGGTTTTGAAATTTGTAAAATGCAGATGCAATGTTAATGTTTGCGCTTTTAGACACATCTCTCCTGTTGGAGCTAGGTTGTGCTTCGCTCTATAAAAAATTAACGAGGTTTTACCTCAATACCAGCCCTTTGAATGTGAACGGGATTGTCTTAACTTGGATACAAAACGACTTCCAAATAATGTAGTGTAGGCGCGGCCCCGCGCCGTGACAGGCAAGTAAATCCTATACGTTGAACATTAAGTAATCATGCGTTGAAATCGCTTGTAAATTGCATCCCGCAAAATTGAAAATATCTTCCTCTGTTATTTTTGAGTGCCCATTAGATTTTGCTTTTAATTGATAGACGCGTTTCATGCTTATCCGCCAAGCTTTCCGCACTTTATCTACTGCTTTTCTGCTTTTCAGCCTTTATAGCTCTTAATCCGCGCAAATCCGCGTCATCCGTGCCATCCGCGTTCTATGCTTTTGCTTTTTTTGCTATGAGTTTATGCTGAGTAATTACGAAGCGCTCTTTTCTTTGCGTTTAATCCGTGAAAATCCGCGTTATCAGTGTCATCTGCGTTCTATGCTTTTGCTTCCGCGCTTTTTATGGCAACTGCCAACCGCAAATTGCAAACTGTTAACTGCCAACTGTTTACCGCTTAGCCCTGAGTTTATGCTGAGTAATTACGAAGCGCTCTTGCGCTCGCTTTGAGTTCACTTTTGTTATTTTTTTTTGTAAAAATATAGAAATACAACTCGTTATCTGATATTGTAAAAGTGTGCTTTAATTTACAATAAAAAACAATAAAGGTGATTTTATGCTATCAGTCAAAGGTATATACGAAGATGGAAAAGTAAAACTTCTTGAGGAAATTCCAAACACTAAACGAGTCAAGGTCATTGTAACTATTTTGGATAAAGAAGAAGCCGATCAGGAAGAGCCGGATCCTGAATTGTTTGATGATTTAGTAGGTTCTATATCTGTTCGTGAGGATGGAGCGATAAATCACGATCAATATATTCTTTCTGAAAGGCGCGCATGAAAGAACAGGTATTTGTAGACTCTAGCTTCTGGATTGCCTTACTTGACCAAAAGGATCAGAACCACTCAATTGCAAGAGATCACATAAAGGCGTTGCTGCAAAACTATCGCATTCGGCTATCCGATTTCATTGTTTTTGAGACAATGACATATTTAAACTGTTCCATTAAAAGACACGACTTAGCCTTAACATTTCTCAGAAAAACTGAATCTCCAGGCATTTCAGTGATTAACGTTGATGAAACAATTAAAAGCAAATCAGTAGAATGGTTTAAAAAATACCCTGGCAATAATTTAAGCATTACAGATTGCGCTAGTTTTGTTCTAATGAAATCACACGCAATTCCATTCTATGCTGGATTTGACAAGCATTTCAAGGAGATGGGGTTGTTGGACGTTTTTACTCATATGCGCATTGATTGACATAAAAAGCATATCTCCCTGTTTTTATTTTATATAAACAGGCTAATAATAGAGCCCTGATTTTAAAAACGCAAGTACCCATAAACACTGTTCCATCTCAAATAAATACTTAAAAATTCTCAATTTTTACCACAACTCTAATTCTCTTCAAACTTTAGCACACTTTAGTCACTGCTTCACCAGCTTTCTGCAAACCGTAAACAGCCTTCCTGCTTTTAAATTTTACCGATCACCTAATACCTATAACCGATTACCTCGTTTTCGCCTTGCGCTCTGCTCTTTGCGTTTAATCCGTGAAAATCCGCGTTATCCGTGTCAACCGCGTTCTATGCTTTTGCTACTGCGCTTTTTATGCCAACTGCAAACCGCAAATTGCAAACTGATATACTGCCAACCGTAAACAGTCTCCCTGCTTTTAAATTTTACCGATTACCTAAGACCTAAACTCGTCTAAATTATTTCCGAGCCTTAGGTCTTTTTTTTTGGTTCCATCATAAGCAACAGAAAAATTAATTTGCAATTTGACAATCCGGTTGTCATATAGTATATTTAAGTCAGTTGGCAACTTGGTTGTCATATTTAAATTGAACCAAAGGAGGAGGTTGTATGGTAAAACTAAAAACAGGAAAGAAGGAAGGGAACCAAAAGATCGCTCATGAATCCTTAAAAGTATTCCATATTTTATCAAATGCGACTAACTTGTTTCATCACAGTCTTAAAGAGGCTGCACAGCAGATTCATGGCGAAGGCGAGTTATCTGACCCAAGACGCTCTATCTTGATGTCTTTGCATAGATTTGGTTCTCGGACAGTTCCCAAAATGGCCCATGAGAGGAAGGTCTCCCGTCAGAATATTCAAAAGATCGTTAATGTCCTTTTAGAAAATAAACTTGTTGAGTTTTCTGATAATCCAGACCATAAAAGATCAAGACTCATAGAGCTGACTAAAAAGGGACATAATCTTGTAGAAACCATGAATCAGAATGAAGCAAAAATCATGACACAGGCAAAGCTGGATGTAAGCAATAAAGACATGCTGGATGCGGCTAAAGTTCTAAGCTCAATTAGTGAAGGTTTAAAAAGAATATTAATAAAATTAGAATAAAAAAAGGAACAAGGAGGAAATAAAATGAAATGTAAAAGAAGTGGAAAATTTTTCAAAAAACTGACAGTTATTGTTATTTTAATAATAGGTGTAGTAACTATGTATTGGACTTTTTGTGGCGCTCACGAGAAGGGGGCTTCGAGGTTTGTAAATTCTATTTCCAATAAGCTTGATCTTTCTGAAGAACAAAAAAACCAACTTGTACTTTTGAATGACAAGGTTTTTACAGGTAAAGAGGAAATCGAGGCAAGCCGCAGTAATCTCAGAATAGATTTCTTGGAGCTTGTGGCAAGAAATGAGTTGAGCGAAGACAAATTACTTCAGCTAATAGAACCTTTGCATCAGCAGCTTGATTCCATGGCGCCCCAAATCATAAAAAAAATCGTGGCTTTTAATGCAAGTTTGAATGATGAACAGCGAGAAAAGCTAGTTGATGAAATTCACAACCATTCAAATAGGGGGCAGTCCAAGGTTTTTTTCAACAAGCATTAGATAGTGTTTTCAATAAAACTAACTCTTCTAAATATCTGGAGAGTGATGAGTTCTCAAGGTAATGCATAGCCATAAGCATGGCGTTTGTGTTTTATACGAAATTTCTGCAAGGCAAAGGTTTTTACCTGCCCTTGAGAAATTAAGCCGCTTTATTTTTTTATGTCAAATAGAGTATTGTCATCTAGCGAGGGTAGGGGACGGCTTTAGCCCATAGGTGTTAGGTTAAGATTTAAATATTTGCCGCCTGTAAATGATTAAATCGCTCTTTCAGGGCTGATATTGCATATTATATTCAAACCCAGGGCGTTGCCCTGGGCTATATTAACCCCGCCCTTTCAGGGCTACCTAAGTTTCAACGTATTGATAAAAAAATATACAATTTCAAGCCCCAACGGGGCGGCCTTAATATAGCCTGGGGCAACGCCCTAGGTATTAAATGTTATTTTAATTTAGCCCTGAAAGGGCGATTTAAGCTCTTACGCTCTGTTTCTGATGTTTGGAGCTAAAGCTTAACCTAACACCTATGGGCTTTAGCCTCCCTATCATAAACGCTGGAATTAACACTTTGCGCTCGTGTTCAATGATGTAATTCTCAATCGTAATAGTCTTTAAATGAATTTTAATAAGGGCGACTAAAGTCAGCCCCTACCCTCGGTGTAAGATAAGAACTTATCACTCTCTAGTAAATATGTAAATAAGAAAAACCAATAAAGGGGATGAATAGATGGCAACTGTTATAGAACATTATGCTTAAGTACTCTCAGATGTATATTCATGGATGTTTGGTGGATTTGCAGAACAATTAGGGTCACATCTAAAAACTAAAGTATTGAGAATTGAAAATAAAGGGATTGAAATGAGCACATAATGATAAGCAATTACGAGTAGAATATTCAGGAGCGTTTGAGCATGTTTATGGCAGAGGGGTAACCTAAGAGGGGAAATATTTAGTCGGTAAAAAAAAGACATATAAAATACTTTATTTTTTACATGGTATCCGAGAATCTAAAAAAAGACCCATACTTGAAAATTGAACGAAATTACTATTCTCGGACAACCTGTTAAGGTCTGCCCCTAAAATATTTCGTTTCCCGGCTAACTTCCGGTCTTGTTAAGGAGTAATTTTGGCCCCGGATTTAGAAAGGAGCTTTTTGAAGCCTGTTCGCGTTTACGTAAGGCTTCAATAATGCGATTAATGTCATTTTCATTTTCTGCGGCATGTTCTTTACGATGCCGACGGACTTCTTCAACTACAGGATCTTCAATCATTTGAGATTCCTCCCAGTTCTTCTGGTGAACAAAGTTGCGGACACACATATCCGTTCTTTAATTACAAGGTTGTGATAGAATTGTTGTCATGCTTTTAAAAACTAGAGGCAGAGCCTCTAAGGACACCGCGTTACAAGGCAGGAGCCTTGTAACGAGTAAATCTGTGTAATCGGTGAAATCTGTGGTTAATTCGTTTTTTACTTATCCGGTTCATCCGGGTTAGGTTTTAATCTGTATAATCCGCGCAATCCGGCTTTAGGGTTGGCACTTGCCGTAAACCCAATCCGCAAACATTTGTTTCTGTTCTGCGCTGAGTTGATTGTCCCACGGCTGTGGCGGCATACTTCCACTTTGAATCTGATAGTTAATATCAGCGGCATTTGCCTTTACCGTTTCGTAAAGGGTCATGTCAAACCTCCACATCATTTGTCCCATGTATTGTTGCAGAATCGGTTTAATATCGTTTTCAAATGATACCGGTGTACTCATAATGTTGCTCCTTTCGCAATAGTTTTCAGAATAAAGAATTTATAAGAGCGCCAATCCCTCGTCTCCCGCAAGCATAAAGCCGGCAAGAAAAATCAGGTAAACTCCGCTTAAGGCTTCCACCTTTCCGGGTATCCACTTTCGTACCCATCCGCCGAGAAACATCCCGATAAAACACATTGAGCCGCTAACAAGCCCAATGCAAATAGCAGATACGGTTACCGGATATCCATTGGCTCCAAGACCAACCCCGGCAAAAAGGTTGTCTATACTTAATGCAAATGGCAGGGCAAAAAGGGCAAAATTCCCGTTTACCGCCTCGTCTGTATCCTGCTCACGTATTACCTGATAGAGAATCGTCAGTCCGCACAGAAAAAGCACTGCCGGGCCAATATAGCCGGCATATTCCCCCAGTCTTGTATGTATCTGAAACCCAAGCAAAAGACCGGCAAAAGGCATTGCCGCCTCCCAAAGACTGAACTGTCCCGCCAAAAACCACTTTCGGGAACTGTTAACTCCCGAAAGTCCTATAGCAGCGGCTACGTGCAGGTTGTCCAGGCCGGCGAGAAAAGCAAAAAGAAGAATTGTCTCCATAGCATTCCCCTATCCTTCCGCCAACTTGTAAATCCTGAGAATGCCGCCACGCCCCTCATATTTCTGCTTTGGATCCTGCAAGTTTCCGGCAATTAAAGCGCCGACAACAACATAATTGCCCCAGATGGCCGGTCCCATGCAATATCCATAGCCTCCGGTCATTCCGCCGGTAGACGATCCGAGATACTGGTCTTGCCAAAGGGGCTTTCCGTCTTTAACGTCAAAGGCGTAGAGAGCTACGTAACTGGTGGAGCAAAAAACCACATCGTTTACAACCGCCGGATAGCTTAAAGCCGACTCCGCCGCTTTTGTGTACATCGGCGGTTTACAGTTTTTGTAGAGTTTTGGATCGCCGTCATCCAAAGGCCAGGCATCATTCAGGTTCTCAGCTCTAATTGCGCGCATAAAAGGGGTAGTCGGTGTGTCAATGCCCGGAGAGTTGTGATAATTATTCCCGCCCAATCCTACAAAAAGAGTCGTCGCATCTTCTCCATCAGGAAGTTGATAGTTATAAACCGCCGCGGTGCTGTATGAACCGAAGAGATTCTCTCCCCAGACATTATTGGACTCCTCGTTGGTAAGGTCTGGAGTCATAGAAGGATTCGACCATGGTATATGAATATCAACGGTAGGGATTTGATCCCCGTTATTCATATACGGCAAGAGCTGGCGGCAACTGAGGATCTGTAAGTTTCCCGCGTCAACAATCATATAACTGCCGTTTTTACAAGCAATGCCGACTACCAGAGTGTCGGCATATTCAAAAATAGTCGGCGATCCTCCTATATCAACATCCATATCACTTCGCCGATAACTACTATCGGCCGGCATTTGGATAAATCCCATATGCTTGCCCGTTGTTGCGTCGAGAGAGATAATGCCGTTTGAAAAACCCGCTGAAGGCAGAGATGAATCCGGCACCGGGTTGCCCGTAGAACAATAAAGTCTTCCGGAATTGGACGACGGCTCCCCATAAGCGATGCTTGACCAGATGGCGCAGCCTTTGACAATTGTTTCCCCTTCATAAGCGGTAAATGCCGGGAATAGCTCCCTGTTTGGAAAAGCGTCGGCGGGAATCATGTTGACGGTGTTTCCTTTTCCCGCGTCAAATTGACTCGTGCAGTAAAGCCAGACGACATTTCCCGTTTGAGCGTTCAGACAATAAACATATCCATACAAATCCGCATTTTCTCCTTCTCCAAATCCGAGATAAACATTGTCTCCAATTACAACGGGAGACGACCATCCCGCCGCCGGCGGCGGTTGACGGCTTGGATTATTCCCTACGTTCGCCGAGTTATCCACCGGCTGATTATGCGCAGGGTCTTGATACCTGAGATTTGTAACCCATTCCAGGTCAAGAGTGTCTGCATTTAAACAGTAAACCTTCCCGTCAAAAGCGCTGAAAAAGACCCTGCCGTTAATAACCGCCGGAGTGCAGCCCATACCGAAAAAGCCGTGGCTGTCACCTTCCGCAATCTTTGTGTCCCAATTAAATTCAGCGGCAATTGCGCCCGTTTCAATATTAATCTTGAAGAATTTCCCTCCATTTGAAGCCTCGGCCGAATCGCTGTTTGCTGTTCCAACATATACATAGCCGTCAACAATTGCCGGGGTGGAAAGCACCGCCCCTCCCAGTAGCACGTCATGATACCCCTCGCCGAGTTTGTTGACATTAGCGCTGTTTATATTGCTTTCCGAGCTGTTAGTTGCCGCGTTTCCCGTATGTTGTGGATCTCCGTGAAACATCCACCAGTTTTTTGGTTTAATTGCCGTCATCGTATCACTCCTTTTAATGTGAACCTGTTTTTAATAACCAACTGTAATCAGTATTTGCTGCTTCGTAGTGGCATTTCATACAACTGTTTCCAATGTTTCCTGAAGCATCCTCATTCGACTGGAGGTAGCTTTCCATAACAGGGTTAACCGCTCCATCAGGAGGATACGCGCCGCCTGAATCCCTTGGATAAATTCCGCCCGCTTCGATAGTTTTGAATTTGTCAGGAGTAAACGGGTATTGAGTAATGAGCACTTCGTAGTTTTCCCAGACCGTGCCCTCTAAAAGATTCCGGTATACCTTGTTCATTGCCTGGGTTGAATCCGGCGTAGGGTTAAGTTGCGTTATTTGGACTGGGATACGGTCTTTTTTAGGGACAAGGGGCGATTTTGGCGGGTCTACTTTTTGTCGTGGTTTGTTTGCCCAGCCTTTTGGCGTCTTCGGTTCATCAGTTCCGTTGTTAAATGAAGGCGTTACGCCTTTTGGGGCGCCGTGTCCGACTTTTACATTGTCAACCTGAGCGACCGTCGCCCAGATCCACTGTGGGTACTCTTTGAGTTTAACGGTAATGTGAAAGCCGACAAGGCCCATTGGCTTTACTGAACATTGCCAGCCGTTTTTTTCGTCCCATTTATCGGTAATGTAAGCATCTATAATGTAGTATCGTTTTTTAATATCATCGTTTTTCATCTCTGCTTCGGTCATAACCCGCCATGTTCCCTTAACCATAATGGATGTCATGGATTCAGGGTCGCCTGGTCTTCCCGGAGGCATATTTACAATAGTTCCATCGCCTGGATCAGGAAGGTTTTTCATCAAATACAGCCACGAGGATGGGTTCTTATCTTCCCCCCGGATGAAATTGTATTGAACGTCGTTAAATCGCACTTCGGAATATGTGTAATAACCGTTCTGGTCGATGAGTGGAACCGACATTGCCTGATTAATTACATTCAGGGTATTTTGAGGTTCTCCGTTTTTTGCGTTGTCGCATTTACAAAGCTGAGCGGAAGGGGGGACTTCGTAAGAATCCCATGGGGTTGGGCGGTCATTGCCTGTTCCCAGCAATTCGAAATATTCCTTGTACTGCCGCCAGACAAGCGGATAACCGTTTCCGGCTTTCATGAAAATTTCAGGCTTATTTGGCCCATTAGCCGCGCCCCTTTGTGTGAGATTCGCAGGCCAACTAAAAGCAATAAACGATTGCCAGGTGTAATAGTCAAAGAAAGGACGCGCTTGTTCCGCTGTTAATCCTTCAGTGTAATCAATGGTAAAAGGAATATTGCCGCTAAGTTTCGGGGCCGGCAGTCCGGCTGGAAACCCGGCGGGCCAGGGTGACTGTGCCGTGCCGGTCCCGCTGCAATTTCCGGTGACGGTAAATAAAAGGCTTAAGGCAAAAACCGCCACCCCAACCATAACGTTTTTAAATCTCATACGTCCCTCCCGTAAATAATAAAAAAAGATTTATGAATAAAGCAAAAAGAATAGTGATGTGAAAAAACAGGTTATGAAACACGCTCAAGTATCCGAATATATGTGGTCTGATCGCCAATAATGAGCTGATTGTCTTTAATTTCGCAGGGTCGTGGCTGATCAGTTCCAACTTGATTTGGATCCAATGCGCCTTCAACATGGCAGGTAATGGTTCTGCCGTCTTCACTTAGGGTGTAAGTTCCGTAATAGTTAATGTAATTCTTAAAAATTTCTAAAGCCTCTTCAGCGGTTGGATAATCACTCTTATATTTTGGTTGAGGAGGTGTTGTCATAATTTGCACTGAAGTGAACCCGTTTACGTCATACATGAAATAGCCGGAAAGCGTTCCGGGTTTTCCGAAAGTAGGAGTCCATTTACCACTTTCCGTATCCAGATCTCTTGCCTCAATAAGCTTCCATGTGCCGACAATCCGCCGTTGTAAACTGTTTTTACATCCTTCTGACATTATTTTTCTCCTCTATAATAAGATGAATGAATATTTTATTAGTAAATCGTTAAAAGCAAGCAGCTTTTAAAGCCTCCTTTTGTAACGGGAGATACAATAAATACTGAAGACGGATACCATTCTTACTTGAAAACGGTTTGTAAATTAAATCATATTAATTTTATAGTAAATATTAAAACGTGGTTTACCTTTTTAAATTAAACAAAAAAATGACTAATAAGATTTAGATAATAGCAATTAGCCAATTGAATATCAATAATTTAATATAATTATATATCAACCGTATCTCTAGATTTAAGCGTTACAGTTAAGCTTTAATTAATTTTTTATCTATAACGCCTTAACCCCTTTAAACATGCGCATATTACATGTTTAACCACTTTTAAGCGATAATTATTACACCATGTGATCCAATAGGCTATGTCATTTATAAAGTATATTTATCAAAATACTAGAGAAATGCGGCAATATAGAGACGGCCATATTGTATTATTACTCTTAGTACCTGTATAAAACAATATATGGTATGCAACATAGTAAGACTCAGGTCTTATATTCAGTTTTACCAAAACCATTAAACTTAACTTATAATCAAGTTTAAATATGTTTTGCTATCCATAATGTCGATAAATATAATAACTAGAAATAAATTATTAGAGCGGAAGCCTACATATAGCCAAACAATCAGGTTTTCGAAAAATTATATTCGCGTATGTTATATTCAAATGCCGGCAAATAAAACCCTAAGGATTATATTCCGTCAAGCCCGGCTTTACGGAGTTTAGCCTTTAGCCTTTTATTTATTCGGAAACCTCAAGAACCTAATTTTCTTGGGTATATTTAGGCGCTTTACCCGTTTATTCCGCTGTTGGCCAAATATCTCGTTTTGTATCTAAACTTATCAACATCAGTTAATTCATATTCAACTATAACGCTTTTAAGCCTGTCTCCCCAAAAATATCCTTTCCTTTCAGGACGTTTATGGTAAAAACATGTTAACCGCTGCTTTATCTCCCGCATATATATAGGCAAGTTGGCTTGGGGGTGGCAAATCTTTACAAGCTGCCCGAGAATGTAAAATCGTGATTTTATTTTGTTGGTACCAAAGGGCTTACGACTTGAAAATTGAACGAAATTGCTATTCTCGGACATCCTGTTTATTGTTGACATAGATATTTATTCGTTTGAAGGCTGTTTACAAGATTGGGGCGGCTTTATGCGTTGCATGTTATTGACTATTTTGTTTATTTTCATTTTTTTTAAGCTCCATAGGTTTCACCTATCTTTTTATACTTTAAACCTGTAACTACTCGCTTTTTCTAACCAAAAGCAATAGTTGTTCTGCTGAGCCTTGTCTCTTTTCCGGCCGGCTGATGTTTGGCAGGGTGATTGTGTACTCATAGGTGTTTGCCGGTTTTTTTAGGATAACGTTGTCGCCTTTATTAAGTGTGATCTTTTTGCTCCACCAATTTTTAGAATCTTCTATGGGGAACCTTTTAAGAGTTTCAGCGGAAAGCATTGACGCTGAGGCACCTCCGAATGTTTGGCCTGACATGGAGACTTGTATTTGGCGGGGGCTTTCGCTGGTATTAGTGACTGTTATATCAATCAGGTCTTTTTTTCGCACAGATCTGAATTTGTGCCAATTGATATCAGTTTTAATATTAGCTATATCAATGTTCTCTATCCATTTTTTACCGGCGCTTGCTCTCTCAACCAGATCATTTGACACAATGGATAACTGCTGCGATAATTCATCTACATTGTGTCTGGTTAACTTGGCGTTTTTAACAACAACCTGACCGTCGGCTATTACCGTCTTCACTGTGCGGATGTTGGCGCTGTATACAAGGAGTGGGATAAGATTGTTTATTTGGTCATTGCGGACAAGGGGGGAAAGGCCCAGTCGTTTTTTTGACAGCAATGTTATGTCCGCTTCCTTGCCGGCCTTTATTGAGCCAATTTCGTCCTCTTTCCCTAGCGCTTTGGCGCCGTTTATAGTCGCGGCTTTTATGACAAACCAGGAGTCCATATTGTTTGCCACATAGGTTGCGTCTAGATAGCTTAGTTTCTGCAAATTAAACGCTGAGCGCATAGCGCGAAAAAAGTCAATGCCGTCGTTGCTGGCCGCGCCGTCGGTGCCTATTGAGACGGTAACGTTATTCGCTTTATATTCCAGAATAGGGGCGATGCCTGATGAAAGATACATATTGGAGCCGGGGTTATGGGAAATCGAGACGTCTTTTTCATTATACAATTTGATGTCTTTGCTGTTTTGCCAAACGCTATGGATGGAAAGGTACTTATTAATCAAGTTGAAGGCCCCCAGGTAATCAAGGATCGGGCCTTGAGAAATGCTGGTTCGTTCGATCCACGGTTTTAGCTCATCAATCTCTTCTTTTGTTAATTTGTCTTTATTTTCCGGATCATTCATTATCTGTTTGGCCAGCCGCCTGATCCATCTAACGCCGTCTACATTGCTGGGTTTGCCGGGTTTTAGGGTTTCGTTTAGAAATGCTTTGTCGTTATCCGCCAATTGTTGGCCGTATCTATCCAAATAACCAGCCAGCCTCTCATAAACATCGCGTTGCTCCTGCACGTTTTCCATTGTATGTTCAGAGATGCCCATATTAAGTTTTTCAGCTATCTTAATGCCGTCATAAATAGCCGGAAGCCCGAAAAACGAGAGAGGGCCCTGGCCCATCCAAATATCAAAATTTTTATATCTCTTGTTTAGCAAAGGTATCTCTTCACTCTTTATTTTAGAAGGAAGAAACGCGGCGGGATTCCACCAAATGACAACTCCGCCTAATCCTGCGTCGGTTAATGCCTTGCATGTGGCATCTAAAGAGAACTCGCTATAGTTGACGGACGCAAAGTCAGATACTGTTGTGATGCCTGACAACAGGGCCTGCGAGGCTGCCGCAAAGGTGGCGGTATATAGTTCGTCTTCCGTAAAATAATGGGCGTATTTATATATGCGCACCCATTGTTGTAGATTGCCGTTGGGATAAAACCCTTTTGCAATATGTTGCCACAAGTGAGTGTGGGTATTTATAAAGCCGGGCAATGCAATAAGGGAGCTCCCATCAATTACCTCTTTTGCGTCAATGGGTGTAGGCTGCATAATGCCGGCATATTTAATCTTGCCGGCGGTCATTACTATCTGACCGTGTTCAATTATTTTTGTATTATCTACATCAACAATATCGACATTGTTAATAACAATGTCATCCATGGCAACGCCGGTATTAACGATAAAAATTAATAAAATAAATAGCGCGAAACCTGAGTTAAGCAGAAGGCTCTTTCTGATCCTATTCATTGTTATCCTCGCAGATGATAATGTTGACTTATACATTTTATCTCCTTTTAATATCACTACATTTTAATTGAAGAGAATAATACATCAGGCTTTATGGCCTGAGATAAGAGGCGAGCCTCCAGGGACAGTGTGTTACAAGGCAGGAGCCTTGTAACGAAATTGAGCTTTTTGTTGATTTATTCTGGAATCAATTTAAACGCATAACCATTAATTAATCCAATTCTGTTTTTTCACATATTTCAGGAGCCTTGTATGGAAGGGCAAGTATGTTGAAATAATTTTGGCCAAGCGCTATGTTGCGGAAGGCCTCGTCATTAAGAAATTGTAGAATATAGCTGTTTTCACTCACTTCATTTTTGTAATCCTCATAGGTCTTTTTTTCAGAGGCTAAAAAGTCTGTTCCCGGCAATATCCTTTTTGAATAATTGTTAAAAAACTCTATATAGAATTCGCGTTTCATTTTATCTTTAAAGTAGTATTTGTAAAGCACGTTCCATGAGATATCGAGATATAGGTTGGGATGCTTATCAAGCAATGTTTTCAAAATATCAATATGCTCTTTAGGGTTAAAGTTGGCAAGTTCTTTTGAAAGCCCAAGATGGTGCCAGACAATAATGTTGCCCGGATAGGTTTTAAGGATTTGCTCCATAAGCGGTAAATATTTTGTCTTTTCTTTATCATTGCCTAAATCACAATGAAAAGAGACCGGCATGTTTCTTTTCTCCAATATCCTCATAAAATCATACCATTGAGCAATTTCAATGGCCGAAGCAGCAAAATGCCCATTGGGAAAGATAGCCTGTTTAACAACGTTTATTTCTCCCATCCATTTAAACATGCCGGGGAATTCCCGGTCCAACAGCTGAATTTGCGGAACAATAGTTTCCGGTTCAACAAGGTTGGTAAATGACATGGATAGGGTAAGGTGGAGGTTCTTCGGCATTTTATCCGGCAGACGGTTGGCAATGTTTGACGCGTTTACAAAATCATTAGTAATACTGGGGGTAACCGTTGTGCCTGGGCAGTCCAAATAATAACCGCAAGGCGAATCCGCCGGGAGTTTCTGCCCAATGCCGTAAACATTCGCAAAATAGATGCCCTCCTTTTGCAAAAAGCCAAGCATTTCGTCAAAAGGGATAGCCTTGCCTCCAAATGGCTGGAAATGGATGTGTGAATCAACTACAAAAGAGTTGTTGTCCTCTGTCGGCCGGTCATAGCACCCATCATAGTCGAGGGAAAACATCTCAAAATTTCGGGCCTGTGCCTGAACGCTTATTAAGAAAGATGTAACAGCAATAAAAACAGTGATAATCATACTCTTTTTCATAATGCGCCTCCTTTTGATAAAAAATTATGTATCCATTTCAGTGAAAAGTATTTTTTCGCTTTAACCCAGGGTTTGCGCTATCGCGTATCCTGGGCTGGTATATGCAGCCTTTTCAGGGCATTATTGAATAAATATTATTTTATAAACACTCCACCGCGACTCGTTTACCGACAATTCCAGAAACCCCAGCTTTGCGTTTGGGATTAAATTTGACTTCCTTTTACACGCGAAGCTGGGGCTTCTTAAATTACCGGTTGCCAAGCTGGGGCTTGGCAACCAGAGCTCATTTTATCCTTCCTCCCTTGATGGGAGAGGGCAGGAGAGGGTGATAAAAATCGCTCAAATTAGATAATTAATTATTCACGTTACACCGTGCCTGTTAAATATCCGGATTGATTGGTGTGAAGGTATCGGTTACATCTTTCCTTAGAAAATCTATAGCCTTGTATAATTTTTCCTCATTTTGTGGAAACTTAACCTTATAATTTACTAATTGTTGATGCGCCGCTTTATAAATAGATTTGGCGTTATCGGTCAAAAGGAATTTCGTAATGCTTCCGCCGGCATTTGCATATGCTTTATCAAGTTGTTCACAAAAAGACGAATTGCTTTTGTCAGATATAACGCGCCTGGGGTAGGGCTCATATCCGTCGGGCAATGAGCTTGAATCAAGCTGCAACCTTTCCAATGCTTTTCCAAAACCCGGATCGGTCTGGCCGTAAACAGTGCGAGAAATTGAAACCAATGTCATCATGCCTGAGCATTGCGCGCAAGGCTCCAGCGAAGTGTATATGGTATGCCCTTTAAGCGAATATGAATGCGTCTTGTTTAAATAACCCAACATAGCCCTTACTTCTCCGTGTTGTGTGCCGTTTTGTGTTATTTTGTTGCAATTTCGAGCCCAAAAGACTACTTCGTTGTTGCCGTCAACTACAACACAACCAATATTGTGGCCTCTTTTAATCTCGGTCGTTTCCGTCTGCCAATCTTTTAAAACCGTTGAATATGCTAATAGAGTATAGATATCATCCAACTCTTTCTGCTCAGGCGTTGGGTGTACGGCTGATGATGCGGCAAGCCTATCCGTTTTTGTAACAGTTGTAGTTTGTGTTGCCGCGCAAGAACTGATAACTAATGCTAAAGCCAATACAAAATACAATTTAACGTTTTTCATTGCTAATCCTCCATATAATTGCGCATAAATAAAAATTATTGTATCAGTTTAGAACTTTGAAAATTTTAGGGTCTAAAGAATAAGAAAGCGCCCATAAATACCTTATGGCAAAGATACTGGATGCTGGTTTCTAGATGCCGGCTGCCGGTATGATTTTAAATTTGCTTCATGTCAAAGACATGAAACCAACAATCTAGTATCAAGCATCTAGTATCAAAAGACATTGCGCAACTATTAATGTCATCGCCACAAATTTTAGCCTGCATATTTTTCAAACAACTAAATTGTTACAAATTCTTAAGGGTTCGTTCAAAAATGTTGCTTTGCCACGTTTATATTAATAGTATTACACCTTCGCATTAGCAATGAGTTGCCCCATCTTTACATCTTCGTCTTTTTCAACTACAAAATCCTTGATTACGCCTTTTTTAAATACCAGGCAATGTGTGGAACCGCCAAACTGGAAATATCCCAATTCATCGCCTTTCTTCACTTTAACTTCTTTGTTCTCTTTTAGACCTTTCATGATTTTTTTATTGATAATGCATGATGACACTTCAGCCATGCCGATAGGTATGACGCACATTAACCCAATGGCGGGCTCATCGGCTTCAATAAAAATCAGGGCGCGTGTAGCCGTGTGGGCGATATAGCCTTGAGACTGATCGGGACTGCCCTGATCCATGCCTTCCGCCTGAGTAGCCGAATAGTATGTGCCGTCTTTGACATACGCTTTTTTAACGGTTCCGGAAACCGGGCTGTGCCAACGATGGTACTTAAACGCCGATAAAAAGGCTTGATACACGGTCCCGTCTTTAAACGGTTCCACGTACTCTTTAAAATGTTTCTCGTCGCTTTTGACTTTCTCCGGCCCTTCTCCATCTTCATTAGCGAGCATATCCCATAAGGAGTATGGTTGCGATTTAACCCAAAACCAGTCCTGCAATTTTGCGTTAAATTGAGTGTTGTATACTCCTGAATCACAGGCGCTCACAATGCCGTTTTTTTTGGGCGATATGGGACGTTCAGCCTTATTTTTAAACGGTCGGATAAAAAAATCATTCCATGATGTATAAGGAAACGGTTCGGTTACGGAGTTTATTCCGTTTTTGAATTGCGTTAATGCAGGCTCTTCTAAATATTGATCCATTTTTAGTTTCGCTAATGCCTGAGGGCAACACCAGCCGGTTTCCCCTTTATTAAATACATATAATGAATCCCGCGAATCCAGATATTCCGTCCATACCGCCAGTACTTTGCGGAACATGTCGTTTACCTTCTCATTTCGAAAAGCGGCTGCGCCGGCGGGAACGCCCATAGTCCAATTCAATATAGTATTAATTGGGAAGCCGACCAGCTCAGTGTCGTTGTATTCAGGGGCTGTTGTTAATATGTGATTGATAAGCAGGATCATCTCTTCAATGCCGGCAAGATAAAATCCGGGAGCCCCCTTTTCACGATAGTATGCCGGAACCTGATCAATCATTTTTGTAAAGTTCATTCGCACAATGGAGTCATTATCAATCAGGTCTTGAAACTCACGCATTACGGGATGAAGCTCTATTTCCGCGCCTTTTTTGAGAAGACCTTTTTTCTTTTTGATCAAGAGCCTTAAAGAGTTCATGTAATCCGAGGCGGCTTCCTTGCTTACAGGCAGCCAGCAGCCTCCTTTAGCCAACTCTTTAAACAGTTCTTTTGCCAGGCCCGCGGCTAATTTTTTAGTTTCTGTATCTATTGTGCTCCTCCTATGGTAAAGTGATAGTAAAATGATTTTATTGCTCCCACGCTAACTGTTAAGAGCCAAAATTTGAAATTCTCTCTTGTTTTAGGTTTTAGCATTGCGCTTTTCCTATACAATTAAAGTTTAATAGTTAGCAATGCGTCAGCTTAAAATCCGCGCTATAAAAGATAGAGAATGTAGTCCGAATGGCTTAGTCGTAACAATTTTAAACTTTAAACGGCGCAGCCCTTTAAAGAAAAGTAGACTGCGCATTCCTATAAATCACTGCGCCCCCACGGACAAGCGACCTTTTGCTTGCCCGTGGACGGTGGTATTAGCAATTTATGACTTGCCAAAATTTATGAGAGCGACAGCTTGCCTGTGACGGCAGCATTGCCTTCAAGAGGATTTAAAACCATGTCGCCGGGGGTTATGGTGAATGTTTGATCGGCAATTTGAATCGGTGGTATGTCTTTAATCTCTAAAATGTTGAAGGAAAGCCCACCCAAAAAGCTGGTAATCAGCGGCACCAGAGTTACGCTTAGCGCCTGTAATAACGGCGTTGAAATGGCTGACAAAACCCACTCTACAATACCACCCGAAGGCGTAATTTGAAGAAAGATCGGCGCGACTTCTACTGTAGTTGCCTGAAGAATATTGCCATTAACAATTTTAAGACCTATACGACCGGTAACCTTCCCGATGGAGTTAAGCGTGTAGTTGACACCGATGGTGGGAGCAATAAAAGGAGGGAAATATGGTTTGAAACCGGCCCGCACATTTCCGGTAACATCCGCTGAGAAATCCAACTCGGTTGCCACGCTGCCTGTTTTGGCCTGAATATTGGAGACTATAGCAGTGGCCCCATATTTTACATCGCCAAGAAGCACTGTAAATCTGCCTTTATCGCCTAACGGATGCGAGAGCCCGCTCGCAACAGTATTGATAACCTCAGCTATGAAATCCGGCTTCAACAACAAGGAAAACTGAGATTCAGGCCATGGGAATCCACTTGGCAAAGTGGGCGCTCCGAGGCGCGAACGATTGACTAAACCAACCGCTCGTCCATCGGCAATGAACGGCAGAGGGGGCGCTAAGGAAATCCCTTCAAAGTCAAACGCAGGAATTGTTATGGCGGGAATCATTTTACGCAATTCCGGCAACACAACCTCATTTACCGCCCATTCTATTTTGCCGCCAAGACCGGTGTTAGTCACTTTTAACGGAGCAATAGTTAACTTGTTTCCATCGACCAAAATCTGGGTCAACACGGTCAAACCTACAGTTTCCTCCCACTCCAGCAACCCCGCCATCGTAGAGACCGTCAGTTTTACCTTTGGAACATTTAATTCAAAGCAAGATGTGACTAATGCGTCAGCCAGAGCTTTAACATGATCGGCTTTATGTTTTTCCGCCTCCTCCGGCGGATTTGTTTGCCCGGCAAGTAAGGCTTCAGCCATTGCCTGGGCGTCTTTTTGCGTCTTGGGCTTAAAGGATAAGGTCGGAACTACCTCGACATCCCAGCTTACCTTGACTTCCATCTTTGATATAGGTTCAACACCGCTTACAGAGCCGGTAAAGACTTGAGACCGCAACTTCGTGTAAACGACAGAAATAAATTGATTTACAGTCTCATCGGTAATACCGGCGCCAATGTCAAAATTAGCCATATTTTTTCTCCTTTATTTTTCTAAATTTTCTAAAATTAATGAGCCTTAGGGCTCAAACAATCCTGATAATTATTAAAATTACTTTTTTTGCCTTATCACCTGACATTTAAATTGGTTTGGGCTTTCCCGGATTGGGCTTATCGCCGTCTTTTACCGGGAATGCGTTATTCCAATTATCCTTGCAAGCCTCGCGGATATCCTTGATAAGCTCGTCGGCCTTTGTGTGCCCCATGGAATGCATAAAAAAGACATGAGAAAATGAGCGTTCCTGATATACTCGTTTATCCTTATCAATGGGCACAAACATACGCTCGTTGTCAACCGAGTATTTATAGGTGATTACAGGGTTTACCATTCTAAACCGCACCGTTAACGCCATCTTTGAGCGCGCGATCCAAAGGTCCGCTTCCGGGTCTTTTTCCTTTAGTTCATTTTCCAACTCTATTATTTTTTCAAGAAAATATTTAGAAACGTTTTCACATGCGAGCGCCTTCATCATATTGTCCGTATAACTCATGCGTGAAAAGTAATCCCATGCCAGGATGGGAGAAAGCCCTGATCGCGAACCACCAAGTGTTGTGTCGGGCGAACCGATATAACCGACTTTGGCGGGTGGCTGAAGCTGATATTTGGTGCGGGTCATGAATATTCCTGAAGGGATAGGAAAACCGAACCATTTGTGCAGAGAGCAACCGATGCTCATTACAATTTCATTTCGGAAATCAAATTTAGGAGGCGCCTTTTCGATTTTTCCCTGGTTATATGCCATTTCAAGAAAAGGGAGGTAGGCCGCGCCAAGGGCTCCGTCAACATGCACCCAGAAACGTCTGCGCTCTTCGGTAAACGGGTTGCCGTCTTTGTCCTTGTAATTAAATTTATGTCCCCATAATTCTAATTCGGGATTTTCATCCCCAAGTTTTTTTAGCATCTCATTAACAGCCGGAACGTCGTCATAAGCGCCTTTCCAGGTAGAGCCGACATTCAAAACAATTATGACCGGGTAGCCCTTTTCAGCAAAAAACTTTACAAGTTCACGCAACTTGTCTACATTGACTTCTCCTGATTTCGGGTTGTTGTTGTCAAAACTATGCGAGGGGACGCCCTTTGGCCACTTTCCTTTATTGATAGGGCACTGATCGGGGTATTTTTCCTCTCCTTCGTCATGAAATGTCTTTATCCCCAGCACACGCGCGGACTTAACGATTGAATAGTGCGCGTCTTCTGAAAAGAAAAGTATTGGATCTTTCTCGTTTTCACCTTCGCAGGGGCATAAGCAAACCGTCTCTTTAAGCGGAGTTTCTTTGCCTCGGACAAAGCGATCAAGCTCCTTGCCGGGATCGTTTTCCTCTTGTATCAGCATGCGGCCTTTAAGATAGTCGCGAGCATTAAAAAGACCGTAAATGTTTCCTTCGGTAAAACCCATTGAAAGAACATATCCCCAATACCGTTCAGATGGGAGGACTTCACCTTCAAGATGCGGCCATTCAATATTCCACATTGATGCAAAATAATCCAGAACGGCGCGCTCGCAGAACTTGCTGTTAAGAGTGAAGAGGCCTCCAGTGAATGGGTCGCCTATATTGTTAACATGCATGTTCATGAGCCATGCAAACTCTGAATATTCCTCATCCTGATTGGCTTGAAAACCCATAAAATGAGAGTGTGAAGTATCTATGACCTTTTTAAGCTGTTCAAGAGCGGCGGCTCGTTGATCCTTAGTCATTCCGTTTGGCGGAATTTCAAACAATTTATAGTCAATAGCGGGAAAATCTCCTCCTGTGCCTTTTGGAGGCACGGATACGTAAACTTCTCTGGGGTCGTCTTCCGGCGCAGTTGCCTTTACGCCAAAAGGAACTTGTTGATCCCACGGCAACTGCAACGGCCCGAATTTGATTTTGTTTCCGTTTTCAGATTTTGACATTTCAATTTTCCTCCTTAATTAAAATTTAACACTATTGTTAAGACTTTTTAAATAAGCGGCCAGGTTGTCAATCCCTTTTGTCACGTCATTGATATCCTGCGCGGTATAACAGAGGCGAAAGTATCCCGGCTCTTTGTTGTAACATTCCATACCCGGTATCAGAACAAGGTTGGCATTTTGCTTAATATCCATTGCCAGTTTGTTTTCCTGTGGGTCAATATTAGGATGTAGTTTCTCTTTTTTCCAATTTGGGCAATTACAGTCCGGATCCAGATATTCACGCAGATCAAGCCAGAAGAATATTGCGGAAGTGGGTTGAGGGATATATTTGATCCCTCCTTTATCAAGATGCTCTTTTGTTTTGTTGAATTGTGTTGTTAAAAGATTACCGCCATTCTTATCTCCGGAGTATTCGTTCATTGCTTCTATAGCAAGGGTGGGATCGGCTTCATTGTTTTTGTTAACAAAGAGAGGTTTAAGTATATGCTGAGTTAGTGAATTGACGGGCGAGAACCATGACATTGTTCGCGTAGTGTTTGTGCCGGCCATGGCTTGCTTAACTCTATTGCTCTTGGACATAACAAAGCCTACTCTAAAACCTGAAAGTCCAAAATCCTTGGCCAGGCCCCAAACCAGGTGAACGCGCCTTTGCTTTTCAGCTTCAGCCTCTTTATAGACGTCCAGCGTAAAACCACTTCTGAAGGTATTGTTTTGTTGATTTGGAGTAATCTGAGAGAAACCGTATATCTCATCTGATATTATATGCATGTCCGTGCTATATAAAACCCAATGGTATATCTCTTCTAATAGTTCTTTTGGGTAGTTGATGCCCAGTGGATTATTGGGATTTGTTAATATCAGAAGCTTAGGACTTGGAACTAAACTGTTATAGGCCTTTCGCACATCCTCAAGAGTCAATTCAAATGTGGCGCAGCCATTGTTCTTTTCTATTTGAAAGGGATGAAAATTCAAACCGGGGCGATCAACAAGGCTCCAAGGAAATCCATACCATAGCGGCGCAGGTGTGATCACATTGTCGCCTTTTTGAAAAAGCGCAAAGGCCAAACATTCAAGCGCGGCTGACACGCCTGAAACGGCATAAATATTATCCGTTTCAAGATTGTCCACACCCCAGGATTTACTCAATAGTTGAATAACGCCATTTCTAAATTCAGGCTTGCCGAAAATTGGACTTGCGTATTTTATAAGTTCTTTATTTACAGGCTCCAACGCATCACGGTTTAATATATTCTCTTTGTAAAAATCCAGCAATAAAACGTTTTCAGCCGTGCCTAGATCAATTGCCGATGTGTTAATGTGCTTGCAGTAATAAGCAGCGCGATCTTCAGGACTTGTTATGCTGTACAATTGTTTAAGATATGATTCTATATTTTCCATTAAACCTATCCTCCTTTTTTATGTTATTTTTGTGCAGCCAATTATCGCCTTATAAGTTATATTTTGACAAATTTTGACAAGATATATTTAAAATCACTGACCGCTCTGGTTGCCAAGCATGGATTTTGAGCGCAAGGTGGAAATATTATTTCGGGTTTTTTACTTAGGGCCCGGAAAGAAATAACTTGGCATTTTTGCCTGCATCTGCAGGCCGTCTTTGCGCAATCCTCAATCGGCGAATCCTTAACGCAGCCAGGCTGCGCTTCCGGTTCACCTCAATCGGTTTGAACAAATACAACCTAAATCTGCAAACAAAAAACGCCAAGTTATTTCTTTCCGAACCCTTATCCGGTTTGTCCAGGTAAGTTTTTTTGTTCCTTGATTTAGAAACAAGGTATATTTTTTGCAAATTATGAAAAATAAAATATTTAATGTGGATGACGCCCATGATTTGTCATTAAGACCGATAGTATATCAATGATCAAAATATTGTCAACAACGGAATCATGTGTGCCGGCCTGACATTGGCAATGTATTGCGTAGGGGAATACACTACACGGTGTAGGGGGCGGATGTAGTGTCTCATTTAGATGTTATAGCTCTTTAATGCGTTTAAACTGATGGGTAGTGTGTTGTAACTTGAAGTAGTACTACAAGTTACGCATGGTTTGTATGTGGTTTTTAAGGATTTCCAGTTTGTGCCTGCAATATTAACATAGGTTTGCACAACTACGGGTGGTAATGCGAGAGGCTATTTGTACGGCAAGATTTATTTGTAATTATTGGAAATGGGATGAGGGTAATGTGTAACTTGTGATAGCTGTTTTGTTTATGTTGAAAATATTAATTGCTGTCCTAAACAGATAAACACAGCCGCTGGTTGTAAAAAACAGTTCTGTTGCGACGCTTTAAATTAAAAATTGTCAATAATTCCGGAAAACCATAAGCTTTTTTGCAAAAAAGCGCCCCTACAAAATCATTGAAAAGACACTACAAAAAGAAATGGGCAGGTGGATGTAAATGAAGAGCAATTTGAGGAAAATGCTTATACGTGAGAAATAAATTTTTTTTTTTAACAATACTTTAAGAGCCCTTAAACTGCTCATAGTAACGGCTAACAAAACCCTTTGTCCCGATTATTCCACTGTCGGTAAAATATCTGGTTTTATATCTAAATCCATTAAATTAGAAAATTTGTATCAGTTTAGCCCTTTGAAAATTATACTGTCCAACCAAGAAGATAGACTCGTTAATGACCGCCGGCAGAGATGCTGGTTGCTGGTTACTAGATGCCGGCTATTGGTATACTTTTAATATGTTTCATGTCAAAGACATGAAACTAACAATCCAGTATCCAGTCTCCAGTATCTGACGGCATATCACGACTATTAGCGCCTTTGCGATGAAAATTCGTCGTCATATTCTTCAAACAACTAAATTGTTACGAAAATTTATCCCTAAAATAAGGCAACTGCCCATCTGTTACACCCATATTATCATTATGAAAAAAATCATAAATAGCATGCCTCAATATATTCCGCCCATATATTCCCTTAAAAACAAATCAATCCTTTAAAGTTATAAAACTTGATTTAATATTCGACAATGCAATGTAGATATATCACATAGCACACTTGTAGACGCTGCTCTACTCATAATTCCCCTTTTCTTGACTCTATTTAATCTTGCCATTGCTCATTACTGCTTCATTACTATTCGGCAGGCATTTGCTGGGAGATGCAATGCATTCCACCGCCGCCGAGATTCACATCTTCAGGGTTAATCTGAATAATCTCACGATTAGGATAAATTTCTTCCATGATCTTTTTAAACGCCTCATCTTTTTGGCGCATTATCTCCGACCTGCCTTTTTCCCAATATGCCGGAATCAATACGGCGCCGTTAGTAATGAGAAAATTCAGATAGCTGGAAGGCAACATAACATCGATAGTGTCATCTATTCCAATAACCGTGCCATCTTTATATTCCAGCTCTTTAAGCTCCATAAATACTTGAGAATCCCTGTTTAGTTTCCTTGTCATAGGATAAGCTCCCGGCGCGCGGATAATCTTGAAATGTTTGCCGTGTATATCCGTGGCATTCTTGAGGATACTAAAGTTTTCTTCCATATTCTCGTAATTGATTTTTCCTATAAGGTCTTCATCTCTCTCCTCTTTAGTGAATTCAATCAATAAAACAGTATCCTCTTTTACAAAACGGGCATATTCGTCGGTATGTCCGCCAGTGGTCCATGTGCTAAAATATTTACCTCCCGGTAATTTACCTATATTCGCCAGAGGATCTTCCGCCAGGCCTTTAGAGAGCCAGATTATCTTTTGAACATTGAAAACACGCTTAAACTCCGCTTCCAGCCGCTCTTTAGTCCAGCCGGGATTGCGTTGTAACTCAACGGCTTCCGTTGCCATCATAACGCCTTTACCGTTGAATTCGCGATCACCTCCTTCGCTGATAAGCCATGAACGCTTCACCGGCAATTGTAATTCTCTTGCAACCAAACGATCGACCTGTTCATCTTTCATAACCGGTGCGCCGTATTGAGGGCTACAACCCCACGAATTAAATCCAAAATCGGCGATAATTCTCTCTTTTTTGCTATTTATCAGGAATATTGGGCCCATGTCACGCACCCAAAAATCATCGTGAGGAATAATTCGTAAGCGTACTTTTGAGGAAGGAATGTTTTGCGTGGTTAAAATATCGCTCACTTCTTCCATTTCATTTAAATCCTGAACCATCAAATCCAGCGGCACATGAGGCGTTAACGCTTTGATCATCTCTAAAACAACGTCCTGCTTCCTCTCTGTAATGTCTCTGGTCGGCCATGCCAGCCAGACGGATTCGTGCTCCTCAAATTCCGCCGGAAATACAAAAGTATCCGCCGAAACATGCTCTTTCGCATTTAAAAGGCATGCGTTTAACAATACTATAAAACCTAAAACAGCTAAAATAGGGAATTTCATCATATAAATAATCCTCCGGTTACAAAAGTTTATATACCTTGTTTGTTGGTATCTATTCAGCGTGATTTACACACCCCGTCCGCTAAGCGGCCACCCCTCTTTTTAGAGGGGATATTAAATCGGATTTATTTCCACAAAGTCCCCTCTAATAAGAGGGGATTTAGGGGTGTGTATAGTTCAATAAAAACACGCTTAATAGTTGCGTTTGTTGTTTCCTTTTTAATAAATAAAAATGAAATATTGCAAACTACCAACTAATTTTCATTTTGGCTTACTGCGTTATGAGAATTAGTTATTGGTTATAGCGATGCATTCCCCCATTTTTACTTCATCATCTTTTTTAAGCTCTATTTCATTGCCATTATCTTTTAATACAAATTTCTTTATCACATCTTTTTGAAATACCAGGCAATGTGTGGAACCGCCAAACTGGAAATATCCCAATTCGTCGCCTTTCTTCACTTTAACTACTTTGTCATTGTTTAGACGTTCCATGATCTCCTCATTGATAATGCATGACGACACTTCGGCCATGCCGATAGCGCTGAAGCACATTAACCCAATCGCCGGGTTGTCGGCTTCAATATAAATAATGGCGCGGGTGGCCGTATGGGCGATATAGCCTTGAGATTGGTCTGGGCCGGCCGGATCCATATCTTCCGATTCAGTTGCCGAATAGTATGTGCCGGCTTTGACATAAGCTTTTTTAATGGTTCCGGAAACAGGGCTGTTCCACCTGTGATACTTAAAGGCGGAAAGAAAGGCCTGATATACAGTCCCGCCTTCAAATGGTTTAACATATTCCTCAAAATGTTTTTTGTCGCTTTCTATTTTTGCCGCGCCTTCTTCTCCATCTTTATTGGCAAGCATGTCCCACAATGAGTATGGTTGTGACTTAAGCCAGAACCAGTCTTGCAGTTTTGCGTTATGTTGAATGTTATAAACTTTTGAGTCACATGCGCTTACAACTTCGTTCTTCCCTCTGGATATAGGGCGTTCATCCTTATTTTTAAAGTGTCTGATAAAAAAATCATTCCATGATGTATAAGGAAACGGGTATTCTTCAGGGTTATATCCATTTTTGAAATGCGTTAATGCCGGTCCGTCTAAATATTGTTCCATTTTCAATTTCTCTAATGCTTGATCACAACACCAGCCGGTTTCCCCTTTGTTAAACACAGACAATGAATCCTTTGAATCTAAGTACTCCGTCCATACCGCCAACACTTTGCGGAACATTTCATTTACTTTTTCATTTCGAAAAGCGGCCGCGCCGGCAGGGACTCCCATTGTCCAATTCAGTATGGTGTTAATTGGGAAGCCGACCAGATCCGTCTCGTTGTATTCAGGAGCTTTCCCTATTATACTATTGATTTTATAAATCATTTCATCGATACTTTGAAGATAATACCCATGTATATACTCTCCATCAGGCCCCTTTTCTTGATAGTACGCCGGAACCTGATCAATCATTTTAGTAAAGTTCATTCGCACAATTGAGTCATTATCGACCAAGTCTTTAAACTCGCGCATTACGGGAAGAAGCTCTGTTGTACTTTGCGTAACGCCGGCGTCTGTCCGCGTATTTACATCAGCCGCCATTGCATCTACATCAACTGCGCAATAGGATGCCCCTATAATGAATATAAAAGCTAAAAAACTAAAAAATAATTTTTTCATTAAGTTCTCCTTTCTATCTAGCTCTTTAATCAATTTTTTTGCCAAGTCCTTTACTACTTCTTTTCTTTCAAAATTCATTTTCTTATCTCCTGTTCTAATGTAATAAAATGCCGAGCCCTTACTTTCTTGGTCGAATCTTTTTACGCCTTAAGTTCGCCGTTTAATTTATCTACCCAACTTTGAATTGTGTCAAGTTAAGAAATATCTTTATTAGCTTTTCTTTGTATTATCGATAATCTTTTGTAGCGTTTGTTCCGGTCCGGGATTAGGTTTATCTCCATCATACTCCGGAAAGCAATCCGTTGGTTTATTTTTTACAGGCATCCAATAAATCCTTAATCAACTGGTCGGCTACCGCATGGCCCGCGGAGTGCATAAAAAAGACATGGGAATATGACCGCTCCTGATATACCGATTCTTCTTCTTTTGTTTTTACGTACATACGTTCGTTATCAATTGGATACTTGTAAGTAAGTTCAGGATTGTCCATGTGAAAGCGAACGGTTAACGACATTTTTGATCGGGCTATCCAAAGGTCTATCTTATCAGCTTTAAACTTTTCCCGGAGGCGCTTTTGCAGTTGTATTAATCTTTCCTCAAAATATTTGGATGCATTTTCACATTTAAGGGCTTTCATCATATTTTCCGTATAACTCATACGTGAATAATAGTCCCATGTAAGTATGGGGGCAAGCCCTGATCTTGAGCCGCCTAACGTTGTGTCAGGGGAGCCGATATAGCCTACTTTAGCCGGTGGTTGAAGTTGAAACCCTCTTCGCGTCATGTAAATTCAGGAAGGTATAGGCAACCCGGGCCACTTATGTAACGAGCAACCAATACTCATCACTGATTTATTCCTGAAATCAAATTTAACAGGTTTATTTTCAATTTTATTCTGAGCGTGCGCCATCTCCAGATAAGGTAAATATGCCGCCCCAAGAGCTCCGTCTATATGCGCCCAGGATCTTCGCCGCTGTTGACGACTTTCACTACCGTCTTCAAACTCATGTTTTAATTTACAGTCCCATAATTCCGGATACTTTTTCCCTAGTTTCTTTAACATCTCGTCAACCTCTTGCACATCATCATAAGCTCCCCTCCAGGTAGAGCCGACATTCAAAACAATAATAACAGGGTGGCCTTTCTCAACAAAAAATTCGACTAGTTTCTTTAAACTTTCTAACTTGACTTGTCCTGAATGGGGATTACCTTCCTCAAACCTATCTGCCGGCGTCCCATCTTCCGGCCAGTATCCTTTATACTTTCCCTCAATATGTTGAGTAATAGGACACATGCCTTTATAATATTTATTACCTTCCGCGTAAAAGGTGGTTAAATCAAGCACCCGCGAACCCTTGACTAATGAATAATGCGCATCTTCGGAAAAGAAAAGAAAAGAATAGGAGTGGTTCTTCTTCACGCCTCATCGTTATCAACACATTCCTTTTTATCCGCTTCGGTGAGTCGAACGTAATCAGTCTTTGTTGCCGGACCCTCTTTGCCGCGATTAAATCGGTCTTCATCTTGCTCCGCGTCAGTAGTTTTTGTAATCAACATCATGCCTTTTAGATAATCGCGCGCATTATAAAGACCATAAAGATTCCCCTCTGTAAAACCCATTGAAAGGACGTATCCCCAGTATCGGGATAGGTAATCATCATCTCCCAAATCTTCTTGTTTCTCCCTATGCGGCCAGTCGTAGTTCCATAAGGCCGCAAAATAATCCAGGACCGCTCTTTCGCAAAACTTGCTGTTCAGAGTGAAGAGCCCCCCGGTAAACGGGTCTCCTATGTTGTTCGTATGCATATCAAGCAGGCAGGCATAATCCGAGTATTTCTGGTTCTGGTTGGCCTGAAAACCAAAAAAATTAGCGTGTTGAGTATTTATCACTTTTTTAAGTTGATCAACTGCAGCGGCCCTTTAGTGGGCTTCATTGCGTTTGGCGGAATTTCGAATAATTTATAATCAACCTTTGGGAAATCGCCTTTTACTCCTTTCGGCGCGCTGATACGTATACATCCTTTGGGTCTTCTTTGGGCGCGACACCTTTGCGCCATACGGCGTTTGCAGATGCCACGGTAACTGTAAAGGCCCGAATTCTACATTACAGTTTTCTTCTTTACAGCTTTCTTCATTGTCGTTTACATCTTTCGAAATTATTATTTTCTCCTTTAAATAATTTTATTTATTTCCAAGCCCTTATTCCTTAAGGTTTTGTTGTCCAGCCCACCTCTAAGCCTCCTTCATTGGTGACTTCATAAAAAGTTTCTGAAAAGCTTCCGTCCTTCTTCAGAGTTAATATTGCGAATCCGTTTTGGACCTGTTTGGAATTCCCGGAGATTGGCGTGTGCGCATAATAATCCACCTTGTCCGTATCCATGCGACCCGCTTTAACAAACGGAATAGCGCTATGTCCAACGCAGCGACAGGCGGTTCCTTCTTTGCCAAGAATCGAATTTTCGCTGTATGCCACTCCAAGATGTTTATGTCCCCAGTACCAAATGTCAGGCTTCCTGCCGAGGAGTTGTTCCATTTCATCCCACAACTTCTTCCCGGTTGCCTCGTTTTCCATGATGCTTTTACCGTCAATACTCATAGGATTGTGATGGGTCATGACCATAACTTTTTTGCCGGATAAGTCACCCAGATTTTCCACAAACTTTTTCTGTTGGGTGTTGTTTTTGTCGCCCAGCGCGCCCTTCATGTAGAAATGTGCTGGGTCGTCGAAATAGGCGCTATCCAGCCCGATAAGCGCCCAATTGTTGTATTTCAAAGCAAAGTAGGGCGTCTTGTTCTGATGGACGAAGGGCGACTTTTTCTGATGGGCGAGGGGCGTCTCATTCAATGCGACTTTGATCAGGCCATTAGCCCCGCCATACATTTCATGGTTGGAGTTCAGGGTGAAGTTCGTCCCGGCTTCATTCAGCCCTGTGTCCCATGGGTCGATCAGATATTCCTGCTCTTCGTTCGGGGGATAACGGTCATCGGCGGTTCCGCAGTAATAAACATCGCCCAGGTGCGCAACATAATCAGGTTTACGAGTCTTAACAGCTTTCATGACCGCGACCGCAGGTCCGCTGCCGCCAAACTTATCGCCATAAGCGCCGCATCCCCAATCGCCAATGATAGCGATGGAGACGCTCTCTTTTTCCGCGGCAATTTCTGCATAGTAGGCCTGGTCAAAGTTGGGGTAAGGTTGATAGACGCTGCTCGGGTCAAGCAGGTTGACTACACAGTTGAGCGCCCCGGTAAGCCACATATAATCAAGTCGCGCGTACTTGTCCTCCGTCCACATGCCGCCGTCCTGGTGTTCTTTCTCAGACTCGATATATTCTTTTAACGCTTTGTCAAAGTATTCGTATAAGTATTTGTAGTCTTCAGGGGTAAGCGAGCTGTCCGGCGCAAAGCGGCGTAAAGCGGTTAAGACTGTAGCGTATGCCTGGCTATCTCCCGTTATCGACTTCATCTGCTCTTCATTAAGATGATGTAACCAATAGAGGTGGAGACCATATTCCAAATCCCACTCGGCATCGGCTGGGCTTGCTTGAATGCCGCTGCGCGCCTCCTCTATCCAGTTTATTAGCATGCGTTCGCTTGCCTGCAGATAGTTGAAAATACCTTTAAGCCGTGTTTCAGTGTCGGGAATTTTTTCTATAAGTTCTTCGATGGTATTTATGGAAGCAAGTAATGCGGACATAATGTCATTCTCCTTGTAAAATGTTAATGACGTTTAAAAATGAAAAAGGGGGCATTGCTGTTTTCCTTTTCAAACTCTGTCATGGATTCATTATCAACTCCTTTCACGTAATTCCCACATCCATTGATGGGATAGATTAGGGATGGTGATAAAAATCGCTCAATTTAAGTGTTATCAAAAACACATGGAGCAGTCTATATGACTGCTCCAACAAGTGCTCTATTTAAGGCTTCCTAAATAAGCGGCCGGGATGTAGTTTCTCTTTTTTTCAATTTTAGCAGTTACAGTCAGGGTTCAGATATTCACGCAGATCAAGCCGGAAGAATATTGCCGACGAGTTAATATGCTTGCAGTAATAGGCAAAACGATCTTCAGGACTTGTTATGCCGTGTAATAGCTTAAAATACGATTCTATATTTTCCATTAAACCTATCCCCCTTTTTTTAAGTTATTTCAATTTATGTCATTCAACCTCATCAAGTAAAATGCGGTAAAGAATGCGCGAGCCTTTTCTCAAATCTTCGATAGGGGCTCCTTCATTTATGCCGTGGAAGTTAACCGGAGGGCCAAGGCTTTCGGTAAACAATGATCCTGCCGCAATTAATTCGGCATAACCCTTTGCGTCCGTGCCGCCGCCTATTGCAAGGCACGGGCAATCCTCGCCGGTCACATCCTTAAACGCCTTGCTTACTTTAAGAAACTCGGGGCTCTTCGGATTTTTCAAATCAGGGCCTGCGGCCGTGCTGGTATTAACATCAATTTGAGGCCCTTGATGTGTTTTATTAAATTCGGAAACCAATTTCGCAAAAATGTTTTTAAATTTGCTATCGCCCAAAAGTGTGCCCCATGTGCTTTGATCCCAAATGTAACCGTGATGAGGCAAGGCGTACCGGATATCCATTTGTAATGTCGCCTTTTTGTCGATCTTATCCGTAACAAACTTTGTTAAGGCGTAAGTGGTCCCGTTTCCTTTTTTAAATATTGAATCATGCCCCTCCAGCAGGCCGGGATGGTCTTCGCCAAAGACATGGGTGCCCCATCCCCAGGCCATGAACCTGAGCATTTGACCAATGCCGCTGCTGTTTAGCTCTTTTGAATCAACGAGATGGGCCAGGAAGTCCCCTAAAGACACTAGTGGATTAGCCCCCTTTTCTCGGTTCTCCTGTGGCGCTGAACCGTGCTGAGCGCCGCTAACATGAGTTGTAAGTGTCACTGTTCTATTTTCAGATTCAATTGTTAATTTGGCTTTTCTGTAAAGCGGATCGTCAAAACCGTATTCGTTGTACATTTGTTCAACTTTTTCCGCAAATTTTTTAGCTTTATTCACATTAGCGGCCTTTATTACGGCGGTAGCGGAATCCGCAATCTGGTTTGACGGGCCCTCGAATGTGTTGAAATCATCTATCCATAAATGATTTTTTATGGTTTGACCAAGCGGCGCGCTATAGATTGGGCGTTCAATTCCTTTTTCATAAGCGACACACCACATGGCGTCGTAAACAACGCCTAGTTCAGGTTTATTTTTATCATTATCCTTGAGGTAATGAGGCATTGCCATATCCGTCTCTTCGGAAGTATCGAAGATTACTTCCATTGTGAAATCTTTGAGCTTATCGGTTCCGTCAAATTTTTGAGCCAACGCTTTAAGCGCCGCAAAGGCAACAATAGATGGCCCTTTGTCATCAAGGGCTCCTCTGCCTTTAAGAAAAGCGGTTGTTGTGCCCATATAATCGCGACGTTCTTCCTTTGTTTCAAAAGGTTTCCAGGCATCGTTCCCCGGGGGCACGGTATCAAGATGAGTAATAATCGCCGCCTTATGTTTGCCGTTTCCCAACCGAAAACCGAACAACCAATATTTGCTTCCGTTATTGTTTGTTTTTTTTGACTTCCACTCAAAGAATTCAAGTTTTAATGTTTTAAGTTCTCTGTTAAATTCATCGGCCCAACCTTTAATTTTATTCCGGACTTCTTCAAGATTTGTAATTACCTCATCTTCATTAAGCGCTCCGCCTCTGAATGTCTTGATTTTTACAAGTTCACTGGTTTTGGATTCAAAATCTTCCTTAAATAATTTGTCCACAATTGTATATTCGCTGTCAGGCGCCATGCCCCATTCATCGGCCATGGCAATGCTTGCCGCCAGGCATAAGATTACCGCTAAAGGTATTATCTTCCATAATGACATAAAATTAAAAAACCTCTTTTTCATCTTAACCTCCTTTTCTGAATTGTGCGCAGACCCTAAGGGGCGCAATATATTTGTCTCGATTTTCACCTAAATTAGGCTATTTTAAATCTCAGCCTCTAACCCATCCAATTAATGGCAATGTCATTGAATTAAGGATGGGCCGTGTTGCAATAAAAGTAGCTGTTTACATTATTCAGAGTTTAGCCCTGAAAGCGCTATTTAAAGTAACGCGCAAAAACGTTAAGCGCGCCATTTCAGGACTAAAAACATATGGTTTGGCATACCCCAGGGTTTGCGCCCCCGGGCTCCAATAAGTCTGCCCTTTTGGGCTTTTAAAAGAAAGTAATATCAATAAGCTTCCTCTTAATTCATTAGCATTGCCTCCAACCACTCTTACAAAAGGGCGAAGGAAAAGAATCGTTCAATTTGAGTTTTAACGGATTTTGACAAAATATTTTTTTTTAATATTAATCCTGATGATTATTTGTAACTTATCCGGCTTGTCCAGATTAGGGGTTTTTGTTCGTTGATTTAGAAACAAGGCATATTTTTCATAAATTAATATGGTAAATAAAGTATTTAATGTGGATTACGCCTCATGGTTTGTCATTGTGACCGATAGTATATCAATGATCAAAATATTGTCAACAACGGAATCATGTGTGGCAGCCTGATATTGGCAAGGTATTGCGTAGGGGTGGACACTACACGGTGTAGGGGGAGGATGTAGTGTCTCATTTAGATGTTATAGAGCTTTAAAGCGTTCAAACTGATGGATTGTATGTTGTAACTTGAAGTAGCTCTTTAAGTTACGCATGGTTTGTATGTGATTTTTAAGGGTTTTCAGTTTCCGGCTGCAATATTAACACAGGTTTACACAGCTGCAAGTAGTAATACGGAGGCTCTTTTTGCGTCATGGTTTATGTGGGCCCATGGGAAATCGGCGAAGGGCAAAGTGTAACTTGTGGTTGTTGTAGGATTTATGTTGTAAATGCTAGCTGCTGTTTTAAATATATAGATGCAATTGCAGGTTGTAAAAAATGAAGATGTAGTGACAGCTTTAGGCTGGAAATTGTCAATAATTCCGGAAAACCATAGTCTTTTTTCCAAAAAAGCGCCCCTACAAAATCATTGGAAAGACACTACAAAAAGAAATGGGCAGGTTGATGTAAATGAAGAGCAATTTGAGGAAAATGCTTATACGTGAGAAATAAAATTTTTTTTAACAATACTTTGAGTGTTGAATTAAGGGTGGATGGCGGACTTTGTTCAACCTAAATTGAGAGATTCTTATCCACCTCCCTTAACCACTCTCATCAAGGGATGTGGAATTTAAGGGTATCTATTCAGCGTAAATTACACACCCCGTCCGCCAAGCGGCCACACCTCTTTTTAGAGTGGGATATTAAATCGGATTTATTTCCACAAAGTCCCCTCTAATAAAAGGAGATTTAGTGGTGTGTATAGTCATGTGAAAACACGCTGAATAGCTTGCATTTGAACGCGCTTTAAACTACATCTTAAACTTTACTCATTGTGGATCGATTTCGCCTCTTTTTTGGGTTATAAGTGTTTTGTATTTGCTATAGACTTTATCCAGAACGCCGTTTACAAATGAGCCTGAGTCTTCAGTGCTGAACTTTTTTGCGAGGTCAACCGCCTCATTTATTGAGACTTTAGGCGGGATGTCGTCCCTGTAAAGCAGTTCGTAGACGCATAAACGCAGTATTCCTCTGTCAACGGCCGGCATTCTGCCCAGTTCCCAATGTTTGGAAACCGCGGCGATTTTTTCGTTTATCTCTTCTTCCACGGAAATGCAACCTTTAACAAGCTCAATTGCAAACTCCAGGACATCGGGCGTTACATCTTGCTCATTGAAAAAAGAATCAAGCCCGGGCAAATAACTGTTTTTCGTCAAATCAAGTTGGTATAGGGCTTGTATTGCGACTTCACGGGATTTTGTGCGTTTTCTCATTAACCCTTCTTTCCGATTTGGGCAAATAAATTTGACATCTCAATTGCAGCGAGCGCTGCTTCGGCGCCTTTGTTGCCGGTTCTGGCCCCGGCTCTGTCAATTGCCTGCTCAATTGTGTCGGTTGTGATGACGCCGTAGATTGTGGGCACTCCGGTGGACAGCCCGACCTGACCAACGCCTTTTGCCGACTCGCCGGCTACATAGTCAAAATGAGCGGTGTCGCCCCTGATAACGGCCCCCAGGCATATGACTCCGTCGTATTTTCCAGTGTTGGCTACTTTCATTGCCGCTACCGGTATTTCAAACGCGCCGGGCACCCAAAATACTTCAATATCGCTCTCTTTTGCTCCATGTCTTGTAAAACAATCAATAGCGCCGTCCAGCAATCTGCCGGAAATAAATTCGTTAAACCTGCTGACGATAACCGCAAATTTTTTGCCTGAGCATATAAGATCGCCCTGATACACCTTGCCCATTTTAATCCTCCTTGTTAAATATAAAATTACCGCTTTTTCCGCCTGATTTGCTAATTAAATGAACATCTTCTATTACAATGCCTTTGTCTACCGACTTGCACATATCGTATATTGTTAGAGCGCATACGGTTGCCGCGGTCATGGCCTCCATCTCGACGCCTGTCTTGCCGACTATTTTTACTTCGGCGCGGATATAAATATTGTCCTTGCCGTTGTCTGTGAAATCTATCTTTACCGACGTGATGTTTAGGGGGTGGCACATTGGTATCAACGAGCTGGTCTGTTTTGCCGCAAGTATGCCTGCCACGCGGGCGACTTCCAGCACGTTTCCCTTTGGGAGTTTCCTGTCGTGTATGGCGGCAAGGGTCTCCGGCCCGGTTAAAACGCTTGCCTGCGCAACTGCGACGCGTTCGGTCTCGTTTTTGGCGCTTACGTCAACCATTCGCGACGCGCCTTTTTCATCAAGATGGGTAAATGTTTTTTTCATATAGAAATGGCTATTTTCAAATAATCATTAACTTTTTCGAATAGTTCCGCGCGTAATAAACACAAATAATAACCCTTTCGCATGCTTTCATCAACTGATTTTTAGCGGAATTAAAGAGAAAAGCGGAATGTTTTAGCGTTTTGTTTTGGCTATTAGGTATTTTGCATTTTTTGCAGACGCGGGGCCGGCGGGTTTTGCTATCCGCCGACCTGATACATTATCACTTTATCGGAGCCTTCGTGATACGAGGGTTTCATATTCGCCGCTTTGTAAAACGCATCGGTAAGCAGTTTATCGCGGCGCATGGTTGGGCCGTTATTTTGCGCATCATTATAATCAGCCCTTATTATTGATTTAACATCCACTTCGCCGCCTTTCAACAGGCATGAACGCAGCTTGCCGTCCGAGGTGAGCCGCAACCTGTTGCAAGTTCCGCAAAAAGGGTTGGTGACTGCGTTAATAAAACCAAGCGTTCCTTTTGCCCCTTCCAGTTGAAACCTTTTGGCCGGGCCGTTTCCCTTTTTGGCGAATGCCGGAACCAGATTGCCGATTTTTTTGATCTTTCTGATTGCGTCCTCAGTTGACAAAAAACCGGCGTGGTCGAGCTTTTTTCTGTTTCTTGTGGCCATAAGCTCTATGAAGCGCACTTCTATCTCTTTTTCAAGCGTTAATCTTGCAAAATCTTCTATCTCGTCGTCATTAACACCGGCCATTGTAACAACGTTTAGCTTCAGGTTGGTAAAACCGGATTTTTCCGCTTGCTCAATGCCCAGGAAGACATCCCGCAGGTTGCCGCCTCTGGTTATTTCCGCGAATTTATCAGGCCGCATTGTGTCAAGGCTGATATTTATCCTGGCAAGGCCGGCTTTTTTTAAGATTTGCGCAAAATCCTTCAGCAATATGCCGTTGGTCGTCATTGCGACTTCGTCTACCCCTTCAATGTCTGCAAGCTGCTCAACCAGGCTCTCAATCCCTTTTCTGGCGAGCGGTTCGCCTCCTGTAAGGCGAAACTTGTTGATGCCGAGCTTAACGCCGTGTTGCGCGACAACGCAAATCTCCTCAAAATCAAGTATTTCGCTCCGTTTAAACAGGTCAAGTCCCTGTTCGGGGCGGCAATATATGCACCTGAGGTTGCATAAATCAGTAACTGAAATGCGCAGGTAATCTATTTTTCGCGAGTTTTTATCCAACATGGCGGAAGTTTAAACTAAATGTGGCTAAAATGCCTGGTTTGCTTTTTTAGAAGTAATATGTGAAACGTTGTTTCGCCTTAGCTGTTAATGACATCCATCTTGTCCCCTTTGGCGATATCGCCGTCTTTAAGAACTTTGACAAATATCCCCTCTTTAGGCATTATGCAGTCTCCGGCCTCGTAGTAAATATGGCAACGGTCGTGGCACTCCTTGCCGATCTGGGTAACTTCCAGCTCGACGATATCGCCTATCTTTATAACCGTGCCTAAAGGAAGCGTTTTTAGATCAATGCCCTCTGTGGTGATGTTTTCGCCGAAACAGCCTGGGGTAAGGTCCATCCCATTATCTTCATTCATTTTTTTTACGCTTTCATTCGCCAAAAGGCTAATTTGCCTGTGCCAGTTGTTTGCGTGGGCGTCGCCCACTATCCCGTGGTCAATTTTTAAGGTAGCATTGTCTACAGGGAATTTCTTTGTGCCTTTTTTTTCGCTAATGTTTATTGATACAACATGTTTATCCATTTTATTGCCTCTTTTTTTGAACGGTCAATTATTAAAATTATTAGATATTATATCAGATTCCATTTTAATAATGCATTAACTTTTACCTGATAAAAGATGTTCCTCTTTTTTTTACAGGCGGAATTGCCGCATGAGAAGGCGCGCGGATCTTAAACATTTAAGGACTTGAGAATATAGCAAAACGCAGAAACCGTATAAAAAAGCTAAGAAATTAACGTTGAGAATAAAAGGAATGAATACCGAAGGAAGAAGTCTTATTGCAAAGGAAGATGTTAAACCGGAAGAAATCGCAAATAGTAGAAAAACAGCTTATGGTTGCGGATAACCAGGCAAAAACCTGAAATCCGCAACCATATTTGGATATTATTATTCGCCGACTGTGATGGCATCTTTAATCAAGAGGAAATCGTCTCTGCCTATAGTTCTGATTTTTAAAATATCTTCAATATTTTTAAACGGCCCGTTTTCATCACGATATTTAACAATCTTTTTTGCCTCTCTCCTTCGGAGGCCTTTTATTTTTTTCAACACTTTAACGGTTGCTGTATTGATGTTTACTTTGCCTGAATCGTCAGCCGTTAAAGTTCCGCAAAAGATTCCAAAAACAAACACAGCAACAAAAACGCAACTTAAAATACCTCTAAACTTCCGCATTTACATCCTCCTTATGCCAAAAAAACAGAATAAATTAATAATTGAGTTATCATAATTGGAATATTGAACAATTTCAAGTTTTTTTTGTCCGTCAAATTCTGTGAAATTATTTTTTAAAGGCTCAAAAATTCTAATTATTCGGGATAAAATTAAGCAATCAGACAAAACCACTTAGAAATCGTACATAGTAAATACGTATTGGAATATTACCTCTTATTACGTAGAATAAACATATGTTGTAAAAAGATTAAAAGAAACCGGGGGTCTAACTGTGTATTAATCAAAAGCAGATAACGGCGGCGGGTATGAGGATATTTTTGAAAGGATAGATATAATGCCGATTTTAAAAGATTTTACTAATCATACGCCTTGCAATGTGAGTTTGTCAATAAAGGCGTCAAAATGGAACTGCGACATTGGGCTTCAACGAAACCATGTTGATATAAACAAAGTAATACCTGAAGTGTCAAATGAGAGCGTTGCCTTTTTAAAAGGGCTGCAAATAAGCATGGACGGTGAAATTATCTGGATATTGACGGCCCGGGACAACGAAGTTTTCTTGACAAAAAAGACGAAAAACGAAAGAGAGCGGTGGAAGCAATGGCGCCTGGGAAAAGATTACAGCATTAGACTTAAGGGAAACAAAAAATTGGCATTGTATGATTGCAGCGGTTAGACGCATATTATCCTTTATATGGCCGGCTCTGATTTTTGTGAAGGTTTTATAGTTTTGTCCCGGAGACGCATTTTTATATTTTTTCAGCATTTTACAAAAATATTTCCAGAAGTTTGCAAAAGGCGGCCAATGACGGGATAAGGTTTAAAGCGCGCAGTAAACATCTTGATTTTAATCTGGTAGACTACATAGTGAATTTCACTTTTGAAGCGAATTAGAAAAAGCCTTGCGGCGCGGAAAAAGGACAAACGCATTGCTTATTAACAGGTTGCCCCGGAATACAATACTTAAAGAATATCCTGTTGATATTAAACGGCTTACGACTTGAAGATTGGCCAATATACCTATCCCCGGACAGCATGTGAAGGTATAACTCCGGGTTGTTTAAAACACGCCGGAATTCCTCCTGTTTTATATATATGGCGGATTTGATTGTGCCTGTATAGATTTATTTAAGGCATGGCTTTCGCCGTAGTAGATCAGGCTTTTGTCGATAGTGTCGAAAGATGTATTTATATTGTGTGCGCTAAATTAAAAATTTATTCTTTACCAAATATAAAACAGTTGGTAGTATAAAAAATATTAACGTCGGGAATGCGCCGGCATATCAAATTTTGAGCGGTTAAGTATTGGCAAACCTTAAAAGATATGGGCATTAATTTAATGAACAAACCTGAACAGATATACGAAGTCATTATTGAAGGGGTAAGCATAATTGGGTGGCAATTTGACCCATATCAAGATTGCTTTACTTTTGTAAGCGGAAAAGCGAAAGAGATAACCGGATACGGGATGGATGAATGGCTGAAAAAAGGATTTTGGCAATCGCATATACACCCGGAAGACCGGGAATTTGCGATTAAATATTGCATGGAAGCGTCAAACAAAGGCAAAGACCATGAATTTGAATATAGATTTATCAAGGCTGACGGCGGTGTTATATGGTTTAAGGATATTGTTCAGGTCGTCTCCACAAACGGCAAAGTTGAGAGCATGAAAGGGATTTTTGTGGATATTTCGTCGCAGAAAATAGCCGAAGAAAATCTAAAACTGCAAAAAAACAAGCTGGAACTAAAGAATATAGCAATGCGCGAGCTTATTGGACAGTTTGAGTTTGAGAAAAACCAGGTGAGGAAGAATATACATTCAAATCTTAAAGAGTTCATTAAGCCTATTATCAACAAATTAAAAGCCAAATACGGGAATGACTCCGATCTGAAAATATTGGATAAGAATCTTGTGGACATTGCATCCTCGTTTGGCGTAAGGATGTCCTCTGGAAAGATCAACCTAACGCCAAAAGAGTTGCAGATTTGCAATTTGATAAGAAACGGTTTTACTAATAAAGAGGTCGCGCAATATTTTAACATCGCGTGCCGCACGGTAGAAAAACACAGAAATAACATTCGCAACAAGCTCGGTCTTAATAATAAGAGAACCAACCTCGCTTCATACCTTAAAACCGTATAGGATAATTAGTTCTTGAACTTGTCCATTACCTCTTCAAAAAGCCTGGATGTATTGGGGAATTGCTCGTAAATGTTGTTTCTCTCATGAGGGTCGTCCTTTAAATAATAGAGTTCGTACTCTTTGTTGCCGTGGTTGTCTTCACAAATAACTTTCCAATCAGGAGTTCTTAGGGATGTGAGGATTATTTTTTTCATCTCTTCCGTGCTTTGGTACCCGCCTTTGTTGGTTTCGCTGAGGGCAAATTCAGGCCAATCATCTTTTTGGCCGTTTATCAGGCCCTTCATAGAGTTTCCCTGCAGGGTTGCGGGGATAGGAATGTTTAACATATCAAGTATTGTTGGGAAAATATCAACCTGCTGAACCTGAGTGTTAATCCGTCCCGGCTCTAAACCGCCCGGCAAATAGAATATTAAAGGTATGTGTATGATCTCATCGTAAAGCTTTGCGGACAATGAGGTTGAAGCGTGCCCCACAAAACCATGGTCCAGCAGCTCCTCCCCATGGTCGGCTGTAATAATCAGCAGTGTATTGTTTATGAGCCCCAGCTCTTTAAGCTTTTCAATTAAACGGGCGACGTCGTCGTCAAGCCTCTTTACATTTGCGTTGTACAGCTCCTGAATCCTTTGTTTATCGCCTTTTTTAAACTCAACCGAACCATTTTTTACAACCACATTGTTTTTTACGGCAAAAAGCCCGCTTGAGATTTTTCCGCGATCCTCTTCAGCGGTTTGAGTGAGAAGTTGATCGTATGGGGGATGGGCTTTGTAAGGCAAATGAATATATTTGTTGTGAAACCAGATGAAGAATTTTTTCTCTTTATAGATTTCAAGCAGCTTAAACAGGTCGTCAACACTTTTGCCTTCTCTCAGCTCGGGGGGCGCGGGGTCAAATCCGAGATTAAAATAGTTTGGGTCTCTAATCAAATATGAAAACGCGGGCGCGGAATAGCCTTGAGCCTTAAGCGCTTTCGGCAGCGTGGCGACATTTTTATCAAGACTCTTTCCGCGCGAACCAACTTTGTGAGAATGCGGATATAAAGACGTGAAAATCGACAGCATTCCAGGCGTTGTCCACGCTGATTGTGAAAATGCGTTTCTAAAAACCACTCCTTTTTTAGCAATGGAGTCGATAACCGGCGTCTGTTTTTCGCTTTCCCCATAGCAACCTATATAGTCAGGCCTGAATGAATCAACTGAAAACAACAACACATTTACATGCCCGTTTAACTCATTTGCAAAACCAACTGTATATGCAGAGCTTGTTAAAAACAATATCGCAAAAAACAACGCGCCCTGCGCATGATTTATTAACCTCAAACACAATCCTCTCATCTTTCAACTCCGTAAAATTAAATAAAAACTGTTTGATTTTTTGGTATTTTAAGCAAAATTGATGCGTTTTAGTATAAAAATAATAGGTTTTATATTGCAGTTGATCATATTGCGCTTATTTACAGCCTCTTATTTTTGTTTTTAGGCTGGGATTTACGTTTGATTTTTTACGTGTGTCTTAAATGAAAAGCATGAAATTTCATGGCTCAAATTACTTAAATTTCCTTGATTTATTATTTGTTTAGATATATATTGCAACAAAATACAACGCTTTTTATACGCGTTATTTATATGTGTTAACCAAATATTGGTTTTAACACAACCTTATGCAATTCAGGGGTTTAAGCGGACAAGCCTAAATAAGCGCCTGCTATGAAGGCAACAACATTATTGAAGTCGATCGTGGACTGGTTAATTGCGAGAATGAAGCATGGAAAATTTTAAAAGAGAAGTTCATCAGCCAACAACTACCAGAAGCAACTTTATCGTGATTAAAGACGAAGAGTTTGGAGATTTTCTTTTTGGTTGCCCGCCGGAGGTTGTAAAATACTTCAATAAGACAAAAACACGCATACCATCAAACATTGTAATTCCGCAACGAACATTCAGCAAAGGGCGCAACTATTTTGATCTTGAATTTGTTGTGTATACTATTGTATTTTTTCAGAAAGAAAAAAACCTTATAAACATAGCATGCACGGAATATCAGGAAGAGCGAATAAGGGTTGTGCTTCATGAAGCGTTGTTTGGCCCATCTTTTAAAGAGGTTTTCAACTCGTTTTTAATGGCGTCTCTCGGTTTTGACGGTTTAAATAGCCGCCAAAAAAGCCATGCGCAAAAATTATCGACGCTAATTGGAGAGGACGGCGAGCTCTTGTCCAAATTTAACGGCATTATGGCTTTAAATTCCGAGGACAAATCAAAAATATTGCGAAAAATAAATCCCATTATCCGAAAGCTCCTTAAAAATAGAGCCTGGGTTGATAAAATTGGGGCAAAGAATATTTATAGCCGCGTTTCCAACGCGTATGTAAAAGCGGCTATGTTGAAACGCGAGATGGAAGTCTTTGCCATTTGTGGGGAAGATAAACGCGACGAATTTATTAATAGCTTTTTAAAGTTTAACCATTTTGATCCGCAGGGAAGAGTCGAGCTGACTAAAAACGGCAAGAAACTTAAGATCACACAAACCAACAGCGGCAATTTTAAGCTATATAAAAAAGGCCGGTTGGTTGATAGCTTTAAACTCTCCCTGATAGACGAGAATAGAAAACCCGCTGAAATCGCCGGCGCCCCTTTTGATCCCCCGGAGTTTGGCGTCACATTTTTAGGGTCGGGCACCGGCTTTGATCCTGAAACCAACACATCATGTCTGCTTATCTGGATTAACGGCAAGGCCATTGCCGTGGATCTGCTGGCCAATTGCGAGGAGCATTTCAGGCGGCTCGGCATAGCGTCGTCCGATATAACGCATATTTTCCTTACCCATTTGCACGCCGATCATGACGCCGGTGTTCTTGAAAAAATCATGTTAGGCCGAAAGATGAATTTTTTAACCTCAGACCTGATATTTGACAGCTTTTTGCGAAAAGCCGAAGCCTTAACTCGATTTGACAAGGAGCGGATAAAAGAGTTTGTGCAGTTTACCAATGTGGACACGGGAAAAGAGATTCGCATTCCAGGCATTGAAGGGGCGAGCATAATATTTGATTACGCATTCCATTCCATCCCCACCGGCAGGTTCAGGTTGAAGTATAAAAGCCTTTCAGGCAAGGAGTTTACGATAGGCTTCTCAGGCGACACAAAATTCGACAAAAAAATGGTCGACAATTTACACAAAGAAGGAAAAATTACAAAAACCAGAAGAGACGACATACTTGGCTTTATTTGGGATTGCGACCTCATTATACATGAAGCCGGCGGCGGAATGCTCCATACCGATCCTGCCGCCCTTGCCGCCCTTCCGGCAAACATCAAGAAAAAGACAATACTAACACACACCGACAAAGGCACGAGAAAGTTGGAAAACTTCTGTTTTGCAAGGGAAGGCGAGACCGTCTCTATTCTAAAGACCCCGCCGGGCCATTTAATGGAAGATTGCGCCAGGCTTATAAAAGATACAGGATTGTTTCACGGGTTTACCGCCGCGCAAATCGGCGACCTTCTGCAAAACTCAAATATTGAGACATTTTCAAAAGGCAAATACATTTTTAAACAAGGCTCTATCGGCGACAAAATGTACATTATACTCTCCGGTTTCGCTGAAATTATTAAGGAAAAGAGTGTAGTTTCCGTTTATGAAAAAGGCTCTTTCCTCGGCGAACTTTCCTTAATAGACAATGAGCGTAAAAGGAAAGCGTCTGTAAGAGCTAAAAGCGAGCTTAAAACATTGACTATCAGCAGGGAGTTGTACCGTGAGTTGCATCTTTCAACTGTTATACGCGAGCGCGTCTATGATCTGCCCAGCTATTTCACTGAAAACACCCCTTCTTCGCTTATAGGGTATATATCCAGAGGTTGTTTTGTGAGTTTTGATAAAGGGGACAACCTTTTCTCATTCGGCGACAAGAGCAATGATGTTTATATACTTGTTTCAGGTGTGGTTGACGTAATTAATTCATTTGGGCAAAATATCGGCAACGTGTCAAATGTGGAAGTCCTTGGCGCAATTTCGCTGCTAAAACATATTCCTCAACCTACCACTGTGAAAGTCGCGACGGAGCATGCCACGGCCATATGCCTGGCAAAGAGCCTGTTTCGGGAAATTAATGAAAAGTTTCCATTTTTTTACGCCACCATTTTGAAAAAAATGGAAAAAGATTTAGCCGCGGTTTCAATAACGTAAAGCTTTCCGATCCCTTAGGTTTACGCTTGCCGGAGGCTTCAAAATCCAAAGCTATTTCAAACCGCCAGCCAACATTCCATATTGCCGGCTGATATTTTCACGAAAATAACACGGTTAAAGTTTCGATTTATTTCTTTCCAAATCCTAAGTTGCATAAACCCTAAGTTGCATAAACAATGAGAAAAACTATTATCAAATTAGTGTCCGCCGATGTTGCCGTCCATGGCAAGAAGATCCTTTCAAACATAACATGGCAATTGAAAGAAGGCGAGCATTGGGTCTTTGCCGGCGCAAACGGAGCAGGCAAATCAACCCTGCTTAAACTCATTAGAGGCGATATCTGGCTTGACAACCAAGACATAGGGCAAAGGATTTATATGTTTGACGGCGAAGAGCAAACCGATGTTTTTGGAGTTAAAGAGAAGATAGCGATTGTTTCCGCTGAAAAACAGGACGCTTACAAAAAGTACAATTGCGGTTTAAATGGGAAAGACGTTATTCTTACCGGATTCTTTGACAGCGTATGGCTAATGGAGACTCCAAATAAAACACAATTGAGCAATTGTGAAAAGTTAATTAAATCTTTAAGGCTTGAAAAACTCGCTAATCGCCGCTTTAACGAGATGTCGCAGGGTGAGACGCGAAAGCTGCTGATTGCCAGAGCGCTGGTTTCACAACCTCAAGTCCTTATCCTGGATGAATTTTGCGATGGTCTGGACGCCGGGTCTTATAGCGACATTATGGGTTTGATTGACATGATCGCGCATAACGGCGAGACCCAGCTGATTTTTGCCACTCACAGGATTAATGATATCTGCGGCGCGGTCACCAACGCCCTTTTATTAAAAGACGGCAATATAATAGCGCAAGGGGAAAAACATGAAATATTGATCGATAAAAAGTTGGCGCAAATATACAAGCCCCTTGCCCGCAAAACAGCCTCAAGCTTGCCGGTGTCCGTCAAAAACCATTCTAATAAAGAAGATTTAACAAAAAAACGCAAAAGCCTTATTAAAATAGAAGATGTTGACGTCTACATTAACCTCAAAATGGTTTTAAGCAATATAAACTGGCAAATATACGAAAACGAAAACTGGGCCGTTTTAGGCGAAAACGGCGCGGGCAAATCAACCCTGCTTAAACTTGTCCACGGCGACGCCTCTCCCGCATATGGAGGCACGATTGATAAATTTGGAGTTGAGGGTTTGATGAACGTATGGGACGCAAAAAAAATGATCGGCTACATCTCGCCCGATTTTCAGGCCCGTTACATCCACAAGCTTACCGGCGAAGATGTTGTTTTGTCCGGTTTTTTTGCAAGTATCGGCCTTTGGGAGAACTCCACAAATGCGCAAAAAGACATTGTTAAAGATTGGATGCATTTCTTTGCCATAGATAATCTCGCAAAAAAAAGGACGGGAAAAATGTCGTATGGCGAGTTCCGAAAGCTGCTTATCGCCCGCGCAATGGTCAACAACCCCGCTATCCTTCTGCTTGACGAACCTTGCAGCGGCCTTGACCCCGCCTCAAAAGAGATGATGTTGCATACAATTGACACCTTATCGCAAACCAAAACATCAATCATAATATCCACACACCAACATGACGAATTAAGCGGCATGATTGATCACGCTTTAATATTAGACAACGGCAAGATTGCTAATAAAGGCAAAAGAAGCGAAGTGTTAAAAACAGAATAGATACAACTTTAGGCTCTCACAATAAAGATACGTCAAAATCTCTTTAAAACAGGTTTGAACCTGCCTTCCGTTAACAGCGTATTATTTAACTAAAAAAGCTTGAATCTTGCCGGTTATTGTTCTACTATTATCGTGGTTTGAAACAATTTAAGGGTTATTTCTTTTATGCCCCTAAGCTCAATATTTCAAAAACATCATTTATTTTGACCACAATCTCTGTTTTTTGCGCCTAAACGTTAGTTAAGCTGAATGTTATTTCCGCTTTTACTCATTGCTACCCTCGAATAGAATAAAACGCTTTTAGAGCAATATTATAGAGCTATAAGATTATAAGAAGGATAACTAAAACCTTGCCAAAACGAACTGACATAAAAAAGATACTTATTATTGGGTCAGGGCCGATTATTATTGGCCAGGCCTGCGAATTTGACTACTCAGGCACCCAGGCATGCAAGGCCTTAAGGCATGAAGGGTATGAAGTGTCGCTTGTTAACAGTAATCCCGCGACTATTATGACCGATCCGGACATTGCCGACAGGACGTATATAGAGCCCATAACGCCTGAAATGGTGGCTAAAGTTATTGAAAAGGAGCGGCCCGACGCCCTGCTCCCAACCCTTGGCGGCCAGACGGGCCTAAACACCGCTGTAAGCCTGGCCGAGAACTCTACGTTAGACAAATACGGCGTTGAATTAATAGGCGCAAAACTACCGGCTATAAAAAAGGCCGAGGATAGAACCCTGTTTAAACAAGCCATGGAGCATATAGGGCTGGCAGTGCCCAAAAGTTTTTACGCTCATTCATTTGAAGAGGCGTCAAGGGCGCTAAAGGAGCATGTTTTAGATTTGCCGGTAATAATCAGGCCTTCATTCACTTTAGGCGGAAGCGGCATCGGCATCGCTTACAATATAGACGAATATAATGAATGCGTCCAACACGGCCTTAATTGCAGCCCGGTGCATGAAATATTAATAGAGGAGTCAGTGGCCGGCTGGAAGGAGTACGAGCTTGAGGTGATGAGGGACAAAAAGGACAATGTTATAATCATCTGCTCAATTGAAAACTTCGACCCCATGGGCGTTCACACCGGCGACAGCATAACCGTGGCTCCCGCGCAGACTTTAACCGACAAGGAATACCAGAAAATGCGCGACGCCTCGGTCAAGATTATAAGGGAAATAGGCGTTGAAACCGGCGGGTCAAACATACAGTTCGCCCTAAACCCGGCCAACGGCGACATGACTGTTATTGAGATGAACCCCAGGGTATCAAGAAGCTCGGCCCTGGCGTCAAAAGCCACGGGATTTCCCATAGCCAAGATCGCGGCGAAACTGGCGGTCGGCTACACGCTTGACGAGATACCTAACGATATAACAAAATACACCCCCGCGTCGTTTGAGCCCACAATTGATTACTGCGTGGTAAAGATTCCTCGATTTAATTTTGAGAAATTTCCAGAGGCCGAACCTTTCCTTAACACTCAAATGAAGTCGGTCGGCGAGGTAATGGCTATTGGACGCACATTTAAGGAGTCGGTCGGCAAAGCCATCAGATCAATGGAGATAGACAGGTGCGGCTTTTCAGGAGGCGGCACGGATGTCACCGATTGTAGACTCTCCGATGATGGAGCATGCTCCATTGGTTCCAACACCCGCGCAACTATGGTTGATATTGTAAAAGGCAATCTATCTGAAAACAACTGGGACAGGTTGTGGCACGTGGCCGACGGCCTTCGCATAGGCCTGGATGTTGATGAGATACACGAGCTTACCAAGATAGACAAATGGTTCCTGCGCAATATTGAAGAGGTAATTGATTGCGAGCTGGAGATTGCGCAAAACGCCAACCAAACGGGCTCGCAAGGCCTGCTTGACCGCGACACGCTGCTAACCGCCAAACAGTTCGGCATTTCCGACCGCAGGATTGGCGAGCTTTTAAAAACCGACGAATCAAAAGTCAGAGAGTTTCGCATAAAAGAGGATATTCTGCCGGTCTTTAAGATTGTTGACACATGCGGCGCCGAGTTTAAGGCGCACACCCCATATTTATATTCAACTTATGAGACGGAGTGCGAGGCCGCGCCAACGGATAAAAAGAAGGTTATCATTTTAGGCAGCGGGCCTAATCGCATAGGGCAGGGCATAGAGTTTGATTATTGCTGCGTTCACGCAGTAATGGCTTTAAGCGAGCTGGACTATGAGACCATTATGATTAATTGCAACCCTGAGACGGTAAGCACTGATTACGACACTTCCGACAGGCTCTATTTTGAGCCCCTTACTTTTGAGGACGTAATGGCCATTATTGAGAAGGAGAAACCCGAAGGTGTTATTGTTCAGTTTGGCGGCCAGACTCCGCTTAAACTGGCCGTTCCTTTGGAAAATGCCGGCGTAAAAATACTCGGCACTTCGCCTGAAAGCATAGACAGGGCCGAGGACAGGGAGAAGTTTTCCGCAATGCTTGAAAAACTTGACCTTAAACAGCCTGACAACGGAATCGCAAGGTCGTATGAGGAGGCGAGCAAGATAGCCTCCGAGATAAGTTATCCAGTGCTTATAAGACCGTCGTACGTCCTTGGCGGTCGCGCAATGTGCATTGTTTACGATGACGAAGAGCTTAAACAGTACATAACTCACGCCGCCGAAGTATCGCCCGGCCACCCGGTGTTGATAGACAAGTTCCTTGAAGACGCGATTGAAATCGATGTTGACGCAATTTGCGACGGCAAAGATGTGTTTGTGGGCGGGGTGATGGAGCATATTGAAGAAGCTGGCGTCCATTCAGGGGACAGCGCGTGTTCATTGCCCCCATATTCAATAAACAGCGAGTTGATAGATGAAATAAAACGGCAAACCAGGGACATCGCCATTGAGCTTAATGTTATCGGCGTCATAAATATTCAATACGCTATCAGAAACAATACCGTCTATGTTATAGAGGTAAACCCAAGAGCGTCGCGAACCATACCGTTTGTAAGCAAAACTATAAATGTGCCTCTTGCAAAGGTTGCGGCCAAGGTAATGGCCGGGCTTTCAATCGCAGAGTTAGGTTTGCCGAATGAAGATTTTTTTGCGGCCAAAACAGACGAAACCAATGGTTTGCAATCGCAGCCTAACATTGTCGCTGTAAAAGAGGCGGTCTTCCCATTTATAAAGTTTCCGGGAGTTGACCCGATTTTAAGCCCGGAGATGAAATCAACCGGCGAGGTAATGGGGCTGGACAAAAACTTTGGAATGGCCTTTGCCAAGGCGCAAATTGCCGCAAACAGCAAATTGCCGTCTTCAGGCTCGGTCCTGGTCAGCGTAAAAGACCGCGACAAGGAGCATATATTGCCCATTGTAAAAAAATTGAGCGATGTAGGTTTTAGCATTATCGCCACAAGCGGAACCGCCAAAATTGTTGAGAAAAACGGCATACAGGTCAAAACAGTCTTAAAAGTTGTTGAAGGGCGCCCAAACATTGTTGACCATATAAAGAACAGCGAAGTGCAAATGGTGATAAACACAACCGAAGGCAAAGCCGCGTTAAAAGCCTCATCTTCCATCAGGCGTTCGGCCCTGGTAGGGCAGATTCCATATTTCACAACCATCTCAGGCGCAAAAGCCGCAACCGAAGGCATTATCGCCATGACTAAAAGCGAACTCGAAGTAAAAGCTCTACAGGACTACGCCTCAACGTAACGCTTTTTTGATTGCGGGCTTTTTGTTAAAACAACATGTGATGTTAGTAAAATCGCTAATAATTTACCCTCCTCGTTTTTGCTAATTTGCGCGTTATCTGAGGAAAAAAACAAAAGAATGCAATTATTGATTAATATGCGAGTCAAAAAAAATATTAAAAAGAAATAGCCGGAAGATACCGGCCCGGATATAATCTAATTTATTTTAAATCTAAATTTAAAGGAGTTAAAAATGGCAGAGGCAAAAGGGTTGAGCAAACCTGTAAAATTAAAGAGTGAACTTGCGGAACTTTTGGGAGAAAAAGAACTTCCAAGAACTGAGATCACCAAAAAATTATGGGACTATATTAAAGGGAATAAACTTCAGACAAAGACTGAAAATGGAAAGGCTGAAAACGCCGGCAAGTTCATTGTGGCCGACGCCAAGTTGCTCCCGGTATTCAAAAAAACAAAATCCAAAAGCAAATCAGGCAAGCTAACCGACCTTACAAAACTAAAAGAAGGCCAGACCATCAACATGATGCAGATGGCCGCTGTTGTCGGCGCCAATATTGAATAATGTTTAAGCTCCGGGCCTGCATATTAAAAATGCAGGCTCGGTTCTCCACCACACTAAAAGATTTAATCTGAAATCACCAGAACAGCTCATTCACAATCCAATGCCACGCGCAAATGATAAAAGAATTTGTTTTTTTCAGTATAACCTGCCTTGGACAATCCTTAGGCCTTTTTAGCCGTAAACCCTATCTTACCCTTTGGTTTTGCGGGAGGCTCAATTAATTGTCTTAAAGCGTCAAATACTATTTTGAATTGATTGTCATACTTCTTTTCCATATCATCAATTTTCTTTTGCATCTCCTTATGGGTGGAAATCATATCTCTAAGCTTTGTAAATGCCCTCATAATCTGAATATTTACTTGAATTGCCTGTTTGCTATTCAGAACAGATGAAAGCATAGCAACTCCTAATTCGGTGAAAACATATGGAGGATAACGCAATCCCATTTTTTCAGAGGAATTGGAGGCGCCAAATTGGCTCCTCCAATCTGTAAATTCCTGAACAGAGAGTTGAAACATGAAATCGTCGGGAAAGCGTTCTATATTCCTTTTAACTTGCCTTTTGAGATGCTTTGTCTCTACGCCGTAAAGGGCGGCAAGTTCTCTGTCAAGCATCACTTTCCTACCTCTTAAAAGTAATATTTTGCTTTCAATTGTCTCGATGGGTATTAGATTAGTTTCAGATTTTTTCATTAGAATGCCTCAACTAATAGATTAATGGATAGTGGCTATTTCGTATAAAACACAAATTATCCCTTCCGGGGATAAAACCCACTAGAGCAGACAAGCTGCTCGGTGTTTATTTATACAATAATATCGCAAAAAGTAACAGTCAACTAAAATTTGTTTTTACCAGCTCTACCGAAATGGAAATCTCCGGGTTTAAACACTAGCAGCTCCAATTGCCGTTGTTTTCAAAACGAACCTTAAAAGGGAGACTAAAGTCTCCCCTCCCCTCCAAAATCCTTCTACAAACAAATCATATGGAAATAAACAGACAAATATAATACAATTGCGCGGAGCGTGGAACGCGAAAAGCAAGGCGCAAAGAGCAGGGCGTAAATCTCCGCAACAGCTTGTCGCAAGGTAAAAGTTAAGCTCACCGTCAGTTCTTAACGTTTGAAAAAACTCCCGCAACCAACCTCCCCTCTAAAAAGAGGGGAACGAGGGGTGTGTAAGGCCTGAAAGGATAATATGGAGTACATTAACCGCGTTAATGTTAAAAACAATACAATTGACAATTTTATATCAATACCAGCGCTGCAATTTCAGTTATACCCATTTGCCGTTAATCAGACGTTAAAACTGTAAAACCAAATGTATATTATAAAATTAACACGGTTAATTAACTCCAAAAAAGCCGCGCTTTTACCTTTATCCTGTAAATCTCGTAAATCCCATTTTAAGTTTCTTGCTCGTTCCAATGCTCGGCGTTGGAATGTGCTATGGACGCTCTGCGTCCAGTCACTTGACGCAGAGCGTCAAAGCAATTGTTCCAACGCGGAGCATTGGAACAAGCAAAATTGAAATTCCGTTAAACCTAAATTGAGAGATTCTAATCACCCTCCCCTAACCCCTCCCATCAAGGGAGGGGGAATAATCGGTATATATTTATTTGAAAACAGCGCTCATTAGGTGAAATTTTTAAGTTTGCGATTAAGACTAAAACAAGCCTAATAAGCCAAATTCCCCTCCCCATAGTGGGAGGGGTTAGGGGAGGGGGTATTTAAATCGTTCAACTTAGGTTAAAATTAAATTAACAACCCTGAAAATTTAAAGGAGGGGGACAAAAACATGTCAACAGACCTTGAAATCATAAAAGAACTCCAGGCCCAAACCGGCGTGGACTTGAAAAAGGTTGAATTTAAGGATATTAACAAAAAAGAGAACGGGCTTTATATATCAGGTTTGCGCGCATTTTCAATTGACAGCGAAGACAATGTAATTGGATTAAGCCTTGATTACACAACCATGGAATCGGCGCAAATCGAACTCATTTTCAAACTTGCCAATCTTCAAACTCTTAGTTTAAAAAGCTGTGACTTTAAAGATTTCACGTTATTGAAAAAGCTGGAAGGCCTAACTTCATTGGATTTAAGCTCTAATAAAATAAGCGACTGTTCTTTCCTAAACGAGCTAACATCTTTAAATTCCTTAAATTTAAATTCTAATGAAATAAGCGACTTTTCTTTCCTAAAAGAGCTAACATCTTTAAATACCTTAAATTTAGGAGTGAATAAAATAAGCGACTGTTCTTTCCTAAAAGAGCTAACATCTTTAAATACATTAGATTTAGGATGGAATAAAATAAGCGACTGTTCTTTCCTAAAAGAGCTAACATCTTTAAATACATTAGATTTAGGAGGGAATAACATAAGCGACTGTTCTTTCCTAAACGAGCTAACATCTTTAAATTCCTTAAATTTAAATTCTAATGAAATAAGCGATTTTTTTTTCCTAAAAGAGCTAACATCTTTAAATACCTTAAATTTAAGAGGGAATAACATAAGCGACTTTTCTTTCCTAAAAGAGCTAACATCTTTAAATATCTTAAATTTAGGAGGGAATAAAATAAGGGACTGTTCTTTCCTAAAAGAGCTAACATCTTTAAATTCATTATATTTAGGAGTGAATAAAATAAGGGACTGTTCTTTCCTAAAAGAGTTAACATTTTTAAATTCGTTATATTTAGGATGGAATAACATAAGGGACTGTTCTTTTCTAAAAGAGCTAACATCTTTAAATTCATTATCTTTAAATTCTAATGAAATAAGCGACTTTTCTTTCCTAAAAGAGCTGACATCTTTAAATTCATTAGATTTAGGATGGAATAACATAAGAGACTGTTCTTTTCTAAAAGAGCTAACATCTTTAAATTCATTATCTTTACGTTCTAATAATATTGCGGACTGTTCTTTCCTTGCTGGACTTAATAATCTGGCGTATTGCAATCTAGATAAAAACCCAATTGAAGCTCCTCCAAAGTCGGTTGTAGATCAAGGTCTACCCGCTATCCGCAACTATTTCAAGCAAGCCGAAGACCAGGGATTTGATTATATCTACGAAGCCAAGCTTTTGTTTGTGGGCGAGCCCGGCGCGGGCAAAACATCTCTTATGAAGAAGTTTATTGATCCGGCATACGAAGTGCCGAACAATACTGAGGAATCTACGTTGGGCATAGAGGTGCATGCGGGCTGGCCGTTTAAATATACTAAGGACAATACCGTCATATTTAATGCTAATCTGTGGGACTTTGGAGGGCAGGAGATACAGTATATGATCCACCAATTCTTTATCACCCCACGCTCTTTTTACATTCTGGTTGCTGACGACCGAAAGCAACAGACACATTATGACTACTGGTTTAACATTATCGCCCTGCTCAGCGAGGCTAAAAATGATGATCCCACTCCGGCTCTGGTTGCGCTAAACGAGATAAACCACAAATCAGTCACTAATTTTGACCACTCCGTCTATTGTGAACGGTATCCCGAACTTACTATAGGCTGCAAAGACGTAGACCTCTCAAAAAGTGACGGCAGGTTTGATGTGATTCGGAACAAAGCGCAAGAGGCCCTTTCCAACCTGAAACATGTTGGTGACAAGTTGCCGAAGCAGTGGATTCCCATACGCGAGGAAATGGAAAAGCGAATGGATCAAAACCATATTACAATCGCTGAATATTTCGACATTTGCAAAAATCACAAAATAGAGAAAGAGGATGACGCGTTACTTATAAGCAGATACCTTCATGACCTTGGCGTGATATTGCATTTTCAATCAGACAGCTCTTTAGCCGACACAATCTTCCTTAACCCGCAATGGACGGTAAAGGCTGTGTACGCCGCGCTTTCAGACAAAACGCTTGAGCAAAATAAAGGCAAGTTTGAAAAGAAGTGGCTTTTCAGCTTATGGGAAAAGGATGGATACAATTTTGACGAACGCAACAAGCTACTAACATTGATGCTTAAAAATAATTTTGAGTTGTGCTACCGTATAGAGGAAGGCGGCGATTATTATATAGCCCCGCAACTGCTGACATCAATCAAACCTAAGTTTTCCATGCCCGCAAAAGATAAAAGGCTAAGGTTCAGGATGCAGTACCCTTTTATGCCCAAGGGAATAATGGCCCGCCTGATTGTGCGCTTAAACAGGTTTATAGCCTGTGAAAATAACGAAGACCTTGTGTGGAGGGAAGGGGCGGCGCTGGCCGACCGCGAAGCAAGGGCGGTGGTTGTGGAAGAGGAGAACAGGGATGGGCTGAAGGTAATTGACATGGAGATTACCGGCAAGGTTGTTTCGCGTATGAAGGAGTTCCTGACTGTGATACGCGCGGAGGTTAAGAAGATACACAAAAGGTCGTTCCCTAACATTAGATTTTCAGAGATGGTTCCATGCAACTGTAAGGTGTGTTTAAATGCGGAGGAGCCACATTTCTACAAATACGAATTTCTTGAAGAGAGAAGAGCCAATGGAGCAGAGAATGTTATCTGCGAAAAGAGCGTCTCTGATGTGATGATACCCGGCCTCATAGACGCTGTGTTTGAACGTGGTGAAGATAAGAGTGGACGTGATTGGGCGGGCCCAAAAGGTTTTGACCTATATAAACAACGCGCGCCTAAATATGATGAAAATGAAAAAAAGCGTACTGTTGAGCCGGAGATATTCATCTCATACGCCTGGGGCGGAGAAAGTGAAAAAATGACGGACGATATCTACAATGCGTTTAAAGAGAAAAAGCTAAACATTATACGTGATAGGATCGACCTTCAATACAAAGGCAACATAAGGGAGTTTATGCGCCGCCTGGGAGCATCGGCATTTGTTGTTGTAATAATAAGCGACCGATACCTGAAATCAAAAAACTGCATGTTCGAGATGCTTGAGATTGAGAAGAACAGGGACGCATACAACCGCATATTCCCTATCGTGCTGGAGGATGCGCAAATATATGATGATATTAAAAGCATTGGTTACGCGCTCCACTGGCAGGGGCAGTTAAAAGAACTTAAAGAACAGATCGACAAACTTGAATCGCCTCATCTTACTGAAGCGGCAAATAAAAACCTGGCTGAATACGCTTCAATCAGCCGCCTTACCGGGAACCTGATCAACATGCTTCGCGACATGAACACCCTGCCGGTTGAGATGCATAAGGAGACGTGGTTTGAGCAGTTGATTGAATCGGTTGAAGCGCGCATAGCGCAGGGCGCACTTCGTAATTACTCAGTATAAACTCCGAGTAAAGGCAAAAGCGGATGATGGATGACGCTACTCGTTCAAATGCTCTGCGCTAGGTGTCTTTGGCCCTCTTTGTCTTCCAGATAAAACCTCCGTTATTGCCACATCCTTCGCATACAAAAGGGAGTGTTTTCTCTTTCATGTATTGAATTGCAAATTCATTTAGTATAGTGATTACAAAATCTGATAAAAACAATATTTATACTTCTCTATAACATGCTATTATGGTTTCTATGTTGCAATCAGGGATTTCTATTCTATAATTACTGTTAATGGTTACTGTCATAAGGGTTCATGTTCTATAAAAATTGTCGAATACTCTTATTTTAAAGTGAACTCTTATGGTTTGTAACCTGTTTTTCTTCAAGTCTCCTAATTGTTACACTACAAGTTTTTTCGTGTTTTTTTGTGGACACGCTTTTAGCTTTTAATTTTGTCTCTATTGCTTTTGCTTTTTTATTAGTGAAGATATGTGAAGATTTGCGGTTAATTCACTTTTGCTTTATCGGTGTCAATCCGTGTAATCCGCGTCATCCGTGTTCTATGCTTTTGATTTTTTTTTCGTGTTATTTCGTGTTTTTTTGTGGGCAACGCTTTTTATTTTTTGACTTATTCCTTATCAGGCTTAACAGAACCTTTAGACAAATATACGCCATGCTAACTACAGACTCTTTAAATCCAAACAAGATAAAAAACGGGATTAACACAAAGATAATCGGAAGAGAAATCATCTATTTTGAAAATGTCTTATCAACCATGGAGATCGCCCGCGAACAAATTGCCGGCGGCGCTAAGGAAGGGGCGGCTATATTTGCCGACGAGCAATCCGAGGGCAAGGGGAGGCGCGGCCGCGTGTGGACGTGCCCGGCTAAAAAAGGACTGCTAACCACCATTGTGATAAAACCGGCTATAGAGTCGAATCGGTTTAGTTACCTTATTGGAATAGCGTCTATTGCGGTTTCTGAGACTATAGGCCACCTTTTGGATATACAAACAGAGGTGAAATGGCCGAACGATGTGACTATTAACGGCAAGAAGGTGTGCGGTATTTTGACGGAGGCGCACGGCTCGTGGAACGAGCCGTTGGCGTTTGCGATTGGTATAGGGATTAATGTTAATTTAACAAAATCGGAACTGCCACAAGACACGGCAATACCGGCAACATCGCTTGAAATTGAAACAGGCGGATTAATTGATCGCAACAAACTCGCGCAAACCCTGCTTCAAAGCCTTGACTCCTGGTATTTATACCTCAAAGAGGGGCAATATGAATTTATACGAAAACAGTGGAAGGGGCTTTGTCTGAAATATGATAAGGAGGTTACAATTAACGAGGGGACTAAAAAACACACGGGCAGGTTTATTGACATAACACCCGGAGGAGATTTAATTCTGGAACTTGAAAGTGGCAGACAGGAACTCTTCAGAAGCGAACATGTAACCGGGGCCTGAAGCAGCGCGGATGCAAGACAAAATTAGTAATATTTCTATCTAACCCAGGCAAGGCCGTAATTTGCTGTTGGCTGTTAGCAATTAGATAGCTGTTTCGTTTTTTTGGCTATAAATAAGCTTGACAATAAAAGTTGAATAAAATCTAATATACTTACAGTTTAAATTTTTTACGCTTAATAATAAACAAAGTGACAAAATGAAAACAATAGATATTGAAGATGCAAAAGAGCAGATTTCATATATACTTTCTGAAATAGAAAAAGAGGGCGATACGTTTCGTATTGTTAGCAAAGGCAAACCTGTGGCCGACATAGTCCCGCCCATAAAAACAGACCGCACAACCCCTCATCCCGTTATGCGTCAAATCAGAATAAATTACGATCCCACGGAAGCTCTATCGGAAAACGATTGGCCGGAGAATGATTAATGTTGCTTGACACATGCGCTTTATTATGGCTTGCAAACGGTTCCGCAAAACTTTCAAAAGACGCCTTAAATACAATAAAACAATCATCTTTTGTTTACCTGTCAGCGATATCCGGTTTTGAAACAAGTTTAAAAGCAAAGCAAGGTAAACTTGAACTGCCTGTAAACGCTGAAGAATGGTTTGACACAATTGTGCAACATCATGATTTATCAATCATACCTTTAGATTTGCCAATTTGCATCATGGCAAATACTTTGCCTTCGATACATAAAGATCCATGCGACAGATTTATAATTGCAACGGCAAAATTACATAATATTCCGATTATAACCAATGATAAACGGTTTAAAGAATATGAAATAGAAGTAATTTCTTAGCGCAAAGATAAAAGGTTGGGAGTGAATATATAGAAAGTAAATTATTGATATGATATTACGCTATAAACGAAAATGGGCAAACCGGAAAGTAAAAGACAAAAGTTAAAAGTCTGCTTACTATTTCCATAAGTATTTTCTCCAGATTTTACCCGGTCTTATATGATTGAATGTTTAATACTTGGATTTTAATGATGATTAAAGACTTAAACCCGAGGAGTGTTTCAGAGGCGAATTGTGATCTGGGCCTGAATATTCAGGCCCAGATACAGTAAATTTATTTCAAATTATTAGTTTTTGAACTCATCAGGATGGTACGCTTTGTGAAAATCGTTAAGCAGGGTAGTCAAATGTTCAACATGGCCCAGATCAGTGGTCTGTTTAGCCTTCATTGATTGAACCATGAGTCCGTGCAACAACTCAAGCTTGACAAGATACGCTTTATGCCCTTTTTTGTCGTTTGTTGAAACCGGTTTAACGCGCTGTGTCAGGAAATATTGAGTAACCGCATGGCTAATCTTGTCTGCGTGAACTTCCTTGTTTTGAACCCAGCGAACCAACTGATTTGCGTTGGCTTTTGGATCGGCGGCCAGTTCATTAATCTTGTTCATCGACTTCTCAACAGTTTTAATATCCTCCGCCATGGCTGTAAACCTCGCTTCGTCATCATAAATCCCGCATGGAATCTCGCAATGTGCCTGCGCTTTAACGGCAAAAACAGTTAACAAAACAAAAGCTCCTAAAAAAACAATGCCTTTTTTCATAAAACTCCCACCCTTCCTTAAAAAAAATTAAGCCCTCAACTGTATATTTTGAAAAGCCTATATAAAAAAATACCGCAAATTATTTAAAACCAATTATATGGACGTTTGAGTATTAAGTCAAAATCTTTTTGGTGTGAATTAAGTGATTAAAGCGTCTCTTTAAATATAATTGACAAAACCAGCGTGCTGTCATAAAATGACACCATGAACAAAAAACAGCGGAAAATTTATGAAGCAATTTATCAAAAACCAATTCCGTCAAACATTGCATGGAGGGATATTGAAAATTTATTTATTCATTTGGGGGCGGAATTGATTCCCGGCAAAGGATCAAGGGTTTCGGTAGTCTTAAATAACGAAATCGCCGTATTCCACAAGCCTCATCCGCAAAAAGAGACCGACAAGGGCAGCGTTAAAGCTGTTGCTGATTTTTTAAAAATAGCGGGGGTAAATGAACACTGAGCAGATTGTCTGCTTTAGTGAGAATTATCCATGCAGTGGGAGTGAACATCATGTTAAAATATAAAAATTATACAGGGAAGTTTGAGTACGACGGCGAAAAAGATATACTTTTCGGCAGAGTTATTGATGTGAACGCCGTCATTACATTTCATGGAACTAGTATTAAGGAAGTCAAGCAGGCGTTTATTGATTCGGTGGATACATATCTTGAAACATGCGCCAAGAAGAACATTACTCCCAGGAAATCATTTTCAGGCAATGTAAGATTAAGGATCAACCCTGAAGTTCATCAAAAAGCATATATAGAAGCTAAAAACCGTGGCGAGAGCTTAAATCAATTTATCATTGACGCAGTGTTGCATGAAATAGGATCATAAAAACCGCCTGACTATAAATGTAAAAAAACAGGAGGTTAGGAGGCGTCTCTAAATAACTTGTGCATTTTACACTCACCTTCAGGCTATCTTCGCTCAAACTTCAATCGCCAAATCCTCAACAAAGCTTAGGCTATGCCTACGGTTTGGCTCAATCAGTTTAAACAAATCTAACCTAAATCTAAGCCTAAAATGCTCAAGTTATTTAGAGACGCCTCCTTAATACATTTCGTTTCCACTGTGTTCTTCGCGCTTCTATCCTTTGACCTGTCTACAATCGGCAATAAGCCATCGCTTCGCGCCCGGCTGCGAGTTAGATAGAATGGTTGTGTTTTCGATCTACTTCACGAGCCTGCCGTTCATGTATCTTACAACGCCGTTTGCAAGGCCGTTTGTAATAGAGCCGTATACATGAAAATCTTTTAGGATATCGTCTATTCTCCTGCGGTCTTTCTCTGAATGATATTCAAGCATGATATAATCAATTATGTCAAGTTTCCGCTCAAGGCTTTCCAGTATTATAACTTCGCAACCCTCAGTGTCGATTTTTAGAACATCCACATGTTTTAATCCCATTTTGTCAATATGTTTTGCCGCGTCGCGCAACTGAACGTTTACTGTGTCGTTGATAACAGTGTTTTTATCCTCATTTTTAAATTTAAACATTACGGAATTCTCGCCTGTATTATAGGGATGCACATTCATCACTGCTTCAGCGTCGGCATTTGACAGACCTAACGGATGCACATAAATTCCGGGAAGCCCTTTGACATTCTTTCTCAGTAAATCAAGAGCTAAAGGGGCCGGCTCAAAACAGTGGACAATATTGTCCGGATTAAGGGTTTTAGCGTAAATTGCAAACACACCAACATTCGCGCCTGCGTCAAGAAAAACCATTGGTTTAGTGGCGTCTATGTTTTCAGGAAGCGCATATTCTCTCTTTTTCAATATAGTCGCAACTCTTGGAACCTCAATCTTTGGAATATTAATAACATACGATACGCCGTTGCATTCGACGTTTACCTGAACAATTGGAGACGGCGCGTTGTAATTATCGTCGATACCCGCATTTTGATTATTTTGTTCCAATTTGCTTATCCTTAAAAGTTTTATAAAATATAAAGTTAAGAAGCATAACCTCAAACGAACAACAAATCGTATGGAGCAATCTGCAAGATTGCTCCAGCATCCAGCAGCCGGCTTAAATCCCAAAAACATCCGGCATCTCCCAATACCGCAAAGCTGCAAAAACACCGGCAATGAGTCCGAAAAGATGGCCTTCCCACGACACTGATTTGCGCGTCGGAGCGGCAAGCCACAAAATGCCGCCGTAAAGCAAAACAGTTGCAATTGACACCACAACAGGCATAACGGTTCTGTCAACCAAACCATTTGAGGCAAGAAAACCAAAATATCCAAATATCAACAAGCTTGCGCCCGCATGCCGGACCGGCCTGCCTAAAAGCCATAAAGCCGCGCCGGCGGCAATAATGATAAATATTGATGTTTCAACAAACAGTTTGCCGTTTATTAAAATCGCGAGCCCGCCAAGGACGAGCATGGGTATGGTGTTTAAAGCGACGTGCGCTATGCCGTTATGCAAAAACGGGGAAAAAATAACGCCGGGCAATCCGCTGATACGACGTGGAAACAAACCCAGCCGGCCCAACGCGCGCCCTGAAATCAGGTTGACTATTTCTACGAGCCAAATAATCGCCACAAAACCGATTACGCAATAACCGTTTGTAATTAATTGTTGATCAATTTTAATATCTTTGAAATAGTCCATTTTATCGGAGGACGCAGGGCGCGGAGAGCAAAGAGCATATTTTGATTTGTTGATTCAAAGTCTCTGACTTGAACCAACGTTGTTGCTTTTGATTATCCCATTAGTCGGTTAATTCAACCACGCATCTAAAACCGTTGTAATAGTTGCGCAGTTTTGGTTGCACGTGCAGCCTGTAGGTTGAGCCTATAAACGCTTTGTCGTTTGCCCACGATCCGCCGCGCAGGATTTTTTTTGCTCCAGAGACCGGGCCTTGCGGATCGTTGGACGGCGAGACGGCGTAGTACCCCCTGTCATACCAATCCCGGCACCACTCCCAAACATTGCCCGACATATTAATAGCGCCGTATGGCGACTTGCCGTTTTCATAACTTTTGGCCACATCCACGCCGCCAACGCAAAATTTATACTTTTCATAGCAGAAATTCGCAAACTCGCAAGTGGGCTCGTTGTTGCCCCATGGGTACAAATGGTTCCCGTTTTCAATCCCGCCTTTTGCGGCCTTTTCCCACTGCGCTTCAGTAGGCAGGGCTTTGCCCGCCCATTTAGCGTATGCGGAAGCTTCATGCCAACTTACGCCGGTAACCGAATAATCAGGGAATTGCGGGCCGCTTTTGGGGCGCGGAGAGTCGGCATTTCCCCACCAGTTTGGTTTTGTGACATTGTTTTCAACGCGCCATTTCCACCCATCTTCGCTCCACAACCCCCGGTTTTCGTATCCCCCGGCATTAATGAACTCTTCGTATTGTTTGTTTGTTACTTCATATTTATCTATATAATAAGGACTCAAATAAACATTGTGCGTGTGATCGCCAAAATCAACTTCCTTATGGGCGGAATGATCATGATGCCCGTGGTGATCGTGATGTTCATGCCCTTCATGCCCTTCGTGCCCTTCATGTTCATCCATTTTGTTGGCTTTGCCCATTATAAACTCTCCCGCGGGCACAAAAATCATATCCTCAAAGCCTTTTTGCGCCGGCGGCGCATCGGTTTTCACAGCCGCTGTTTCCGCGCTCTTTACCGCTTCTTTTGGCGTGGCATGTTTCGCGTCGTCTATTTTATGGGCGGCGTGTTTATGATCGTGTTCCAGATTCACTTTTGTTGATTTTGCGCATGAACTAAAAACAAGCGCCACGGCAAATATAAAAACTACAACTCCAAATACGTTTTTCATAACAACCCCTTTGCGATTTAAACAAAAAAACAATTTAATTAAGAATAGCAGCCTATAATAGTAATGTAATTGCGCGTTCCAGTCAAATCGTATGTAATCTTAACCCTTAAGAGCGGCATTCACAACAAGCTGAATAATTACTTTATTTTAGTATAATAAATATTTATAATTAAATGACAATATTAAAATTGGACAAAGCCGTTCAAATGTTTTAAGCTATGTTCAACTTTAAAGCGCAATTATAAGCTTTATATGAACATATTATAATAAGAGGGGGAGTAATTATGAAAGAAATTGAAAAAATGTTTAAGAAATTTGGAACAGTGCAAGATTATGACGAAGGATATGCGCTGGCAACAGTGGGGTCCGCCAGCGACCACATGTTTTTTATGGTTTCCGGAGAGGTGCATGTTTCAAAAAAAGTGGGCGATAAAAAAATCATATTTGCCTCGTTTAAAAAAGGAGATTTTTTTGGAGAGATGTCCCTTATTTCACATAAAAAGCATATGTCTACCATGGAAGTCGGCAAAAAAAGCAAAATAATATCGCTGACGCAAAAGAAAGTTGAAGAGCTGCTTAGCGAAGACGCCGCATTTGCCCTGGACATTGTTAAAGGATTGATTGAGCGTTTAAGAAAGACCGACAAGTACCTGATCGACGCGTTCAATATGGCCATGGAGATCGACAGAGCCGTGCAAATGGAAGAGGATGATGAAATTTAGGAGACAGCCTTTGACCCGCTGAGAAACAATAATGCGGCTCTGCCCAAAATACAATTTATTTTTGGCGGAGCCCTTAGCATAAAATTTTTCGCTCTGGATTCACGCGAACACAACCACAACTTTCCCTCAACTTCCGACCGGCCATTTCATAGTTTAAGTCCCCCATAAAATTACAATATATACTCAAAAGCATTAGGTTTTCGAGGTTTTCAAATGAATAAAAGGCTAAAGCCTAAACTCCGAAAAGCCGAGTTTGACGGAATTTACCCTTTAGGGTTTTATTTGCCGGCATTTGAATAGAACATACGTGAATACAAATTTTAAAAACCTGATCTGTTTGACTATATTTCGCCTATAAAGCATGCTCTTATTTAACCTGAAACGCTTATTGCAATGAAGATTGTCGATTTCTCTATTAGAAGGCCCGTAACTATTGTAATGCTAATGACGGCATTGGCGCTGTTTGGCTGGCTTTCATTTAATCGCTTGCCGGTTAATTTGCTGCCTGATATATCATATCCAACAATAACCATCAGGACAAAGTATCAGGGTTCGGCTCCTATTGAAGTTGAAAACCATATAACCAAGCCGGTTGAAGAGGCGGTAGGCGCCATACCGGATGTGGCGAGGATTAGCTCAGTTTCAAGGCCTGGGGTATCGGATGTTATTCTGGAGTTTGACTGGAAAACCGAAATGGATTTTGCGTCGCTTGATATCCGGGAAAAACTGGACACGGTCAATTTGCCCGACAACGCAGACCAACCCATCCTGCTACGATTTAACCCTTCTCACGACCCTATTCTGCGCATTGGTTTATATGGGGACGAAAGCCTTGTCAAATTGCGTTTGATCGCAGAAGAGGAGATAAAGCCGCTGCTTGAAAGCTCATCCGCCGGCGGCATTGACGCCACAGATGACGCATCAGGCAGAGTGGCCGCAATAAAGGTAAACGGCGGTTTGGAGGAGGAGATACAGGTCGAGGTGTCATCGGCCAAACTGGCAAGACTCGGGTTGCCGATATCGCGCGTTGTTCAAAGGCTGGTTGAAGAAAACGTTAATTTAACAGGCGGCTCGGTTAAAGAGGGCGAGGTTGAATATCTTGTGCGCACTTTAACCGAATTTAAACAGGTAGAAGAGATTGAGCGCATAGTTTTGTTGAGCGAATCCGACCGTATTGTGACATTCGGCGACGTGGCCTCCATCAAAAAGGGCCATAAAAAGCGAACGGTTATAACAAGACTAAACGGAAAAGAGAGCGTCGAGATCGCGGTGTTTAAGGAATCCGACGCAAACACAACCAGGACGGCAAAGGCGGTAAAACGTAAAATATCCGCATTGCAAAAGAAATTCGCAGCCGGCTCAACCGGCCTGAAGCTTGAAATAGTGTATGACCAGTCAAAGTTCATTGACCAGTCCGTAAACGACGTCTTATCAACCGCCATGTGGGGAGGGTTGCTGGCAATAGCCGCGCTTTATCTCTTTTTAAGAAACATAAAAAGCGCGACTATTATCGGGCTTACAATACCGCTGGCAGTGATGTCCTGTTTTTTCCTGATGTATCTTTCAGACATTACATTGAATATAATGTCGCTGGGTGGCCTTGCGCTGGGCATAGGCATGCTGGTTGACAACTCAATCGTGGCGCTTGAAAGTATTGACAGGCACAGACTTGGCGGATATAACAGGCTTGAAGCCGCCGGGCTTGGAGCCGGCAGCGTGGGCAAGGCGATGACGGCATCAACACTAACAACTATTTGCGTATTTGCGCCCATGATATTTGTTAAAGGAATCGCCGGCCAACTATTTGCGGACCAGTCTCTAACCGTGGCGTATTCATTGATAATGTCTCTGGTTGTGGCCGTTACCCTGATACCAATGCTCTCGTCGTTTACTCTGAAGTTCAGGTTTTTAAATCGCAAATTGCCGGCAGGCGGCAAAGACAATAAAGTTGACAACAGTGGCCGGGAATTGCGAAGAGATATTGATCTCGAAATAAATGTAGACAAAACCGGGACGGTATTTACTGCGTTTCAGGATAAATATGCCGGTGTTTTGAATTTCGCTTTGAAAAGAAGGTTGCCGATTTTAATCGGAGTCATAGCATGTTTTGGCGGGGCATGCGCCCTGTTTTTTAGCCTTGGCCGTGAATTTATGCCTGAGCTTAGCCAGGGCGAATTTGTCATAAGCTTAAAAAAAACGGAAGGAGCTCCGCTTCAGTCTACTCTGGATACGGCGAAAAAGATTGAAGATTTGGTATCGCGCGAGCCTGAAATAAAAACAGCGTATACCATTGTGGGCACAACAGGCCAAACCGGCGGCTCGGCAATGGAAGAACGAGAGAATGTGGCTGAAATTAACGTCGTCCTCAACGAAAATACCGCGCGCGATGACGAAGACCGAATAATAAGCAGACTAAGGACTGAAATCATGTCCATACCTGAAGTTGAGCACAAATTTTCGCGGCCGGCGCTCTTCAGCTTTACAACGCCTATAGAGATAGAGATATCAGGATACAATCTTAAAAAATTAAAACGAGTGTCTGATCTTGCAATAAACAGATTAAAAGAATACACAGTGTTTTCAGACCTTAAATCGTCGGCAAATCAAGGCAACCCGGAGATACAAATCAGCTTTAACCGCCAAAAAATAGCGCAAATGGGACTTGACATTAATTCAATAGCGACTACTATAAGAAGCTATGTGCTCGGCACAGTTGAGACGGAATTCAGGAGACGGGACAGAAACATTGACATTCGCGTAATGGGAAACAGGGATGATCTCAGGAGCATTGACGATCTGAAAAATCTGATAATAAACCCGCAAAGCGAAATACCCGCGCCGTTGGCCTCAATAGCGGATATAAAAACAGAAAACGGGCCGGGTGAAATACGCAGGATAAACCATGAAAGGGCGGCAATAATTTCGGCGAATTTGTCGGGAGCCGATCTGCAAACAGCGCTGGGCATTATCAACGAAGTGTTTGCGCAAATTGAGCTGCCCCGGGATTTTGAAGTTAACGTCAGCGGTCAAAGCAGGGAGATGAAGCAGGCTTTTTCAAGCATGAAGTTTGCCATGTTGCTAGCCGTATTTCTTGTTTATATTGTTATGGCGTCGCAATTTGAATCGCTGCTAAATCCGCTGATTATAATGGGCTCAATACCTTTTGCCCTTGCCGGCAGCGTCGCGGCCCTGTTTATTACTGGCAATGTTATTAGCGTAGTAGTTTTGATAGGCGCGGTGATGTTAACCGGCATTGTTGTTAACAACGCAATTGTGCTGGTGGATTGCGTTAATCAACAGAGGCAAAAAGGCGCGGATATAAGGACTGCGATTATCGAGGCGGGCAGGATAAGGCTAAGGCCGATTCTAATGACTTCGGCCACAACCATACTTGCCCTTATCCCAATGTCCATTGGTTTCGGCAAAGCCGCTGAATTGCGCGCGGGAATCGGCATAACCGTTATCGGCGGACTGTTTACATCGACAATCCTTACGCTGATAATTGTGCCGATACTGTATGATTTGACTGAGAATATGAAAGAGAAGCTAGTGGGTTCCGGTCCGATTTTAAATTCTGAAACATGATTTAGTGGATAGTGGATACTGGATACTGGATAGTGGATACTGGATACTGGATACTGGATACTGGATACTGGATACTGGATACTGGATACTGGAGCAATCTTGCAGATTGCTCCATACGATTTCATTACTCATTACAAGGCTCCTGCCTTGTAATGCGGTGTCCTTAGAGGCTCTGCCTCTAGTTTAAACGCATGACAATAATTTTAGCCCACGGGCATAATTATCCCCTCAGGGGATAATTATCACTAAGGCAGCCAAGCTGCTCAGTGTTCATTTATCACAATATTTTAATTGAAGAGAATAATACATCCGGCTTTATTACCTAAGATACGAGGCAGAGCCTCTAGGAACAGTGTGTTATAAGGCTGGAGCCTTGTAACAAGCTTGCGCTTTTGTCGATTTATTCTGAAAACAGTTTGAACTTACAATAATTTTAAAAGGAGATTTTTTATGAAAAGACCGCTTTTGTTGGCGCCGTTGTTTGTAATAGGGCCCATAGCGTTTATGATAATACTGGCGTATTATCTGGATAAAAGAGAGGGGCTTGAGCCCGGAGGCGAGACTACCTATTTTCACTACTGCTCAGGTTGCCACGGCAAAAAAGGAGACGGCAAGGGCATAACCGCAAAAGTTAAACGCTTGAAAAAAGTGGGTTTTGTTTTTCCTGAATTCTGGGAGGATAGAACAGACGAGTATATACTGGAAGTTATTCGAACCGGCAAAGACAAAATGCCGTCGTTTGAAAAGTTTATTATGGAAGAGGACAGAAAAGAGGTTTTTGAGTACATAAAACGCAGGTTTAAACCAAAAAACATGGACGATGAGGAGGAGAGTTACTAAAAGCAGGCAGCAGACAGAGCTTGATACTTGATACTTGATACTTGATACTTGATACTTGATACTTGATACTTGATACTTGATACTTGATACTTGATACTTGATACTTGATACTTGATACTTGATACTTGATGCCGGCGCTGGTAATTATTGTCTGCCGGCAATTGATAAAATCCGGCTATGAACTCGATTGGGAATATTTAACCGGATGGGCGGAAAAGCTTGGGGTTAAGGAACAGTTGCAAAAGGCGAAAGTAAATGAATGATACTTCAAAAACGGTGGATGAGCAATATAGAAACATGATAATGGCCAAGTCTTCTGAAGAACGGTTTAAAATGGCTTGCGGAATGTTTCAAACCGCCAAAAACTGGCTATAGCCGGCATACTTGACCAAAGACCAAACCTTACCCCGGAAGAGCTTCGCGGCTACCTGTTTTTGAGATTGTACGGCTCGGATTTTGAGCCGGCGGAACTAAAAAAAATCATGAATAAAATGCCGAACATGAAATTTGTGTCTGAAACGGATCCCACGGGACGTGATTGATCGGCAATGTTCTTTTTCAAAAAAGGCGATATACGTGTTAACGAAATAGCGATAATTGTAAATTTAATCAATGTTAGTTCCAGACAAATTAAACCTATTGACAAATCATTGTAAAAGATAGAAGATAGAAAAGACAGTTTTAAGATTTTAGTTAAGAAATAACAATTTGCTATAAATGTCAATCTCTATTTTGAGACGCATTTAGCAAAATCAATATACCGCGTATTTTTTATGGAGCAAGATATGCAGGCAACCACAATTTATTCAGATGGAAAAAAGCTGAAAATAAACAAAAAAGTTCGTGATTGGTTTAACAGTCATAATGAATTTGTAGGCATTCTTGAAGGCGATAGTCTGATTATAAAAAAGAACCATTCTCTTCTGGATTTTGCCTCTACTCCTGATGAAGAATATCTTTCCCTGGAAGATATTAATGAGGAAGTTCATAAAATGAGGAAATAGAATGAATGTAGTTGTTGATACAAATGTTTTAATTTCCGCCGTTTTATGGTTTGGGCCTTCTTACAATGTATTAAAGACTATTTTAGACAAGTATTGTCTTGTGCAGTGCAGTGAAACATTAAAAGAGTTTGAAAATGTTATTAAAAGAAAAAAAATTTCAAAGATTCTTAAAAAAAACAATATACATGCGGACACAATTATAGAGACGCTAATAAAACAGAGTAGTTTCTATTACATTTCAGATAAAAATGAGCCTTTGATGGAAAATATAACAATAGAAGATGCCAATGATTTAAAATTTGTTAAACTTGCTATTCAGACGAACTCCAAGTTTATTGTGTCAGGCGACAAACATCTCCTTAAACTTAAAAAAGTCGGAAACATCAAAATACTAAACGTAAATGATTTTCATAAATTACATAAACCAAATCCTTAAAAAAACATAATAGGCAATTTTTATCATATCCTCTTAATTTTTTTCAAAAAGCGCGGGACGTAACGCTTCCAACCCATACCGCGCCAAGTCCGAAGATGATATTCATGGCAACATTAGCGCCGGCTTTTAAAGCCTGGCCGTCATGAAACATGGACAACGTCTCGGAGCTAAACGCTGAAAATGTGGTAAATCCGCCCAAAATGCCTATCATGATAAACATGCGAAGTTCATGGCTCAGGATCTGACGTGTTTCCACAAGAGCCGCTATTAAACCAATAAGAAAACATCCGGCTATATTTACAGTAACCGTGCCGTATGGAAAACCATGATGCGCCGGCGCAATCTTGTTCGCTAATCCGCCAAGGTAATATCTGCAAATCGAGCCTATAAAACCCCCGGCTCCTATTAAAAGTATTTTTATCATTGAATACCGCCAAAATTTATGAAAAACAAGGAATTGAAATTTATATATCAAAAAAAACACAAATAAGCGCGTTTAATTATAAGGAGCAATTTTATTGCATTTCGGCATCTTCAAGCTTTCCCGAAATTTCATCTAAAGATTTCCCGCCCTTTTCCTTTGATCTTTCTTGTAAAAAAGAGTTAAACTTTTCGCTTTCCCCTAAAGCTTTAACTTCTTTTTCAAATTCATCAGCTTCTTCAAGAATATATTGCGCCCCATCCGCGCCTTGTATCATAATTGAGTCGAACCTGGCCATACTCAATATTGTATCAATTGAAGGATGCTCTTTTTTTAAATCAACAGTCTTCATAATTCAACCTCCCTATTTCTTATGTATAGAATATTATGTATCTTATGACCTATAGCAAGGATGTTTACACTGTTTCGTTCCTTAATTTCATAGAATACACGATATTCTCCTATTCGCAATTCCCAACCCGCCAAAGGGTTATCCCGGAGCTTTTTTCTCTTTTTCGATTGAACATCCGCTTCATATTGTAAATATTTTTTAATAGCATTTACAATGATTTTTTGAATATACGGGCTAAAATAATCCAAATCTAATTCCGCCCCGGGTTTTATTTCAATATAAAATTTCATATTTGTTTTTTTCGAGGTTTACATTGGTCTCAAGCTTGTTCTTTTTAAATCCACATAATCATCTATTACCGGTTGCAAGCTTGTTAATAGACAATTACTACCTTCTTAAATACAACTCATTATTTTCATCAATTTACGTTAGCATTATTTGCCTAATTGGATTATTATAGCTCCATGTATAAGCCTGCGCGACAAAGAAATCACGACTGCGCCATTTTATAGAGCCGGTTGCCAAGCCACTGCCCGGCAACCGGTAATGCGCGAAGCCTTGGCTTCGTGAATTGTTTCGCTACTAAACTGGAGTTTTGCAGCGAGGAGAATAGTGGCACAGGCATCCTTGCCTGTGTTTCATAAGTTAAAAACATTCATGGATACATTAATAGAAGACAAAATTCATCTGCCGGGTTATCCCGCCAATCTGGACAAAGCCGTGGGAATTACAACCACAGTGCCGATTGAAATCATTTTTGCCGCCGGCTATATCCCCATAGATCTGAACAACGTCTTTATAAGCGACGACGACCCTTACGGCATGGTTGACGACGCTGAACTAAACGGCCTGCCGCGAAACACCTGCGCATGGACAAAGGGTGTATACGCCGCAGCTGTAAAGACCGGGGTAAAAAAGATAGTCGGCGTTGTGCAGGGCGATTGCAGCCACACTCACGCCCTAATGGACATATTTGAATCAGAAGGATTTGAAGTTGTGCCTTTTGAATACCCTTATAAAAGAGATAAAAACAGGCTGGAGGAATATCTTAAATCGTTTGCCCACAAGTTTGGGGCTGATTTCAATAAAATTGACAAGATGAAGAAAGCGCTGGACCGTATACGCGCGAACGTTCATGAAATTGATAGACTTGCCTGGCAGGAAAACAGGGTTAATGGAGAAGAGAACCACATATGGAACGTCTCCACCAGCGATATGGCGGGCGATTATGAATCATATGAGAAACGCGCAGTGGAATTTCTGAATAAAGCTAAGTCGCGCCAACCGATTGATCATAAGTTAAGAATTGGGTATATAGGCATACCCCCAATCTGCGACGATCTCTACTCGTTTCTTGCCGAACTAAGGTGCCATGTGGTGTTTAACGAATCTCAACGCCAATTCAGCATGCCGTTCACAACCGATTCACTTGCCGAACAGTACACCCTATACACATATCCTTACGACGTTTTTGCAAAACTTGAAGATATAGAACGCGAGATTGAAAGGCGCAAGATAGACGGGGTAATATCGTATGTTCAAAATTTCTGCCACAGGCCCATTTACGAAAAGATAATCCGAAACCGGTTAAAGGTTCCCATACTATCCCTGGATTTCGACAAACCCGGCTCCCTCAACGGCGCCATGCGCACAAGAATCGAAGCCTTCTCGGAAATGCTGAAAAAAAGATGATGATTTAGTGTGTTTTAACTAATTCGTTGTAAGGGGCGCTCATAGCGCCATACTTCCCCTTTAGCAAAGGGAGCAAGGGGGATTTGAATAGTTTAACTTTCCTTTATTTATTTCCGAGCCTTATGCAAAATTCGGGGATAAATCTTTACACTGACAGAGTTCTAGCCTGCATTGCAATACTTTTTCTTTTTGAGCCCTTAGTTCAAATCCTCCACGATTTGAACCCTGCCAGGCCTTAGCGCAACTCCAGTTACGAGAGTGTTTAATTCATCATTCGTTATTCAGTGTTCAACATTCATTATTCGCTTGTAACGGTGACGCCACCATCAACTACAAAAAAGCCGATCAAGTCGAAGTCTATTTTAAGTCAGGTCTGTATTAGTTTAGAGTTGCGAGATTAGAGTTATGAGGGAAAGCAGAGGAATAATCAGGGGGGCTTGGTAAATTATAGAGAATACCAATGTCACGTCGGCGCTTGCCCTTCACTGGCTGATTTAGCTGGTTGAAAAAATTAATTGCAAACTCAGGCAGGGAGGGATATAATTAAATTACAAATTGGCAATAGCCACATGCTGTCCCTTCGGGGACGGACTAAAAAGCCCCTGATTAAAGGGGCTTTTTTTGTTTCAGCACAGTATTCACTACTGCTTCTTGAACTCTTTTAAATTCATTTATAGGTAGTTGTCCCAGCTTGTGAGTTATCCTCTTGCTATCAAATAAACGCAACTGCGTCAGCATAACACACTGCTCCTTGCCATGCAGCTTAATCTGAGATAAGCGGGTTAGCTTTAATCCTTGTCGTCAGTGGGATACCCCAGAATATCAGTTTATTAAATTTACGCAAGACTAATACAGGACGATTATAGTGTTTATTTTTTCCGTTTGCCTCATCACCAATATTGAGCCCCACACTACACCACCATATTTCCCGCTCTTTAAAAGTGGGCGCATGATGTTGCGTATCAAGCTTGATTTTTAGTTTGTTCCAATCATCAAAATTCCTTTTCATTTAATGCCAAACAATTCTTTTATTTTCGTTTTTATTATGGAGTTGCAAGATTCGTCTATAGTCCCTAAATTTTTTATAACTCTTGATTTTGACAATGTAGCCAATTTGTAAACTCGGACAACCGAAGGAAATAGTAAACCCGCTTTTTGCCAATCATCAATAATAATATCATACCTACTTCGTTAGTCGCTGCTGGTGACTTTTGCCACAACAACATCTTCCATATCTGTTTGGGCTAATACTACAGTAGGTCGTTTAGTTTCCATTGTTCCATCACTATGTGGAAATCTTATTAGTAATATTTCGCCAAATTTATAAGCTGGCATAAGCAGAATCCTTTTTTGAATATCCTTTCATGAAGTCCGCGGCAACAGCATTATCCCATGCCTTATCTTCTAAATCATCCTCCAGAAAAACAATCAAAACCTTTTTATCTACTTTATAAGGTATTTCCTCTAGTAGTTCAATTTTGCCGTTATGGCAAAGGCCTTGTATTGCGGGAATTGACATAATAATCTCCTATTTATACAAACGAGAACTAAGGGGCAGGCTTATAATGTTATTTTAAAAACAATGACTATAAAAACGAGAAACAGTTTAATTTGGATCTATTGATATCTCTACACAATCTTCTAAAATTATCTCAACAAAAGGATCTTCTTTCGTAAAATCTTCATATTTAAATGGATGTGTCTCAATTCTGGCATCTATTTTAATCAAATATGGATTAATCCTTTTTCTATCAAAAAACCTGATGCCGGTGAAATCTTTTGATACTAATGCAACGTCTATATCACTCCATTTCCCGGCAGCCCCTTTTGCATACGAACCAAAAATTAGAGCTCTTTCTATGCGCAGTCCATTATAAGAGAGTATAGAGAGCAATTTTTTAATTTTACTATTTATTTCATTTGAGATATAAGCCATTGGTACATGCCCTTTATTTTTAAAAATTGATCCTTTGGCCCAAAGAGCCTCCTGTTAATAATAATTTTAAATGTAACTTAAAAACTTCGTTTTTTAGTCTTGATTTTGGGTCCACTTTAGTTTCAATGGCAATAGCGTTCTAAAATCGAAATTTTGAAACGAGTAGAACCGCAGAGTGGTTTATTGTTTTTTTAATTTCGTGTCTATTCGTGTGTTTTTATGGGCATGCTTTTGTTTTTGCTTTTTCTCTGTGTAATCTGCGAAATCGGAATTGTGGGACAAGCATTAATGTAAATGATTTGTGGTTGCAACGCAGAGCTAGCCTTGGGGGTTATGGTATTATGGGCGTTTTTCAGGATTTTGCCTATTGTCAAAAACTGAATGGATTATAATTTCATCGCCTTCAATTGTATAAATTATTGAAAAAGGAAATCTCCTAATAACACAATTCCGGTAATTGGAATAACTTTTCACATAGATTTCAGGAAATTCTAGAATGTTACGCAACGAAGTTTCTACACAATCAAGAAAATCAAAACCAAGCCCTTTTCTTTGTAACTCGTACCACATAAAAGCCAATTCTATATCTTCTTGAGACCTATCTGTGTAGTAAAGTTTCATTTATACTTATTCCTTAATTCATTATGGACATCTTCCCAATCATGAAGCTGTAATTCCCCATTTTTGTACGCGCTATATCTCTTCTCTAATTCAACCTTTCGCCATTCCGGCATTGGTAGTTTAGAATTACCGGCGGCAATTGAATCCCAAATATCTTCTACTAATAACAATTTTTCAGACAAGCCCAGATTGCCTATTTCTTTAATAATCTCTTTCGACTTCATATAAGCGCCTCTTTTAAGGTTTATCAAATTCTGGTTTATATTATTTTAACTATAGGTGAATGTTTATTATGATTTATCACTTTATATACGTCAATAGATAAAAGCTGAGGCGCCACTAAGCCTCTAAGGCACAAAAAAACTAATTTTGATTGAACCAAGGTTAAACAGAGTTTCAAAGTCAATTGCGTTTAAAAATCAGAGTTTTGGAACGAGTAAGAACGCAGAACGGTTTTTGCAAATATTAAAAAGATTAGTTTTATGAATTTTTATAATTTGGGAGCCGTTATTCTAATTATTTCACTTTCATAAAAAACATTTAGGGGCGCCCAATTGCTTCTGTAGACTAGAGATATATATTTCAAATTATTTAACTTTGCTTTTCTTCTTAGCTTCCAAAAGTCCACGAGTTTCTAATGCCTCTATTATTAGTTTCCTAAGCACCCAAGCAGTAGTTCTGTCATCTTCTTTTGCCAAAGACTGAACTATTGCGTTTATTTTTGAATCTACCCTTACAGTCAGCACAACTTCCTTTTTCATATCTATTCTATTAACTTGTTTTCCTAGTTTTAAAAATAAAAGACCAAATAAAGAATACATTGAATACAATTGTGATTGACATTACAACAGATACATTGTATTCTTTGTATTCGCTTAGTTTCTGTTTTGTTATTTATCAGGAAATGGAAAGTAATAACAGCGTTTAGGTTTTATTGTTTAATGTAGCGCCAACAGGAGAATATGGAAATGAAAGAAACTAATCCGCTTTTCAAAAAAGAGGATAGTCCAATAGATGCTTTAGACAGAATTTGTTACCTTTTACAGTTCATAAGAGAGTTACAAGGTTATAATCGTGATGAATTGGAACTGACAATTATTGGCAAAGAAGGGTTTCGTTTCTTTTTGAAAATATTAGAACAATCTATAAGACAAATCGCTGATGCTATGAAGGGAGGGGACTCAGATGCAAAGAAGAAGAAGAAAAGCGGTTAATAAACGCATCAGGATATTCAGTTTTTATCCACCTTGCCATGTTTTTTTGGCCATACCCATCTATAGTTGTCAACAGCAAAGATTTGCCCACAAGCAAAGCTTAAGCTTTGCTACAAGCGACTTAACGACTTATAGGATAGGCGTTGCCGGCAACGCCTTCCTTGAGCTTTCGCTGTTTCGGGGCGACAATCGGGTGACCTGAATTCCACTGTCTTTTCATCACATCGTTGAAGTACGACTCAATGTCATAATCATGGGAGGCTAAAATCAAATTTCTTGCTTCCCTTACTTCCCTTACTATTGAATCATTAATCATAATCCTGTCCTCCAAATAATTCATCCGGTGTGCATATAGTAGGCAAAAAATATCTAGCCTCACTTACAATAAAATGCCTTCAGCGCTACCTCCCTTTTAAATAATGTCAACATAAGTTTTGAGTTGCGAGATTAGAGTATTGAGGAAGAGCGGGATGTCGCTTCCGAAGTATTTGTTTTTCCTCAAAACTCATTACTGGAGTTCAATCCCTTATAAATCAGGTCTATGCTTATAAGTAAGATATACCACAGTTAGCATTCCAAGATAGAATATCGAACCGCAGAACACCGAATTTCGAATTACGAAGTTTAAAAGCGTAACGACGTGACTTATGGCCTTTGCTTCTGCCTTTACTTCATCATTCTACATTCGTTATTCGGCATTCATGATTCGCTTTTAACGGTGGCGGCTCCTTCAACTTCTAAAACCTTCTTCAAGTCGATGTCCCTTATAAATCAGGTCTATGTTTCTAAGTGAATTATCATGGGATGTTAAAACTACATCAATTATAGTAAGTCTCAATCCCTTATAAATCAGGTCTAGGTTTCTAAATGGAGCTATTTTGATTGAAAGACCAGCAAACTTGTTAGTCTCAATCCCTTATAAATCAGGTCTATGCTTTGAAATTATAAATTTTGAATTTTATATTTTGAATTTCTATCCTTTATAGGTGATGCCAAAACGTTAGCTTATTACATATTGCTTATGGTTTAAAGCAAAAACATTATAAGTTTACAAACACTTTAATCCGAGCTTTCGCTTTTACTTCATGATTCATGATTCGGTGTTCTGTATTCATGATTCGCTTTTAATGGTGGTAACTCTTTCAACTTCTGAAACCATCCACAAGTCGATGTCTCTTTTAAGTCAGGTCAGCATTAGTCCAGTGAATAGAGACTTGAGTTTAGAGAATAAAAAAAACATTAAGTCTCTTCAACCGCTTTTGCTTTTCCCTCAATACTCTTTACTTGAGTTCAATCCCTTATAAATCAGGTCTATGTTTCTAAGATTTTTGGAATTTTATTGGCTTTGGTTTGTGTTGGTTTTTCGTCTCAATCCCTTATAAATCAGGTCATAAAAAAGCAAGAAGTTAAGAAGCTAAGAGGCTAAGAAGATTAGAAAGCAACAAACTGTTACCGCTTTGCTCCATGCTCAACTTCTCAACTTCTGCTATTCTCGTTCCTCTGCTTTTGTTTTATATCTTAACATCTAAACTTCTAATCTTCTCGACTTCTGCTTTTGCTGTCCCTTATAAATCAGGTCAATGTTTCTAAGCATGAAAAGTATGAGCTACATCTTAATGAGGGTCATTGTGTCTCAATCCCTTATAAATCAGGTCTATGCCTTGAAATTATAAATTTTGAATTTTAGATTTTAAATTTCACACCTTTTTATTGTTGATGCCAAAACATTGGCTTATTGCATAATTGCTAATAATTTAAAGCAAAAACCATCGCAAATCGAGTCTATGCATCTGCATTTAAAATTTAACATCTAACATACAAAATTTCCTTCCCGTCTCAATCCCTTTTAAGTCAGGTCTATGCCTTGAAATTATAAATTTTGAATTTTAGATTTTAAATTTCACACCTTTTTATTGTTGATGCCAAAACATTGGCTTATTGCATAATTGCTAATAATTTAAAGCAAAAACCATCGCAAATCGAGTCTATGC
>JAIQZQ010000038.1 GCA_021777105.1 Candidatus Anammoxibacter sp.
ATTGTTGGCGCAAAACATCTGAACCCGGCCGCATCATCAATAGTATATTTAATAGTGAATGGCTGTTCCATTAATGCTTTTGGTATTTCCAGCAAATAGGTGTCGGAGTCTATGTCCGCGCCGTAATAAAACATTTTGATATCAACATTTCCGTTTTCGTCAAAAGTTTCGGTATTGTCCCATTCATCCACACGTTTAACTTTCCTCTCGCTGCCGGAATGAATATTGAGCAGTGGAAACCCTTTATATGGTTTGCCTGCTAAACTGCCGCTTTTATTTGTGCCCAGGATTATGTCAATAGCCTGTTTAACCAACAATTTTCTTTCAACCTTGTCCATCTTTTGCGTGGTTATTTGGTCAAGCAGTGCCGCTAAATCTTTTTCAGGGCCGGCTTTTTCAAGCCCAATATCCGCTAAAGGAACCTCTTTGGTAAAATCAGGCGGAACATGAAGATTGAACTCAATCGGATTGCCGGTGCCGTCCACCACCGTGTTGTCGTCCATTCCGGAAGCATTGGTGTTAGGTATCAGAAATGCAGTGTCCGTAGAGCCGTTAAGCGCGGGAATATCTTTTAACAACCCTGTCTCCTGGTCGAATTCCGGAGCTTTAAACTCAATATCTTCCTGACTGTTAGCGATATTCAAAAAAGATGGAAATACAACAAATAATACTAAAATTGCGCTTTTCAAATAGGTTTTCATAGTTTTTCGCCTTTCATTATTAAAATTAAAGAATACTTTTTATTATCAATTATCATATTATTTCAGAAAAAAGTTTAATTTCCTATAATTATAATTCCAGATTAAATTAGTGTTCCGCTCACTCCAAAACTTTTGTTTGAGGTCTAAACAATTCGAGAAACCCTGCTTTGAATGCGGTTGGTTTTAACAATGGCTGTTGAGGCGTGGAGCATGGATTTTGGTATTTGGAAGGCATGTAGGGCTTTGGCCAGCGCAGTCATATAGACATCGCAAAATTTATTTTTTTAAAATGCTTCAGATCAATCTGCAAGATGTGATCCAGCCGTGGATTTCCGAATTCTCAGCTAGTGGTTTGGTATTCAGGAGGCATATATTTCCGAGCCCTAAGACGAGGATATTTTGTATTTAAGGATTGTGTAAATGATTTTTACGCCTGCGCTGATTGTGCCTTTAACCGTGCCGGTGATTTTTGAAACACCGGTGCGTTTGCGGTAACGTACCGGTATTTCAGCTATACGCAGTTTGTTTGTGATAGCTTTTATCTGCATCTCCACCGTCCAACCAAAGTCTTTGTCCCGCATGTTTATCTGCTTTAGCGATTTATACCGCACGGCGCGAAACGGGCCCAGGTCTGAATAGCTGTAACCCCAAAAAAGCCTGATAAGGAATGTCGCCAATTTGTTGCCTAAATATGCTTGTATGAGCAACGCGCCTTTTTCACGAGCTCCTCTCATTCGGGAGCCAATGGTTATATCCGCTTCATTGTTGATTATTGGCGTTGTCAGTTTTCTCATATCCTCAGGGTAGTCGCTGTAATCGCCGTCTAGAAAGACGACTATGTCCGTATCTTCAGCAAGTTGCGACATGCCTCTAAGGCACGCGCTTCCATAGCCCCTGACCGGCTCAGCAACAACAAAAGCTCCCTCTTTTTCAGCGTTTGCTACCGTGTTGTCGCTGCTTCCGTTGTCTATAACGATTATGCGGTTCGCCAAATCTTTCGGGATCTCGCTTATTACCTTGCCTATTGCGTCTTCTTCATTGTACGCGGGTATGATGACTGATATATTTAATGATGACATTTTTTTTTTAGGTAAATTATAAAAGAAAAAGCAATTTAGCCACAAAGGCACAAAGACACAAAGAAAAGCAAAGCAAAAATAATTATTGGGGAATTTTGTGTCTTTGTGTCTTTGTGCCTTAGTGCTCTGTTTTCGCTTGTTTCCGCATGTTCTGAAAAAATTCATAAATCAACAACAAGTAAAAAGGCGCATATTCAGGTATTTTCAGCCAATGCACCTCTTTCCATACCCATTCGCCTTCATATTCAATTAATGATGAGAACAATGAGTGGTTCATAAAATAGTAGCATATCAATGTGCCGGTAAGTATCAACCACGCTTTGCTGTGGTTAAAACATAAGAAAGGGACTATCCATGTAAAATACCACGGATGCGCGGTTGGAGTTAGTATCAAAAACGTCCCAATGGCAAAAAATGACAATCTTATAATATTGTCGTTATTTATTATAATTTGCTCGGGACTTGCGGATAGCTGATTATTGTCAGGCCTCCACCATATTAAAAAGTTGCCTTTCCCAAAATATCGTTTATACAAATATATAAGAACTCCTCCAAAAATCCCTGAAGTAATTAATTTTTCAATTAAAGGGTAATCCGGCAATAAGCTATGTATCACAAAATGGGCTGAATCATTGTAGTGAAATTTTGAGCCAAAATGAAAAAGCGTTGTAAACAGACCTTTGCCGGCGCCGACAAACGGCAGGTAGCAAGCCCCAATTACGGCAAACACTACAAAGATGTATTTTGGCTTTTTTCCAATAAGGAAGAACGGCAGCACAATCACTGATATAAACTTTGAGACAACCGCCAGGCTTATGGCTACAACCGGCGCCAATACCCCGCGCTTTGCGTAGAGGTATAACGCCAATACTACAAAAAATATCTGGAGTGAATCACAATGCCCGCGCGCGGCAAAACTTATCAACGGCAATGGACTCCACGCATAAATCAAAACTTTACAGGCGTTTTTACCCTGCAATTTCAAAAGACGTATTATTATAAATATCAATAGAAATTCAAAAAACAGGAACACTGACTTCATCGCAATAAGAGAGTGCGAAACAACGTCGCCCAACGCAAACATCAGCAAAGATAGCGGTGGATAGATTGTGGTCAGATCCTTATGGTTAATGCCGGCGTATAGATCATCCCTGAAATGGGCAAGAGTTTCTGAATTTGGAGGCAAAAGGTATGGATTGATTCCGTTAAGTTGCAGCTTGCCTTCCCAAATATAGCGGTATATATCATCCGACGGCGCCGCAGGCATAAGCGTAAATCTGAATATGACGGAAAAAGCTATAATTATCCAAAACGCGGTTTTGTCCGATGATTCACCATCCTTTGCAACTCTAAACGCTAATAAGATATACGCAACAAAAGCGATAGTGTAGCAAACGGCAAACATGGGTATGTCGTTCTTAATATCGCCGATACCGGTAATCAAAACGCACATAGCCTCAATAATAAACCCTGAGATTAATAAATATATTGTTTGTTTGTTCAAAACTAATTTAAAAGCGCGCCCATGAAGGGACGCTAAAAGAGATGAAATTAAAAAGTAAGCAGGCCTAAAAATCGAAGCAATAATAGAATAATAAAAAACAATATTCAAGTTTTTTCATAATTTTCCACGTGTAGTCTTCATCTGTTTATTCGGAAATCGTGGTTCTCCTTAAAGATGTGGTTACTAAGTTGGCAAGTGTTTAAAGCGGAAGTGTAAAAGCCGTTTTTTTATTATTAATGATAGAAAAAACAAGGGAATGTAAATTGTTGATTTAAGATGATGTCTATTATAGCCTGATTGTGATTGCCTGGCGCATTCACGCAATCCTAAAACTTGTATTCCAGTTCCAGGTAAAATGTTCTGCCGGGGCGTGGGAGGTCGGTGGATATTGTGTTTATTTGGGCGGGGTCGTCGTATTTTTTGTCTAAAAGGTTAAACAGGGAGCCTTTAATTTTCATGTCATTAAAGAACTCCTTTGCTATTAATGTTAGGTTTACAATAGCGTATCCCGGCGAATCAGATCTGGCGTCCTTTTCCGCGCGTGCACGGTCGCCGCTGATAAAAGCGTGCAGGTTTGCGTTTAAATATTTTGTTATTGCCGCGTTAACGCCTATATTTCCCTTATGTTTTGGAACATCCGGCAAAGGGTCGCCTTTTGATTCAGCATCCTGATATGTGTAATTGGCAAAAACATACGCGTCGTTCCAATAATTTGCAAGATCGGCTTTTACCTCAAATTCAATCCCCTGTATGTTTGAGCCTCCCTGGTTTTCAAACACCGGCACAGTTCCGGAGCTGTTCGGCGAGCCGGCGGCAATCTCATCCCTAATAACGTTAAAGAAATAGTTAACATTAGCGCTTATTTTATTTGTAAATTTATGCCCAAGCCCCACTTCATATGTTCTTATTGTTTCAGGTTTCAGGTTAGGATTGCCTTCTAAAACAGGATTGTTTATTACATACAGTTCATTAAAAGCCGGCGCCCGAAACGCCTGGCCGTATAATATTTTTAGCGTATAGTCATCAAGGAAATCCCAGATCAAACCCGTCCTTGGGTTTGTTGTGCCTTCAAAATCACTGTAATGGTCGTGCCTTACGCCAAATGTGAAAGAGAGATTGCCGGCAATGTTCCATTTGTCTTGCAGGTAAATAGCCCACACCTGTCGATACACACGTCTGATCCAGTTTGTGTCGGAAACATCTTGTATTGACCCAAGGGATGCGCTGTTTGGCGGATTAAAATTGGCGTGAAATGTGACATTGTCCTGCTTTTCCCATTTGTAATCAAATCCAAGCGTAAATGTGTTATTCTCTGAAATTTCATAATCCATCTGTATTTCAGCGCCTAACCGTCTATTTGTTGTTACGCCCCGCGCCAGCATACCGTCAGGGAACTCTTCAATATCGCCGTCACCATCAACATCAGAGGGTATTGCAAATCCATCCGGGAACGGTTGCACAAAGAACTCTATATCGTATTGATCATAATAGACGCGCGGTTTTATTGAGAGCTTCTCTCCAACATCAAAATTATAATTTATCTCGCCCATGGCAAAATTGAATTTGTTTTCGCCGTCTTCCGTTAAAACAAAGTTTGATCCCGTAAACGGCTCAACATCCTTATTCATATATTTGCCGATAAAATTAATATTCTTGTATGTTGACTTTAGATACAGATCCAACTTGTTCCGGCTGTCATCCGTATCGCCGGGCGTAATCGAAAACGGTTGCCCAACCATGGGGTCTTTTTTAATTGTTTCGCTAAACCCGTTTGTATTATAGTAATCGGCAAAGCCTGAAACATCCACTCCGCGCAACGATTTGCCAAAAGATACGCTGTATTCCTGTGTATCATATGTTCCAAATCCAGCGGCAACTTCTATACCGTCAAGATCGGAAGCGTCTTTAGTAATAATATTTATAACGGCCAAAAAAGAGTTTGCCCCATATAGAGCGGAACCCGGCCCTCTGATTATCTCTATTTTTTCTACATTTCGCAAAGGGAGATCGTCAAAAAAGAAGTCTGTGCCGCCGCTATACGGCGCGTTAAGAGTATGTCCGTCTATAAGGACTTTGATCCTGTCCGTTGCCTCGCGCACGCCTCTAGCCCCCACATTTATATCTCCAAAATCGCCGGCTTTAATAAGGTCAAAGCCTGGGACAATACGCAGAATATCAGTCAAGGTTTTGGCCCCGATATTTTCAATCTCTTCACTAGTGATAACTGTGATAATGGAAGGGGCTCGGGTTGCTTTTTCTTCCCTTTTTGAAGCAATGGCGACATATTGCTCTTCTAAAATGAAAATAAATTCATCTTCAAGCCCCTCTATATCATTAAAAACTATTTGCGTTGAGAAACACGAACGGTTTTGAAATGCGGTTGATATGAATAAGCAGGCAATTACAATTGAAATGAATTTATAAATTTCTCTTTTCAAAGAATCTTCCAATTAAAAATGATATTGGTTTGTTATTATATGTCTGTAAATTTACGCAATCCCATGAATCTAACAAAAATGTCAAATGTATTCAAATAATAAACGCTAATTTTACAACCGTAGCGCCGTATTAAAATAGCTGGATTTGTTTTTGACTTATGGCATGCCGGCGATTATATTAAAACCTTTATTAATTTACACAATCGTCAAACTAATTGCGGGAGAGAATTATGTCTACTATAAACAATTTGTATTCGCAAATGATTGATGCCATGGGCGTTGAGGATCTGGAAATTCCAATGAACGCGGTCAAGTTTTACACTAATGACGACACAATACCGGATCAGGTTATGGAGAATCACCCTTCCATATCGCTTACAAGCTGCCAGGCTGCTAAACAGGCTTGTTTAGGCGACGCGGCGCTTTTGACTAAAGACAATATCGGGTGCATTGCGGCTGCTATAACGTTTGGATTGGTGGATAAAAACCAGGAGACTCCGTTGGAAGGCGCAAGGGTTTACACTGAGATAATGCATGACCAGTCCGGGCTGGGCAATGATTTTAAGGCGCCTTCGCCAAAAGATTTTACAGACGGCATTGTTTACGCGTGCAAAGACGCCGGGCGGCCTGATTTCGCGCTATTCGGCAAGGATGATTCAGGACGTTTTAAGGACGCTGAAACCGCGAAAAAGGCTATGGCTGATATGCTTGCTATACAGCCGCCAACAACAAAAGGGGTGTTTTTATACTCAAGGGAGTATGATGATATTGATCTGATTCCGGATGTTGTTCTGCTAAACGTTCGTCCTGTTGAGTTGACGCGCATTATCCAGGCGTATCAGTTTAACACCGGCAAACGGGTTAACGCTAGCATGGGGGGGCTAAGGGTTATAAATTCAGACCTTATTGTCCGGCCATATTTAACAAAGGAACTGAATGTTTCCACTTATTGCCTGGGCGCCAGGCTTATTGCCGAATACGAGCCCAACCGCCTTGGCGTTGGGATGCCGTTTAACATATTTGAGGAGATTGTAAAAGGCATGGCCGACTCTAAGACAGGATTTCCATTCCCAAATTATCCCGGCGCAAAGGAATAAACCCTCTTCTCAGGATTTTCAATATGAACAATTTGACAAAGACATTAATAAACCGCATGTCAATGGTGACAAACACCGTTTTGACCGAGCGCCACATGCAACTGCTTGAGTACGCGTATAACTATTATGAGAAAAACAGGGTCGGGCCTTTGTATCAAAACCTTAAAAGGGCAACCGGCGCCACAAACAAAGAGATTGACGATCTGTTTCCATACGGGTTAACATCCCTGTACACTTGGGTGGGCATACCTATTCAATCAACCAATAGTTTGTGCAAGCCAATGGCCACGGTTGAAGTTGAGGATTTTAGAGAGGTTTATCTGGATCACAATGCCACTACGTTTGTCCGCGATGAAGTTCAGGAGTGTTTAAAAGAGTATTACGGTGGGTTGCTCGGTTTTGGAAACCCAAGCAGCAGCACAAATCTGGGGAAAAACGCGCACAATATTATAAGAAACGCCCGCGAGCAAATCGCGCGTTGTATTGATGTTGCGTCGGACGAGATAGTTTTTACCGGATGCGGTTCCGAAGCCAATAATATGGCTATAAAAGGGATAGCGTTTAAATACCTTAAAGATAAAGGCCACATAATCACTAGCAGGGTTGAGCACCCGTCAATTCTGAAAACCATGGGTTATTTGGAAGAGATAGGTTTTGAAGTTGATTACCTCGGCATAGACGCGTCCGGTCGCGTTTCGCCCGGCGATGTGAAGGAAAAAATATGCAAGAACACTATACTTGTTTCAATAATGGCGGCGAATAACGAGATTGGAACAGTTAATCCCATTAGCGAAATCGGCGAAATTTGCAAACAAGCGAACGTTCCGCTTATGACTGATGCTATTCAGGCATATGGAAAGATAGATTTAAAACCAAAGGATTGGGGCGTGTCGTTAATGTCCATCTCCGGGCACAAACTTTACGCGCCAAAAGGAGTAGGGGGGCTCTTTATAAATAGCGGGATTGAACTTGTGCCGCTGATTCACGGCGGCGGGCAGGAATTTGAAAAACGCTCGGGCACTGAAAATGTGGGGTCGATTATGGCTTTTGGTCTGGCCGCCGAGTTGGCCCATAAAAACATGGCTGCTGAAACCGCGCGTTTGCTGGAATTAAGAGGCTACTTTATAGATGAATTGCGCAAAATTGAGCCCGGAATAATAATAAACGGCTCTTTGGATGAGCGCATTCCAAACAATCTTAACATAGGTTTTCCAGGCATAGACAGCGGCTCGCTATTGTTGAGCCTCAATCAGATAGGCGTTTACGTTTCCGCCGGTTCCGCGTGCAGCGCGGGAAGCAACGAATCCTCATACGTTATTAAAGAACTTGGCGTAGACACAAACCGCTACGGCATAATTCGCTTTAGTTTTGGCCTGCCCAACACAAAAGACGATCTGGAATACCTCTTTAAATACCTGCCCACAATCCTTGATCAAATTAAATCAGGCAAGCTGTAGGCAAACAAATACTCAAATGAGCGATTTAATTAAAAAAGAAGAAATCATTTTGGTTACAAAGCCACAGCTTCAAGTTCAATAATTGTCATTTTTACCGGCATGGTCTCAACGGGCTAACGGCGTATTTTTTGAGCGTTTATTGTCAACTGATTATCGTATCTGTTTTCAGCAAACTCCCTCCGTAGCTTATTTACGCATTAGGTGATAAAATACAATGAATAGTAAATGGCAAACACAAGAACTTAGCAAAGCTTATCTGGATGGCGTTCAAGGCGCTATTCCTTCTGCCGGCGCTCAACTTGAAGTATTGCTTAAAATAGCGCTGTTTTGGAATCCAGAAATCAGAAATGTTATGGACTTAGGATGTGGCGACGGCATTTTAGGCCGAACGGTCAAAACGGAATTTCCTGGTGCTCAAATGTATTTTATTGACTTCTCAGAGCCGATGTTGGATGCCGCGAAGAATAAGATTCAAGTTGATGACTCAATCAATTTTATTAAGTCTGATTTCTCATCATCAAACTGGAAAACACAATTCAGTGAGAAATTTGACCTTATTATTTCCGGGTTCTCTATTCACCATCAACCGAATGAAAGAAAGAAGACGCTTTATCGCGAGATATATGAGCTTCTCAATCCAAGAGGTATTTTTCTAAATCTTGAACATGTCGCGTCGGCAACCGAAGAAGTAGAAAAGATATTTGATGACTACTTCATAGATCATTTATATTCTTTTCATAATAATAACGGACAGTCGACAGAAAGAGAAGCGATTGCGGATGAGTTCTATAACCGGCCGGATAAAGCGGAAAATATCTTAGCTCCGGTAGATGTTCAGTGTGAATGGTTGCGTGATATTGGATACCGAGATGTTGATTGTTTCTTCAAGACTTTTGAATTAGCTTTGTTTGGCGGCCGAAAAATCATCTAATCTGAAAACTCAGCCGGATGCAAAAAGCGCGGCGACAGATCATAACGTTGCCGCCAAAAGTAAGAATATATGGCGTTAAAATCAAAATAAACGAAACTCAACAAAACTAAAGAAATAGCATAAGCAAAATAAAAAAAGATGAAAATATCGCATGAGTGACTGGATTCATATTGATAAAGACCCTAAACATGTTGCCAGGGAAAAGGCGAAAGCCGGGGAGTTAAGGAAAACGCAGTGGTGGAGAGACAAACTCAATCAAGGGATTTGTCATTACTGTAACAAAAAATATGATTCTGAAGATATTACAATGGATCATGTAGTCCCAATGGCGCGTGGCGGGAAAAGTACCAAGAGGAATATTGTGCCTTGCTGCAAGGAGTGCAACAATGAGAAAAAATATTTGACGCCGGCTGAGATTGTCTTAAATAAACTCAGGGAAGAAAGCGAGGAAAACGATTAGTTAAATTCTTTTTTTGTATTCCAGTTCTCTGAATGTGATACTAAACTCCGTGCCATTGTTGCGGTTAAGTTTAATTGCGCCGTCCAACTGCTTTGTTAAAGAGTTAACAAGTTGCAGCCCTAATGTTTTTGCTTGCAGATAGTTAATATCCTCAGGCATTCCTATGCCGTTATCTTTAACTATCAATTTATATTTATTGTTGTCTAATAATTGAAGCGACACAAAAAGATCGCCGTCTCTATTGTTTGGAAAGGCGTATTTTAACGAATTTGAAACAAGCTCATTTATGACGAGACCGCAAGTTATTGCTGTTTCAATATTAAATGTACAGTCGGCAATCTCTTTCCTTAAATCTATTCTGCCTTTGCCGGTACGGTACGCGCGAAGCAGACTGACGGTTAAACTGCCTACATATTCGTTAAAATCAATTCTTGAGAGATCGCGGGATTGATAAAGTTTTTCGTGAACCAGAGACATTGATCTTATTCTGTTTTGGCTATCGTTAAATATGTTAACGTAATATTCGTCTTCAATATGATTTGATTGCAATGTCAACAAACTTGATATTATTTGCATGTTGTTCTTTGTGCGATGGTAAACTTCCTGCAAAAGAACCTCTTTTTCTCTTAAAGATTTTTCTATTTGTTCTTTTATCTTTTTCTGCTCAGTAATATCTTTTGCCACGCACACTATTTCATAGGATTTTTCTGTTTTGTTAAAAAGAACAGACGCTGAAAAGAGCATGGGGATAATATTTTTGTCTTTTGCGACATAATTTATTTCAATGTTTTTTAGGAAACCTCTATGCACCAAATCAACGAGTCCGGTTTCATCAAAAATATGGTTTTCGTCATCTTTTATTATTTTTGCCACGGATTTGCCGATTAACTCTTCTTTATTAAAGCCCAAAAGATCGCATGTTGCTCCATTTACAGTTTTAATAATTGATTTCGGGGTTACTATAATTAATGTGTCTATTATATTTTTAACTATATTATCCAGATACTCTTTTGAAACTGTTGTCTGTTTAAGGTTGCCGGACATTATTTTAAATGAATCCGCAAGTTCGCCTATTTCATCCGACCGGTTAATTGGAATATCAATTTCGAATTTGCCATTGCCTATCACATGGGCAAACTTTGAAAGCTGTTTGATGGGGCGGCTCATGCTTCGCGCCACAAAAATTGACAATGTTATGCCAAGCGCGGATAAGACGCCGGTTATTATAAACACGTAGAATATGGTTTGCTCAACGCCTTTTACGCTGATTGCCTGCAACTGGTTATTAGTCTTGTTAATATCTTTAAAAATAGAGTCCAATGAGAACTCCGCTTTAACCCCGCCAAGCAGTTGGTCATGTATCATTATAGGCGCCGCGGCAATCATTAAAGTTTCGGTAGACAAAATTTCAAGGTTGCGGCTCTTAAGGGTTTTGGCGGACACATCATCTATCTTGACATTTAATAAAGGCTTTGACCTGGTATTGTAATAAATTATATGGCCTTCTTTATCAAACACCAGAACCTGAATAACATCTTTTTGTTCACCTGCAATATTACAGATATCAGAAACAGATTCCATATCATATACGTATAACGGGTTTACAAGGTCTTCAGATAAAAACTTTGCCATTAATTCAGCCCTTAACTTTATCTGATCCAATAAATTCTTGCGCGCAATCTCAGCGCTTAAATTTGTCGAATCTTTCATCGTAGACTTGAATATGAACAGGGTAATTCCGGAAAGCGTTGCCACAATAACGACTACTAATGAGAGAATTATTAAAGAATATTTTGTTTGTAATTTCGTCTTCATGGAAATTGATTAAATAACGTTGTGGCGCAAAAAATATGTGAAAAACGCAGTATTATTGAAATTCTTTAGGCATATGTTTTTTTATAAGAAATTCCATCTCTTTTAATTTAGTTTTAATATCTTCAGTGATCTTATCAAATTTTGTCGTTTTGCTATAGATTGTAAGGGCTTCTTTCGCTTCAGGATCGTTGTGGGCATTTAAGAGTATTTCTTTAATGCGGTTTTTTAATTCAGGTTTCATCCGGTTTGAAAACAGCTCAACCGCTCTGGGAAATGGTTTGCTCTGGTAAATAAGTTTTAAATTTTCTTTATATGCGTAAGGCGTGTCATCAATGTCATCCCAATCAAGATTGCTGAACGCCCCTGCGTCGGCAAGCCCTTTATAAACCCATGCTGAGATATTCAACTCCCCGCCCGCAAAGAGATATCCCGTTTTATCATTTGAAAATGCCTGTTTAGGCGAATGTAGTTCAATTAAATCGAAACCGGTCTCCATCAATATTAATTTAGGCCAGAAATATGCCGAAGTCGAACCCTGGTCTTCAAACGCGATCTTTTTGCCTTTTAAATCATCAAGAGATTTTATCTTGCTCTCATTTTGCGCAAAAAAGACGCATTTGTATTCAGCCACGCCTTTCTTCCATCTTCGCAAGGCTATTTCAACGTCGCAATTATTCGCGTAAATAATGGCGGAAAAGGGCGTTTCCGTGACCCAATCAATTTTGCCTTCGTTCAAATATTTAATAACCTCTTCATTATTTTTGCAAAGCAAAACCGCGCCCTCGGTTATACCAAAATCTTTCAGCTTTGTTGCGGCATAATCAACAATAGCTTTTACTCTTTTATAATGTTTTTTAGGATTATCGCTAACTCTTCCAATTACAAGTCTATTTTTTCTGTTAGTTGAAACTTCCTGCGCAAAAGCTTCGGTTTCGTTTTTATTATTCGCTAAACATGGGCAGGCAAAAGACAATAACAGCAGGATAAAAAAGCAAATCAATGTTTTATATTGAATTATCATATTAGTTAATACAACGAAAAATTAAATAAAACTGTAACCATTAATTAAAGAATAAACATAGTCAAAATGTTTATTTATTGGCATCTATCAGGCAGCACGCCGTCATTGCGTCTGTGGGTGGAATACGCTGAAGAATTTGTGCTCCTGATCAGTTGTGCCGATCATGCAAATTATGTCGCCGCTGTTTAACTGTGTATAGTTTTTAACGTCATACAATGTTTCGCCTCCCCTCCTTAAACATATAACATTGCACCCTACGGCTTCCCTTATGCCGCTCTGTTTAAGCGTTTTGCCCACCAATGCATGCGGAATGTTGTATTCGAAAATTGACAACCCCTCGGTTCGCAAGATCAGGTTCCTGCGGTGTATTATATTGTAAAGCATGTTTGAGCCGATCATGTTGTACGGCGTCACAAAATCAGCCCCAGCCTTGTATAAAGAGTTAAGATTTTTTTCGTAATTGGCGCGACATATAATGCATATGTCATTATTAAGCATGCGGCAATATATGGTTAGAAAATTATTTATACCGTCGTCATTGGTGGTGATAACAACACTTGGCGCGTTGGCAATGCCGGCTGATTCCAGAACGCCGGGTTTTGACGCCTCGCCTTTTATAAACAAGCCTTTTTCCAGTTTGGCGAATACTTCGTTCTTGTCTATAAGAACGTATGACGCGCCTTTTTTGTCAAGATCATGCGCTACTGACAAACCGACCGCGCCGCCGCCTATAATAATTATAGGTCTATCTGTAGGATGATATATTGAAAGGCATTCATCAAGGTCAAATATTTCATCCTTCGCGCCCATTAACACAAGTATTGAGCTTTTTGTTAAAACAAATTCGTGGTTTGGCGGCAAAAAGTCGGCGCGTTCCCATATGCCCACAATTCCGACGTTTGTGTTTTCAGTAATCTTCAGCTCTGAAATTCGCTTTCCCTCAAACGGGGTTGAGAACACCGGAACCTTTGCTATCTCATAATCGTCAAAGTCTCCAACCACGTTTGACTTCAAACTGCCGGACATGGTTTTGTTGGATAGGCTCTTCCCCACCAACCTTTTTACCGGCAGAATGTGGGTGCATCCGGCGTTTTCAAGTATTTTTCTGGAATGCTCTTCCTCCACCAGGGCCGCAATAGGTATGTCTGAAATCTGGCGTATAACCACGGCCAGGTGCGCGTTTGTCACATCGTCCTGATTGGCAAACACCATGCTTGCCGCCCCTATGTTAAGCCTTTTATACGTATCCTCCTCAAAAACATTGCCGAAGCAGACGGACATTTTATCGTCAAACAAGGTTTCGGCCTTATGCAAATCGTGTTCGACAAAATAGTAAGGCATCTTCTCGTCCCGCAGTTTTTCCACCAACATGAGGGCTATGGGGTCGTTGCCGCAAATAATAACATGACCTTTAATATTCTTTGGAATGCTTCGCGGTATGCGGCGTTTAACGGCTTCTTCAATCCACGGCCCAATAATAAGGCTTATTAAAAAAAACGGAAGGCCGATAAAAACCATTATGATGCCCGTAACGAGCACAATAATTGTAAAAACGCGGCCAATATCACACTGGAAAATTATATCGCCGTAACCAAGCGTCGTCATGGTCGTGAGCGCCCAGTACAAACTCGCCAAAAAGGAGAAGCTTTCTCCTTCTATGTTATATTTGAGGAGTTTGAAGCCAAAGGCAAACAGAATTGTAAGGAACAACAACAGCCCCATAAACTTGTAAAACAATCTGTAATTTTTCATAATTTCTAATTGATGGTTTCAATAATATTAAGTCAGAACTAAAAACTGAAATTTACCCACCTTTCTATCTTCTCTTTTTAGATAGGATGTTGTTCGCCTGCTCTTGCTCCAAGGCTCAAATTTAGGCGCAACTATCCAGGCAGGGCCTTGTAATGAGCTTATAAACTCTGGTTTTCTAATGACGATATTTAAAATTGAAATGTTTTTGGCTAAATTAGAGCGGAGTTATTTCTTTCCGAGCCCTTAGTGGGAAAAGAGGGGCCCGGCTTCCCTATTTGCGGCCTATTGCGACCAGATTTCTAACGCCAAGCGCGCTCCAGAAAACCTTTATGCCAAGAGCGCGCAGGAATGACTCCAGCCTCTCCTTGTGGCCAATGCCTGTCACAATATTTGTTCGAAACCAAGCGGACCTGACCGAGCTAAACCCGGCCTCTATCAAAAGTTTGTGAATGCCTTTATATGTATACGCGGTTAAATGGCCGGGCCGCTGCCTGTGCCTGCCCCATTCGTGCGGAGTCGCCACAATGTAATTGCCGCCGGGCTTTAGAACCCTTGCGGTCTCGCGCAGGTGTTTTTTTGCGTCTTCAAGCCGAAAATGCTCAATCACATCCTTGCTGCAAACCCAGTCAAAATGATTGTCCTGGAAATCAAGATTCAAAGCGTCGCCCACGTTAAAGCGGACGTTGTTTAAACCCATTTTCCGAGCCCTGTCCCTGGCTATGCTAACCGCTTTTTCTGATATGTCAATGCCGTCAACTTCTCCGCAATTTTTTGCCGCCATTAACGAACCGCTGCCAAAACCGCAGCCTATATCAAGGACGGACGCGTCGCGCCCGCGTATGATGACCTGAGACGCCGTGCGATGGAGGCAAGCCGGAAGCCAGAACGGGCCGGTCGCGTTGAGTGAAGACGCCTTGGCCTCGTTCTCCCTGCCGTTATACCACTCCTTATAAAACTTGCTGTAAGCTGCCCCATCCCCGCTTTCAAGGTTGGTCAACAACTCCTGCTCGCTATCTTTTATTGGATCTGAAGGTTCATCCATTTTATAATGTTTGAGTATTTAAATTTTGTCTAAAACTTTTAAAGGCTCTTTAGAGCTCCCTATTTGGTAAATGAACACAGAGCAGTTTGCCTGCTCTAGTGAGAATTATGCCCGGGCGGCCAAAGAGAGAGTAAGGGAGATTCGAATAGAGCACACCGCCTGAATAAATAGGAATAGTTGCCCATTTTATACAATTTATTGCGTAAATCAAATAAAGATTAGGAAATTGGCCGAGGTTTCAACATTGCATGAGTTTGCGCCACAACGGCATGTTTTAGATCTTATGATAATGGGCGGCGATAAATGCCTAAAATTCTTGCGGAAAACAATGGTGGAATTGAGTTTAGATTGCCGGCAAATTGTTGCGCAGACCCTAAAATGGCGGAAATTAATAATGCTTGATTATGATATTCAACGAAGGTATATTATATACCTCCGAAAGAGAGATGTTAGAAAGGAGATAGACAGGAACGGAGGAGGTACACTGTCTATGAGAAAGACATCTCTCTTTCGGAAAGTTAAAATGTTTTACTTGTTATACGGTTTCTTTTAAAAAAAGTTTAGAACCCAAAATAACATCCATTTTTTCTTTAACGAACTTTGTAATCGCTTCCTTATTCCAGCCACTTTTATGCCGAGCCGGCATAAAAGCGCTCCCCTTCGCAGCTTTGCGTTTCCTGATTTTTATCTAAGAGAAAGAATCCAACATCCATAGGATTTTGTTTAATCTACTAGATGTTGTATTTTAATAGTTGACAAAGCTATCATAATTTTATTTTAATTGCAAACAAAAAACACAAGATATGTAAAAAAAATAAATTTTTTTGTACATATTTAGACCCGACGCTAAAGTTTCAGGTTAAAAACAGTGGCTGTTTTTTCTATATCAAGACACAATATATTGTAAATAGCGTTGGTTTTTTTGCGTGTCTATGCGCGAAAAATTGGTTTGAGGGCTGTATTGATTTGCCGGCAACTTGCGCGGTTTATGCCGCAAGTCTACGCGCAAAGCAATGTAAATTGTCTTAATTCACCCCAAATTTAAACCATCGTGTCAGAGTTTCTATTGTTTCAATATCGACTTTCGAAGCATTTACCAATGAAAAACCGGCGTCAAGAAATCCTTTGTTCTTTGCGGGTCTACACCACATGCTTTTTGCGTCTAAATTAAAATATTTGTTTCCAAGGTCTTCAGGCAGCTGCATTTTAAACTGGAACACTTCGTCTTTCCTGAACTCCTTTTCGCTTATCAGCATTAAGCCTTCCGTGGTTATGTCCACAAGACGGCCCGCCGTTTCGTTAGTGTTTCTATCCAGAACTTCAAAATAGTAAAACAGGTTTTTTCGTTCAAGTGAACGCTCTTTGCCCATCTGAAAATCTCCTTTTATTTTTGCGATTTAAAAATTAGAGTTTAAAGGCGTGTTGCGGCTCTATTTTTCAGAATAAAGAAGTTTTAAATTATACATTCGGGCTCGTTAATTTTAAAGATTAAAGATGCCGGCCGTATACGGTTTTCAAACACGGCTTTGCGTGTGTTGAAAAAAAGAAATTGAAATTTGTTTTTTTTTTGATTTAATAATTCTGCAAACAAAGCAGAATCCTTCAAAATATACAAAAGATTTGATTAATTTTATAATTGGAGTTCCCGTTGATAAAGAGCAAATTCTTATTATCAATTTATTTATTAGTGTTTGTTATGCTGTATGGAAGCATTGGCTACTACTTCATTGAAGGCTGGCCGATCTTTGACGCTATGTACATGACGGTTATAACGGTGTCAACAATAGGCTTTCAGGAAACACATAACCTTTCTGATCTCGGAAGGATTTTTACATTAAGCCTTGTGTTTTTTGGATTGGGCGTGATGGCGTTTTGCGTAAATAACGGCGTCAGGACTATATTTGAAGGGGAATTAAAAGAAGTTTACGGGAGGAGAAAAATGGAAAGAGCGCTAAAAGCATTAAATAATCATTACATAGTCTGCGGGTACGGGCGCATGGGCAAAGTAATCTGCAACGAGCTTAAAGCCAAAGGGCTAAACGTGGTGGCGGTTGAGCATGAAGATGTTGCCATTGAAGAATCGGACGACACGTTAATTGTGATCGGCGACGCCACAAAGGATGAATTCCTAAAAAAATGCGGAATCGAAAGGGCTCACGGCCTTATTACCGTGCTTGCCTCAGATGCGCAAAACCTTTATGTTGTTCTCAGCGCCAAGGAGCTTAACCCTGATCTAAAAATAGTCTCCCGCGCAAGCGATGACGAGGCCGAGCCCAAACTATTGCGCGCCGGGGCCGATAAAGTTGTTTCGCCTTACCAAATGGGCGGATTGCGCATAGCTAATAGCGTGCTGAAACCAGCAGTGGTTGACTTCCTTGAGCTTGCGAATAAAGCAGGAGGCGTTGATATTGAATTAGAAGAGATCAATGTGCAAGAGGGATCCTTTCTCGCAAGAAAGACGGTTCAGGACGCAAAACTGAAAATGGATGTAAACGTCATCCTGATAGCAATAAAGAAGTACGACGACCAGATGATATTCCACCCGGATGGAATAACTTTAATTGAACCCGGCGATAAACTTATCGCAATAGGCAAGCTGCAATCATTCACTGAATTCGAAAAACTCACAACGGTTAAAAGAGCGTAACAAGACGGCGTATGGTAATTAGTCATTGGTTTTTGGTCACTGGTTATTGGGAAAACGCAAAAAAGCGGCAAGTATCAAGTTGCCGTTGAATCGCAACCAAACTCCGATTATGGAACAAGTCGCCAATAACTAATGACCAATAACGCTCCACGCTTACTTCTTTTCCTTTTTCTGAATCTTGGCCCATGTGTCGCGCAACGTCACGGTTCGGTTAATCACCAGTTTTTCCGGCGCGCTGTCGGCATCTACGCAAAAATAGCCCAGCCTTTCAAACTGAAATCTTTCAAAAGGTTTTGAGCCCTCAACGTCAGGCTCCACAACGCAATCAGAAATAACTTCAAGCGAGTTTTGGTTCAGATTTGATTTAAAGTCCTCGCCGTCGGCAAGCTTTTCAGGCTTCTCTTTGGTAAAAAGGTTGTCATAAATGCGCACTTCAGCTTTTAATGCATGCGAAGAAGATACCCAGTGAATTGTTGATTTAACCTTGCGGCCGTCAGGCGCGTTGCCGCCTTTAGTGGCCGGGTCATACGTGCAACGCAACTCAATAACATTGCCCGCATCATCCTTAACAACGCTTTGACACGTTATAAAATAGGCGTACCTTAGCCTTACCTCCCTGCCCGGGCTTAAACGGTAAAACTTTTTAGGCGGGTCTTCCATAAAATCATCCATTTCAACAAACAGCTCCCTTGAAAACGGAATCTTTCTGGTACCCGCGCCCGGATCTTCAGGGTTGTTTATCGCATCCATCCACTCAACCTCTCCCTCCGGGTAATTTTCTATGACCACTTTTAAAGGCCTTAACACCGCCATAACGCGTTTGGACGTCTTGTTTAAATCTTCGCGAAGGCAGTGTTCAAGCAGCGCAATATCAACCGTGCTGTTAAATTTGTTAACCCCAATGCGTTTGCAAAACATGCGGATAGATTCAGGGCTGTATCCGCGCCGACGCATGCCTGAAAGGGTAGGCATGCGCGGATCATCCCAATCATTGACAAGCCCCTCTTCAACCAGTTGCAGGAGTTTGCGTTTGCTCATAACCGTGTAAGTTATATCAAGCCTGGCAAACTCTATCTGTTGCGGATGGTGAACCCCTAATTTGTCAAGAAACCAGTCGTAAAGCGGCCTGTGGTTTTCAAATTCCAGCGTGCATATTGAGTGAGTAACACCCTCAACAGAGTCCTCCAGGCCGTGCGCCCAATCATAAGTGGGGTAAATCTTCCACTTGTCCCCTGTCCTATGGTGGTTTGCGCGCATAATGCGGTACATAACCGGGTCCCGCATGTTCATGTTGCTTGAAGTCATATCGATCTTTGCGCGCAAAACCCGCGACCCGTCCTCAAACTCGCCCTCGCGCATCCGTTTAAAAAGGTCAATGTTTTCATCAACGCTTCGGTTTCGAAACTGGCTCTCCTTGCCCGGCTCTTTTAAAGTTCCCCTGTGTTCCCTCATTTGATCAGGCGCAAGGTCGCACACATAAGCCAGCCCTTTATTTATAAGCTCAACTGCGTACTCATACATCCGCTCAAAATAGTCTGAAGCATAGTAAAGATGCTCGCCCCAATCCCAGCCCAGCCACTTAATATCATTTGTTATTGATTCAACATACTTAGTCTCCTCTTTGGCCGGATTAGTGTCGTCGAACCTCAAATGGCATTGCCCACCCTTGTTTTCCGACGCAATGCCGAAATCAATGCAAATAGCCTTTGCGTGCCCTATATGCAGAAACCCATTAGGCTCCGGAGGAAACCTCGTTATAACAGCCCCGTCCCATTTATTTGACTTATTGTCCTCAACCACAATTGATCTTACAAAATCAATTGATTCCGTGTTCTCTTTTTTACCGCCTTCATTTTGTTCACGATTTTGCGTTTCCACTTTTGTTCGCCTTTTTTACATGTTAAAAAATATTAAATAATAGCGTATGCGGTTTAAAAATAGCTCTTTAATCAAAAAAAAACAAGGCAAAAACGCTAAAATTTATAAATTTGCCGATGTTTAGCCGATGTTTAAACGCATGCGATAAGGACATATTTTGAAATCACATTCATTTTAGTAGATAAAAAGGCGTTTTTATTCTAAAATATACCGCTTTATCAACAAGATTATTAAATTTAGCGCTATCTTTAAGCAAACGCAAAACCAGACATGATTAAAAAGGATGACAAAGTTCTTTACGAAGCCACGAATTTTGCTATTAAGCAGGAGAATGAAGGCATAGCGTTTTTCCTGAAAGCGGCTGAAAACACCGTCAACCCTCTTGGCAAGGCAATGTTCCGCTCATTTGTTGAGGATGAGAAAGAGCACGTCAGAAGGATAAAGATGATGACCGCCGGCATGGTGGAGCCGGAGACCGCGCAGGACGATCAAGACCCTTCCGGCCCGCGTGACAGGCTTGAGACTATATTTAAAGAGATGCAAGGCCATATTGAAGCCGAAGTGACGCCGGAGACAAACGATCTCGACGCCATAAGAATTGCGCTGAATATAGAGAGAAAAGTCTACAAATTTTATGAAACAGCCGCCTGCGAGACGTCAAACGTGCGTGAAAAAGAGCTGTACAAATTCCTCGCCAAAGAGGAGATAATACACTTCCAGATACTGAAAAACGCATACACCCACCTGTCCAATCTCGATAAAAGGAACGCCAAAGAGGCCGACCGCACATATGAGATATGGATGGACCTCATCAAAGACCGCGACCCAAGGTTTTAGTCCGGTTTCCAAAAATGCCTGTAAATTCCCAATACTCCTTTACTCCAATTGCTAACTTAATAGGTGGATAATAGCGTTAAATAGTATTTTATTCTATTTTTGAGATTAAGACTCAAAACAGTTATAAAAAATCCGATATTTTTCAAGCGTATTTACCTGTCCCCGCCTAAAACATTTTAGTTGCCGCCGCTGTTCACAGTTATTATAATAGTCAAATGGCGTTATTTATCATGTCGTTTGACTGGGGTTTTGATCCCGCGTCATTTTTTAACAAGGAATACAATAAAATGAAAACTTGCGTTAATGTTGTAAAAAGAAGGACAAAAACAAAGAGCGCGTTAAAAGTCATTAAAAAATGGGATTTAACAAATAGAGCGCTCCATGTTAGAAACGGGATCTCATACGGTGTGTTTGAACAGATCAAGGATGAGACGGAAACAACTTTAAAAGAGATATCCATGCATCTAAGGATTAGCGCAAAAACGCTGGATAGAAGAAAAAAAGAGGGAAAACTAAATCCGTCTGAAACAGAAAAAATATTAAGGCTTGAAAAGGTGTTTAATAAAGCCCTGGATGTGTTTGAAGACAGAGAGGATTCAATAAAATGGCTAAAGGAAAAAAATATCCATTTAGGCGATGCAGCTCCAATTTCGTTGTGCGACACGGAACCTGGCGGAAATGAAGCCTTTAACCTTCTTGGCAGGATAGAGCATGGAGTTCTTGCGTGAAGTTAAAGACTTTTCGGATTGTTAAGAAGGAATTCGCGCATACAAACAAATTAGGAGAAGGCGCAAGATTATATGGCGGCCGCTGGAATACCGCCGGCAACTCTGCAATATATTCCGCCGAAAGCCTTTCTCTTGCCAATCTGGAGATACTTTCCGCCGCAAAAATATCACGATTTAAACAAGATTTTGCATATATAATATTTGAATTTAACATAAAAGAGGTTTATGAATTCCCGCGTAGAAAACTTCCAACCAACTGGGACAAATTCCCTTGCGGCATTGAAACTCAGTTAATCGGAGACAAATGGTTGAGCGATGAAACCTCGTTAGTTTTAAAAGTCCCCAGCTCTTTAGTAAACATAGAGCACAACTACCTGATTAACCCAAAACATCCATCATTTAAAAACCTAAAAATATCACAGCCGGTTCATTTTGAAATAAACGAGAGGTTTATTACTGAATAATATCTGCCACTCATGGCTACACATCGATTTCCGTGTCATTTAAACTTCTCTCTGGTAACCAGATCCCTGCTTGGTTGCCGGCAATTCAAGAATCCCCAGCTTCACGAGTAACAATTAACCTGAAAACCCATCGGCGGCAAGATTTGCCCCTTATGCTTCTCATTACAGTTCTTTTACAAAAATATATTTTGGCAAATTAAATATTTTATCATTTAAATCATAAGGTGGCCTCATAACCATGATAGTATCATATGATACTATCATGGTTGGTGGTTTTATGATAAAATCTAATTCTATTTACCGGGCTCTTAGCGTTTCTCAACAACAACAGCCGTCCCATATGCTAATATTTCCGACATGCCTTGCGCTATAGAGCTAGTAGTGAAACGGACATTAACTATTGCGTTAGCCCCTAATGTTTCCGCTTGTTCAACCATTCTGCCTTGAGCTAAATCCCGCGCTTCGCTTAGCATTTCCGTATAACCTGAAATCTCGCCCCCAACAATTGTTTTGAAACCGGCCATTATGTCGCGGCCAAAATGTTTTGAACGCACAATATTGCCGGCAACAAGCCCTTTACACTCCGTTATTTTGTAACCAGCTATTTCCGGTGTGTTTACAAGAATCATATTATTTCTCCATGTAAAAGTAGGTAAAAGTTACGCTGCCTATTGCATTCCAATTATTGCCGCTAAATGCGTTGAGGCGATATAACTGCATTTCCGAACCCTTATATACCCCGCTTAACTGTTGCCTTATGGAAAGGTTTCCCGTTTTACAGTATCAACCATTACAGAATTAAATTTGTCCGGTTCCTCATAAAAAGGAAAATGCGCGGAATTGTCAAACCAGACAATTTCTTTTGAAGGCGCTTTTAATATATTAAAATAATCTTCCACAAGTTCAACGGGCGTTTCATAATCATGAACTCCCATAAGAAAGTAAACCGGACATTTCACATCTATTACACTCTGCCTAAAATCAAGAAACCAGAAATTTTTATCATAGAAAAGCGCCGTTGAAAAATTCCAGCCTTTTTCAAGTTTTTTGCCCCAGATTCCCTTGTACTCTTCAGTCGTAAGAAGCCAGTTTTCAATCTCCTGAGAGCCATGTTTACCCCATAATGAACCGCCGAAAAATGATACCCAATGTAGGGTAATATCATAACCAAAATCGCCGCTACGGGGATATCTTCCGTTATCATCAGGGCGGCCAATAAATGTGAGAGCCCTAATGGCCTTTATGTTCTGCTCTTCATGCGCCTTATTCAATGCCCAATCATAGGCTAATTGTTCATTCTCGATAACGTCAACTACCTGTCCAACCCCAATAAAAGCATAATACTTGTCAGGAAACTGCTTGACCATATGCATACCCAAAACCGTTCCCCAGGAGTGTCCTAATAGATATATCTTTTCCTGCCCGAATCTTTCTTTTAATATTTGCGTTAGCTCATTAGCATCTTGTAAAAAACGGTTTAGGTTCATACTCAAAACAGGGATATTTGCAGAATACGATCTGCCCGCGCCGCGCTGATCCCAATTTACGATTGTAAAATGATCCTCAAGGCCGGCATTATGCTCATGAAACAGAGGCAGCATTGCATAACCGGGGCCGCCATGCAAAACCAATAAAACAGGATTTGAGACGTCATTGCCCTGCACTAAAATCCATTGTTCCATACCGCCTAAAGTTACTTTTTCAAGTGAATTAACGCTCTGAGCATTTAAAAGGAGTGGAAACAAACAAAATAAAATAGATATGTATATGCATAGCTTGCCTGAAAATTTAAGTCTCATTTATTCTCCCTTTATTGTAAAAAAACGTAATTATTTAGCGTGTTTTCACTAGGCGGCTGTACACACCCCTAAATCCCCTCTTATTAGAGGGGACTTTGTGAAAATAAATCCGATTTAATTTCCCCTCTAAAAAGAGGGGTGGCCGCCGAATGGCGGACGGTGTTTGTAAATCACGCTGAATAGTTACAAAAAAACAGTATATTTCTTATCGGGCCATTTAGATCATCGGCGCTATTATAATAAAATAAATTTGTTAAACAGAACAAAATATTTGCCACGCCCTTGAGACTATATGCTACCAATCAAAAAGCGCGCCGAAAAGCCTTCAACAATAAACTTTCCCCTTAAAAAGAAAGGAATTATGGGAAGATGCGCTTTTTAACGCAAGATTAACATCTTATGATTTACATCGTTTATAGACATTTGTATAATGTGGCGGATCAAGAGATAGCATTATTCACCAAATATTGACAGGAGAATTCTATGCAAGCTGTAACTGTATCGCCAAAATTCCAAATCGTAATCCCTAAAGAGATCAGAAAAACAATGGGGATAGTTTCCGGTCAAAAAATCCAAATCTTAATGTATCAAAATCGTATAGAGCTAATTCCTATTAAGCCCATAAAAGAATTAAGAGGATTTTTAAAAGGCATTAATACAGATATTAAACGTGATAAGGATCGCGTATGAATATTATAGATTCGTCAGGTTGGTTGTCTTATTTTGCAGACGATAATAACGCTGATATATTTGCAAAAAAAATTGAAAGCCCAAATGACCTTCTTATTCCCAGTATCACGATCACAGAAGTCTTCAAGCGTGTTTTTCAACAACGCGGTGAAGAACCTGCTTTAGAAGTCATCGCACAGATGTATCAGAGTAAAATCGTTGCTTTAGACGAGAACTTAGCTCTTGATGCAGCTCACTATGGCCTAACATATAAACTCCCTCTTGCGGATAGTATTATATATGCCACAACTTGTAAATACGAAGCTGTCTTATGGACTCAAGATTCCGACTTTAAAGGGCTGGAATATGTTAAGTATTTTCCAAAGAATTAGTATCATAGACACTCCAAAGGGGCGCACATTAGCTTGTTAAATAAAAACTGATAAATAAGACGCTAAAACAAAAGAAAAGCAACTAAAAGAATAGCATTTCTTGTTTCATTGTTACTTTTCTATATTCTGTTTTCAATATTTGCCACCATAGCTTCTCCTGGTTTTTTAAACATTGTCAACAATAAAGACTTGATCCCCAATGGTGCAACAGAGGCGGTAAAGGTGGCCATAGAAATTTTGTCCACCCTAAAGTGACTAAACCTATAACAATTTCAGGTAATCTTGGCGATGATGCATTGAATTATCAGGAAAAAATAGCGGAATTAGCGATTGAGGAGTCAAGAAAATGAAAGAGAGCGCATATTATGTAAAGATTGTTGAATGGTCGGAAACCGACCATTGTTTTGTTGGAAGTTGCCCAGGCTTACTTTACGGCGGTTGCCATGGCGATAACGAACAAGATGTTTTTGCCGAGTTGTGCCAAATAGTTGAAGAGACAATAGAGTTATATAAACAAGACGGCAAGCCATTGCCGCCTGCCACTTCAGGGAAAGAGTATGTAAGTAAAATGTTGAGTGTCGCATAAGATACAACTTTTGAACTAAACTATTCTGCCACAAGGTTTTACCATTTTCTGCTTTTTGAGGAAAGTGTGATTTTTGGATTTGACAGGGAGTTTCTAATAGACGCTCCCTAGATTTTCCAATATGCAGCTTAACTATTTCGATTTTAAGGAAACTGTTTATGTGTGTCTTGTTGTCCTAAAATGCGCATGATTTGCGCGGTTTCTTCATCAATACGATAGTAAATTGCATGGCTGCGATAGACACTACGGCGGTATCCTATGCGGATATGGTCAACAACTGTAAAAAGACGCGGATTTTCAGCTATTTTGTCAAAATGTTCAAATAGCCCGTCATAGTAACGGTCTGCTTCATTCAATCCGAAATTAAGGATTCCATATCTGTAAAGCCGGCATATATCATTTTCAGCTTCTTCATTTAGTTTATAATTCGCCATTTTTTCTCATCTGTTTTTGTACAGATTGTTTGATTTCGGAGGGGGTATGGGCGCTAAATTCTTTTTCCTCGGCTTTTATAAGTGCGGCGCGTATTGCTTTGATTTCAGCGTTTTGGGTTTGCTTTTGTCTAATAAGGTCGCGGAAAATTTCGCTTTCATTACCATAGTCGCCACTGGCAATTTGCGCCTTTATCCATTCTTCCTGTTGTTCTGTAACCGTAATACTTTTCTTAATCATGATCATAATCTTTTCTCCAAATATATATGCATGCTAATTAATGCTACTAAGTAGTATTATATGCTGCTTTTTTATGTGTTGGCAAGTTGTTTTTTTACCCCTGTTAGCGCTAATGGATTCTAAAAGTCGGATTTAGTTTCAGCGTGAAACATAATTTTTACAATATAAATTATTCTATCTCGTTAACATTACAAAAAACATAAATTCAATGTTTTATTATTGCCTTTTGTTTTATAACAATTAATCGAAATTTAGCGCATTGACATGGCTTATATGAACAACAAGCGCTTTAACTCAAATTGTGATAGTTTTAAAAATGTGATGGTTGAAAACTTGTGTCTTAGAGGATATGAACATCCGATTTGATGCAGTGGAACTGGTAATATGGATACAACTTATAACACGCACATCTTAATCACCTTAGGCTTGTATATTGTGGTAGTATCCTCATGTGATTGATCGCGTGCAGAGGCGTTACTACGGTGGGTAGTTTTACTCGTTTGGCGTTTTTTTTATCCTTAAACGAGTAAAAGAGGAACAGGTTTTTACTGTCCTGAAGGAGCAATCTGTATGAGCCGCTTTGGAGTGATTTGTTAAACTCTTTATCTTCTTCCGACTCCTTGCCGGTGGTTTTCATCCACACCCTTATCCTTGGGTATGATGCATAATCGCTGTTTTTCTCGTTTAAATAACGTGAATCGGCGGTTTTTTTCGCAAAATAGTCGGCAAACAGAAAGGTTGAAGCTATAAGAGGCAAGGCAATAATGGCAATTAGGGAACGTTGTATCCATGCCTGTTTTATCCATCTGATCTTGGCAATCAATCCAATTGAAAAGACAGCTAAAAAGTATGCAATGCTGAGCAGGGTTAACCAAAATATATTATCAGTTATTACCCAAAAGCCGTATAGGAAGAAGTGGTGATACGGTATTTCAATGGAAAGTAGGCCGATATGAAAATAGCTAAAGTAGTGATAGGCATATGACCAGCCGGCGGTAAAAAGTAAAGCGGCAAAAAAGGCCAATACAGGCAGGATGTCAAATCCTTTGAATTGAAAAGGATGTTGTTTACCGGTTTCAGACCCACACATTATCTGCCTCCTCTTATTGCGCCGCCGGAACCTTTCCCATTTTTTCTTGCAGACGGTTCACAGGGCTCACAATCGGGATGGTCGGCGTTTAACCTTACCCAGCCACTTGACGGGATGAAGATTGTGTATTTACCTTCGTCATCATCATAGCAATGAATTTCCGCTTGAGATGAATCAGGCGGTTTAAACTCCTCGCAGCCTGCCATTAAGGCTTCGGATTCCATGTGTTTATAACAAAAACACTCATCTTTTGCCAATAGAGGTTGCCCTATAAAAAGTAAGACTGTAAAGCTGCAGGTAAATAGTAAATTTTTTAAAGAATTATTTTTCATGGTTATGTTTTGTCTCAGTTTAGAATTTTGAAAATTATATATCCCAAAAACAAGATAGAGTCGAAAATGACAAATGGTATGGATACGGGATGCTTGATGCTGGATAAATCAAAACCTTTAACAGAAATAATAACTTCAGAATCAAATAGTCAACACTTCATGTTGGATATTAAAAGATCAGAATCAAGCATCAGGCATCTTATGACATTGTAAATCATATATCAAACCATCAAAGAATCCCAGAAAAAAAACAATAACATATCGCAGTCTAGACCCACAACCAAAAACAGTGGTCGGTGGCCGGTAAACAGTATGGAGTAATGAGTAAAAGCAGCGGTAATTAACCGCTAATCGTCACTAATTAAAAAAAACAGAGGCAAGAGGAATTCACACTAAGACACAAAATATGCTTTTTGTACATATTCTTACGGCTCTGTAATAATCTTATTGACTACAAAATTTTATGGCCATTTCGTTTCAGAAAAGCGAAGAGTTTTTGTTTCCGTGTGTCTCCGCATGTTTCTGTGGCTAAATGCTTTTGCGTCACGCTTTCTGCTTTTTACTGATCACCGATTACCGTTTACTTATCACCGCTTTTCAGTGGCTAAATGCTTTTACTGCTTTTGTTTTCTTTTTGTTATAGTTTTTCGCTCTTTCCTTTGCTTTTGCATTTGCGTTGCTATATTCATGTTGCTTTTCACTTGTTACCGATCACCGCTGTAGCTCTCAACCTCACCAAAAATTCATTCAACTCTTGTAACATATTATACAGTTGCCGTATAATGCCTTGTAACTATGGCTCGGAATAAATGTATATTCTTCAAGGCGCAACCTTACGGCAACATCTGTTTTTTTATTTTTCAAAATAAAGTCTGCTTACGCAACCACCCATAGTTTTTGAGGAAAATGGATGTAACCATAAAAACTTGTAACTTATATTCCCAACTATTAAGAGGGAATTTAGGGATGTGTTATATTTTTATGCTAAATAGTTCGATTCATACAATACCAAACATAGGGGTAACGCAAAATGAAAAACACTACGAAAATATTATTCTCTTTAATCTTTATCCTGTCTGTTTCAAGTTGTCTTTACGCTACGGATGAAGATACTATTAAAAAAAAATTGGATGAAATAAATAATAATGCGATGACAGCATATAAAGAAGGCCGATATAATGATGGCGTTGCATGGGCGGAAAAGACTTATTATTATGCAAAAACAAATTTAAAAGCTAAACATCCTTATACTGTTGCCAGTATGAATAACCTTGGGTTCTTATATTCATTGCAGGGTAGGTTTGCTGAATCAGAATCTTTATATAAGGAGGCATTGCGGATTAATGGAGAGGTGTTAGGTGATAAACATCCTAATACCATTACCTGTATGTACAATCTTGGAAATCTGTATTGCTCACAGGGCAAATTTGGCAAAGCCGAGCCATTACTTAAAGAAACGTTATTGCTTTATAAAGTGGTATTAGGAACTAAACATCCTGAAACCATTAAAAGTATGAGCAGCCTTGGAGTTTTGTATCAATCGCAGGGCAGATACGTTGAATCAGAACCATTATTTAAAGAAGCGTTGCTACTTGGTGAAGAAATATTAGGAGCTAAACACCCTGAAACCATTAATATCATAAACAATCTTGGGGCTTTGTATGAATCACAAGGTAGATACGCGGAATCAGAGCCGTTAATTAAAAAAGCGTTGCGGCTACATGAAGAGGTTAAAGGATATAAACATCCTTTAACCCTTGTCTGCATGAACAACCTTGGTTCAATGTATGAATTACAGGGCAGATATGGCGAGGCCGAACCGTTATTTAAAGAAGCGTTGCGGTTACGTGAAGAGGTATTAGGAGCGAAACATCCTGATACTATTGCCAGTATGAACAATCTTGGAGAATTATATCACTCGCAGGGCAGATACGACGTAGCGGAGCCGTTATATAAAAAGGCATTGCAGGTTAGCTCCGCAGTGTTAGGACATAAACATCCTTTAACCCTTGTCTGCATGAACAACCTTGGTTCAATGTATAAATCACAGGGCAGATATGGCGAGGCCGAACCGTTATTTAAAGAAACGTTGCAGCTTCGTAAAGTGGTATTAGGAGCCAAGCACCCTTTTACCATTGCTAGCATGAACAACCTTGGAGAATTGTATGTATCACAGGGCAGATATGATGAATCTGAGCCGTTATATAAAAATGCGTTGAGTATACATAAAGAGGTTTTAGGTGCTAGACATCCGAATACCATTAGCAGTATGAACAACCTTGGGCGTTTGTTTGAATCACAGGGCAGATATGGTGAAGCCGGGCCACTATTTAAAGAGGCGTTACGGCAAAGTGAAGAACTACTAGGATCTAAACATCCAAATACCATTGCAAGTATGAACAACCTTGGAGGATTGTATGAATCACAAGGCAGATACGGCGAAGCCGAGCCATTATATAAAAGAGCGTTGCGATTACGTGAAGATGTATTAGGAGCGAAACATCCTGATACCATTAACAGTATGAATAACCTAGGAGTACTGTATTTGTCTTGGGGCAGATATGTTGAAGCTGAGCAGTTATTTAAAGAGGCGATGAGGCTTAATGAAGATATAAAAGGTGCCGAACATCCAGCTACTATTACCTGTTTGACGAACCTTACCGTGTGTCTGATAAACATGAAAAAATATGTTAATGCGTTACAATTACTTAAGAAGATAGAACAAAGACTGCTTACAAGGTCTCATCATTTACTCTATTCAACACAAAAGGAAATGGTAAGGAGAAAGTTTTTTAATGAAGAAACAAATTTTCAGGACGCTATTTTTACATTTGCAAGCCTTTACGACTCTAAAGAATTATCAAAGTTCGCTGCAAACGTAGAGCTCCGATGGAAACAGATACAGGGAGAAGAGCAGGCCTTTATATCCAAACTTGTACAAACAAGCAATGATCCTCGGACAAAAAAACTAGCCTCTAAGATAACCTCCATTCGTGCGCTCCTACCTCGGAGTTTTCCGATTGATGGCAATAAACAGGGAGCAAAGACACCGGAAATGCTTCTTGAGGAGTTGGAGCTGGCGGAGCTGGAGTTGGCAGATTTAAGTCGCGAGTATAAGGAAAATCTAAAAGTCTATGACGTCGACGTTCAACGCGTCAGGGCTGCTTTGCCGGCATATGGGACACTGATTGAATATAAGTTATACAAAAAGGCTGACTTCAAAAATGGAGATTTAGGAGATTTGCACGTCGCAGCTATGCTCATTACAGCTGAAAGCGACGAAGTCTGTTTTGAGAAACTTGGGCCTCTGGCTCTGTTGTCAGAAAGTTCTAAATCTGAAAACCGGTTTAAAGATATATATAAATTTCTTATGGGACGGTTTGACGGCAAGATTAAAAATATCAAGACTTTGTATATCGCTCCTGACGGAGTTTTAAACCTTATCCCATTTGAGCGGTTAATTACACCGGATGGTAGCTATTTGATTGAGCGCAAAGAGGTTCGCACGCTTCAGACCGGTCGCGACCTCTTGCGATCACGGCAAAAAAGTGTATCGAACAGGCTTGTCGCCCTTGGCGGCGCTGTTTATGATAGATATACAGAGGGCGGCAAACCGGATGGGCAAAAAGCTAGCAAGGAGGAGGCAGAAAACAATATGAGGCTTAAGAAGGAGCTATCGGGATTTGAATATCTTCCCGCAAGCAAAGAGGAGGTTGATAAGATAGGCCTGTATTATACACAATCGCGGAAAGCTCCGGCTGATCAATTTGTTGGAGTTCACGCAAGCGAAGCGGCCCTGAAGGGATTGAATCAGAGCTCCAAAATATTGCACCTTTCCACTCACGGATATTATCTGAAAAACAGTGAATTGGAACGGGAACGCCCCATGGCGCTCTCAGGCCTGGCTCTGGCAGGGGCCAACCTTGGGCTGAAAGGGCTTTCTGATCCAAATGGAGAGGATGGCATACTTTACGCTATGGAGATACTGGGGCTAAACCTAAATGGGACTGAGCTGGTTTCGCTTTCAGCGTGCGCAACCGGCTCAGGCGTATTGGATTATTCTGAGGGGATTTACGGTTTAGTGCGAGCATTTAGAATAGCGGGCGCTCAATCCGTGCTTATGACTCTTAAGCCTGTAAAAGACAATGACGCTTGCAAATTTATGACAGCTTTCTACAAAAACTGGATGGAGCAAAAAGAAGGCGCTCATCCGGCCACGGCGTTGAGAAAGACAAAGCTTGATTTTATTAATCATGAAACTGTGGAGCGGTATAGGGAGCCTGAGTTTTGGAGCCCTTATGTGTTGGTGGGGAAGTGACAGCGGTTATCGGTGTTAAAGCGGTGATAGGTGATAGGTGATAGGTGATAGGTTATCAGTGCCCGGTAAAAGCGAAGGCAAAAGCGTGAGATAGGTAAGAGCAAAGCGCATAGAGCAGTGCGCAGAGCGGGAAAAGACAAAAGCAATTAGCCACAAAATGCATAAAATACACAAAAAAAGAGCTGAACGGAAAAGGTAAAAAGCAGGTGATAGGTGATAAGTGATAAGTAAAAGCGCTTCGCGGTGGCTCAGCATAAACTCAAGCTTGAAACAAAGGCAAAAAGCTAAAGCAAAGGCATGGGACGCGGATTGACTCGGATTAGAACGGATTAAAGGCAAAAACAAAAGATCAGTAATAGGTTTGGTTAGTTTGAGAATTGGCGGAAGGATAGATTATGGACAAAACAGAACTTAATGAAATATTAGAACAGCAGAGTCTGTGGCCTAAGACTCTGGGCAAGAAGGGCAAGAGAGCTGATCTAAGCGGAGCCGATCTCCGTGGAGCCGATCTCCGCAGAGCAAATCTCTACAACGCCGGTCTTTTTAACGCCAATCTCAAAAAAGCCAATTTTAGAAAAGCCAATCTTAAAGAATCCAATCTAATAGAAGCCGATCTTAGTAAATCCAATCTCAGTGAAGCCGATCTCAGTGAAGCCTATCTCTGCTTTGCAGATCTCAGAAACGCCAATCTCCGAAGCTCAAACCTAAATAAAAGCAATCTCAGCAACACTTATCTCAACTATGCCAATCTAAGTGAAGCCGATCTTAGAAGAGTTTATTTCGTAGAAACCGATCTCAGCAACGCCAATCTCAGCGGCGCCGATCTCCGCGAAGCCAATCTTAACTATACAAAACTCAGCGGTGCCAATCTCAGCAACGCCATGCTCATCGGCGCCATTCTTAAAGATGTCTTTCTCGAAAAAACTAACTTCAAAGGAGCTAAGCTTTTGGGGACTACTTTTATAAACGTTGATTTTCGAAAAGCCAAAGGGCTTGATACAGTAGAACATCATTCCCCCTCCACGATAGGAACAAATACGATTAAAAACTCCAACGGGCAAATCCCAGAAGTGTTTTTAAGAGGTTGTGGTTTGGAAGATTGGGAAATTGAACAGGCTAAACTATATCGGGAAGGATTGACAGATAGCCAAATTACGGATATCGCTTACAATGTGGTTAGACTTAGAGGATTAAGTCCTATTAAGTATTTTTCATGTTTTATTAGTTACAGCCATGCCAATAAGGAATTTGCAAGTAAACTCTACGATACATTGCAGGGCAAGGGCATTCGTTGTTGGCTAGATAAGCATGAAATGTTGCCGGGTGATGAGATTTATGAGAAGGTTGATCGCGGTATACAGATGTCGGATAAGGTTTTGCTTTGTTGTTCTAAGGAGTCACTGACGAGTTGGTGGGTTGATAATGAGATTAACTCCGCTTTTGAGAAAGAACGGCAATTAAAGAAAAAGAGCAAAGAAAATGTTTTAGCTTTGATTCCCCTTGATTTGGACGGATATCTGCTTAATGGTTGGGAAAGCGGGAAGAAAAACATTGTTTGTTCACGATTTGCCGCTGATTTTAAGGGCTGGGTGAATGATGGTGGCAAATTTGATAAAGAGGTTGAGAAGGTTATTCGAGCGTTACGCCCAGAACTAGGAGGCGGGGGAAATGATGGATAAAACAGAACTTAAAGAAATATTTAAACAGCATAGTATTTGGATTGAGACGTATGGCGAGGATGGCAAGAATGCCAATTTCAATGGAGCCAATTTCATCGAAATCAATTTCTGCAAATTCGATTTCAGTGAAGTTGAATTTAGTGGTGTCAATTTTAGCGGCGGTGATCGGTGATCAGTGATAGGTAAAAGCGAAGGCAAATGCGGATGGTTACGCTTCGCTGTTATTGGTCAATAGTCATTTGTCATTGGGAAAAACAATAAAAAAATTGATTGGAAATTGCATAGGACTTAGCGTTGATAGCAAGTTAAAGACTGTGATTGGTATACTATTCGGATCTCCCTTTCTCCCTCTTTGCCAAAGAGGGAAATCTAATGAATCTTTTATACTCATTTAAACCTGCGCAGAGCTTCTTATGATGCCGCTTCGCGTAACTTTCTTCCCTTGCTGTTCAAAAACTATCTCCTCATGGGGGAAACTGTTTTCTAATATTTTTTCTGAATAGCGGTCAGTTAAGAATAAAATGCGTTGGTTTTTAGAGCCGCGCCACAATAGATTTGCCGATAAATCTTGTTTATATGGCCCGTCAATTAATATGTCTATTGTTTTAAGCATTGCTGTTATCAGTTGATTCCTTCTATTTACCAGATGTTCATGAATGTATCCGGTATACACCATTGTTGATAAACCGTTAGACTTAGCCAATGAAAGGAGTGAAAGGCACGCTTCCGGTTGATCAAATGGCTCGCCTCCTGAAAGCGTTAGTCCTTCAATGCCGCTGGTTTTTGCGATAATTGATTTAATCAGATCGGAAGGCAAAACGATTCTTTTAGGTTTTTTTGGAATGAGGTCTTTGTTTATGCAACCATTGCACAACAGTAAACAGCCCTGTACCCATACCACTGTCCGCTTTCCAGGGCCATTGGCGTGTGATTCTAGCAGGAGATGGCCTACATTTAACGTTGTTGATAAATTTGTCATTATCAATCCTCATGGCTTAGCTGGAGATGATTTTGCGCTATTTTTTTGAAGATGCTCAGGCAATAGGTCTGCGTACGGTATATCTTTTGCAATAATCTCTTCTGTTTCACGGTATTTTGCTATTGCATCGTCCGGGTGATAATTTTTCAGCACTTCTTTAAAATGATCTAAAGTCAGGCAAACTTTCCCCGCTTTATTTATATCTCTTACCGCCAGCCGAAGCGCCTCATTGACAAGCAGTTCGATCTCAGCTCCTGAAAAGCCGCCGGACTTTTCTGCCAGAAATGTTAGATCAGAGTCATTTATTTCGTTAGGTAAATTTGCTGATTCAGATTTAATCTTAATCCCAAGTATGGATCTCCTCTCCGCCGGTTCCGGAAGAAAAAATGGGAGCTTTAAATCAAATCTGCCCGCCCGTTTAAAGGCGTCATCTAAATTTTTAGGTTCATTGCTGGCTCCTATCCATAGCACACTGCCTCTTAATGAAGTGTCGCTCATAAATTCAAGCAGTTTCGCGAAAAGTCTTTTCTCCGGGCCGGATTCAGATGCGTCGCCCCTTTTGCCAATATTTTGATCTATTTCATCTACAAAAACCACAACCGGAGCTAGTGACCGTATAAGTTGTAGAGCTAGTGAAAGATTTTTTTCGCTTTGGCCCACATACATACCACGAAAGTTGCCAAGTTTAACAAAAGTAAGGCCTGACTCTTTGGCTAACGCCTCGGCGACTAAACTTTTCCCCGTTCCAGGAGGGCCGAGAAATAGTATTCCCATGGGTATTGTGCGCCTTACATATTTGTCCTGGCTCTTAATGGCGTTACAAACATCAATAAGTCTGTTGTGAACCCCTGTGAGACCGCCTACGGAATCGAAACCATATTTTGGGTCTATCATATCTAAGAGTCCGGCGCTTTCACCCGCAAGAAGGTTCTTTTTATGGCCGGAGACCTGTTTAATATCTAAATGGCCATCATTAATGGCAAACGCTCTTAGAATTACATCCTCAATGCCCATCAAATTAAGACCGGCGGTATGCGCCGCCAAAGTCTCTATCTGTTCTGTTTGGTTTTGGCCAAACTCAGGAGCAAATTGAAGCCGCTTAAATATCCTGTTTGTTCTGCCGCTTCCTTTTGTATTGGACTGAAATGAGAACAGTGTGGCGGCAATATATTTTATCCTTGCCGTTAAATCCGGACGAGGCATTTCTATGGGGTGTATCTTATTTACTCGTGATTTAATGTCAGGATGGAGTCCATCATGGTTTGTAGTGGTTAAAATGATTAAATTCTTTTCAGGCACAAGAGGGTCAACCGCCCAACGCATAATCATCTCTATTAAAAACTCTCTTTCAATATCAGACATGCCGGCGGGAAAGAGGCGCTCTACATAGTTAATAACCAATATATTGCCGTTATTGCCCCCGGAGCCGCGAATAAATGTATCCATACTATTAAAATCAGCTTTTATTTGTTGCCAAAGATTTTCAGAAACAGATTCTTCCTGATGGTCTTTTACAACATGAACTCCATCGTCCCGCTTATATTGATGAAAACCCTGTGAAAGGCTGTAAAATCTAATAGAACCGCCAAACTCTTCAAACAAAAAGTCCCGCAACTGTATATACCCTCTGTTTTGATGAAAAATGCAATCATTAATGTTTCCATGAAGCACAAAAACTTTTGCAATCATGGCATTGCGAGACGCAATTAATTCTAAACGCCACTCCGGATCGTCTTTAAGAAGACCGCGTTGAGCCCACAAGTTGCTAAGGCCTGCGTCAGCTTGCGCAAAAAATTCTAAAATCCAGGTAGAATTGGACTCTATCTCCTTTTGCATTAACCAACGTGGTATATCATGAGAAGGGAAAATATCCGTTGATTTTAGGTTAAACCTTTCTTTTATCTCATTAATGAAGCGTATGGACTGATCCGGCAGTTTTGTTATCTGTTGCTCCAAAACATCTTCGGGTGTAACGGTATTGACTTCTTTTAATATATTATTGATTGGAGAGCCGGACTCCGGCTTTGTATTATTTTTCTCTATGAGTGTATTACAGTGTGAACATTTTAAATCATCATCTTTTACTATTCTTTTACAATCAGGGCAACGTTTAGTCATTGGATATGCGCGGCCTCCTTTTCATTTGGTTTACGGGTTTATTCTTATTTTTGGTTCGTTTTCCTTTTCACTCTCAGCAATAGGCTTTTTGCCCGACTGAAGCTTCTCGATCTTTTTTCTAATCTTCTCTTCCACTTTTGCGGCGCTTACTTCGTCTACATCAGTCATATCAAGGTCAAGCGCTAGCTCCTTTAACTCCTCAGCCTTTTTCTTTGCCGTTAATTGCACCTTTACTAAACGATCCTTATCATCGGCTAATGTCGCCTCCAATCTGGTATCATTCATATTTTGGTTTATAGTCCGAAAGCCGGCGGACTGCAACTCTTTTATAACTATGTAAACCTGGCTTTGCGCCTCGGCAAGCGTATTTAACCTCCCGTTCATTTCATTCAGGATGTTGTGCGTTCTTATAGTATCGGAAACGGTTTTGTTGTGGGAAGCAGTTGCATTAGTAAAAGTTATGTTCATGTTTTTTATGGCTATGGATGTGTTTTCCGTCTCTTTCAATATCTTTTCGTCAATATCCTTGTTACTCTCTTTTTCATTATCAATATCGTTGAGTAGTTCCGTTATTGTTCTAAATAAATCCTCCAGTCTCTTCCCTAAAGCAGCGGTTTCACTTATCTGTCCGGCAACTACATCTCTAAGATGCTCAAGTTTTTCACCGCTCCTTTCCAACCCACCTGAAATTTGCAATGCATCACTGGAGGCTTTATTAATTATATCGTATGACTTTTGCCTGGAGCGGCCCTCTTCTTTGGCCATGTTTTGGGCTTTTCTCTCCATTTTGTTCATGGCATTTTCGGCCTGGTTTATAAGATCGTCTATATCAATCATGCGCTTTTACGCCTCCTTTGTTTGCGGCATTACCGTTTTATTATGCGATTTATTAATTGCTGATTTCTCTTTTAAACTGTAACTTTTAGAGCTTTTCCAGGCTATTTCAGGCAATCCGCCTGGTTTTCGCCGGTCAGGATGGCTAACATGAGATTTATCAATTATCACTGCTCCGCCAAGGTCATCAAGTATAATATCATTTAGTTCATCACATAATGAGCTGCCGCCTTCCATGTCGCAATCGCTTATATCAAGCTCTAAAAGTATATCGTCGCTGGACTCCTGACGGTGGGAAACCATAAACGCGACAACGCGCTCATCACTATCTTTTAAAAACGCTTCAACGCCAAGCTCGGAGACTTTGCACTGTATCAGATTGTAATCCTGATCAATAAGGTTTTGAAGAACGGTATATGCAGCGGCCTCGGAATTCTTCAAACTATCTATCATTAATGCCATCTGACCAAATTGTTGAGTCCATTTATTGAGATTCGCGTCTAGTTCACCCTTAATTATAGACCATTCACCATATACCTGGCTAAAACTCTTTAATTCTGCATTGGTTAAGCTCCATGTCTCGCTCAGATTATTTTCAATACTTTGCCCTTCGCTTTTACTGTTTTCAATATCCTCCGTTAAATTGTTGGCATCCTGAAAAAGAGTTTCCAATTTCGAGCCTATATCCTTAACAGCTTGTAATTCTGACGTTACGGTTTTTGTGAGACTCTCTAAATGTTGATCGGACGTTGCCAAGCCATTTGCAATATTCTCACTCTCGGTTGCGGCATTTTCAACTTTTTGCCTTCCTGCGCGTTCCATATTTATACTTTCCCGCTCAGCCTGTTTTACTTCGTTCTCAAGGTTTTGCAGCTTTGCGGCGGCGTTTTTTATCAATAAGCCGGCCTCGTTAAGCTTTGAGAAGGATTGATTACGCAATGAGGAGACGGCCCTCTCCATATTATATAAACTGTTGCGCGTTGCGTTTATTTCAGATGAAACCTGGTTGCATTGATTAACGCAGCTACGTATGCTTTGCCGGCATTCATTCCGCCACTTTTGGTTGCGCGATTCTCTTATGCTTACAGTTGTATGATTGCTCATTATTTACCTCCTTTTGGTTTGTAATAGCATTAGACATAATGATCTAAACAAGCTATTCGTTAGACCTTGCGAAAGTGTCAGCCGCCAGCGCCATAGCCCTGCCATACTCTAATTTATCCATCTCATATCTGTCTTTTTCCAATCTGTTTAAGCATGTCCTTGTATAGGCCTCCCGGTTCTTTTCTATTATAGCTTTTTCGCTTATCTCAATCAGGCTTTCCATCTTTTTTTTGTTATCCTTAATCTTTTGAACAATCTCATTAAAACTGTTGTTACATTTTGTATTTTCCGACTCCAAAAATTCAATTGATTTGTGAATATTAGACGCCTGCTTGCTTAGTTCCTCAAAACGCGACCGGCTGACCTCCAAGTCGCTAGTTAACCTCTTTTGAATAGCGTCAACACGTTTCTTCTCCTTTCTAATTATCTCCTCTTCCTTAATCATTTTTGCGTTTATGCGTTCATATTCGCGTTTAGCCTCTTCTAAATCATGGATTACTGGAAGCATGTCTCTCTCAATTTTTTTCTCTTTTATTATAAGATCATCAATTTCATTTCGTAATTTAGCGGCCTCAATTTCAAGCCTTTCTATTGCGTTTTGAATTGAGTTAAGCTCCTGGCTAACTGAATGTATCTTATATTGGGTCTCCTCTATATCTCTATCGCAGTTTTGAAGATTTGTACGCGCAACATCCACATTATTGCTAGCTGAGGCCGCAACTTCTTCAGAAGCTCTAATGTGACGGGCTAAGTTATTTGATTCTTTATTTATCTTATTAATATTTCTATTTCTATTGTCGATTTCTATATACTGCCTATTTCTTTGGCGTTTAACGCGGGAGTTATCTCGTTTAATACCGTTTATTTCCGACCTCGCTCTATCGCGCCGATTAATAAGGTTTCGACGTGACGGATCGTCATAATTAGTGAAACTAAGTTGTCTATTAACCCTATTAAGCTCATCTATAAGGCTATTCATTTCATCTATATTATTTGAAAGTTGATAATCCATTTCTCTTATCTCTTCTGAAAGGCTATTGATATCATATTCAAGGCGGGATTTCTGATCCTGAAGTTTGTTATAGTCTTGACCTCTTGAACGGTTAAGCCTATTTTGTTCATTTGTTACATCGCTTAATTCTTGAACTGAGCTATCAAATTGTTGTTGTAACATAACTCTATTATTCTTTAAACTATTAAGTTGATTTTGAAAGTTAGAGAGCTGTTTAGAAGCGTTTTCTCTATTTCTACGATTTATGTCAATCTCAGACTTCAAAGAGTGAAGCATTTTTGTTAGGTTATTCCTGGCGTCTATAAATAGGGCCATTTGCGCTTCTAATTTAATTTTTCTACGCGTCAAATGATCTATTCTCTCCGTTAACTCTTTTAATTGTTTGTCTATGATTGAAAGGTCAACCATTTTACCGGTTGCAAAGGCCTGATACCTGGTTATCTGCAACTTTAGCTCTAGATATTGCTCTTCCTGTTTAGATCGGTTAGTCTCAATGTCTATCTGGACGCCCATTTTTTCATAAATTCGTTTATTAGTATCTTCGTACAATCTTTGAAGTTTCGCAAATACATCATCCTTTTCATTTGCTAACTTTTGAAGAGTTCTGCTTAAAGCCTCCCGATCAATGAATATGCCATACCCTGAGCTTCTTAGCGCTCTTTCTGCCTGGTTGCGTATATGTGGCTCTTCTGAGTCAAAGACGTATGGAATCAAAACATTTATCATCTCCGCGTTGCCTGTCTTAGCGGCTGCTTCCATCAATATCTGAAGAAATGGGCAAGGTTTTTTATTACTAAATATTTCAAAATAGTGGGCGCAAAATTTCCACACTTCCCATGAATCTAACTTTAATGTCATGGCAAGAAGGTCTGGTATAAGAGGATTGGTAGATGGATTATTCAATGCAAAACCGGCTAGTAGATCGTGTATGTTTGACGGGTTTATCTTAAAAAGGCATGCTGCCGCTGATTTGCGGCGTTCCAGAGAGCTGTCTATATCGCTCATTATCTCCAATAACCACGCGATAACAACACGGTCGCTCTCAAGCCCGGCCCATCTGTTTATTCTGCATAGCCGTTGTCTATAACTATTTGATTCATCTTTTGATATTTTTTCAGTGGACTCATTTTCCATATTTACAGTAAGACCGGATGTAAATTCAGATATGTAATCCAGGCCTATCTGAAATATGTGCTGTTTCTTAGTATTTCTAAACTCCACTAAAAATTTCGGCCATTTCTCTTCCTCTTTAGCGCTTATTAACTGCCTTGCCGCAGGCAGTTTGTTCACCACATTTATTGCGGCTTTACAAACCTTTGCATTTTCAGGCCATTCATTAATAATCTCAACAATATCATTTAAAATTTTTGAATTTGCAAACAAAACGCGTTGGATATTTTCATCAATCTTATATGTCGCATTCCGATTATATATCTTCAGTTCTGTTAATAACTCGTCACAATAAGGTGTTTTGTTGTAACTAAATTGTTGATACCATTTTTCAAGCAGATTCAAGCTGTCAATTAGCCTATCCGGCGAAGTTGTCGTTTGTAAACCTCTAGAAACATTATCAACAAAGGCGCAGTCTACTTTCTCAAAAGATTGGCGGCCTAATTCCCGTTTAATGACGCTTTCCGTAATTTTTGGAGCATTGCATGTCCGCAAAGCGTCCGTAATCCACCCTGCGGCTATCTTGCCAAGCGCCCTGGAAGAATCTTTTTCATTATCGTTAATCAACATAAACAGGCATCTAACACATTCTTCGGCAAAGCCCTTAGGGAATGACACCTCAAATATACGCCGCAGGTTAAGCATGAATTTTATAGGCTCCATCAGGAATTTTTGTCTGTTTACACTTAACTCAGTTCTGATCACACGTATAAAATCAGACCGCACATGTCCAGAATCTTTATAATCCTCCATTGTAAAAGAGAGTAGATCATTTATACTTTGTTTTGCATTCTCATCCTGAAACATATCCGTATAATATTGCCCACAGATTCTTCTAATATCTTCACGCCGCGATTTCAGCCCCACAAGCAGGACTCTTTGCCATAGGTCTTGTGAGTATTTGCCTTCAGCTAAAGCGTCTTTAATAACTGTCAACTGATCAACGGCTGTATCATGAGTCTGATATTTTTCATCAATAAAGTCCTGAATAATACGCAGCTCATCTGATTTTTTGTAATATGTTTTCATAATAGTCCTTTTACGACATGGTATATCAATGTTACAAGTATGCCGCCAAGGCTTGCGGCATTAGCTATCTGTATTTTTGTAGGTCTCTTTATCAATTGAGCGATATTGGCGGTTTCTTGCATCTGTTCAATGATATCGCCAAGTTGGTTTTCATTCTCAATGGTTTTTGCGCTTATTTTATCAACATGATCAACCATCTTACTAGTGATCTCACATAAACCCGCGCTAATGTTATCAGTTAAAGCTTTGATCAAATCCTTGTTAAGCCCTTTTTGCTCCATGGATATATCATTCATCATTGCGCTTAATGATTCAAATAGAGCTTTAAGTCTGTTAAGGGCATCCTCCATCGCATCAAGTCCTTTTAGATATTTTTCGTCATGTTCAATTGTAGCCTTTGCAAGAGACGCCGCCGATTTTACCTGATTATTAATCTGCCACTGCGCAAGTTTATTGATCAGCTTCTTTATTTCAGTAAGTTGTGCGGTAAAACTTTTTTTAAGCTCCTGATCCTTTAGTGTAAAACTGTCTATAAAACCTTGTTGCTCCACTTTTATCTCATCAAATTGCGACTTTGCGTCTCCAACTGCATTATTAACCAAACTGGTTAATGACGCAATCAGCTTTTCAGCCTCAACGGAAACCTTTTTATGAAACTCGTGATAGTCATTTATAAATTTATCAGATGTTTTTCCGAGCAGGTTGTACAGCTCTTTTTCATTATCAGCGGCCCGTTTCTGGATATTATCAAGAATCTCCGCATATTGAGCCGGCATGGTTTCTGCGCATTTTGAAACTGAATCTAAAGAAGTTGCAGCTTCTTTTAAGTTTTGTGTGATAACGGGCAGATCGTTTTTGAGAGTCTCACGGATGACGCTATCCTGTTCAACTTGCTTGACAAAGTTATCGACGATATTTCTGAATTCCCTATGCTCAGCTTCAATTTTCTCCAGATTAGTTTGAAATAACTCGTGTATTTTCTCAGCGTGAAGTTTTTCATCAACGCCGCGATGTTGATTTAAGCTTGCAAGTTCATTTAGTTCTTTAGTAATCCTCTCCTGTGTTTGATGCACGGCATCCGCCACCTTTGAGAGCGAGCCGGTTGCCGTCTTAGCGTCGTTAAAATAACGATCAAGCCTATGGCCAAGTTCTGTAATTCCATTTATAGATGCGCCTAGTTGATCTATCCAACTCTCAACTATCTCCGTATCGCTAAGATTACGCACTACATTAATGAGTTCAGCGGTGGTTTTTCCTAAAGTATTTGCCATGCTATCATAGCTTGTAGTGAGAGATTGTCTTAAAGCGTCAATATTTTTCTGTGTCGGTTCGAGCCCCTGGCATATCTGCGTGGCAACCGCGTTAGAGAGAGAATCCGGTATATTATTTACAGCTTTTGAATGTTCCTGTATAGCTTCTTTCATGGCGGAATTGTGCTTAGAAAGGGTTTGAAGCGATTCAGTTATAGAAGCTTTCTCCGTAAATCTATCTTCAACCTTTTTGGTAATCTGATCCGGCGTCACTTTGATTACATTTTTTAGCGTGGCAACTCCATTTTTTAGTTCCCCAAATGATTCGTTCATATTGCCGAGCAAATCTACCGTTAATTTTCGTTGCGAATGTTCTTGTATAGGAGCCAGGGCATAGGCGACAATCTCGTCAAGTATGTTGATTATGTTGGTGTTATAATAATCCAGTCCTCCGTTCCAAAGGCGAATGCCCCCCCAAATTACAAACGAAAAAATTAGAGCCAGATTTTGCGTCGTATAATCAGCTATAGGCTCATAGCCGGCATATGGCCCCTTCCAAAATATTAAAGGGCAAACCATGCCTAAAAGAAAAAATATATCCTGCCTAAACCCTATGTGCCTGGATGGATTATCAAATGCTCTACCCATTCCCATTGAATTAGCGGAGCTTAAAGCGGCCTCTATTGATGTTAATCTCCCTTTGATCTGTGATACTAGCGATGGCTTTATTGATAATCTTATAGGGTGCGCGCTTTCATCTTGTTCTCTGTAAATGGAGTCTAATTCTACCTTAGCGCCGGCTAAAGCCTCTTTAATTTTGTCGTCAAACGCAAAGATAGTATTTTTATCATTTGACTTTTTAGGAGGTTCCATGATTGTATTACGCAAGTCTACGCAAATATTTAGTATTGATTTGCACGTTTTGGCCCGGGCAATAACCACCCATGAGTAAATGCATAAAAATATAATAGTTGCGCCAAGAAAAACAAATGTAATCATTTTTTTCTCCTTCGTTAAGTTAAATTGTTTTATATTTACGTTTGCGCACGCAGAACTAATGCCATGGCTTTATTAAGATCAAGATCACACATTGAATTTGATATTTCACGCCAATCTTTTGGCCGCTCTTTTTCAGGTTTGCTTAGTTCAATTTCAATATAAGTTAATGCTATGTACAAGAGATATGAGGCAAAATCATTTACTTTATAAGTATTCGCAATAAAAGCGCTATTGTTCAGTATATTTCTATTAAAAAGAGATGCTACGAGTTCCAGTTTGTATGGATTGTCAGTTAAAATCAAGAGCTTCTCAAACTTAGCGCAGACGTTATTAAAGTTGACGTTTAAGACTTCATCATTCTCAAACTCCAGATATATTGCCGCAAGCAACTGGAAAAAGTCTACATCTTGCCTGTTGGTAAATGATATAAATGGACTCTTAATGATATTGTGAACCATATTCCAATCTCTCTCAACGGCAAAACTATATAAAATTGAATAGGCCGCTTCTTTTTCAACCAATTCTTTCCAATAATCAAACTGAAACATAGGCAATGATATGAGTCCTGGATCAAACCTTAACAGTTCCGGTGTAAATTCTTCACGCACCAGGCCATATTCCTGGTTTTTCTCAGCGGCTATCAAATTGACCATTTTCAAAGTAGGTTCCCCATAATCATTTTCGTAGAGCAACAACCTTAGTTTACGCCATGACTTTTCCTTTAAATATCGCAGGCACTTTTCAAGCAAGAAAAAAGGATCATCATTAAAATGTTGCGGAGCCGATTCTATTAACCTCCATGCCTTTGCAGGTTCTTTATCTCGCTCCGCGGCCCGAATCTGTAAAAGCCTGTAATCTATGCTAAATTCATAGTTGGGTTCGCAATTTTCTTTAACAAACTTTTCAAATTCATTTTGAGCCTTATAATATTCCCCCATTTCCATAAATTTTCTTATAACCATTTTCCTCAATTTAGGCGACGCGGTTTCTCTATTGTTGGTTTCATTATATTTATTAATTGCATCATTATGCCGATTAATTCTGAACAATTCCTCAACCAGGAGCAACTGCATCTCGTCCTTGTCATTCTTGTCTATATCAGTGACGTTTAAGTGAAACTGTAAAATATCCTCCCAATGAGGAGAGAAATCATTACCTTTGATCAAATCCGCTAATTTTCTAATAACAGACGTATTCACTACCCCTATAAGCTTAATTGTCCCTAAACATTGGATTGCAAGTTGTTTGCAATTATTATTAACAGCTGCATTGCATATTTCAAGTAAAACGCTCAAATCCGGTTTACATCCCAATATGCTTTTTTCCAACAAATTAATACCGACATCCATCTCCCCCTTTTTTACGCGTATTAGCCCTATAAGTTGAAGTGTGGCATTGTCGCGTCCACCGGTTTCCTGGAATGCATTCAATTCGGCGTCATCTAATTGAAAAATATCAGATTTTTTATTGCTTAACCTTAATACTAAACGTCTTAATTTTAAGCTTTTAGGATGCATGGCAGAGATACTCCTGAAACTGTTTTTTGCCGTTTGACTTTCGTCGTTTGAGTCAATAAGGTAAATAAGCGTAAATTCAGCTATTTTTCGTGAAAAAGGATAGGTGGATTCAAGATTATTTAACATATTTTTAACAAATTGATTACGGTCTTCATACTCGCTATATTTAAGTAAACGCGCAATCTGAACATTGCGGCTTTGGGAGCCGCGCATTTGAACCAAGCGATTAAAAACATATATCGTAAAATATTTTATTAGTTTTGATTGTGAAGAGTTAAAAACAAGTTCGATTAAATCAAGTGAGATATTTGCGACGGATTCAAACTTGATTTGATTGTTTTTTTGTATAATAGAGATAAATAGTAAAACGAATTTCTTAAAATCTACGTCGTCAGACCGTGTTTGAGCAGCCTTAATCTCAATAAACAGTAGATGTAAATTCGCAAAACTCCAATCTGTGTTAGCGCTATTAGCGGTGGGGAGCTTTTGACTATAGTTATATATTGCATTGAAAGTTTCTGTCGTTGTCTGCATGTTTATTAAATGTTAACTGATTATAAAATAGTAAAGAGAAGTTAAAACAACAATAACCAGACGTTTTAATCGAGCGCTTTCGTTTTTACATATCACTGATAATCAATCGCCAATCACCGCTTTTACTGTTCTTGCTTTTCTAATAGCAAATGACTATTGACCAATGACAGCGAAGCTCAACCGTCTATCATCTGCCTTTGATTTTGCATTTACTTTTACCGATAACCGATTACTGATCACCTATCACCGCTTTTGCTTTGCTCTTTACGCTCCTTGTTCTTATCAAGTATCAAGTATCTATCAACCAATGACGAATGACTAATGACTAATCACAAATGACTAATGACACGCGAAGCGCTGTCACTTCCCCACCAAAACAAAAGGGCTCCAAAACGCCGGGTTTTTGTAACGCGCCTCTTTGTGGTTTATAAAGTCGAGCTTTGTTTTTCTTAGAGCTGTGGCGGGATGTTCGTCCGCTTTTTGCTGCATCAAGTTCTTATAAAACGCCACCATAAAGTCACGGGCGTCTTTATCTCCTACCGGAGTGAGCGTCATAAGCACGGATTGCGCCCCGGCTATTCTGAAAGCCCTCACAAGGCCGTATACTCCTTCCGAGTAATCCAATACACCTCTTCCAGTGGCGCAAGCTGATAGGGAAACCAGTTGTGTCCCTTCCAGATTTAACCCCAAAGCCTCGATTGCGTAAAGTATGCCATCCTCGCCGTCAGGCCCGACAAAGCCTTTACGTCCCTGGTTAGCGCCTGCCAGCGCCAGGCCGGCAAGTAGCATTGGCCGCTCTTTTTCCATCTCTTTACTCTTTATATAGTATCCATGAGTAGATAAATGCAATATTTTTGGCCCGGTTTTCAACCCCTTTAATGCCTCCTCGCTTGCGTCAACTCCATCCAGCGCTTCAGCAGGCGCGTTCCTTGACCTTTTATAGTAGAGGGCAATCTTGTTAACCTCCTCCCTGCTTGCGGGCAGATAATTAAAATCATCTATTTCCTCCCTAAGCCTCATATTATTTGCAGCCACCTCTTTGTTAGCCTTTTGGCTTTCAGCGCCAACCTGGCCGTTGAATTTATTATATTCAACACCGCCCATGGCAATCAGCTTGTTTGATCCGCTTTTTTGGGATGACCGCAGGAGATCCCGGCCCGTCTGTACCAAGCGTATCTCTTGCCGCTCTACCAGATAGCGTCCATCCGGTGTGGTTAACTTATCAAATGGTATAAGGTTTAAAACTCCATCAGGGGCAATATAGAGAGTCTTGACATTTTTAATCTTGTCGTCAAACCGACCCAAAAGAAATTTGTATATATCGTTAAACCGGTTTTCAGATGCAAAACTCTTTAACAGCTGATCCATAGGTTCAAGATTTTCAAAATAAAGCTCATCGTTGTCTGCCAATATGAGAGATGCGGCAACATGTAAACCTCCTAATTCGCCTTTTTTGAAATCAGCCTCTTTATATAGCTTAAACTCAATCAACGCTGCGGAGGTTGACAAAGCAGCTCTTACACGATGAACGTCAGCCCCATAAACTTCCAGATTTTTTTTGTACTCTCGGCTTAAACCTGCCAGCTCAAGCTCCGTCAGCTCCAAATCCTCCATAATCTTTTCTGAAGACCTTATACCCTCTATCTTCTTATTCTGGAAACTCCGAGGCAAGATAGCGCGAAGTGATGATATTTTAGTGATTAATTCCTTTATTTGTGGATCGTTGCTGGTTTGGGAAAGCCTTGCAATAAAGGCCTGCTCCTCCCCTTGAACCTGTTTCCACCGAAGCGCCACGTTTGCCGCGAATCGTGATGAGTCTTTAGATTTGTAAAGTCCTGCAAATGTAAAAACCACATCCTGAAAATTCCTCTTTGAATAAAAAAAACTTCTCTTAACCCTTTCCTTTTGTATCGTATAGAGTTGATAGTCAGAGCGCGCCAGCAGCCTTGTCTCCATCTTTTGTAGCAGTTGTAACGATTCATGGTTTTTTTTCTGGTTTATTAGACAAACCGCATAGTTTAGCATAACGTTAATAGTATAAGGGTGACTGGGGCCTAACATCTCCTCGCCCAACCGCTGAGCCTCTTTCAATAGCGTCGTCGCTTCGATATATCTACCCTGCGATTCATACAAAAAACCCAGGTCATTCAAACTGCCAAGGGTATCAGGATGCTTCGCTCCTAATACCTCTTCGCGCATTCGCAAAGCTTCTTTCAATAAAGGCTCAGCTTTACTGTATCTTCCATGCACATAATACAATCCGCCCAGATTGTTTAAACTGCCTATAGTCTCAGGATGTTTCGCGCCTAATACCTCTTGATTCAACCGCAAAGCCTCTTTCAATAATGGCTCCGCTTCGCTGTATCTTCCCTGCGAATGAAACAATCCACCCAAGTTGTACATACAGGTTAGGGTTGAAGGATGTTTTGCTCCTAATGCCTCTTTATGTAGCCGTAAGGCCTCTTTTAATAAGAGCTCCGCTTCGCTGTAATTCCCCTGTGAAGAATACAACAATCCTAGGTTGTTCAGACTAGCAAGTGTTAATGGATATTTCACTCCTAATACCTCTTGGCTTACCCGCAAGGCCTTTTTATATAATGGTTCCGCTTCGCTATATCTTCCCTGTGCATAATACAATAATCCCAAATTGTTTAGGCTAATCAAAGTCTCAGGATGTTTCGCACCTAACACATCTTTATGCAACTGCAATGCCTCTCTCAATAATGGCTCCGCTTTACTATGTCTACCCTGCGATTTATACAATAGTCCCAATTTGTTTAGGCTGATCAAAGTCTCAGGATGTTTTGCTCCTAACACATCTTTACGCAACCGCAATGATTCTTTAAATAAAGGCTCCGCTTCGCTGTATCTTCCCTGCGAATAAAACAATCCACCCAAGTTGGACATACAGGTTAGGGTTGAAGGATGTTTTGCACCTGATACCTCTTGATTCAACCGCAAAGCCTCTTTCAATAAAGGCTCCGCTTCGCTGTAAATTCCCTGTGACAAATACAATAATCCTAGGTTGTTCAGACTAGCAAGTGTTAATGGATATTTCACTCCTAATATCTCTTGACTTACCCGCAAGGCCTTTTTATATAATGGTTCCGCTTCGCTGTATCTTCCCTGCGCACAATACATTCTTCCCAAATTGTTTAGATTGGTTAAGGTATCAGGATGACTCGCACCTAATACATCTTGACGTAACTGCAAGGCATTTTTATAAACAGCCATTGCTTCACTGTATCTACCCTGTGTATAAAAAAATAATCCCAAGCTGTTCAGACTGGTTAAGGTCTCAGGATGTTTTGGCCCTAAATTGCACTTTGCATACTCATAAGCCTTTTCCGCCAATTCAGCTCCATCTTTGTATCTACCTTCGTAATATGCCGATGCCTGTTTTTTATATAATCTATTCCATTCCTTTACTATAGCTTTTTCATCAGCGGCAACGAGGCGCGCTGAAATAGATAAGATGAAGATTGAAGTGTATAATATTTTTGTTATGTTTTTCATTTTATTGCTCCCTAAAGGATAGTAATCAGTAAATCAAAAGCTACCTTTTAAGCAGAAAAGCTAAAAACAACAATAACTCGACGTTTTAATCGAGGGGCTGAGCATTGCGCATCTCATATCATCGTCCCACTAAAACATAAGGGCTCCAAAATCCAGGATTTTTGTACCGCGCCTCTTTGTGGTTTATAAAATCGAGTTTAGTTTTTCTTAAAGCCGTTGCGGGGTGCGTTCCATCTTTTTGCTCCATCCAATTTTTATAAAACGCCACCATAAAGTCACGGGCGTCTTTGTCGCCTACTGGAGAAAGAGTCATAAGCGCTGATTGCACGCCGGCAATCCTAAAAGCCCGCACCAGACCATAAACGCCTTCAGAATAATCCAACACTCCGCTTCCAGTTGCGCATGCTGAGAGAGAAACCAGTTCCGTTCCTTTCAGGTTTAGCCCCAGTATTTCCATCGCGTATAGTATCCCATCCTCGCCGCCCGGGCCGGTAAAGCCTTTTCGCCCCTGGTTAGCGCCTGCCAGCGCCAGGCCGGAGAGGAGCATAGGCCGCTCTTTTTCCAACTCATTATTCTTCAAATAATATCCATGAGTAGATAGATGCAATATCTTTGGCCCTGTCTTCAGCCCCTTTAACGCTGCCTCGCTGGCGTCAAATCCAAGCAGCTCTTCAGCAGGAGCTTTTCTTGACCGTTTATAATAGAGAACAATCTTATTCATTTCATACCTGCTAGCAGGCAGATATTCAAAATCATCCATTTCTTCCATAAGCCTCGCATTATTTATAGACTCCGGCTTGCTTACCTTTTGACTTTTAGAGCCAATCTTGTCGCTGAATTTATCATACTCAACCCCGCCCAAGGCAATCATTTTTTTTGAATCACTTTTTTGTTTCGGGCGCAGAATGTCCCGACCGGTCTGGACAACGCGCACCTCCTGACGTTCCACCAAATAGCGTCCATCCGGCGTAATTAGCCGATCAAACGGTTCAAGGTTTAATACTCCATCAGGGGCAATATACAGTGTCTTGATATTTTTAATCTTGCCGTCAAACCGGCCCATAAGGAATTTATATAGAGCTTTAAACTGATTTTCAGCTAAAAAACTCTTTAACAGCAGATCCATAGTCCCCAAGTCCTCAAAATATACCTCATCGTTATCAGCTAAAATGAGCGATGCGGCAACATGTAAACTTCCTAATTCACCTTTTTTGAAATCAGCCTTATAATATATCCTAAACTCTATCAACGCCCCGGAGGTTGGCAAACCAGCCCTTACACGATTGACATCAGCCCCATAAACCTCCAAGTTCTCCTTATACTCCCTGCTTAAACCAGCTAACTCAAGCTCCGCCAACTCCAAATCTTCCAGGATTTTCTCAGGAGCTCTCATCCCCTCACTATTTTTATCCTGAAAACTCCGAGGCAGGATTGAGCGAAGTGATGATATTTTAGTAATTAATTCCTTTATTTGTGGATCATTACTGGTTTGCGCAAGCCGCGCAATAAAGGCCTGCTCCTCCTTCTGAATCTGTTTCCAGCGAAGCGCTACGTTTGCAGTGAACCTTGATAAATCTCTGGATTTGTAAAGCCCCGCAAAGGAAAAAACTATATTCTGGAAATTACTCTTTGAATATAAAAACTTTCTCTTAACCCTATCCTTTTGAATCGAATATAGTTGATAGCCAGAGCGAACAAACAGCCTTTTCTCAATCTTTTGTAACAGTTGTAATGATTTTTTGTTTTTTTTCTGATTTATTAGACAAACAACATAATTTTGCATGACGTTAATGGTGTTTGGGTGGCTAGCGCCTAACACCTCTTCAAGTAAAGGCAACGCCTCTTTAAATAAGAGTTCCGCTTCGAAGTGCTTTCCCTGCGCACAATACAATGCTCCCAAGTTGTTCATGCTGGTTAGGGTATCAGGATGTTTTGCTCCTACTACCTCTTCTCTCAACCTCAACGTTTTTTTATTTAAGGTAACCGCTTCGCTGTATCTGCCCTGCGATCTATACAATTCTCCCAGATTGTTTAGGCTGGTTAAGGTGTCAGGATGCTTCGCTCCTAATACCTCTTGACACACCTGTAACGTCCTTTTATATAATGGCTCCGCTTCGTTGTATCTAGCCTGCGATTCATACAATCCTCCCAAGTTGTTCATGCGGGTTAGGATTGAAGGATGTTTTGTTCCTAATACCTCTTCACTCAATCTCAATGCCTCTTTATATAATGGCTCCGCTTCGCTGTATCTTTCCTGTAATGTATACAATAATCCCAGATTGTTTAGGCTGGTTAATGTATCAGGATGCTTCGCTCCTAATGCCTCTTGATACACCTGCAACACCCTTTTATATAATGGCTCCGCTTCGCTGTATCTGCCAAGCGATGAATACAACCCTCCCAAGTTATTCATGCTGGCTAGGGTTGAAGGATGTTTCATTCCTAACACTTCTTCTCTCAACCTCAAAGCCTCTTTATATAATGGCTCCGCTTCGTTATATCTGCCCTGCGATGTATACAATCCTCCCAAGTTGTTCATGCTGACTAGGGTTGAAGGATGTTTCACCCCTAATACCTCTTGGCACAACCGTAATGCTTCTTTATTTAATGGCTCCGCTTCGCTGTATCTGCCTTGCGATGAATACAATCCTCCAAGGCTGTTCATGCTGATCATGGTAGCAGGGTGTTTAGCTCCTAATACATCTTTTCTTAACTTCAATGCCTTTTTATATAATGGCTCTGCTTCGCTGTATCTGCCCAGTGACAAATACAATCCTCCTAGGCTGTTCATGCTGATTATGGTAGCAGGGTGTTTTGCTCCTAACACCTCTTTTTTTAACTGCAACGCCTTTTTATATAATTGCTCCGATTCGTTGTATCTGCCAAGCGATGAATACAAGCCTCCCAGGTTGTCCAAACTAGTTAGTGTTGAAGGATGTTTCGCCCCTAATACCTCGTTATGCAACTGCAATGCCTTTTTATATAATGGCTCCGCTTCGTTATATCTGCCCTGTGATGAATACAAGAATCCCAGGTTGTTCAAACTGCCTATGGTATCAGGATGTTTTGCTCCTAACAGCTCTTCTCTCAACCGTAACGCCTCTTTATATAATGGCTCTGTTTCGTTGTATCTGCCCTGCGATTCATACAACACTCCTAGATTGTTCAGGCTGGTTAGAGTAGAAGGATGTTTCGCCCCTAATATCTCTTTTTTCAACCGCAACGTCTCTTTAAATAGCGGCTCCGCTTCGCTGTATCTGCCTTGCGATTTATACAATCCTCCCAGGTTGTTCAGACTAGTTAGGGTATCAGGATGTTTCGCCCCTAATACCTCGTTATGCAACCGCAATGCCTTTTTATATAATGGCTCCGCTTCGTTATATCTGCCCTGTGATGAATACAAGAATCCCAGGTTATTAAGGATGTTTAGGGTATCAGGATGTTTCGCCCCAAAATTATTCTTTGCATACTCATAGGCTTTTTCCGCCCATTCAGCGCCAGCTTTGTATCTACCTTTGTTATACGCCGACGCAACTTTGTCATTTAATCTGACCAACTCTTTTATTGCGGCTTTTTCATCACCGGCAACGAGGCGCGCTGAAATAGATAAGATGAAGATTAAAGTAAATAATATTTTTGTTTTGTTTTTCATTTTATTGTTCTATATATGGTATTGGATGACGAATTCTAAAATATGTAATAGGGCTTTCCTAGCGTAAAGGAGGATGCATATCCGTTTTACCTTTGCGTTATATCCTTTTTCTGTTTCTTATTATCAGTAAGTTTTGACTTCACTCTAAATTTAATTAACTCTTCTCTTATAAGTGAAATATCTTCCGTCCTTGTTTTAACTTCAATTAGTTCATTATTAACTTCAAATATTCTTTCATTATTTTTGTCTAGTTGGTCAAGCTTAGGCTTAACCAAAATATCAATGTCTGTTTTGACAGTATGAAGTTGTTTCTCAATATCGTTTATTCGTTTACTAATTTCTTTGTCAAAGTTATTAAGCCCTTTTTCAATTTCTTCCCGTTGTTCAATTATTTTAATATTTAATTTGTGTATTTCATTAATCCTTCTTTTATCTAATTCGTTTATTTTAGATTGGACTCTTAGCATACCACTATAGTAGCCTATAATGCCCGCTACAATTACGGATATACAAATAGTAAATATTTTTTCCCAATTATTGGTTATCCAGCCCATTATAATAATCCTTGTCGAATCACTGTCTCTTTGTCTTTTTTATTTCTACAAATTATACATGAGAAGCTAAGCCTTTTTTGCGATAGCTTTAAATTTTTTTGTCACTACATTTACGTCTTTAATCAAGTTTTATCTTCCTGCCTCATCGTTCAGCGATAAATAGTTCCATATTACATATCACTTCCCAACCAAAACATAAGGGCTCCAAAACTCTGGATTCCTATACCGCTTATTCTTGTGATTAATAAAGTCAAGCTTGGTCTTTCTTAACGCAGTTGCGGGATGCGCTCCCTCTTTCTGCTGAAACCAGTTTTTGTAAAACGCCACCATAAAGTCACGGGCGTTTCTATCACCTACCGGAGTAAGCGTCATAAGCACGGATTGCGCCCCGGCAATCCTGAATGCCCGCACCAGTCCGTAGACGCCCTCTGTATAATCCAATACGCCTCTCCCAGTTGCGCTTGCGGAGAGGCTAACAAGTTCAGTCCCGTTCAGGTTTAGCCCCATTATCTCTATTGCGTAAAGTATCCCATCCTCGCCGTCCGGCCCGGCAATACCTTTGCGCCCATGATTCGCTCCTGCCAGAGGCAAACCGGAAAGGAGCATTGGCCGCTCTATTTCCAGCTCATCACTTTTCAAATAGTATCCATGTGTAGACAGATGCAATATTCTTGGGCTCTGCTTCAATCCCTTCAAGGCCGCCTCGCTTGCGTCAACCCCAACCAGAACTTCAGCAGGGGCATTCCTTGACCTTTTATAGTAGAGGGCAATCTTGTTAACCTCCTCTCTGCTTGCAGGCAGATATACAAAACCATCCAACTCCTTCTTAAGACTTGCATTATTTACAGACGCCTCATTGCTTACCTTTTGGTTTTTCGAGGCAAACTTATCGCTGAATTTATCATACACAATACCTCCCAGGGCAACCAATTTATTTGATCCGCTTTTCCGTTTCGAACGCAGGATGTCCCGACCTGTTTGGACTATGCGCGTCTCTTGACGCTCAACTAAAAAGCTCCCGTCCGGCGTGATTAGCTGATTAAATGGCACGAGGTTTAAAAATCCGTCCGGGGCAATATACAAGGTCTTGATATTTTTAATCTTGTCGTCAAAACGGCCCATAAGAAATCTGTATATATCTTTAAACCAATTTTCGGATATAAAACTTTTTAACTTCGGCTCCACAGGCCCCAGATCCTCAAAATAGAGCTCATCATTGTCAGCCAAAATGAGAGATGCCGCAACATGCAAACCTCCATATTCGCTTTTTTTGAAATCAAACTCTTTGTATAATCTAAATTCAATCAATGCTGCGGAGGTTGGCAGTCCAGCCCTGACACTATGAACATTTGCCCCATAAACCTCCAAATTCTCCTTATACTCCTGGCTTAAACCGGCCAACTCAAGTTCCGCCAGCTCCAACTCCTTAAGAACCTCTTCCGAAGACCTTGCACCATGTTTGTTGCTGTCAGCCTGAAAAATCCGCGGCAGGAGCGCGCGAAGGGAGGCTATCTTAGCGGTCAGTTTTTTTATTTGAGGATCATTGCTGGTTTGAGTTAGCTTGGCTATAAAGGCCTGCTCATCGCCTTGTATATGTTTCCACCGAAGCGTCACGTTTGCAGCGAACCTTGATACATCCTTAGAATTGTATAGCCCTGCTAATGTAAAAACCACATCCTGAAAACTTGTTTTCGTCTCAAAAAACAATCTCTTTACTCTTTCCTTTTGTGTTGAATGGAGTAAATGACCAGACCGCGCAAGCAGTCTTTGCTCCATTGTTTCCAATGACAGAAACGCAATCCTGAATTTTTTAAGGTTTATTAGACAAACGGCATGATGTAACATTGCATCAATAGTATCAGGATGTTCCTTTCCTAAAAGATCTTCACGGAAGCGCACCGCTTCTTTATAAAAAGGCTCAGCTTTGCGGTATTTGCCTTGAGATTCATACAATACTCCCAAGTTGTTCAAACTGGTTACGGTATCAGGATGTTTCAGTCCTAATACCTCTTGACGTAAGCGAAACGCCTGTTTAAATAAAGGCTCCGCTTCGCTGTATCTGCCCTGAGATTCATACAGTACTCCCAGGTTGTTCAGGCTATGTAGAGTATCAGGATGTTTCAGTCCTAATACGTCTTGACGTAATCGAAACGCCTCTTTATATAAAGGCTCAGCTTCGATGTATCTGCCCTGCGATTCATACAATACTCCGAGGTTGTCTAGGCTACGTAGAGTATCAGGATGTTTCACGCCTAATATCTCGTGACGTAATCGTAACGCCTCTTTATATAAAGGTTCCGCTTCGCTGTATCGGCCCTGAGATTCATACAGTACTCCGAGGTTGTCCAGGCTACGTAGCGTATCAGGATGTTTTGCTCCTAATACCTCTTTACGCAATCGTAACGCCTCTTTATGCAACGGCTCCGCTTTACTGTACCTGCCTTGAGATTCATACAATACTCCGAGGTTGTCTAGGCTACGTAAAGTATCAGGATGTTTCACTCCTAATACCTCTTTACGCAATCGTAACGCCTCTTTATGCAACGGCTCCGCCTTGCTGTATCTGCCTTGCAATTCATACAAAATTCCCAAGTTGTTTTGATTGGTTATGGTGGAAGGATGTTTCGCTCCTAATATCTTTTTATTCAACCGCAAGGCTTCTTTAAATAATTGCACCGCTTCGCTGTATTTGCCTTGAGATTCATACAATACTCCCAGATTATTCAAACTGGTTATAGTATCAGGATGTTTAGCGCCTAATACCTTTTGACGCAACAGCAATGCCTTTTTATATAAAGGCGCCGCTTCTTTGTATCTTCCCAGCGATGAATACAAGAGTCCCAGGTTGTTCAGGCTGGTTATAGTTGTCGGATGTTTCGTTCCTAATACCTCGTCACTCAATCGCAAAGCCTCTTTATATAAAGGCTCCGCTTTTGTGTATCTGCCTTGCGATTCATACAAGAATCCCAAGTTGTTTAGACTGGTTATAGTTGAAGGATGTTTAGCTCCTAATGCTTCTTTGCTCAACTGCAAAGCCTTTTCATATAAAGTTTCCGCTTCGGTGTATCTACCTTGCGATTCATACAATCCTCCCAGGTTGCTCAGACTAATTATGGTTGAAGGATGTTTATCCCCTAAGACCTCTTGGCGCGACAGCAAAGCCTTTTTATATAAATTCTCCACTTCGCTGTATCTGCCTTGCGATTTGTACAATAATCCCAGACTGTTTAGACTGGTTAGCGTTGAAGGATGTTTAACACCCAAATTGCTTTTTGCATATTCGTATGCTTTTTCCGCTAATTTCGCACCATCTTGGTATCTGCCTTCGTTGTATGCGGACACCACTTTATCATTTATCGCTTCCCACTCTTTTATTAAGTTTTTTTCATCAGCAACGAGGTGTGCAGAGACGGTGAGGATAAAGATTAAAGTGAATAATATTTTAATTATATTCTTCATTTTATTGTTCCATAAATGATAATAATCAGTGAACCAAAGGCTACCTTTTAAGCAGAAAAGCTAAAAACAACAATAACTCGACGTTTTAATCGAGGAGCTGTGCATTGCGCATATCATCGTCCCACTAAAACATAGGGACTCCAAAACTCCGGTTTCTTGTGCCTGGCCTCTTTATGGTTTATAAAGTCGAGTTTTGTCTCCCTCAGAGCTGTGGCGGGATGTACGTCCGCCTTTTGCTGCATCCAGTTCTTATAAAACGCCACCATAAAGTCACGGGCGTCTTTATCGTCTACGGAAACGAGAGTCATAAGCACGGATTGCGCTCCGGCTATTCTAAACGCCCGCACCAGGCCGTAAACGCCTTCTGAATAATCCAATACACCGCTTCCCGTTGCGCATGCTGAGAGAGAAACGAGTTCAGTTCCTTTCAGGTTTAGACCAAGTATCTCCATTGCGTAAAGTATCCCATCCTCTCCGTCCGGGCCGGCAATGCCTTTGAGTCCCTGGTTTGCCCCTGCCAGCGCCAAGCCGGCAAGGAGCATTGGCCTCTCTCTTTCCATCTCTTTACTCTTTATATAGTATCCATGAGTGGATAGATGCAATATTTTTGGTCCGGTCTTCAGCCCCTTTAACGCCGCCTCGCTGGCGTTAATCCCAATCAAAGTCTCAGCAGGCGCTTTCCTTGACCGTTTATAGTAAAGAGCTACCTTATTAACCTCATCCATGCTTGCGGGCAGGTATTCAAAATCATCCAGCTCCTCCCTGAGCTTCATATTATTTTTAGCCACCTTACTATTAACCTTTTGAATTTTAGAGTCAAACTTGCCGCTGAATTTATCATACTCAATCCCTCCAAATGCAACTAACTTGTCTGATTCGCATTTTTGTTTCGAACGCAGGATGTCCCGGCCTGTCTGCACTATGCGCACCTCTTGACGCTCCACCAAATAGCTTCCATCCGGCGTGATTAGCCGATCAAATGGTATAATGTTTAAAAATCCATCAGGGGCGATATATAATGTCTTGATATTTTTTATCTTGTCTTCAAATTGGCCTATAAGAAATTTGTATATATCTTTAAATATGTCTTTGGAATTAATACTATCAAACAACAGGGTCAGAGGCCCAAGAGTCCCAAAATACACCTCGTCGGTATCAGCCATTATGATTGACACTGCTACATGTGTATCGACAAATCCTCCTTTTTTAAAATCCATTTTTTTGTATGATTTATACTCTATCAACGCTACAGACGTCGGCAAACACGTCATGACATGTTGGACATTTGCGCCGCAAACCTCCAGGTTGTCCCTATACTCTTGGCTTAAACTGCCCAACTCCAGCTCTGCTAACTCTAACTCTTCAAGGATAGCTTCCGGTGGCCGTGAGACCAGTTTACTTCCGGCAAACTGAAAAATCCGAGGCAGGAGCGCGCGAAGAGACATTATTTTTGCTGCCAGCTTTTTTATCCGTGAATCATTGTTTGTTTGGACAAGCTTGGCAATAAATGCTTGCTCCTCACCCTGAATCTGTTTCCACCGAAGCGCTACGTTTGCAGCTAACCTTGATAAATCCTTAGAATTGTAAAACCCCGCAAATGTAAAAACCACATTCTGAAAACCGGTTTCTACTTCCAAATACTTTCGCCTAACCCTTTCTTTTTGTGTTGAATATAGTAAATGGCTCGACCGCGCAAGCAACCTTAACTCCAGTGTTTCCAGTAATGACAATGCGGTCTTATATTTTTTTAGGTTTATTAGACAAACGGCATGGTTCAACATACCGTTAATAGTGGCCGGATGTTTTGCGCCTAATATCTCTTCGCGAAGGTGCAACGCCTCATAAAATAACGGCTCGGCTTCGTTGTGTCTTCCCTGAGATTCATACAAACCTCCAAGATTGTTCATACTGGCAATGGTATTAGGATGTTTAGATCCTAATACCTCTTCACTCAACTGTAACGCCTCTTTATAAAGCGGCTCAGTTTCTTCGTATCTGCCTTGCGATAAATACAAACCTCCAAGGTTGTTTATACATGCAATGGTATCAGGGTGTTTAGATCCTAGTAGATCCTCGCTTAACCGTAAGGCTTCATTAAATAACGGTTCGGCTTCGTCGTATTTGCGCTGAGATTCATACAATGCTCCAAGGTTTTTCATGCTGTTAATGGTATTAGGATGTTTTGTTCCTAATACTTCTTTATGAAGACTCAGGGTCTTTTTATATAGTGGTTCAGCTTCACCGTATCTGCCCTGGGATAAATACAAACCTCCAAGGTTGCTCATACTGCCAATGGTATTAGGATGTTTTGTTCCAAATACCTCCTCGCTTAACCTTAACGCCTCTTTATAAAGCGGTTCCGTTTGTCCGTATCTGCCCTGCGATTCATACAAACCTCCAAGGTTGTTCATACTGGCAATGGTATCAGCGTGTTTAGCTCCTAATACTTTTTTGCGAAGCCTCAACGCCTCTTCATATAAGATTTCAGATTCTCCGTATCTGCCTTGGGATTTATACAATGCACCAAGGTTGTTCATACTGGTAAAGGTGATAGAATGTTTTTCTCCTAATAGCTCATCATTCAGCCTCAACGCCTCTTTATATAATGGTTCGGCTTCGTCGTACCGGCCTTGTGATAAATACAAACCTCCAAGGTTGTTCATGCTGGTAATTGTATCAATATGTTTCGTTCCTAATGCCTTTTTATGAAGGCTTAAGGCCTCTTTATATAATGGTTCGGCTTCGTCGTATCTGCCCTGCGATTTATACAAAGTTGCAAGGTTGTTCATACTGGTAATTGTTGAAAAATGTTTATTTCCCATTATCTTTTTACTAAGGCGCAAGGCCTCTGTTAATAACGGCTCGGCTTCATCGTATCTGGCCTTCGATAAATACACGAATCCGAGGTTGTTCATGCTGGTAATTGTTGAAGGATGGTTAAAACCTAATACTTTTTGGCGAAGTCGCAATGCTTCTTTAAACAACTGCTCCGCTTCACCGTGTCGGCCAATTGATTCATACAAAGCTCCAAGGCTATTCATACAGTCAATAGTATTAGGATGTTTTGAGCCTAATGCCTCTTCACCTAGCCGTAATGCCTCTTTGTATAACTGCTCCGCTTCTCCGTGTCTGTCCTGCGATTTATACAAAGCTCCAAGGTTGTTCATGCTGGTAATTGTTGAAGGATGGTCTAGGCCTAGTGTTATTTTTCGAAGTCTCAACGTTTCTTTAAAAATTGTCTCGGCTTCTGTGTACCTGCCCTGCGATTTATACAATGCACCAAGGTTGTTCATGCTGGTAATTGTATTAGTATGTTTCGCCCCTAATACCTCTTTATACAACCGCAATGCCTCTCTACATAACGGCTCGGCCTCATCGAATTTGCCCTGAGATGAATACAATTTTGCGAGATTGTTTAAGCTGGTAATTGTATCTGGATTTTTTGTTCCTAATACCTCTTTACTTAGTCGTAACGCATTTTTACATAAGGGGGCGGCTTCATCGAATCTGCCCTGTGATGAATACAATTCTCCAAGATTGCCTATACTGGTAATTGTGTCCGGATGTTTGACTCCTAAAATCTCTCCTCGAAGCTGCAATACCTCTTTATATAGAGGCTCTGCTTCTACGTATCGACCTTGTTTTTCATACAATTTTCCAAGGCTATAGATTCTGACGATGGTGTAGGGATGCTTTGCTCCTAATACATCTTTACAAAGCTGCAACGTTTTTTTTAATAACAGCTCGGCATCATCGAATCTGCCCTGCGATAAATAAACGAATCCAAGGTTGTACATACTGTCAATGGTATCAGGATGTTTTGTTCCTAATATCTCTTTACGAATCCGCAATGTCTCTTTATAAAACGGCGTGGCCTCTACGTATTTGCCTTGCAATTCATACAATGTGCCAATTTTGTTTATGATGTCAATGGTATCAGGATGTTTTGTTCCTAATATCTCTTTACGAATCCGCAATGTCTCTTTATAAAACGGCGTGGCCTCTACGTATTTGCCTTGCGATTCATACAATGTGCCAATTTTGTTTATGATGTCAATAGTATCAGGATGTTTAATACCTAACACTTTTTCCATTAGCTGTAATCCTTCTTTAAATAAATGTTCCGCTTCGCTGTACCGCCCCTGAGACACATACAATGTTCCAAGGTTGTTCATACAGGTAATGGTTTCAGGATGCCTGACTCCTAATACGTTTTTCATTAGCCGTAATGTATCCTCATATAATAGTTCCGCTTCGCTAAAATGTCCTTGAAATTGATATAATACAGCCAAGGCGTTCAAACTAATTAGTGTTGAAGGATGTTTTGCTCCTAACACTTCTTTACTCAATTGTAAGGCTTCATTACATAAAGGCTCCGCTTCGCTGTATCTGCCCTGCGACAAATACAATTCTCCCAAGGAGTTCAGGCTGGTTATGGTTGAAGGATGTTTCGCGCCTAACACTTCTTGGCGCACTCGCAAGGCCTCTTCAGATATTGGCTCAGCTTCGCTGAACCTTCTCTGCGATGTATACAATGCTCCTAGGTTGTTCAGGGTGGTTATAGTTGAAGGATGTTTCGCTCCTAATACCTCTTTTTTTAAACACAAAGTCTCTTTATATACGATCTCCGCTTTACTGTATCTACCCTGCGATGAATACAGTAATCCTAGGTTGTTCATATTGGTTAGGGTTGAAGGATGTTTCGTCCCCAATACTTCTTGAGCCAACCGCAACGCCTCTTTATATATAGGCTCTGCTTCGCTATATCTCCCCTGTAATGAATACAAGAATCCCAAATTGTTCATACTGGTTACGGTTGAAGGATGTTTAACACCGAAATTAGTCTTTGCATACTCATAGGTTTTTTCCGCCCATTCAGAGCCGTCTTTGTACCTACCTTCTTTATATGCAGCTTCCGCTTTATCATTTAGTTCAACTAACCATTTTATTATAGCTTTTTCATCAGCGGCAACGAGGTGCGCTGAAATAGATAATATTAAGATTAAAGTGAATAATATTTTTGTTATGTTTTTCATTTTGTTGCACCCTAAAAGATAGTAATCAGTAAATCAAAAGCTACCTTTTAAGCAGAAAAGCTAAAAACAACAATAACTCGACGTTTTCATCGAGGGGCTGTGCATTGCGCATCTTATATCATTGCCCCACTAAAACATAAGGGCTCCAAAACTCCGGTTTTTTGTACCGGGCCTCTTTATGGTTTATAAAGTCGAGTTTTGTTTTTCTCAGGGCGGTGGCGGGATGTTCGTCTGCTTTCTGCTGCATCCAGTTTTTATAAAACGCCACCATAAAGTCACGGGCGTCTTTGTCGCCTACCGGAGAAAGAGTCATAAGCGCTGATTGCGCCCCGGCAATCCTAAACGCTCTTACCAAACCGTATACACCCTCTGAATAATCCAATACACCGCTTCCTGTTGCGCATGCGGAAAGAGAGACTAGTTCCGTCCCATTCAGGTTTAGTCCCAGTATTTCCATTGCGTAGAGTATCCCATCCTCGCCGTCAGGGCCGACAATGCCTTTACGCCCCTGGTTGGCGCCGGCCAGGGCCAGGCCGGCAAGGAGCATGGGCCTTTCTATTTCCAACTTTTCGCTTTTCATATAATATCCATGAGTAGATAGATGCAATATCTTTGGCCCGCGCTTCAGGCCTTTTAACGCCGCTTCACCGGCGTCAACGCCATTCAGTATTTCAGCAGGCGCGTTCCTTGACCGTTTATAATAGAGGACAATCTTGTTTATCTCATCCTTGCTTGCAGGCAGATATTTAAAGTCATTCATCTCCTTCCTAAGCCTCATATTATTTATAGACGCCTCATTGCTAACCTTTTGACTTTTATAGGCAACCTTATTGCTGAATTTATTATACTCAACCCCGCCAAAGGCTATCAGTTTGCTTGATCCGCTTTTTTGTTTCGAACGCAGGATGTCCCGACCGGTCTGAAGCATGCGGATCTCTTTGCGCTCCACAAGATAGCCTCCATCAGATGTGACTAACCGGTCAAAAGGCACAAGGTTTAAAATTCCATCAGGGGCAATATACAGGGTCTTGATATTTTTGATTTTATCGTCGAACCGGCCTAAAAGAAATTTGTATAGATCTTTAAACCTATTTTCAATTACAAGACTATTTAACTGTGGAACCACAGACCCCAGGCTCTCAAAATAGACCTTATCGCTGTCAGCAAAAATGAGCGATGCGGCAACATGCAAACCTGCTGATTCACTTTTTTTGAAATCAAACTCGTAATATAGACTAAACGTAATCAACGCCTCGGATGTTGACAGGCCTGTCCTTACACGATGGACATCCGCCCCATAAACCTCCAGATTCTCCTTATACTCCCTGCTTATTCCGGACAACTCAAGCTCCGCCAACTCCAGATCCTCCAAAACCTCCTTCGACGACATCGTTCCCACTCTATTATTATTCTGGAAACTCTGCGGCAGGATTGCGCGAAGGGATGTTATTTTAGAGATTAGCGCCTTTATCCGTGGATCGTTACTGGTTTGGGCAAGCCGCGCAATAAAGGCCTGCTCCTCCACCTGAACCTGCTCCCAACGAAGGGCTACATTTGTTGCGAACCTTGCTAAATTGTTAGATTTGTAAAGGCCTGCAAAGGTAAAAACCACATCCTGGAAATTGCTCTTTGAAAGGAGGGAAAGTCTCTTAACTTTCTCTTTTTGCGCCGAATAGAGTTGATAATCAAAGAGAGCAAGCAACCTTGTCTCAATTTTTTGTAATAATTGTAACGATTCATTGTTTTTTTTCTGGCTTATTAGACAACAAGCATAGTTTAGCATTACTTTTATAGTCTCTGGGTGCCTTGGGCCTAACACCTCTTCTCTCAATCGCAATGTCTCTTTAAATAACATCTCAGCTTCGCTGTATTTGCCCTGCGATTTATACAAACCTGCCAGATTGTTAAGACTAGTTAGGGTTGAAGGATGTTTCGCGCCTAACACCTTTTTATGCAACCGCGAGGCCTCTTTAAGTAAAGGCTCCGCTTCTCTGTATTTATCCTGCGCATGATACAATGTTCCCAGGTTGTTCAGACTGATTAGAGTATCAGAATGTTTAGCTCCAAATTCCTCTTGCCTAATCCGCAACACGTCTTTAAATAATGCCTCAGCTTCGCTATATCTGTCCTGAGATGTATACAATAATCCGAGATTGTTCATACTGGTTAGTGTTGAAGGATGTTTCGATCCTAATACTTCTTTATTCACCCATAGCGCTTCTCTAAATAATGGCTCCGCTTCGTTGTGCCTGCCCTGCGATGTATACAATAATCCCAGATTGTTCATACTAGTTAGTGTCTTAGGGTGGTTTTCTCCTAACACCTCTTTATATAACCGCAACGCCTCCCTATACAATGGTTCTGCTTCGCTGTATCTGCCCAGCGCATAATACAATGTTCCCAGATTGTTCAGGCATGTTATGGTATCAGGATGTTTCGTTCCTGATACCTCTTTACGCAACCGCAACGCTTCTTTATATAAAGGTTCCGCTTCGCTGTATCTACCTTGGGATTCATACAAAAATCCCAGGTTATTAAGGCTAGTTAGTGTTGAAGGATGTTTTGCTCCTAATACCTCTTTACGCAATCGCAACGCTTCTTTATATAAAGGTTCCGCTTCGCTGTATCTATCCTGCGATTCATACATTCCTCCCAGGTTGATCATGCTAATTATAGTATCAGGATTTCCGGCTCCTAATACCTCTTTACGTAACCGTAACGTTTCTTTAAATAATGGCTCAGCTTTGCTGTATTTCCCCTGCAATTTATACAATCCTCCCAGATTGTTCATACTAATTAGAGTAATAGGATGTTTTGCCCCTAATAGCTCCTTAAACACACTCAGAGCCCCTTTACATAAAGGCTCCGCTTCGCTATATCTGCCCTGCGATGAATACAATTCTCCCAGGTTGCTCATACTGGTTAGTGTTGAAGGATGTTTACCTCCTAAACGGCTTCTTGCATACTCATAGGCCTTTTCCGCCAATTCAATGCCATCGTTGTATCTACCTTCGTTATATGCCAACGCCACTTTATCATTTAGCGATTTTAACTCTCTTATTATGGCTCTTGCATCAGCGGCAAAGAGGCGGGCTGACACAGGAAGGATGAAGATTAAAGTGAATAATATTTTAATAATGTTCTTCATTTTATTGTTCCATAAAGGCCGGTGATGGGTAAAAAAAACAGTTATCTGAAATCTATTTTTAGTAACAACTTTAACGTAACGTTGAAACGTAGAACATTTGTATTTAACACATTGAAAAGATACTGGTATGCCATTATCACGACCGGCTTTTATTAGGATTTCCAAAAAATTTAGAATTGTGTATTCCTATTAAGGCCCGCTTAAGATTTCCGTTTAAGGCGAGCCCACTTTATGGTCTAATAAAGCTTTTCGAAGAAGCTTCACAACTCCCCTGTTGCCACTACCTTCCGCCACGTTGAGCGCAGTCATACCTTCTTTGTTTTGAGCGTCAATAAGACTCCCTGATTTTAATAAGACTTTGGCAATCTCTTCCTCTCCTTTGTATGCCGCATTAATTAGCGGCGTGTTCCCTTGAAGATTCTTTGCTGTAACCTTAGCTCCCAAGTCAAGTAGTAGTCTTACCACATTAACATGCCCATTCCATACAGCATAGTGAAGCGGGGAGCCCCTATTATGTTCGGTAGCATTTACATCCGCGCCATGATCAATAAGTATTTGAACTACTCCTATATGTCCTGATGAGGCAGCGTTATGAAGAGGGGTTGTGCCTGAGTATGTTTTTTTATTTACAGATGCTCCATTCTTTATGAGAAGACGCGCTATCTCTAGTTGCCCGGAATGCGCGGCATTATGAAGGTGCGTCACCCCGTCCTTTATTGGAATACCACCGGAATAGCCATAAAGAAGCAGTTCTTTCATTACTCGCACATGGTTTTTTGCTTCTGCATAGTGATACGGCGTCCAAGAGTTAGAGTCTTTCACTGTATGGCTTGCGCCATACTTAAGCAGCAGCTTAACGACTTCCACGTGCCCGGCATACGCTGCTAAGTGTAAAGCTGTGCGGTCTTCAGCCCCTGGCGCGTCCACGTCGGCGGCCCCTTCTACAAGTAGTATACGCACAGCATCTATAAAGCCCCTGTTGCCAATCTGATTCTTGCCCACTACATTAATTGCCGCTGCATGGAGAGGGGTTTGTTTTCGTTTATCTCGTGTTCTTGCCGACGCGCCATTCTCTATCAAATATTGAATTACAGCGGATTGACCTTTGGACGCGGCAACATAGACGGGTGTTGATCCGCTATAATTTTGGGCGTGGATATCAGCTCCACTCCTGACGAACAACCTAACAGCGGGCAAGTGACCACGATAGCATGCGTAGTGAAGAGGTGTGTTTCCGTTAACTTCGTCTTTCTCGTTAATATTCTTACGATTTAGAATGGTAGATATTCTTGCAACGTCTCCGGATTTAGCGGCGTCATGCAGACTTGAATTAGCCTGCGTTTCAGCATTAATCAACAGCATCAAAAATATAATAGCAACCACTAAGATACGCTTCAAAAGAGCCGACAGTCCGCACATAGTTTTCATTTTATCCCCCATGTTCTGGAATTGATTGACCAAGTAGATCACCTCTCTTACGGGCGGATCACCTTCTAAGAACCACGCGTAAAAGTTTCCCTTTACAGCGGATCAAGCATTTCAAAAATTGCCCTTGTAAAGCCGCCCGATTACAATATTTAATTGATATACTATCAATTATGCGACATAATGTTCCAAATAACGGGCAGTGTCTTTTCAGGCACATTTGTTTGTTAAAAAAATGTGGGCATTCATGAGAGTTCCTAATACCTGCCCCATGGATTTCATCTGAGCAATTTTATTTCATTAAATATCTTGCAAAAAATTCCCCTAATTTAATCCTTGCTTTAGGGAAACCTTGATCAGCAGCTTTTTTCATCCATTCTATTGCCGGATCTAACTTTCCTGTATCCGCGTACAATAGTCCAAGATTATATTGAGCGACAGCCGTATCTTTTGGATATATCTTTAACGCTTCATTCAACAATTCATTAAGTTTGGATTTTGCGATAATATTACCTTGAATAGCCAGAGTGTGTAATTGTTTTAATTGATGCGCAATTTTATTTTTTTGAGCGCTGTCATAGTTAGTAATATTCTGGGTAAACGTATTCAAAAACCAGTATTGCGAGTCTATACATAGCCTAGCTTCAGCTGATAATTTATCACCTTCACTTAATAACAATACTGAATCTTTAATTGACGCTTTGCTAAAGTCTAATGGGTTAGTATGAGTATGCGCATATAACTTATTTACAAAAGTTTTCATGTCCGTCAACTCTTCATTTCTCTGTTTAGTAATTGGGGCGGGGTATTCAGTTTGGCTAAATTCATTTTTCAAAAACAAATGTGATGCCCGGAAACGTTTGTTATGTGCGCCTATTGTCTTAATGTGAGATTTGTTTGTTGATTGTGCATTTTCAAATATTTTGTTTTGTTGGAGTATGTGAGGCTCAAGCGCTTTTAACTGTGTGTTAGCCATTTTTGTGATATGAAGCATCTCGTTGATAATATCAATCGGCGAATTTGTCCTCTTTATATTTTGGTTGTCATTACCAAAGGCAATTATACTATTAAAAATAAAAACGCATAAAATTGCAAACAACACATATTTTTTACTCATTTTATATATGGCTCTTTTTCAATGTTTTAAAAATAAATTAAATCATCCAATTTTTCTAGCAACTTTCCCAAGGAGAGCCTCTATGGTCAGACCTTGAAAACATAATATGTGCCTTGCGATTTTCAGATCTAAGAAAACCTTCAGGGTCAGTTCTGCGTCTTGATTTATCAGCCACAAAGTTAAGTTACATTATTAATGGAGCTTTTACTTACTCCTAATTAATGTTGGGCGAACCCTTGACTCAAGTTTGTCCCCATTGAGGATAATTCTCACTAGAGCAGACACCCTGCTCAGTTTTCTTTATATTTTTACCATTCCGTATTAGACGCTTATTTGATGTCTCAAAATCTAACAAAAATATTATCATTACACTTTACGTATGTCAATGAGTAAGTTAACTCAAATTGTTAAGCTACTTAAACCTTATATGTTGAAATAAATTACAATTTGCAATTATATAGTCTAAAAAATGATGAATATCATGGTAAACCTTGTAAATACACGGAGTTGGAGTAGATCGGCTACAATAATTGTAAAGATGTTTACCATGTTGGTTTACATGGTTGTTGTTTTTGCCGGGGGGAATATTTTTTTGTAAAACGAGGGCGGAGGTAGCCACGAAGATGATAAACAGTTTGCAATTGGCTGTTTGCGGTTAGCAAAATGCGAAAACAAGGCTAAAGTAGTAAAAGTCAGGGGGTGGGGATTCCTGAGGAATAATCCTTTTAGCTCCTGAGAATTTACACACCCCTCGTTCCCCTCTTTTTAGAGGGGAGGTTGGGCGCGGCGCTCTATCTGATACGTTATTTGTGGGCAACGATCAGGGATTTTTGGATTATAACGCAACGCGGAGCTGTGGCTTCTGGAATTTGGGGTTACAAAGCTTGCGGCTTTGTAATTAGGGTTGCGAGTCAGTGGGGGGCTCTTATGCAATTATTTCAATGCCTTTTCTATCAACAATTGAAAGTAGTTTAAGTGTTGCTCCGCTTGGTTTACTATCTCCCTGTTCCCACTTCTTTACAGCTCTATCCGATACATTTAGATAGGCTGCAAATACTGCCTGGCTAAATCCTAACTTATTTCTAATTGAACTGATCTGTTTTGCTGTATAGTTCGGCACTGGAGTTAGTGATTTTACATCAAATTTCCTTAGTGTTGTTTTATCTATAGCGCCTACAGCATAGAGATCATTTGCCATTTCGCTTATTGTCTCTTTGACTTTGTTCATTTAAAAACACCTCTATAATATTTTGTTTATCAACTAATATATTGATCTGCTCATCATCCAGATTAAGGAATGCTTCGGCCATTACTTTGAATCCATTAAGCTCATTTTTTGTGATATTGTCTTTTTCGCCTTTAGAAAATCCATGCGCAAATATAGCTTTATCATGAATCTTCATTAAAATTATACTCCTATGTGAGCTTAGTTTGCCTTTGCCATGTATCCCTATCCTTTTTTTGTATACATGCCCTCCCAGATTAGCGTCTATTAATCCATTTTTTATTTCAGTGATGGCTTTTTTTAGATCGTCATTGCTAATACTCTGTTTTTTAGCCCATTTTTCAAATGTTTTGTATTTAAATACTCTCATGTTTGTGGCTATCCCTTAACATAATACTATACCCTTGTGTTCACCATTTCAAGGTTATTATATAAATATTTTTTTATTTTTAGCGTAAATTCATAAAGCGATGTGAGCCCGAAGACGATAAACAGTTTACAGTTGGCTATTTGCTATTTGCTGTTTGCTGTTTTCAAAAAGCGAAAAACAAGGCAAAAGCGTGATAAAAATCTGGGTTTTATTGGTTATAACAGAACACGAAGCTGGGGCTTCTGAAATTTTGGGTAACAAAGCTGTAGGTTTTGCTACCAGAGGGGAAGTACTGCGCAAAGAACGCTTCATAATTCCTTAGCATAAACTCCGAGCTGAGAGTAAAAGCAGTGGTAAAAATCCGGGATTTTTGATTACGTTATCCAATTTCTTGAATTGACAGTTTTTTGCAGATTTTTCGAGCTAATTTATTTGGAATTTCTGTGTGTCTGGGCACGGCCTCGGCATGTCCGCTAAGCGGGTTTAGCCATAATGAATGAGAACTGCCTTCGCGTTTCAGATAGCAACCGCGCCGTCTCAAAATGTTTTATTAATTCGTATCTTTTCATCCAACAGCAACCATTTCTGATATTGCATCTTCAGGAATTCCACGTAAAGAATCCTGACGTTGGTCGTCTAAAATTAGTTCAATTGCTTCAGATAAACTCTTTAAACACTCATCTTTTGTTTTACCTTGGCCATTTGCGCCGGGTATTTCCTCGCAATAAGCAATGTGCCATTCTCCGTCTCTTTCTATAATGGCGGTAAATTCATTATGCATTAAAAGCATCCTATATTAAATTTTAATCGCAATTTGTCTGTTGTAGTCTGGATAAGGATAACAGCGTTCGTGTGTTTATTTATTATTGCTTTTCGTTTTATAACAGTCAATTGGAAATTTGACGGTTTAATATGTTGACAAGTTCCACGTGACAAATTATTCTTTTTTATATAAAGTTGAAATAACAGATTATCATTAAGGGGGCGTGTCAATGGGCATTATTAACAAAAAGGAGCGTGAAATACCTCCAACCCATCCAGGCGAAATGTTAAGTGAAGATTTTATGCCTGATTATGGATTAACTGCTTCGAGCCTTGCAGGGGCATTAAATGTTTTGCGGCAAACGGTAAACGAGCTTTTGCGCCAAAGGCGATCAGTTTCTACTTCAATGGCGTTGAGGCTGTCAAAATTATTTGGAAACACTCCTGAATTTTGGTTAAACGCGCAATGCGCCGTAGACTTATGTAATATGAAGAAGCAATATAAACGTGAACTTAACCAGATACATCCCCTGGAAACTGTTTGAAGAAATTAAGAATCTGGAGCCTAAACGCCACGTATTAATTATCAAGGTAAAAAGATTTGCGGCCTCAAAGACTCGTCTGAAATTGATCCAAAAAAATGGAATTGATCTTGGAAGCGTTGCGCTGGTTGCGAAATAGGCGAGGCCGATGAATCGCCTCTATTAGTTGCCGGGCGATCAGGAAAAGGCAAATAAACGAGTTTGTCAAACAAGAGACAACATATAGCGCGATAAAATTATTTACATCCAAATACGGCGCCTAAACAGCTAAATATGCCCATTTGCCATAGCCGGAGCTGCTCCGAGTCTGCGTTTTTATCTTTTAACTTTTACATTTTTACCTATTAGCTCTATTCGGGCCGAAAAAAAGCTATATATAATACTTGCATTAACAAATACTATGTGATAACCTCTTTAATTGGTTTTCACTTTTTTTCCCCCTATATCTGTTATAGAGCCTTTTAGGGTGGCGCATTATAACCTCTTTTAAAGATATTATCTTTTTATTTCCAACTCTTAGCCGATAGGAAAATTTATGAATATTTTGCTCGTTTACCCCGAGTTTCCAGATACATTCTGGAGTTTTAAACACGCTTTAAAGTTTATTAGCAAAAAAGCGTCGTCTCCGCCTTTAGGCCTGCTGACCGTCGCGTCTCTTCTGCCAACGGACTGGAATAAAAAATTAGTTGACGTGAACGTTGAAAAACTTACAAAAAAAGACCTGAAATGGGCTGATTATGTGTTTCTCAGCGCCATGGTTGTGCAGAGGCAATCTTCTAAACATGTTATTGCCATGTGCAAGGATGCCGGGGTAAAGATAGTCGCAGGCGGCCCTCTTTTTACAAGCGAGTACGATCATTTTGACGATGTTGACCATTTTGTGCTAAACGAAGCCGAGGTTACTCTTGACCCATTTATATCAGATCTGGAAGCAGGCAACGCAAAACGCATATACACTTCAACCGAATATGCGGATATGAAGGAGACGCCTACACCGATGTGGGAGCTGGTAAAACTTGACCGGTACGCTTCAACAAACATTCAGTTTTCAAGAGGATGCCCGTTTCATTGCGAATTTTGTAACGTGACGGCGCTGTTTGGACGCAAACCTCGCTTTAAGACATCTACTCAGATCATTGCGGAACTGGACAGTTTTTATAATCAGGGATGGCGCGGACGCGTCTTCTTTGTTGATGACAATTTTATAGGAAACAAAAAGTACCTTGTCACCGATCTGTTGCCGGCATTGATAGACTGGCGCAAAGATAAACATGATTTAACTTTTTACACGGAAGTCTCCATCAACCTGGCTGATGACGATAAATTGATGGATATGATGTTTGAAGCCGGCTTTGATATGGTGTTTATTGGGATCGAAACACCGCATGAGGAGAGCCTTGCGGAGTGCAGCAAACAACAGAACAAGAATAGAGACCTCATTAAAGACGTCAAACGCATTCAAAGGGCGGGCTTTCAGGTGCAAGCCGGTTTTATAGTCGGCTTTGACAATGATACGCCTTCCATTTTTCAACGGCAGATTGATTTTATACAAAAAAGCGGCATTGTCACGGCAATGGTAGGCATGCTTCAGGCCCCGGCCGGAACAAAGCTTTATGAACGTATGAAAAAGGAGGGCCGCTTGCTTGGTGAAATGACAGGGGATAATGTTGACAGCACAACGAATATTGTTACAAATATGAATTCTAAAACGTTGCGTGATGGATACCTTTCTATTCTAAGTTCCATTTATTCCCATGATCAATACTACCAGAGGATCAAAACCTTTTTGATGGAATTTAAACCTGCTAAAAAAGGGGCTCCGGTGAAGTTTCAAGACTTTATATCGCTCTTTCGCTCTTTCTATCATTTAGGCTTTTTAGGGCCGGAACGTGTTCATTACTGGAAACTCCTGATTTGGGCATATTTCCGCAACCCAAAGATAGTGCCCCTTGCCATAAAACTTGCGATTTGCGGACACCACCTGCGCAGGGTTTGCGAACTGCACATTCTTTAATACGGTTACTAACCGCGATATTTGTTACCGGAGCAGCCTTCACGGCTGCTCCGCATGTTTTTTGATAGATCAAAACGAAATACAACCAACCCAAATGTTTTTTTACTTCCGTCGCAATTTTTAAGACTACGCAGAGACTTGTTGCCAAGTCACCTCCAATCGTTGTTACACAACATCAAAGCGAAACAAGCGCCAATACAACATACCTTATTTAATTTAATATTTTTATTATAAAAGGAGTAAATCCAATGCATAAACTAATTAAATTTGCAGTATTGCCGGTTATAGCCATTCTATTTTTAACAAGTTCATTAAATCTGGTTAATGCCAAACCAAAAGAGACTAAAGAGAAACCAGGATTTGAAAAGGGCGAAAAAAAGGGATGGAAAGAGGGGGACACTCCGCCTGGTTTGAACAAAAAGAAAGCAAAAAAGAGAGATGATAACAGCAGTGACGATGACAGTAACAGCGGCAAGAAGAAAAAAAGCGGCAAGAAAAAAGATAAGAAAGATAAAAAGTTCAAAAAAGGCAAAGATGACAACAGCAGCGCTGACAATGGTAGCAGTGATGATGATAGCGATAGCGGCAAGAAGAAAAAGAAGGGCAAGAAAAAAGACAAAAAAGATAAAAAGCTAAAAAAAGGCAAAGATGACAACAGCAGCGCTGATGATGATAGCAGCGCTGATGATAGCGATAGCGGGAAAAAGAAAAAGAAGGGCAAGAAAAAAGACAAAAAAGATAAAAAGCGTAAAAAAGGCAAAGATTAGAAAAGCAGGTAGATTTTTGAATTATAGCCAACCAAATCATAATTTCTGGATTTGGTTGGCTAATCATTGCCTCTGAATTGCCTTGCGATTTGGTTGTCCCACCCCTGTAACAATAGACACCCACAAATTCAAAGCCTGAATAAACAACAACGACAAATACATCCTATCAAAAAAGCAATCCCATTGAATTAATGATTATTGCGCTGTAATAAAAAAATGTTATTTACATTATTAAACCATTCGGGCTTTAGAGTGAATAGCTTTTTATTCGCCCCTTGGATGGGTAATTCTCGCTGGAGCAGGCAAGCTGCTCAGTGTTCATTTTATAACCCTCACCTAACCACTCCCATCAATGGCCGCTATTGGACAAATTTCGCTGAACATAACATAAACCCTATATACTAACAAATATAAGGCGTCGCACATGACATGCCGTCGAGATGTTACTAATCATCTTATACCATTAGTATGTCATAAACACATAGTTATCAATAGATTATACTTACCCCCTAATATCCCCCTGATTTTTTGAGTTAACATACGAAATCTCGTATATCAACAACGACATATCGTTTATCGTTATAAACCTTGAACTGCCATTGTTTATAATATGCAGTCGTAAACTATTGACAATACACTACTTAACAAAAGGGAGGGTTTTTGGCGCCTTCTTTGCTTATATAGCTAAGTGTAATGGTTGTTAATAATTAGGATTTCAGAAGTTATTATTATTTTTTAAATAACCGCAGGGTTGTAATGTCGGCAAAGCAAAAATTCGTAACTTTATTTAAACTAACTTTTAAGCTAACAAATCAATTATTTTTTAAGTTATTTTTTAAGTTATTTTTTTATTTTGTGTTTGCTCGGCATTCTACAACCTTTGCGGTTATGAAATATTTTGCGGATTTTAAACGTATTTATCCCATCCGGTGATAATGAGCGTTAAAGCAGGCTGTAGCCCAGCTCTCATTATTAAAAATGTTTGAAAGGGGGTTATTATGAAAGATCAAAAGTCTGAAATGATTGACGCAGAGCTTTTACAGATTGAATCAACGATAAACAGATTAAGCGATCTAAATATATATGATCTTGACAATGCCTACATAAGTAAAGTTTGCTCAAAAATATTGGCTTTTGCTGAACAGTTAAACAGTGTTGCATATACAAATTTATCCTCATTAGAGACGGAATATGAATCAGCGTTTTCATCATTATCGTTATTAAAGCATGTTGCTAATAAATCCTGTTGATCATTAATAAAACGAAAGGAGGCGAGGCTTGGCATATCAGTTTTTAGATTGTTTAATATGCGGTTTTAATTATTTTTATAAACATTATTAAATAGGAGTGATTATCATGAAGATACTTAAATCATTGTTATTAACGGCGATTGTTATTGGATTTGTTTCAGGCAGCGCTTTTGCAAACAAAACTAATTGGGGCATTGATGGAACTCATTATAAGTACGCTTTAATTGAAGGAAAGATAACCTCAATAGATCACGTCAAAAAAGTTATAACTGTTGACGGCGCTAACGACAAATTGTTTTTTGATAAACACACGACATTCTATAGCGGCGATATTTCGTTGCCTATGGAAAAAGTAATTTCACCGGTCAATTTCACTGAAAATCAAGGAATAAACGTTACAGATGTAAGAGAAGGCGACGTCGTTAAATCTCGTTACGAAGTGATGGAGAACGGTTTAATATTTCTGGACGCATGTTTAGTAGGGAACGGCGCTGAACCGGGGAACACAACTGGGGAGTTTCTGGTAGCTGAAAAATAGACGGTTACAGTTGTTATCGATATATGTAGCTTGAACATATTAAGGGACTGCCCAATATGTTCAAGCTAATATTGTTTTGTAAAATATAAACCTGAATCTCACAAATCAGATTTTTGAAAAATAATATTTGCGTATGGTTTATTCAAACGCAATGAAATAAAACCCTAAAGGGTAAATTCCAACAAACTCCGCATTTTGGAGTTAAGGCTTTAGCCTTTTATTCCTCAACTAATTTCGAAAACATAATGCTTTTGAGTATAACCTGGATTAATCAAATCAGGTTTGTTTTTGAATGCCCAAAGCTTTTATCCTTGAAGCAAGTGTTGTCGGTTTTGTTTCAAGGATTTCCGCCGCGCCTCCGGCTCCTCCCACCTTCCAACCTGACATGTCAAGGGCTGCGACAATATTATCTTTCTCCAATTGCTTTAGACCTGGATATGTCAATATATTTCCATGTTGTTCATTGCTGTTGTCTAAATTCCTTGTGTCTTGGCAAAGAGTTGAACCGCCGGCTTCAGGCAAATCCAGCTTAAACTCTTTTCCCATGGACAATATAACGCCACGCTCAATTACATTTTGTAATTCTCTAATGTTTCCAGGCCAATTATAATTTTGAAGTTCAAGGACATGTCTGTTTTTTAATTGCAATGTCGGCATACTAAGCCGTCTACAGCTTTGGCCCAGAAAATGTTCCGCTAAAAGCGGCAAGTCTTCTTTCCTGTCGCGAAGCGGCGCTATCTCCAATGGAAAAACATTTAAACGAAAGTATAGATCCTCGCGAAATTTATTTGATTGCACTTCCTCTTTAAGGTCGCGATTCGTCGCCGCAATTATGCGCACGTTCACCTTGCGCGTCTTTTCATCTCCTATCTTTTCATACTCGCCTTCCTGTAATGCCCGCAACAATTTGCTTTGCGTCTCAATGGGGATTTCACCTATTTCATCAAGGAAAAGTGTGCCGCCGTCTGCAAGTTGAAACCGCCCGATTCTATCTTTAACAGCGCCGGTAAAAGCTCCTTTCACATGTCCAAAGAATTCACTTTCAAAAAGGTCGCGGGGAATAGAAGCGCAGTTAACTTTGATAAGCGGGCTTTTGCTACGTTTACTTCTTTGATGGATTGATAAAGCGATAAGCTCTTTTCCTGTTCCCGACTCGCCATGAATCAATACTGTCGCGTCTGTGGGAGCAACCAGTGATATTTGGTGGAAAACATTTTGTAACGACGCGCTTTGTCCAACAATCTTATCAAAAGAGTAAACATCTTTTACTTCATCGCGAAGGTACTCATTTTCCAGTTTTAACCGGCTCTGTAATTGCTCTATTGTTTCAAATGCCCTGGCATTTGATATTGCCGCCGCGGCATTATCCGCAAAAATTCTAAGCATTTTCAAGTGTGATTCATTTAAAACTACCCGGCTAAAAATTGCCAAAACACCAAGAACCTCTTTCCTGAATATTAAAGGTTGACCCGCGAAACTGGTTACATTTTCCCTTATTGCCCATTCAGGATCTCTCAACCATTCAGTGTTTCTATCTATATCGTTATATAACAGCCCTTTGCCTGTATCGGCAATAAAACCTATCTTGCCTAAAGAAGCAAGCGAATTAGATTTGACCGCGCAAATAGGAAACCTGCGGTAATTTCCATCTATGGAAACGGAACGTTTATCTTTGTTTTGTATCGAACGCCCATCGCTAGCCACAAGGCGCAAACACTTATCATGATTTGAACACGATTCACGTTTTGGACAGCTATCACAAATATCGCCTGGTTTTATTAACCAAATTCGCGCAAGCACAATATTTGGATCATCCGCAAATCCTTTTACTATTTTGCTAAATACAACTTTAACCGATTGTTCATTAGCAACTGACAACGCAATAGATTGTAGAAATTCAATATTCATAGATTATAAAAAATTGCCGGTAATTATAAATACAGTAGAAACGTAATACCATGCTCAAACGGTAACAGAATGAGAAATTTAGTGATATTATAATAAAGGAAGCCGGCAAGGCAAGCATAAACAACCATTCAGAGGTTATATTTAAAGATGGAAAATCTGGAGATGGATGTCAAGGTTGGAGCAATTGCTTGTAGTGGCTTAATAGTGGACTAAAATAAAGCTTCTATATTGGTATGTTAAGCAATCCTTTTATTTGGTCTTTTGCTGCCGGAAACTGAAAACTGCATTGAAATGCTGAAAACATTTAATACTTTTAACATTGCGTTAAATCATGTCCATGTTCTGTTATGCAATCGTGTTTAGGCCCACAATTAGTAGAACCGGCTCCAATTACTTTTTTTTTAAAGAAAACCTCTAAAATTCATTTAAAAAACGCATAGCTTTCGTTATACTATACGATTTTACTGTGTTTTATTGGGTTTGAATATCTTAAGCTTTCATTTACTCGTTTTTCACAGCGGCAGAATCTCTTCGAATCATCCTTGCTACCTCTTTATCAAAGAAGGAAATCTTAGTGAATTTTGCAATTTAATTTAAATAAATTTTATTATTAATGAAAGATTTGTTGTTATGTCGATTTGGTTTCATCCCGCTTTTATATTTATTTTAGGCTCTATTGTCGTGCCGTTTTTGCACGGCAACTCCGAAAGGTTGCGCAAAATATTGAAAGTTTACGTCCTTGTATTGCCTTCAATTGCGTTTGCGAGCCTTCTTTTACTTCCAAAAGGCACTTACTGGTCTTTCGAGCTTTTTGGGCACCAAATGGTTTTGGGAAGAGTCGATAAACTTAGCCTGGTTTTTGCTTATGTTTTTGTTATGCTGCATTTTATAGGTATGTTGTTTTCGCTGCATACGAGATGGAGGTGGGAGCATTTTGCCGCTTTTTTATACGCCGGCGCTACGTTGGGGCTTGTCTTTGCCGGCGATTTTATGACCCTCTATTTTTTCTGGGAGTTAATGGCCGTCTCTTCCACGGTAATCATCTGGGGCGGCAGAAATAGCCGGTCGTGGCAGGCTGGCATCAGGTTTATAGCCGTTCATCTGTTTAGCGGTTTGTGTTTGCTGGTAGGATTTATTTTTCATTACTATACCACGGGCTCGCTTGAGTTTGTGCCTTTTACCGAGAGCAGCCTTGCTTTTTATCTTGTTTTAATGGCTGCGCTTGTAAACGCGGCTGTCCCGCCGTTTAGCGCATGGCTTTCAGATGCGTATCCGGAATCAACTCCAACCGGCACGGTTTTCCTAAGCGGTTTTACAAGCAAATCCGCGGTTTATGTGCTTGCCAGGGCTTTTCCGGGAACGGAACTATTGGTTTGGATGGGCGTTGCAATGGCTATTTACGGAGTTGTTTACGCTGTGCTTGAGAATGATATCAGGAGACTTCTTGCATACCATATCATCAGCCAGGTTGGTTATATGGTGGCCGGAGTCGGCATCGGCACCGAACTTGCCATTAACGGTTTATGCGCTCACGCGTTCTCGCATATCATGTACAAAGCCCTGCTTTTCATGGGGGCCGGCGCGGTTATACAAATGGCGGGCAAGAGGAAGCTTACCGAACTAGGGGGGATCTATAAATATATGCCTCTAACGTTTTTTCTTTATATGGTTGGCGGGTTTTCGATATCAGCGTTTCCGCTGTTTAACGGTTTTATAAGCAAGTCTATGGTTGTGGCGGCAGCGGCGGAAGACCACCGGTTTGCAATCTGGGCTATGTTAACATTTGCTTCATGCGGAACATTTTTGCACACAGGGCTAAAGCTTCCATATTTTATATTTTTCGGCAAAGATTCCGGTTTAAGGCCAAAGGAACCGCCAATTAATATGTTGATTGCCATGGGTATGACGGCGTTTTTGTGCATATTCTTTGGCGTATGCCCCACATTGCTTTACGGCCTGTTGCCGTATCATGTTGATTATAAACCTTACACATCCTCGCATGTTGTTGGTTCGCTTCAAATGCTTATGTTTACGGCGTTGATGTTCTTTTTGTTGATAAAAAAGGCGGAATCAAAACAGACGATCACTTTGGATACCGACTGGATATATAGAAAGGCGATAGGGTTGCTTTTCTGGGTTATTGACACAAAATTGTTCTATCTTGTTGATGCCGTAAAACAGGCATTTTTTACGCATATACCAGCGTTCCTTGTCTGGTTTGGCGAGAATCCGTCAGCGGCGCTTCGCATAGCGGGCAACATATTGATTTTGCCGTTTGTTGGAGCGGGAAAAGAAGATGTTAAGAAAACTTTAAAATACCAATTGGAAGGCTATCCGGGACTGGTGGTTAAACCGCTTCCTGTTGGCTATACAGTGATAATAGTAGGTTTTCTGTTGCTTGCAATTCTGGTTATTTATATTTTTGCAAAGTGATAGGTTCACCTGGGTTTAATATGGTTTTTAATTGTTTTCTTTGTAAGCATTTGGTAAATTAAAAATGTATATTAACTTGCAGTTTGCTGTATAGTATCGTTTATAAATAAAACTCTCAAACTATAATGATAAAAAAAATTATTAAGACAACAACCCGCTCGCAACAAGCAAAAGATGACCGAGAATATTGGTCGTCTAGGACTCCCGAGCAAAGATTGGATGCAGTTGAGCAACTAAGGATTGAAGGGGGGAACTTTTTGTATGAATATCCCGCAAGACTTCAAAGAACTATTAGTGTTACTAGAAAAACATCAAGTTGAATACATGGTTGTTGGCGGGTATGCGGTTGCTTTTTACGGTTATCCTAGATTCACAAGAGTTATTATAACAATACAATTCCTAGCATTTCACAACCATCCTTGGGGTTTTTACCATCGTAACTTCCTCTTCACTAAATATTTAAAGCCTTTTAATACATCTTTATTACAAATACACTTCTATACAATCCAGACTCGCAAATCAATTGTGAACATCCTGCCCTGTTTTTATCACTTGGACTTCCATGACTGCCTGTCAATGTGTGTATCAAAAGCAACACTGCCTGCGAATAAATCATCAATACCACAAACAGGACAAGTGAAAAGGGTTGTGCATATTTAAAGTTCTATTTTAAATATGTACAATAAATCTCCTGTTTGTTAATTATACATTTAATAATAACGTCTCTCTTTCTCATGAATCCGCGTCATTTTCTTCATAATTCCAGGGGTTTTCCTCCCTGTCTCGTTTGCGGCGCTCTTTATAGTCCAAGCGTAAAGTTTCGATAAGTTTTTCCAGCGGCGCGACTCCTACAAAGCTGTTTTTATGGATTTCTTCTTTTTCTATTCTTTCTATTTCAACCTCTTTTTCATATTTGTCATGGTCGAATGGTCCATGTTTTTTCTCCAGTTCATCCTTAACATCTTCCCAGGGAATTAGTTCTTCATCGCCGTTCTCTATTTTATCCGTTCTTTCTTTAAGCGTTGTTCCAATAGCATTTTCCTTTATATCATATCCCGGCTCAGGGATCTTATCATAGTCAAGTATTGGTTGACCAAAGGCTTCCGCCATCATAACCCACGAATGCCGTAATTCTTCCACATTTTCACCAAATGGATTAACAGATTCCTCGGTTATGGAGCCGGCTTTTCCGTTATTATCATAATACGCCTCGTGTATGGCATAGCTGTAATAGGCACGCTCTTTTTTGTCATCGGAATCAAAATGTGTTGTTTTCTTCCGAACGACCCGGTAATTCCACATAATTTCCTTTCCAGTCAACGCCGATATGATCACACACGTTGGCCCAAGCATTAGACCTGAACCGCATCTAACATTTACTTTGCGCCGTAAAGAATAAATTAAAAAAATACCGCGAGTTAGTTCAAGTCTCTGACTTGAACTATTCTGACATGAACTTTGCTCCGCAAAGAGTATATTAAAAAATACCGTTTAAAACCGCATCAGGTTGCATTTCAATTCTTGACACGGGGATAGCAAGCTTTTTTAGATCATTTATTGCGGACAAAATTCTATTTTGTCTGATCGTTAAAAAATAAACAATTATCATTGTGCCTCAATATTTCCCATCTATAGTTTTAAATTATCAACAATTGTTTTTCCAATAATATTTGCGGATTTAAGAGCTTTATGCGCTTGCTCTTTTGTCATGTTGGGAAAGTGTGAAGGGTATTTTAAGGGGATATAATAATTGTTCAATGTCGTGCAGCTAGGCTTAAGTTTAGATAAATTTTTTGATTTCGGATCTAATGTAAGGCATATATTAAGGAGATTCAACAAATCATGTGTACGGTCGGGTTTTATGCCATGCGAAGCAATGAAACCCTTAAGATATTTTTCTCCCGCATCATGGCATAGAACACACATCTGTGAATAAAAATCATCAAACTCTTCAAAACTCGCATTAGCAAAGCCATAGTCGCTTTGCGCTTTTTTGATCCACTCCTGCGTTATCGCTTTAAATTCGTCTTTCATACAGAACACTGCCCTTTTCAATAATATCTCTAACAAAGAAATCATTTATCCGGAGACGTTCTTTTATTTCTTGCGGAGTATAAACCAATATATCAATAGGCATGGTGTGCTGTATAAACCGGTCAATATCCTCAATTCTTTTCCATGGTTCTTTATCAGTCTCCTTAATCACTAAAAGATCAATATCGCCGCCGGCGTCCTGCTTACCCTCTAAACAGGAACCAAAAAGAATTATTTTATCAGGCTTATAATTTATCTTAATAGTATATACGATTTGATTTAATACTGCTTTAACTGAAACCATCCTTCTTCTCCAAGCGCTAAAAAGCTATATTTCCGTGTAACTTTACAATATTGTTTGTTTGTCATAAATAGTTAGGCATTGCAACCATAATCACATCAGGTTGAACTCAATCTAAAACCGCCTTTAAAGTAAATTATTAAGGTTTCATTAATAATTTGAAATCGTACTTTATTTAACAATGTTATTATTGCTTTAAAACTACTAATCGTCAATTGAAATTTAAGGGTTAAGTTGATTGGGCCGAACCGGATGCGTAGCCATAACGGCGTTGAGGATTTGGAGGTTGAAAAAAGTTCAGCGGGCGTTTGGGATATGGGAGTGGCTAGACCAATTTATTTTTGCGTAGGCCCTAACCCGGACAAGCCGGAAAAGCAAAAGCGAATTAACCACTAATTTTCACTAATAAAAGAGCAAAAGCTAAAAGCTGGAGCAGTCTTGCAGACTGCTTCTAAATGTTTTTGCCTTACGATTTGATGAATCTTTTAAATATCTTGTAAAATTTTGTTAAAACTTCACTTATAAGACTCTAAATTTTTTCTAAGACAAGCTTAGCAAAAAAGCCGCCTTCAGCGGGTTGTAACCTAATAAAGACCAATAACTTACAAAATTAGCGACAACATGTTGGTCGTTTTGGCGTTGTAAGCGCCTAAATAGGTTCTTTATCTATAAATTTTTTGATAACATCAAAAAATTGTCCGGCAAGATTAACAAATTCTTTGGCATCTTCAATTGATACTTCGGCAAATTCTTTATAATCGCCTTCTTGTCTAATATTAAACATCTTTTAAAGAATTTTTGAGTAATGCTTGTCAATTTTTCCTGCATGCACAAACTCTTTATTAAAAATAGAGATTACACCTGAGTGTTTTGAAGTCTTTATATTAATGCCGGTTTTTCGGAAAAGGGCTAATACACAATAAAACATGGAATAGTATGCTCTGTTTGCTATAGAACTGGGGCTTACGTTGCTCGCTATTATCTTTTCCGCGTCCGAAATAGTCTCTTCCGCCTGACGTAGCCTGTATGATAATAAGGCTTGCTTATCGGTCATACTTTTATACCTTCTCTAAAAATGTTTTTAACAATGGGCGATGACCTTAATGGTGAATTTTCTATCTCGTCTTTAGTAAAGATCAAAGGGGAGATAACCAGATAATTTTTAAAGCCAACTTCCCATATGATATTAGACATTTTATCAGCAAGGTCATTATTAATCAAAGGGACTTCTAAAAAAACATCCATATCGGAGTATTCATCATAATTGTTTTTTACTCTTGCCCGAAAATTCTAAAATCAAGAAGATTTATGACATTTGATAATTTATATTTTAGTTCTTAAGCAATGTTATAATCGTTTTCTTTCATGATTAGTCTTTTTGCTTATGTAAGCGCATTGAAGTGTAATATATCGGGTTTTGTTGCCTGTCTGAAATTTGGTCTTGATACGTTGAGCGCGCTATTACAAATCAAACACGAAGTATGCCACAAGATACGCGACCAGGAACTCTGCTATAAATAACAGGGTAGCTCCCACGGGCCTGGCTTGTATTATATGGCCGGGATAGGTAGCTTTTTCGATTTCGTACTGCTTTTTTAAATGCAATTTTCTGGCGGCGCCTACAAACGGCAATGCTATCAGGTCAAGCAACATGTGTATTGCGGCGGGGGGATTTGTGCTGAACCATTTCATGGTTGTTGGTATTTTCTCAAAAAACAACATTTTAAGGCGATTAAAAACAGAGGCTACAGGATCTTTTGAAATGTTTATCAATGTCATGATTCCCCTTCTAAAAATCCAGTCGGAATCAACATTAACGGCTCTAATATCAGACGGATATATGCCGTAAATCAGGAATAACACAAACGCAAGCCCGGCAAAAAACATTAACTGCAACTGCCCCAGAATGTGCGATGCGGTGTAAGGGATATATTCGACATGGTGCGGTAGAAATTGATACAAGCTTTGCGGATAAACGCCGATAAACACGCACAGAAACGCGGCTATCCCCATGGCTATGCGCATGTTTATGGGGGCCTTCTCTGTTTTAACGCCCGCGTCTTTTGCGAAAAACGCGAAATACGGCAGCTTAATTCCGCAACACACAAGCACGCCGGCGGACGCAAACATCAAGGTAAACCAAATCCCGGTCATATGGCTTTCGGCCGCCGCTGTTACCACCATTGATTTGCTTATAAAACCGCAAAACATCGGCGCGGCGGATATTGAAGCGGCGCCTATTATGCAGCATGCGCAGGTAAACGGCATCGACCTGAACAAACCTCCCAAATCGGAGGCTTTTATTGTGCCGGTACGGTAAAGCACTGCCCCCAGTGACATGAATAATACGCTGTCATATAAAATGTGGGTAAAGGCGTGGGAGACTACGCCGTTTATTGCAAGCTCCGACCCTATGCCTATGCCGACCATCATGAACCCAAGCTGATTCACTATGACGTATGAAAGGGATGTCCGCAAGTCGTTCTCGATCAGGGCGTAAAGCAGCGGGAATATGGTCATTACCGCGCCTATCCATATCAGCGGCTCCGCCCCTGGGAAAGTCCGGGCCATTACATACACCGCCGTCTTTGTTGTGAACGCGCTCATAAACACCGCGCCCATGACGCTTGATTTTCCGTATGAGTCGGTAAGCCAGGTGTGAAACAACGGCCAGGCGCAATTAACGCCAAGTCCTATAAAAATGAGGTATGACGACAGCCCGTTTAAACCAACGTATCCAAACTCGGCAGAGCCTTTTTCGCAAATGTGGAGGACTATTCCAACCAGCAAAATTACGCTGCCGAAAAAGTGAAATATTACATACCTGAAGCCTGCGGCTAATGACTCCTTGGTTGAGCGCGCCCATAAAAGCGCGACGGCGCTTAACGTCATTAATTCCCAAAAGCAGAATAGCGATATGAAATCTCCGGCGAATGTCACGCCCACAACGCTGCCTGTGTAAACCATGCCGGCTGTTGACTCAACCGTGGTTTTAATATTGAAGCCGAATATAACTGCCAGGAAAGGGACTATGTGGAATATATAACCAAATACAAGGCTCAGTTTGTCGACATTGCCGAAAACGATCTCGTAATTTAAAAAAGGCACAACCCAGTGCCGGCCCTGTTGCATGCAGATGACGTTTGCAAGGCCCAGGATGGTAAGACATATAAGATACGTCTTCCTTGTCTTCGTTCTTCCTTTTAACAAAGGGACAATAATTGCCCCGATCAGGAATATAAGGGCCGGAGGCGCTGTGACTGTCATAATATTTAACCAGGTTTTACCATTTTTTTATTTACAATTTAAAAAAGATAAACCTGCGCAAAAATATATCTAATATTTTAATTAAACATCCATCGTTCAATAGCAACACTTCCGGGCAAGCCGGATATGGAAATAGTAAAAAACATTCGCGTTCGTCTAAAAAAACTTCGACGGATGTCGCCAAAACCAGTTGAGGTCATATTAATGTAAAACTTTTAACGTCAACATTATAGACCTTTTCATTTAAATAGTTAAATCTAAAATATTATTTTTTTTATACGGCGTTAAAAATCAGGATATTACAAAAATTGCCCTTTTTTATTGAGAAAATATATTAAAAGATACGCAAATAGAGATATTAATATCATTATAGCAAAGCTACCGGCCGGTGTTATTTTTATAGGCGCGTATTTGAACGTTATTTTTGATCTTTCCAGCTCTTTCATTTTTTTAAGTCTTACACTCTCATTGTAAAATGGGGATTGTATAGCCAATAAAGCCCCTCTCAATGCGTTTTTAGGGTCTTTGCTTAATTGAACCACAGCTTCCGGCATGTAAACGTAGACAAAAGTCTTTACTGCTGTAAAGACATGATAAATCGCGTTATCGGCAATCCATATTACGCCTCTGCCGCCCATTCTGTATAACCAGTCGGTGTCCAAAGTTATAGTCGCTTTGGTTTTGGCTTTCTTTATTAAAAGAAAAAAAGCCAGAGCTGTAAATAGAAGCAATTGCAATGAGGCAATAATGTGCGAGACTGAATATGGGTGATAATTAACCGGGTTAGGCAAGAGGGCATAAAGCAGCTTAGGGTATACCCCAAAAATGACGCACAGCAACGAAGTTAATCCCATTGCTATTAGCATATTTAAAAGAGGTTCTTTAGGCCGCAATCCTGAATCCTTGCCGAAAAACATAAAATATGGAAGTTTCAGACCCACGGAAAGAAACGTCCCGCAAGAAACAACATTTAATAAAATCCAGATTATAAACCTATGGTCTTCAGCCGCCGCAGTAACTACCATTGATTTGGTTGTGAATCCGTTTAACAATGGAACCGCTGAAATCGCAAACCCGCCAATCATATATAAATAAAATGTTATCGGCAAATATTTATAGAGGCCTCCCAATTCGGTAAGCTTGTTTGAGCCTGTTACGCGCACAACAGCTCCGGCGCCCATAAAAAGCAGAGCTTTATAAAGAATGTTGGAAAACGCAAGAGCGCAGGCCCCATTAATTGCCAGAGACGTTCCAATACCTATGCCGGCAATCATATAACCCACCTGGCATATTACGTGATAAGCCAATAGCCTTCTATAATTGTTTTCGAGGATTGCGTAAACCACGCCATAAATTGCCATAGCCACGCCCACCCATACTAATAATTCTACTCCGGGATACATCCTGGCTAAAACATAAACCGCCGACTTCGTGGTAAAGCCGCTTAAAAATACCGTTCCTGTGGGTGTTGATTCAGGATAAGCGTCCGAAAGCCAGGCGTTAAGCGGCGGAACCGCGGCGTTAATAAAAAAAGCCGTCAGAACCAGATAAAATGCAACGCCTGTCTCTTTGATTGGGCTGAATTCTATAGAGCCGGTGTTGGAATAGTGTATTATGAAGCCAACAAGCAGACATAAACCGCCAAATAAGTGAATAGTAATAAATCTAAATCCCGCTTTTCTGGCAGACTCCCTTTTGCTGTTCCATATCATAAACAACGACGCAACCGCCATTGCTTCCCAGAAAAAATAGAGAGAGATGAAATCGCCGGCAAACACAACGCCTAAAGTCGCGCCTGCATACAAAAACGCTACAGGATGCAGCAACTGACGTTTTATATGAAGGGAATAAATGTTTCCCAGTAGAAGCAACGCCACAAACGCATAACCAAAAAACAGGCTAAGCTTGTCTACTCTTACCAGTACTATTTGATGCTGAAAAAAATTAAAAGACCAGGAAGTCCCCACCTCCATTAACAGAAGATTTGCAAAGCCAATTAAAGGTATTGCCACCACATAAATTTCATATGCTAAGTGTAATTTATGCGATTGTTTATGTAAAAAAGGCATTGCGATTCCGCTTAAAATAAATATAAAAGCGGGATGAACCCAGTCAATCATAATAATCTTCTTTTCTACAAATGAATTTTCCTATAAATTTTGATCCAATAAGTATTAAACCACAGGCAAAGAAACCGAAAAACGCGTAAAAACCAACATAATCTTCCACGTGGTAATGTGAATGTTTGTGAATAAACAAATCCAGGATGACAAGGATAAATAAGCCTCCTAAAAAGCCATACGTTACTTTTTTATTTTTACGGAAATCTTCTGTTTGTTTTTTCATAATGGAAAGGAGAAAAATTAATTAAAATTAGCGGAAATAACGGAAGAAGAATATTACGCATATTCATCTTACAGGAAAAGAAAAAACGCGAAATTAAACCGTTTTAAACAGACATCCGGGCCGGTTTTGTTCAGTCGTAATAGTTTTCGTTTCGTTTAACTATATTGCGCAAAATATATTTCGCGGATAAAACAATGACAATGCATGAAACAAAGCCAAACACCGCAAAGAACTCAGGCTTTTCTTCCCAAGCAAAATGGGCGTGTTTGTGAATAAAGAGGTCGATTATCAGCAATACTAAGCATAACGCAAAGAAAATAACAGCCGCGGTTTTTGCATTTTTTGATTTTCCCGGAACGGGCGCTTTCTCATTCATTTTAAAGAATTTACCGTTTTAATTTAACGAAAAAAGTTTAACCCGGACAAGCCGGATAAGTAAAAAGTTTAGAATAGCATCATCAACTTCAGCTTTTATATCAACCATATATTTTGCTTTAGAATTGACATTTTGACAATGCGAAAATTTAATTAATCGTCTTTTTGCTTATCAACCCAGGCTTTTCACAACAGCTCCTGCAAGTTGAAGGAACGTTGATGGGAAAAAGAACAGCGCAATTGTTCCAAGGGACGTCAATACCAGGGGACAAACCATAAGTGACGGGGCTTCGTGCACCTCGGGTGTTTCATCTTCAGGCAAATTCTTAAAAAATGCTTTATACACTATGGGCAGAAAGTAACAGGCGTTAAGTATGGTGCTTGCAACCAATACGGCGATAATTGGGATATGTTTAGCCTCTACGGCGCCGTTAATTAAATACCATTTAGTAATGAAACCTCCAAAAGGCGGCACGCCTATCATAGAGAAAGCTCCTAAAGTGTACGCGGCCATTGTAAGCGGCATTTTTCTGCCTATGCCGTCAAGCTGGCTTATATTTGTTTTATGCGCGGCTATATATATTGCGCCCGCGCAGAAAAAGAGCGTAATTTTGCCGAATGCGTGTATAACCAGATGCATAACGCTTGCGGTAATTCCCGCTGTAGATAGCAATGCCACGCCAAATATTATATAAGAGAGCTGTGAAACCGTTGAATAGGCCAATCTTGCCTTTAAATTATCCTGACGCAATGCAATAATTGAAGCGGTTATTATCGTCACGCACGCAAAATACATAAGCGCCGTGCCCAGCCCAATTTGAGCCAGCACGTTAATGCCGAAAATATGAAGGACAACCTTTAGCACAACAAAAACGCCTGATTTAACAACGGCAACCGCGTGCAAAAGCGCGCTTACCGGAGTCGGAGCCACCATGGCGTTTGGCAGCCATGAATGGAACGGCATAGCTCCCGCCTTGGCAATTCCTGCTATAAAAAGACCGAAAGTTATAATTATAAATGTGTCGCTTAATCCACCGGCTCGCGCTTGATTAAATATGCCTTCATTGGAGAAATCAAGTGTTCCCGTGGCATGATAAGTCAAAAATATAGCGCTTAACTGAAAGCCTATGGATGTGCCTAAAAGATAGACGAAGTAGATGCGGGCGCCTCTACGCGCTTCAAATGTCTCTTTATGCGCGACAAGCCCAAATGTGCATAATGTTATAATCTCGTAAAAAACATACGTGGTAAACATGTTGCCGGAGAGTGCCACCCCAATAGTGGCAAACATTGCGGCCGCAAAGCACATGAAATATCTGGTCTGCGATTTTTCGTTTGCGCTTCTGACATAGCCTATTGAATAAAATGATGTGACTATCCATAAGAATGAAGCCGTGACCGCAAAAAATATGCCCAGCGAATCTACTTTAAAGGCTATATTCACGTCTGAAAAAACATTGATGACGGTGTATTCAATAACCTTGCCGGCAAGAATTGTCGGAAGCATGTACAGGACAAAAAAGAACATTATAAATGCCGATACCAATGTGCTTAATTCCCTGAGATTTGGTCTTTTGTTGAACAGGCCGATAAGCACAACGCAGCAAAGCGGTATTAATATTGTGTAGAACGGCAATGCCGAATGGACTATTTCCATTATTAACAACCTTTATAAAAAACGAAATTATTAAATGAAATTAATTGTAATTAGAAAAGCGAAATTAATTGTAATTGCTTGTGAAACTTGTCAGCAGTTACTGTTGTTTTAAAGATTTTTCTCGCGCTTTATATGTTGAGGAAATAAAGTTATTCAATTTCATGGATAACTTGTCAAAAGTTTCTTTCATACCGTTAAATTGATTTTGCGCTATTTTGCCGCGTTCATTAAGTAATTCCAACCAATGTATACAACTTTCCAATAAAGACGCTCGGCTATTATAATAAAATTTGATTTTGTCCAAGTAGTGAAATCTGCCATAACCCTCTGCTATGTTGGCTCCAACAGAATCCACTGATTCTATAAACTGATCTCCCATAATTTTTTTATCTTGCCAATTTAGCGATTGATAAACTTCCCATGCTGTTTTAGACAAAAGTCTTGCCAACTGATAGACTTCTAAATTCTCTAAAGGTAAATAGCCGCTGCTTTTCATGCTTAATGAAATAATAAGACTTATCGACTGTTATTGTTATTAAAAAAAATTACTATTAATTTCCGCGCAACCTGAAGCTCCATTGAACTTTAACAATTCACTACCAATCTCCATAAATTACCATTAATTTCAGTAGTCTTACAACCTAAATAGATTTTACAATTCAGTAAAAAAATTCATGAAAAACAGATTGTTACATTAAAAATGCATTTACCGCAAAATATCAAGCCAACTTCTCTCCAATAACAGAGACGCCGCTTTTTCAGCAATGGATACCGGATATTTGGCGCCTATGCCGAAGCCTATGCACATGATTGACGCGGCTAAAGTTGGGCCGAGCATGCTCCATGGAGCTTCATCCCTTTTAAACGTTGCCGGCGCGCTGTCGGACAAACGTTTGCCCCTTAGGTTTAGCCTTCTATATTTCAGCGTCCTTCTTTCGTCGGATTCCCTTCTGTCCTTGGTGATAGTCTCCCATGTGCCGTCCGGCATCAATTTCTCGGCTATGTGCCAATGCCCGTCCGTTATTTTGCGCCGGTCTTCCCCGTCTCTTCTATCCGGCGCGCCTGAGCGTCTGCCTTGAGGCATAAGCCGCCTGCCTTCGGTCATTTGCCATTTTTGATCCGTTAAGCGTTTCTCATCGCCGGTCCACTTTGCGGCGTCCGGCTTTCTTCTCTCTTTTACCTCTTTACGATCAAGCGGTTGATTATGGAAATATATCTTTTCAATAATTCTCCAGAAATATATTGCGGTAAGCAGAGAACTAATTATGAGAACAGGCACAAAATACCACATGCCGGCGTCAAGCGCGCCTATGGCAATATGCCATTTGCTGACAAAACCGACCGTGAGGGGCACGCCTACCATTGACAATCCGGAAATTGTAAAAGCGGCCATGGTAAACGGCATCCTTTTGCCCAATCCCTTAAATTCCGATATGTCCTCTAAACCTATTTTATAAACCAGGCAGCCAACAATCATAAAGAGGGAGGCTTTCATCAATGCATGATTTAATATATGCACAACGCTCCCGGTCATAGCTATATGATTGGCCAATGTCGCGCCCAGCACTATGTAGCCTATCTGCCCGATGCTTGAATAAGCAAGCATCCACTTTATCCTTGTCTGGGCAATGGCAAGCACAGAGCCCACAATAATAGCCACTGAAGAGACTACAAGCAGGATCTTTGTCACAGGGACAACTTCCATGTCAAACTCAATGCGGAAAACACCGAACATAACCCTAAGCATTGCATATACGCCAACCTTTGTGCCGACCGCAGCCATTAACGCGGAAACAACCGAAGGGGCGTAACCATAAGCTTTAGGCAGCCACACATGCAAAGGGAATAGGGCTATTTTTAAACAAAAACCAACAGTAAAAAAGGCGAATGCCGTTAAAACAACCGTTGAGTGGTACGATGCGGGCAGTCTTTCGCGAAGATCTGCAATGTTGAGGGTTCCGGTAGCCATGTAAATATGGCCGATACCGATAAGTATGAATGTGCCGGCTATTGTGCCGAAAATGAGATAATTGTAACTGGCCATTAACGCGCCGCGGCTTTTGCCGCACGCGATAAGTGTATACCCGGCAATAGAGGTTATTTCCAGGAAGACGTACATGTTAAAAATATCGCCGGTGATTACCATACCCATGATGCCGGTGACAAAAAGCATGAAAATGGAATAAAACGCGGATTTTTTGCTTCCTACGATCTCTAAATCAACGCTTTTTCTGGCGTAAAAGCAGACGATAAATGCTATAAACGAGATGACGCACAGCACAAACCCATTCAGGCTGTCAATTGCGTATTCTATACCCCAGGGCGGCGCCCAACCGCCAAGCCGGTAACTGATTTTGCCCACCGTTTCCACTGTGTGCAGAAGGTAGAGGGAGCTAAGGAAACTGAAAAATGTGGCAACCGTGGCTATTATCCAGCATGCCAGCCTGTTTACCCTGCCGACTATGGGGATAATGACCGTTGAAAATAGGGGGATTACAATTGTAAGAACCGGTAAATGTTGTAAAATGTTCATCCTGTGCCCTTAACCTCTTTCTGAAATAGCTTTTTCCTGCTCTTCAATTATTTTATCCTCTTCCATCGTGCCGTAGGCTTTTTTAATCTTGATTACAAGGGCCAGGGCGACAGCCGTGGTGCTGACGGAAACAACAATAGCCGTCAGCATAAGAACATGGGGGATAGGGTTGTCGTAACGCACGGCCTTTTCCCATAAGATTGGAGCTGTGCCGTCTTTTACTTTTGCCATTGATATGTAAAATAAAAAGACGGATACCTGGAAAATATTTATGCCTATAATCTTTTTAATCAGATTGCCCCTGGCTATTACAGCGTAGAAACCAAGCATCATTAACACTATAACCACCAGGTAGTTGTATTTTGCCAGTATAAATTCAATCATAATTGAAACCCCAAGCTATCGTAACGCAATCGGCTTTTTTGCCACTTCAAAGAAAATTGTGACCATAACGGAAGATACGGTAATCTGCACGCCGATTTCCACACCATACATTCCCAAATGATGGCCAAGGTGCTCAAGATGATGATCGTGGATGTCATGAAAAAGGTGCCCATATTCAAGGTACGACCCGCCGCCTATTAAACACAGGACGCCGATACTCGCATAAAGCAAAACCCCTGTTGAAGTAAAAATATCGCTCAATTTTTGCGACAGCAGCTTTCTGCCTTCATCCATGCCGAACGCTATAACGTAGAGGATAATGCTTGACCCTAAAATAACTCCACCCTGAAAACCGCCACCAGGGCCAAGGTCGCCATGCGCCAATACATAATAAGAATATAGTTGAATAAAAGGGATAAGAAATCTGGAAACCACGCCCAGACTTATTATATGTTTCTCTTTTGCGGACATATTGCGCTCCTTATAAAAACCGTTCCCTTCTTAAAAGCATTATTACACAGATGCCGGCGGCAAATATTACAGTTGTTTCGCCAAGTGTGTCGTAACCTCTGTAATTGGCAAGCAGGGCGGTGACAATATTATCGGCTCCGGTTTCATGTTTTGCCTCTTTAATGTAATGTGGAACCATATGCGTGTTAATAGGCGCGTTTGGATCTTCAAACGCAGGCATGTCAATGGTGCCGTAAACAAGTATAGCGCCGGTTATTACTACCACAAAAACGGGTATTATCCTTGAAATTAAAGGCCTGCGGCGTTTTGAAACCGATTGTTTATAATCTTCGGAGCTCTCTTCGTATCTGCCTGTTCTGCTCAAAGTAGCTATCATTAACACCGTAGTGATGCCGGCTCCCACAGCCGCTTCGGTAAAAGCCACGTCCACCGCGTTTAGCACCGTCCATTCAACCGCCATCAGAAAGCTAAAAGCCCCAAGCACCATGACCGAGCTCAATAGATCTTTCATAAAGATCGCGGCCACGGAACAAACCACTATGAATAGTAGCAGGAAAATATCTATCATCTTTTTCGCCAGGGTTTCAACCCTGAAATATGCGCGGCCTGCGCGACAAAATGGGTCGCGGTAGGATTTGCGATAAATATAAATACAATAATAATCAGCAGTTTTACACTGACAAAAGAGACTCCCTCATAGATCATCAATCCAAACAGCACAAAAGCCTGGCCAACAGTGTCTGTTTTGCCTGCCGGATGTATTCGCGTGTAAAAATCAGGAAATCTAAGGACGCCGATTGAACCGACAATGATTAGAAAGCATCCAATGGCTAAAAATACGCCTGTGATTATAGATCGAATATCCATGTTTTAGTTGTTTATAGAAATTATGAAATTAACTTCATTCCCTTTAAATTAACGCCTACGGCGGACTTTTTTGATTTAAAGCCCGAAGGGCTGACTTATTAAAGCCTGGGGTAACGCCCTAGGCATACGATTTAACATATTTTAGCCCTGTAGTGGCGAATTAAGAAATCGTATGTCGAAATCGCTAACAAATATTTTGGTCGCATAATTTTTGACAAAGGCCTCTTGGGCTGAAAATTTAAATCGCCCTTACAGGGCTAAAAATATTTAACCTTATTTCCCAGGGCGTTGCCCTGGGCTATATTAAATCACCCCTTTGGGGTTAGAAAATTAATGTAAACAACACTCTGTTATTTTGGCATAAACCCTTGCAACCCCTGAACTTAAAATAAAATTCATTTTAAATTAAATAAATTAACGCTTTAATCCAGCCGCCCAAACTCTTTAAATTTAAGAAACGCGGTTGTCGCAATAAAATTTGTCAGGGCGTAAACCAGCGCAATATCAAGGAAGTGCGGCCTCTCATACACAAAACCAATAAGGGCCAACAAAACAACGGCTTTTGTCCCTATCACATTCGCGGCAAGTATCCTGTCATAAACTTCAGGGCCTTTAATCAGCCTGTAGAGAACTAAAATGATTGATAACAGAATGGCTATAGCCACAATTTTAAACACAGCTTTCTCCCTCTATTTTTTTAACCCTGGTCTTCATATCGCCGCCTTCAACCATGCTCTGCGCCGCCGGATCTGAAATTGCGTGAACAATGAATTCATCCTTTCCGGCTTTAATTGTAACCGTCCCCGGCGTGAGTGTGATAGCGTTTGAAAGTGTGACAACCCCCATATCCGTTTCCAGCTCAGGTTTAAAGTGGACAATCTGAGGATTTATCGGCATTTTTGGATGGAGAACCCTATACGCAACGTCAATATTTGACACTGCAATTTGCCACAAAAGCCATGGCAGGAATTTGAAGAACCTTAAAACCCTGGGTATTTCTACTTTATACTTAACATTTCCAATAAAAATGTCGTGCGTCATAAAAGCCGTAAGCAGGCTGAATACGCCGCCTGAAAGAAGGAGTATAAACGTAAATTCCCCCGATAAAACGACCCAGAACGCAAACATAATTATTGATGTTAAAATGAAACTCATTTATTCCCTCTTTATTTGCCTTGCGGATAAACCTCGCTTTTCCGCGTCCGCAACTTATTTGCCTACCGCATTAAATGATTTGCCGTCGCCCCACTCTTTAAACTGGTCTTTGTAAAGACGCTCCAACGCAATGCCGTCCGACATCTGTTTGTGCCTGACATATCTGACATGGCAGTGGGTGCATGCGGTTTTTACTCTTTTTAATTGAAACTCGGCGTCATCAAAGTCCTTTTTTGCGAAAGCGGCCTCAAACCGACCGTAATAACGGCGAAAATCGTCGTTAAATTCAAAGAAATCCGCAGGTATAGCCGGGTTTTTAAGATCAATACTATTATAAAGCCCCATAAGCTTGTCTGAAATCTTCTTAACATTGTCCCACTCCAGATGCATCAGCTTGTGTGTAAGCAACTGCAAGGTTGGTTTCATTTTCAACATTTTTTCCCTAACACCTACTTTCTCGCACCATTCACATGGCAAAGATAAGCGCTCCTTATCCTTCACAGGAATATCCACTCCGAACGATGCATTAGAAAATGTTGAAATTCCTATAACTACTGCCAGACATAAAATCGCGTTCTTTATCATTGTAAAACCTTTTACCTCTCAAAAAATATAAAACTAAATAAAAATATGTTACAGCTCGAAGCTATGTAACTTCCACAAACACAGTAACATCCATCCCAAAAGATATATTAAAATACAGTCAATGCCTAAAGTTATCAAGGAAAATCTATTAATTTACAAAGATATGCCACCTTCATTAGACGTTTAACGGGAGCATCTTTTCAGCGGCTTCAATTGCCTTAAACATGCCTTTTGCCTTGTTTTGGGTCTCCTCATACTCTTTTTCAGGGACGGAATCAGCGACTATACCCGCCCCGGCCTGAACAAACGCGTTTTTACCCCTCAAAATAATAGTCCGTATCGTAATGCACGTGTTCATATTTCCGGCAAAATCAATATATCCTACACCGCCTCCGTACGGCCCCCTTTTAGTAGGTTCAAACTCGTCTATAATCTGCATTGCCCTTATTTTAGGCGCGCCGGACAAAGTTCCCGCGGGCATGCACGCCCTAAGCGAGTCAAACGCGGTTTTGCCGTTCTTTAGCATGCCGCTAACGCTGGACGTTATATGCATTACGTGCGAATACTTTTCAATAACCATCTTCTCGTCTATGCTTACGCTTCCATATTCCGCTATTCTCCCAACATCGTTTCTTCCAAGATCAAGCAGCATAATATGTTCAGCTCTCTCTTTAGGGTCTTCAATCAGCTCCTTTGCCAATGCCTCGTCCTCCTCATCCGTTTTGCCTCGCCGCCTGGTCCCGGCTATTGGACGCACCGTGACCTTGCCGTCCTCAACCCTTGTCAACACCTCAGGCGATGAGCCTATAAGGACGAGATCGCCCAATTTCAGATAGAACATATATGGCGAAGGATTTATAACCCTCAACGCCCTGTATATATTAAACGGTTCAGCCTCTGTTTCAGCCTTAAACCGTTGCGACAAAACCACTTGTAGTATATCCCCGCTCATGATATACTCTTTGCAGCTGTTTACCGCGTTAATAAAGTCAGGTTTCTTAAAATTTGATGATAGTTCAGGTTCAAAGTCCCCGCCGGATCCAATATCTTCATTAACCGCTTTGACCGGTTCCAGCAGCCTTTTGACCATTTCATCTATTTTGTTGGTAGCCTTTTCATAAGCCTCTTCACAATTACCATCCTTTACGCGTCCTGCGGCAACCACTTTAATAACTTTATTTATATGATCAAAAATTACAAAACTATCGTACAGCATAAAGTAGACGTCAGGCAATTTGTAGTCGTCATGAGGCGTGTTCGGCAGATTTTCAAAATAACGCATTGCGTCGTAACTCAAATAGCCGATCGCGCCGCCCGAGAAGTGTGTAACCCCGTTTACAGGAACCCAGCTGGTCTCTTTCATCCTGTTTTCAAGCTCTTTTAGCGGGTCGTCGCAAGTTATAGTCTCCACATTGCCGGCGGTTATTATTTCGGTTTTATTTCCAAAAGCCCTTATGCCCATAAATGGATCGCAGCTCAAATAAGTTCTGCTCGCAATCTTTTCGCCTCCTGCCGCGCTTTCAAGCAAGAATGCATAATCGCTGTTAACAATCTTCTGAAAAGCCGAGACGGGCGTAATCGTGTCCGCCAGAAGTTGCCTGTAAACAGGGATCGTGTTGCCGCTGCGCGATAAATCCTTAAATTCAGCCGGCGAAGGATAATATTGTTTATTAGTTTTGATCATAATTTATGAAATTTATTTCAGTGGAATCGCCTGTCAAGGCCACACAAGCTATCAATCTTTGAGTTTATACAGCCCTGCCCGGTTAAAGGCGATTCATTTTAAACGTTCTGGAGATTAGAATCAAAATTATTTTTTAAGCCCGGCAAAATTATAACTATTTTTTATGTTGACCAATTATTTTCTTTTTTATACTATTGTTGTTTATTTAATATCAGGGACATATTCGCCCCGCCAAAAGCAGAGGAAAACATTTTCTTGCTTCCGCGTAATTGTCAAAACACATTAATCTTGCATTTTGTTTGCTTTCGCAATAACCCAATAACAATTAATGGATAAACATTTTAAACCAAAAAAGATGGTTATAAAGATACAAAAAAAGTATATCTTTATAGCTATCGGAGTCTGTTTTGCTATCGCCGCCACGTTTGTCGCCCGGCAGTTCACATGGAAGAATGTGGAAGCCGACCAGGTGGCCGTTATTGTAAACAATTTGACCGGCAGCGTTAAATCAATAACCCGCGCCGGAGCCGTTTTGTACTACCCTTTTGTGCAGGACGTTTACATTCTGGACAGGCCTGAACAGGTTATGAAGATGACCGCCTCCAATATCAGCAAAAAATACCCTCGAGGCAACCCCATTGTTGTGCGAAGCATAGACGGTGGTGAAGTTGCTCTGGACGTAATGATACAGTACAGAATTATACCTGAAATGGCAAATAAGGTTATTCAGGATTCAGGTAAATCTCTTTCGTTTAAACGGAAATGGCTCTATGATTACGGGCGAACAATTTGCAGGTACAATTACGGAGAACTTGAGATTAACGAATTTCCCGATAGCTCAAAACGAGACGTGAAATCAGAAAAAGCGGCGAAAGAGATCAATCGCATGATAAACAGATATGGAGTTATGGTGACGTCCGTTAACGTTCAGGATTATCGTTACTATCGCGAATACGCGGAAAAGATTCAGGAAAGAAGGTTGGCCGACAAGGAAATAGAAGAACAGAAGGCCATGACTAACGCCGCAAAACGAAACAAGGAAAAAGTAGTTATTGAAGAGACCAGAAAAATGGAAGTTGCGATAGCCAGATTCCAGGGTGAACTGGATAAACGCATATATGAAGCTGAAGGTAAAGCCGCGCGTATAAGAAACGACGCCGACACATACCTGTTGCGAAGCAAAATTGACGGCGACGCGGAATTTGAAAGGCTTGCAAATAAGGCTAAAGGTTTGTTTGCGCAAAAGAGGGCGGATGCCGAGGGTGTTAGGGCTCTAAAGAAAGCGTTGGAAGGCCCGGGCGGACGCAACCTTGTTAAGATGGAATACGCCAAGAGACTGAAAGATGCAAGCATAAGCGGAACGCCTGTCTTAAAAGCCGGCCAGGAGATACCTCGCGTCAGGCTGATGGATAGACTTGAAGTAACCAAGGAGTCGCAAGAAGGCGCAGCTGCGCAAGGTGAAGGCGAAAAAGGCGGGGCGCAGATAGGCGGAGTTCCTGTTCCGCCCGCTTCGGGGAAAATTGGCGGAAGCAGAAGAGCCCGGGTTGTGCCTCAAGGCGCAGGAGCCGGCGGTAATAAATCCGGGGGGAGAAATTAAAAATGGCCAAACTGAAATTAAAAATGCCTAAACTGAAATTGGCGGCGATTATAGGCCCGTTGGCCATAGTGATAGTTGTTGTCATTATAGTTGTCAGCCTTCGCGTCTGTATTATAAAGATCGGAGTTGACCAGGTTGGCGTTAAAACTGTTGTATGGGGCGTCAAAAGAGGTATTGTGAAGAGGGACTTCGGGGCGGGATGGCACCGCAACGTGCCCGGCACCGTGCAATGGGATATATATGACAGCACCGTGCAGACGCTGGAAATGACGGAAGTAAAGTCCGGCACAAAAGGCCACGATGAACGCGACGTGTTAAAGGTCAGAACAAAGGATGACTATGACGTATCCGTCGATCTGATTATAAAGTACAGGATCAAAAAAGGCGAGGCCTGGGCGCTCAGGCAAGACATAGGCTCTACCGAGAGATATAAAATGATTGTTGAAAACGAAGCCAGGGATATTGCGCGTAGCGTTTTTGGAAAAATGGGCGAACTTGATCTTTACAACCCGGTTGAGAAAAGGAAGCGCGCGCTTGAAGGCAAGGCGATTCACTTACAAAGAGTTAGCAATAGACACGTTGATATTATAGATTGGCTTATTCTTGACATCAGGTTTGACCCGGGATTGGATAGAAAGATTAAATCAATTAAGGTGGCGGAACTTGAAGAGGTTTTAAATATTTCTAAAGGTAAGGCCGCCGCGCAACGCGGTGTAACACAGACTATTGACGCCGAGACGGAAGCTGTAGCCCTTGAAATCGGCGGTGATAGAAGCGCGAAATTGGTGGTTATGGAAGCGAAAACCAAAAACAGGATAATTACAATCATGGCAAAAGCGAACCAGTATATGGTTGAGAAAAAGGCTGAAGGCGACAGGTACATTGCTGAGAGATCGGCGGAAGGCTCATTCCTAAACGCAAAAGCCCTTGCCGACGGCGAGAAATTAAGACGTAGCGCTATGACCGGCCTTGGCGGAAACATGATTGTCGCTATCGAAGCGGCAAGAAACATGAATTTAAAGGATTTGCTTATCTCCACTATGGATGTTGATCTTCTTAACATTGATAAAATGGTCAATAAACTTGGGGCAAGAAAAGAAAAAGAGCTGACAAAACTCATGCAAAAACTTGAAGAAGATGTTATAAGAGCGGAGGTTGCCGAAAAAAATCCTGAAGAAACCGAAAAATACAATGAAGATTGGCGAAAAAATAGTAAATCTGCGGAAAAAAATGAAGACAAGGACAAAAACGAAGTAAAAGCAGCGGCGCCGGAAGAACAAAAAATGCCGGAGCCTAAAGCAGCGCCAAAACCAAAACAAGAAACTAAAAAAGAAGAGAGCCTTGAAGAGCAAATCAAAAAGAGGATGGACGCAAGAAGCAAACAACAACAAGAGCCTCTTAAAAGAGAGCCCGCGCCTCGAAATCCGGGAAGAATGGAATATATTCCGTAAACTTCCGCATAAAACTCCCTGAACAACCCCACTGTTTTAAACCCCGGCGTTTAACACTAACGCAAAATATTACCCTGCATTACCCTGCAAACAGATAAAGATACAGTTCCTGTTCAGTGAAAACCCCAGATAAAACATTTAAATGTAAATCCTCTATTCAACAAATATTTGATAAACGAAGCCTACTATATTGGCAAATACTTAACCGTACAACGCTGATTAATTTTCCATATCAGAGGCGCGCGCTTGATTGCCTACGGCATTTTTCATTAATTTGTTGATTTTTTTGAATATCTGTGTAACATTTTGTAATATCATAGGCTTGATTGAGGCAAACTGAAGGCACGGCCTAAGTTACGTCGAAAATTTGGCGATAGAAGCTTTGGCAAAGGTGGCCTGAAAATATTGCGCGAAATGATAAGTTTGTCTTTAAGCAAGCCATAAGAAAAGGGTTAAAACCATGGACATGGACTCCTTAATTATTCAGATGCGGAATGATTATCTTGTGGATCTGGATGAGAAATTCGCGGAGATTGAGCAATTAATCCTTGCCGTCAGATCGGAAGATGGACAAAAGGAGAACTACTGCCGGCTTATGCGCCACATACACTCAATTAAAGGTTGCGCGGGCTCCATTGGGCTGGGGTTTTTAACAACCGCTTGCCATAATTTTGAGGATTGTTTTAGTGTAAGCCCTGATAAGATTGACGATGAATTGGTCGATATGGGCCTTAAACTCCTTGACCTTAAAAAGGAGTACGCGGCTGAAATGCAATTTCGCGGCGAGGCGGATTCCTCCCTGTATGTATCCAAATTGCGGGAAATTCAAAATAATAAAGCCGATGTTAAATGCGCCTCCAGGGCGCTTGTGGTGGAGACGGCAAACACCATGCGTTCATTGTACGTAGCCATCCTCAAAGAGCTTAATATTGACTTCTCCTTTGCCTCCGACGGCCTTGAAGCGTTAGGCCGCATCTTGCGCGAACGTTTCAGCTGTGTTCTGGTATCGCTTCATTCCCCAACAATCAGCGGCGTCTCGCTGGCTAAAATAGCCAAAGAGATAACCGAAGTAGACTACGATTGCAAATTTATTGTGGTTACCGGAGACAAAAATTTCAAAAATCCGGGCAATATTGACTATCTGGTGACAAAAAGCCCGGAAATGAGCCGTGAATTGATGGGCATTCTTAAATCTATTGCTCGTGTGAAATAATCCGTTTAAGCAAGTGACTAAAGTGATCTAAAGTTAAAAGTGAACTAAAGTATAGGTATATATGTTTATTATTTGCAGCTAACGACGATTGAACAATGAAAAATCTAAAGAGATCCCTTCCCTTTCGCCACTTGCTTTTTAATAAAAAAACATACCTTAACTTTAGCTCATTTTAGTTACTTTAAACTTTAAACTTTAGTCACTTGAAAATTGCCGATACGTAAACGGTACAGGTAAATTCTTGAGATCAGTTTGAGCTTACAGGCTCTTTTAGATATTCCGTTGCTTCAACGCCTCAAACATTAATATACCCGCCGCCACGGAAACGTTTAGGGATTCAATATCTCCCTTTATAGGTATACGCGCCTTATGGTCGGCAAGCCCTATCAGATCAAACGATACACCTTTCTCTTCCGATCCCAATACCAAAGCCAAGGGGCCTTTAAAATTGACCTTTGTGTAATCCTCCGCCCCTCTCTCAGTCGCGACAACTATTGTTATCTCTGTTTTTTTTAATAATTCACCTGTTTCCCTAATGTTTCCTGATTTACAGATTGGAACCCTGTACAAAGCTCCGGCTGAAGTTTTTATAGCGTCTGAGTTTAGTTGCGCCGCGCCTTTTTTGGGGATGATAACGCAATGCACTCCCGCGCATTCAGCTGTGCGGACAATTGCCCCAAAGTTTCTGACGTCCGATATCTTATCTAAAATCAATATAAAAGGGATTTTATTTTTTTTATATAAATTGGTGAGAACAGTTTCGATATTCACAAATTCTATAGGGGATATGAATCCTATTACCCCTTGATGATTTTTTGATGTAATATTGTTGAGTTTTTGTTTAGGCGCGATAAGTTTTGACACTTTTTTTCTTCTAATAAACTCCTTTATCTCATCAATGCCGTCACTCTTTAAATTCTCCTGTAAAAGAATCTTGTCAAATGTCTTGCCCGCTTTAAAAGCCTCTATAATTGGCCGCACGCCAAACACCGTTTCGATCTTTTCGTCTCTGGTTCTTTTCGTTTCGTATGTTTCCATAAAAGGCTCCCACTTTAAAGATTGTATATTAAATTTATTATGAACCGGCGCAAATTTTAACTTATCCCGGTTTAAAGCTCAACTCTATATTCTTATAAAGCAGATTAAAAACAAAAAAACAAAAGGAAAAGTAACAACCTCTGTTCTGGTTACAAAGCCCATCAGACTGGGTCAAATGGGCAATTTTAGCACTTTACAATACTATATATTGTGCTTGTGCGTTTCCCAAGTACAACATATAGCTCGAGATTAGTCAAAATCGCTGATATGACCCAGTCTGCCATGCTTTGTAACCCAAAATTCCAGAAGCCACAGCTTCGCGTTGCGTTACAACCCGAAAAAACACGGTTTTTTAACGTGCTTTTCTGCTAACCGCCAACCGCCAATTGGTTTTTGTTCTACGCGCCTTGCTCTTCGCTTTCGCGGCTTCTGCTTTACACGCTTTACGCTTAAGTCAACATCCGTCTAATTAATTCCCAGATTGACAAAAGACACAAGATTTGGTAAAGTCCAAGTTCTGTAATGGTATACTAATATATTTTACAGGGTTGCTAATTTGTAATAGGACAAAATAGATTAATTAAAATCCAATGGTTGATATTCAGCTTATTAATTAAAATCTATGTTCAACATAAAAACATGAACTACTTTTTAGACCTTAAGGATGAATAAAATGAAAAAAAAGAAGTGCGTTAAATATACTGTGCAATGCGCGAACGACAATAAACACATCTTTGAAAAAGTGTACACCATAAAGGATGGCACGGAAGATGTTGAGAGTGATGTTAACGCCTATTGTCCGAAATGTGATGAATTTGTAGATATCACGATTAAAGGGGAAGTTGAGCCTGACTCAATATTGCGGAAATTTGAATTTCCTGAATACTGACTACTTTGGTTTCTTGTTTGTGATTTATCCAGTATCCAGGATCAGCCTTCATAAAACGTTAAACAAGAACAGATTACAACAAATCTTTTCACTAAAAATGAACCTACAGGTTAAAAAAACATTATGATAAAGAAAGAGATCTTACTGGATATATCAGATGAGCGTAAAAACAGATTGAAACTGTTAAACATCAAAATTATTAACCATCTTGAGGAGGGATTTGATCTTCGTTTAAGCATTCTTAACGAGCTTAAAATGGAATTGTCAGGTATAGTTCAGGCGAATCCGGAATTGGTGAAGACGCTGGAGGCTATTAACAGGTCAGGGGATTATTATGACGCGCTTTTCCTGGACAATGATAATGAGATACTGAATCTGCCATGGACAATGGCGATTGACCCTGTTTCAGGCAAACAGTTGGGCGACATTCAACAACTTTTGATCAGCAAGGCTCTGCCGGGATATTTCAAGACCAGTGATCAATCAATTGCGCAACTTGCGCCGCCGTTAAAAATATTGATTATGATCTCGTCACCTGAAGACGCGGGGCATAAAGACAGGCTCTCTTATGAAGATGAAGAGTTTCTGATATTAAAGGCTTTTCAACCTTTGTTGAGCGCAGGGTTGGCGCAAATTGATTTTACGGACGACGGCTCATGCGAAGCGTTGAAGCGAAAAATAACGGCAAACAAATATCATATCCTGCATTATTCCGGCCATGCCGTTTTTAATGATGAATCGGGCTATTTAATGCTTGAACAACCACTAAACCTGAATACGGATATAGTAAATGCCGAGGATTTCGCGGATGTTCTTAATTGCAATCCAGATTACAGGATACCGATAGTCGTTCTCGCCTCATGTCAAACCGCCAGGGGTGACAACGAAACCGGCATACGAGGCGTGACCAATCATCTGCTCAAGGTTGGCGTTTCAGCCGTTCTATCAATGGGCATGTCGATAAAGGACAAGTACGCGACGCATTTTTGCGCTAAATTCTACGGGGAGATCGCAAAAAAACAAAATATACTTCTCGCCTTTAATCTTGCCCGGAACTCTCTAAAGCAGTTTGAAAGCTCAGAACTGGCAAGGGCCGGCGCGGTTTGCCCTGTAGGCCTGCAATGGATAATACCCAACCTTTACCGTAGCGTACATATTGAACATCCGGTTGACTGGACTGCCACAAATGAAAACCTGAGTTTCTCTTCACACCAACTTATCTTTAAACAAAACAGATTGCTCCTAAAACATGATAAAGACTATCTGTTTATTGGCCGCCGCAAGGATAAGGCGCGGATTTTGCCATGCCTGTTTGATAAAAAGCCCATTATGCTCAAAGGGCAAGGCGGGGTCGGCAAGACTTCCATGGCAGAACACCTTGTGCAACGGTCAATAGCGGCTGACGGCAAGACCGTTCCATTTCTGTTTGATGAAACGATTAAATCCATAGATGATATCCTGAAAATAGTTCAGCGCTATTTACTGGAGAACAACAAACTTGACATCACGAAACTAAACCTTATTGAAAAGGGGATAGAAAAGTTTCAATACCTTATAGCGCGAACAGCGGAACTGTGCGCGCCGGTCTTCATCTTCGACAATCTGGAATCGTTTCAGAAAGGGCCGGGCGACAACTTTGCCGATGAATATCTGGATATTCTTGAGATAATTGAGCATCTTTGTCGCGATAACAGATACGGCGTAATTTTAACCGGGCGTTACACAATACCAGGCCTTGAATATGCAAAGATGTTTGATTTGAACCAGGTTAGCATAAACGATTTTTGGAAAAAATGCCATCATCTGGAACTTGTCCGCATTGCGGAGATTATCCATAACAGTAACCCCGCAAATGAACCGCTTCATTACATGCAAGCAAAACCGTTGCAATTTATTGATATTGTGCAGCTTTTGCACCAGACTTTTGGCGGCAATTACCGCGCTCTGGAGATATTTAATGAATTGTGCAAAAACGGTCCTGAAAAAATGGAAAAATCTTTGACCACCCTTGAAAATTTTCGTGAAAAATATAAAAACGAGACCAACGAAGTCAGGTTGAAGATGAGCTGTGACCTGGTGTTTGCGCAACTCCTCAGTCTTCTGGATTCAGAACAAAATGAGGTGTTGGCCCTTATGTCCCATTTTCGCGTTCCGGCTCAACAATTTGCATTGCATTTGCAGTATTCCGATGAAAAGGACATTGAGGATTGTGAAACGGTTTTACTTCACCTCCACGGTCTCACCCTGTTGGAGATATCTCTGGATGTGGACACGAACACTGCCTATTATTACTGTTCTCCTATAGTAAAGGAACTATTGGCCGGAGTCGGGGCAACAAGCCCAAATCTCCAGTTTGACCATGACAAGGCTGGTGTTTATTACTTTTATAATTATCACAACATAAGCTCATCGTTAACTGATTATGAGGAGGCGTTTTATCATTTTAATCTGGCTAAAAACAGGGACAAAATTCAGAAGATTGGCGATAAGCTTTCAAATTTCTATTACAACAGATCCATGTATGACAGGGCTTATTATTTTACTGATAATGTTTACAAACTATTGGAAGAGAACTCATCAAACTCTATATTAAACCGTATAGGGTTAATACTCGATATGTTCGGCGAATATGATCAAGCTCTACGTTTTTATAAAAAAACGCTATCAAACTTCCAAAAGACTGGCGATAAACAAGGAGAGGGCGTTGCTCTAAATAACATGGCTACAACTGCGCATGCACATGGAGATTATGATACTGCCCTTAAATATCTGAAGCAAAGTCTAATTATTCAAAAAGAAATTGGCGACAAATCCAGCCTCGGCGGCACTCTTAATAATATTAGCCAAATATACCGCACACTCGGGGACTTTGATACTGCCCTTAAATATTTGGAGCAAAGTTTAAAGATTATGGAAGAGAGTGGCAACAAATCTGGTGAGGGCACTACTCTTAATAATATTAGTCAGATTTACGATGCGCGCGGAGATTATGATACTGCCCTTAAATACTTGCAGCAAAGTTTAAAAATCCGCCAGGAGATTGGCGACAAATCTGGCGAGGGCGGTACTCTTAATAATATTAGTCAGATTTACCGCGTACGTGGGGATTATGATATTGCATTTAAATACCTAGAGCAAAGTTTAAAGATCCGCCAAGAAATTGGTGATAAAAGTGGTTTGATATCTACCCTGCACAATATGGCAATGATCGCAAATACGAATGGGGATATGGAAAAAGATTGGGAATATACTTCCAGAGCTTATGCCTTAGCGACTGAAACTAAGAACGCGGAAGGGTTGTTTTACGTAGGAAAGCATTACGGTCAATTATTATATGATGCCGGGCAAAAGGAGGAGGGGCTTAACGTTGTAAGAAATAGTTATGAAATAGGGAGGAATGCCGGTTTTCCTGAGGCAGAAGATGTGGCAAATTGAATCAAGAAGATGGAAGAATATTAAAGATGCGCAAGCGGGATAAAGCGAAAGACAAAAATCAGAAGCATAGAATGCTGATTTGCAATGATGAAAGCGGATAAGGTATGGAATAGCAAAGGTGCAAGGCTGAATTGTGGGGCGTAGCTGATGCGGAGGATAATCATAACGGGAACAATCAAAACGTTGGAAGGGCAAATGTGGAGCCGTACCAATCATATTTCTTTCCAAAAGAGGCTACACATATGACAGAAAAAAGATCATTAAAAGTCGCAAAGCCGCCCCGGATACCCGTAGTTGGTATGAGTATATATGGCGTGAAAAACAGGAGACGCCGAATCGGATTGAGGACACGGCTAAATACTTGGCAGTGATGATCTCCATCTCTCTTTCAATCTTTCTGGCTGTAGGGAAAAAGACATTTGAAGATTCCGGGGACAATTGCCTTATAAAAATATCCGTTTTGCTCTGGATATTATCGCTCGTTGTTAGCTTTTTCGTCCTTTTTCCATGGCGTTACAGGTATGTTGCGGAGTCGGTAAAATCAATAAAAGAAGCGCACCGCAGGATTGTGAGGGTAAAGTATGTTCTTTTAATTGCAAGCCTTGTTCTTTTTGTGTCGGCATTGGGTATTTTGGTGTTTTTGTTTAAATGAAAAATGTTTAAACTGGCATTAAAAATGATTTTCATCGCCAAGTTCATCCTTTTTGTTATCTTTATTCAATTCTCCATTATTTTCCTGATAAATTAATTCTATTTCATGCCGTAGCTCTTCCTCATTCGGAAGATATAGCTGATATTTACTTACAAATAATTGAGAAGTAACACCATGCATAGCATATTGTACCAACAATTCATCTTTTTCTTTTGCTAAAACAATGCCAATAGGCGGGTTGTCACCCGGCACGTTTTCTTCATCCTCAAAATATCCTAGATACATATTCATTTGGCCTACATCCTTGTAACCAACTTCCTCTTTTTTAAGGTCTATGAGCACGAAGCATTTAAGTATTCTATGATAAAATACCAGATCGACATAATAGTGGTGATTTCCTAAAGTGATACGGTATTGGCGTCCAACAAAGGCAAAACCTTTTCCTAATTCAAGTAAGAAATGTTTCAAATGATTAACAAGCCGTGTTTCTAAATCAAATTCAGAAATATGGTATGGTTCAGGAATCTTTAAAAAATCCAAAACATAAGGCTCTCGAATTAAATCTGAGGGTTGACTAACTTTTTTTCCTTCACATGTCAATTTCAATATGCCTTTTTTATCAGTTGAAGAGGCTAAGCGTAAAAATAAAGAAGCCTTTTTTTGCCTCTTAAATTCCGGCACACTCCAATTTTCCAGTATTGACTGTTTTTCATAAAAACAACGCTCTAAATCATCATTTATTTTTAAAAGCTCAACATAGTGAGACCAGCTCAATTTGTGAGAAACCTTCTCACAAATTGGATATGTATTATAAAAAAGTCTCATATACGTTAAATTGCTTCGGCTGAACCCTTTGCCATGTATAAGTCTCAAATCCTTTGAAAGATTCTCAAGAAGCGCTTTGCCATATTGGGCTTTTATATTTCCTTTCTGTTCAAACATCACAATGTAATGCCCAATTTTCCAATAAGTTTCTAATAAGTTTCTAATAAGTAAGTATTCACAGATTTATAAGCGTTATTCCGGCCTCGTTTGTAAGTGTCAGATATATTAACGACTAAGCTTTGGTATTCTGAATTGTTTTTCTGTAGTTTCATTTTAATTTTTAAAATTTATTTTATATATGGAACCTTTAAATATTTTGTCGAAAATTGTCAAAACTTAACTTGCAAAAGACTAAATGTATGCATATGCTAAAATTTTAGCTTATCACGGCTTAAAGCTCAACTCTATATTATAAAATAGGGACCCGCGGCGGCTCGGTTGAGCTTTTTCTTTGCGCGCATTGCCTCTCTGCTGTAAAATCGCTTTTTTCATATCGTATTTCCACTTTTTTAGTTATTAATTATGAATAAACGTGTTGTTGTTGCTATGAGCGGGGGGGTTGACAGCAGTGTCGCGGCGCATTTGCTTGTAAAGGCCGGCTATGATGCTATTGGGCTTTTTATGCGCATGGGCGATTTTGAGGAGGATGTTAACTCCTGCGACACCACAAAGGGGTGTTGCAGTTTTGCCGACTCTTGCGACGCGCGCGCCGTGGCCGAATCGCTTGGCATGCCTTTTTATGTGCTTAATTTTGAGAGGGAGTTTGAAAAGATTGTGGAGTACTTTTGCGCTGAATATAATGCGGGCAAAACTCCAAATCCCTGCATACACTGCAATCAGGCCTTGAAATTTGGGAAATTGGTTGATTACGCAAACGCCCTTGACGCCGGTTTTGTGGCTACCGGGCACTACTCAAATATAGAGCAATTAAACAACCGATATATCCTTAAAAAAGGCGCGGATTTAACCAAGGATCAATCTTACGCGCTTGCTCATCTAAATCAAAAACAGCTTGCAAGAGCTCTTTTCCCCTTAGGCGGTTTAACCAAAGACGAAGTCAGGAAAATAGCGGTTGAACTCAACCTTAAAACAAAGGATAAACCCGAAAGCCAGGAGATATGCTTTATTCCTGACAACAACTATAAGAATTTTGTGGCAAAACGCCTTGGACGCGAAATTAAACCCGGGGTAGTGAAGGACACACAGGGCAATATAGTCGGCGAACACAAGGGGATACAGTTTTTTACAGTAGGGCAACGCAAAGGTTTAAGGATAGCTATGGGCAAGCCGATGTATGTTGTTGATATTGATATAGATAGCGATGAGATAACGATTGGCTCATGGGCTGATTTATTGAAGAAGAATCTGTTTGCCGAAAGGATGAACTGGATATCAATTGAGGCCCTTGATAAACCAGTAAAGGTATTCGCAAAAATAAGATACAATCACAAACCGGTTTCTGCTATAGTACACCCCTTTGGGGAATATGTAAGGACTGAGTTTGACGAGCCTCAACCAGCTGTGACGCCGGGACAGGCGGTCGTCTTCTATGACAGCGAGGATGAGGATGTTGTTATGGGCGGCGGGTGGATTGTTAAGGAAACGATGATTGAAAATGATGGTTAGATATATATTTTTGACAAAAGTTTAATTAATAAAAGGCGAAACATTTGGAATCTTTAACAAACATATTGGGTCAGATATCCGGTTATATCTGGAGTATGCCTCTGGTTATAATGCTTATAGGCGCAGGCGTATTCTTTACTTTCCGGATGTTTTTTATGCAAACCAGAAAGATAGGGCACAGTTTCGCTATTATTGCCGGCAGGTATGATGACCCGAATGACCAGGGGGATGTGACTCATTTTCAGGCCCTTTGCGCGGCTCTTTCAGCGACTGTGGGTGTGGGAAATATAGCCGGCGTGGCTACCGCGTTGCACGCTGCCGGGCCGGGCATACTTTTCTGGATGTGGGTGGCTGCCTTTTTCGGCATGATGACCAAATACGCCGAGTGCCTGTTGTCGCTAAAGTACAGGGTCGTGCATGAAGACGGCACGGTTAGCGGCGGGCCGATGTATTATATTGAAAAGGGCCTTGGTGGCAGGTTTAAATGGCTGGCGGCAACGTTTGCGTTTTGCGCTATAATAGGCACGTTCGGGGGCGGCAACATGGTGCAATCCAATTCAATGGCTATTGCGCTGGAAGATAATTTTAAGCTCAAACTTGAAAACGAAACGCCTTTGATTGATATGAATAACGGGGTGGAGATAGGCCGTGTTAAAGGCGATGAGTTTATGATTACAACGAAAAGCGGGGCCGCTTTTGGCGTTGATTTGCAGAATTCCCGTATTGTCGGCGATTTTTTAAGGGCGATAAACACTCATCGTGAAAATTCAGGCGGATATGTAAAGGCGTCTATAACTTCAGACCGCAACCGCATTGAGATTGTGGACTCGACTCAAGGAAAATTTGAGTTTAATTTATTGGCGGTAGACGGCTCAAATGTTTTGAAGGAATTAGGTTTTTATGACGATAAGGGCGGTATTAATAGAAAAAACGGCTCAAGCATCGCAACGTTTACTCCGAAGATTTTATGGTTGCGTATAATAGTCGGTATTGTGATAGCGCTGGTTGTGGGCGTAGTTATTATTGGCGGGATGAGGCGCATAGGCAAGGTTGCCGGCAAGTTGGTGCCTATTATGTCAGGCATATATGTTGGGGGCGGATTAACCATATTAATTTTGCATATAACTTCCATTCCAGATGCGTTTAGGCTTATATTTAAACACGCGTTTAATCCAACCGCGGCGGTCGGCGGGTTTGCCGGCGCCACGGTTTTGTACACTATTACATGGGGAATAAAAAGGGCAGTATTTTCAAATGAGGCGGGTATGGGCAGCGCGCCCATAGCTCACGCCGCCGCTAAGACGAAAGAGCCCGTGCGCGAAGGCCTGGTGGCCATGATCGGCCCGTTTATCGACACCTTGGTAATTTGCACAATTACCGCGCTTGTAATCATTGTAACCGGCGCCTGGAAGTCGGGCGCGGACTCATCAGTGCTTACAAAACACGCTTTTAACATAGGGCTTAATGGTTATGGGGGCCTTATTGTGACTGTAGGGCTCATTCTGTTTTCCGTTTCCACCGCAATAAGCTGGTCTTATTACGGCGATAGGTGCTCGGAATATCTTTTTGGAACAAAGGCAATTACGCCTTACAGATGCGTATTTATAGGCGCCCTTTTCATTGGCGCGGTGACTGAGCTTACGTTTGTGTGGAATTTTTCGGATATAGCGTTCGGTTTGATGATTATACCAAACGTAATAGGCATAATAGCCCTTAGCGGCGTTGTCATTTCATCAACCAAAGACTATTTTTCAAGGCAACAGACCAGGTTGAGATAAAAATGTTATTTTATTAGGTTGTTGTTTACATTATAATGCCAAAGCATGAATTTAGAGAATTTATGGGCGCAGCCTAAAATCAGTTTTTAAACATATTTCCAGGAGGATTATAAATTATGGAGATTTTATGCGTCCCTTGCGGGGTGTCAATGAAGGTTGGACAAACCAAAAAGGGGCCTAACGACGGCTCAATGGCCCTTAAATTTGGGTGCCCCAATTGTAAAAGCACCATAGCTCTTTTAACCGGCCCTGAGGAGAGCAAGCTTATAAAAAGCCTTAATATCAGCGCCGGCTCGGCGAAAAGCGCGCCGGCAAAGCCTGCCAAGCCTGAGATTGTGTGGACAAAGGATGCAGAGGCCCGGATGGAAAATGTGCCTGTATTTGTCAGACCCATGGCTAAGTCGGGTATTGAAAAGTACGCTAAGGAAAAAGGGGTTACCGAGATTACGCCTGAAATTATGGATGCGGCCAGGGAAACTATGGGAATGTAAATAGTTGCCTGGTTGAGCGAATTTTTTGTTGCAGAATGAAAAATCAAATGGTATCATATTAAAAATTTTTACTCTGGTTTGATGTCTGCCAATAATAAATTAGCGGATAAATTAGAGATCTTAAACCTGATAATATTCTAATTAATAACAAAAAATAACTTAAATAAAAAAAGGAGGTGAGGCAAAGACAACTATAATTTTTAGTGGTTATTAGCAGATTAATTTAGGATTTAATTTTATTGCTCGTTTTGTTAAAAAAAATAAGAAGGGAGATTTTTATAATGAATAAGCTTTTGAAAAGAGTATCATTGGTTGTTGCAGGTGTAGCAATACTTTCATGGGGTAGCATCGCCGCAGTACAGGCTTACACAATTAAACCAGCTGAGTTGAGAGTTATTGTAACTGGTTTGGGTCAGAGAATTCCAGGCAGCACGGTTACAGTTGACGAAGAAACAGGCGAAACAGCTCAGAACGGTCAGGTTATTTTCGAAGTAGCTCCTGGCGTTCACACAGTTAGCGTTGAAGGCGCATTTGGCGGAAAAGCTTCTACCACAATAATGCTTGCTGAAGATGAACTTAGACAGCAGAATTTTGAATTAGGTCTTGACGGCGCTTTACCTCAAAAAGCTCACTAATTTTGAGATGTTCATAATCTGTTCAAAAATTACCAAAAATCAATTCTGTTTCATTAAGGATTAATAGTTGTTTTTAAAAGGCAGCTTTTCTAAGGTTTCTTAGAAAAAGCTGCCTTTTTTTATGCATATGGATGCTCAATCGTTAAAAAAACTACTAAACGAAATTAAAAACGGCAAAACCTCCGTTGACAAGGCTATCAGTCTTTTTAAAGGCATGCCGTATGACGACATTGGTTTTGCAAAGATAGACAATCACAGGCATATCCGTTGCGGCATTCCCGAGGCAATATACTGCCAAAGCAAGACTGTTGAACAAATATCCGATATTGTCGACCAGTTTGTTAAGCGTGAAAAGGACGTCCTTGCCACAAGGGCAAACGAGGAGGCATTTAAAGTTGTTGCGGCAAAACATCCAAAAGCCAAATTTAACAAACTTGCGCGCACCATAACAATAAGAAACGGCAAGAAGAGAAAGAAAAAGAAGGGCCTTATTCTGATAATAGCCGCCGGCACTTCCGATATACCGGTAGCTGAAGAGGCGCGCGAGACAGCTGAAATAGTCGGCAACAGGGTGGAAACTATCTATGATGTGGGCGTGGCCGGCATACACAGATTGCTTGATAAAATGGCTGATATGTCAAAAGCCGGGGTTATAATAGTGGTGGCCGGCATGGAAGGGGCGCTTGCCAGCGTTGTTGGCGGCCTGGTCGATTGCCCTATTATCGGCGTGCCTACAAGCGTGGGATACGGCGCCAGTTTTGGCGGTATAGCCCCATTGCTTTCAATGTTGAACAGCTGCTCTGCGGGGGTATCCGTTGTAAATATTGACAATGGATTCGGCGCGGCGTGCGTCGCCTCTTTAATCAACAATAAATAAATCCTTCCTCTAAAACAACCATGCTGGAGATTAATAAACTTCCAAAAATAACCGCGCGTAAAGCGGAATCGCACAAAGGCGATTATGGCCGGGCTTTGGTTATAGCAGGCTCCCTGGGATTAACCGGAGCCGCTTATCTGTGCGCAAAATCAACCTTGCGTTCCGGAGCAGGGCTTGTCACACTCGGCATTCCAAAAAGCCTTAATCCGGCAATGGAGGTTAAATTGACGTGCGTAATGACTCTGCCTTTGCCTGAAACAGAATCCGGAACCTTTTCGAAAACAGCGAAAAAGGAGATCATTGAATTTGCCAAAAAGTTTAATGTTTGCATAATAGGCCCCGGGTTGTCCCTTAATCAGGACACAAGAGCGCTTACGGCGGGTTTATTAAAAGATCTTGAGATACCAATTGTGCTTGACGCGGACGGCATTAACGCTATAGCCGGCAATCTGAATCTGTTAAGAGAAGCAAAGAACGACGTGGTAATCACCCCGCATCCGGGCGAACTTGCCGGCCTGATGGGGCTAAAATCATCCGCCGCTGTTCAGGCCGACCGCCAAAAAACAGCAAAAGAGTTTATTGAGGACGTCTACCGTGATGAAGGTGAAAATAAGGATAATTCCACCCGGAAACGGGAAACCGTGCTGGTATTAAAAGGCCATAAAACTATTGTTATTAACAAAAATAACCTGTATATCAACAATACCGGCAACCCAGGCATGGCAAGCGGCGGGTCCGGCGATGTGCTTAGCGGTATAATCGGGGCATTAATCGCTCAGGGATACGCAGCTTTTGAAGCCGCCCAATTGGGGGTTTACATACACGGTTTGGCGGGAGATATAGCGGCAAAAAAACGCGGAGAAATATCAATGATCGCCACGGATATTATCGAATGCCTGCCTGAAGCGTTTTTGCAATTTTCCTGAAATTCTCGTCACGTAAACTTATGCAGTGAAAAGGTTTAAGATGTTTTACTATAAAAAGACTCAAAAATATTAAAAATATTAAATATTTTTATTTGATGTAACACTTTTTACCTCACTTAATTAATGCCTGTCGTTAAACTTACCGGTCTCATCCTCGTTTTATAAAATATTGACAAATAAGTCCATATTTGTTAACTTAATGCCGTTTCTGTAAAACCTTTCTATATTTTGAGTTAGACTGATATGAGAAGAAAAATAATTAACCGGAAATATCTGTTTTTATTGATCTTAATCGCGTTCGGTTTTTCAACCGCGACATATGGCGGGCACGCGCTTTTTGGCAAAAAGTTAAACTTTCAGAAGAAACTTGCGCATGCCAATGTTTTCAATATTTGCAAGGTTAATTGCGATGATAAAAGCCATAACGATTTTGGCGGCAAAATTTTTCTTCACGATTTCGTATTTGCGATAGACAAAACATCCGATCAGGATAAACAGTTGAGTCTTTTTTTTAAATCGCATATTCTTGCCGTTAACAACGGCAAACTCTTCGTTAAATCTTCCAGCGCCGGCACAAGCGCAAATAAATCTAAAAGCTGTAAACCAGGCTTGTTCCTGCTAAATTCATCGATTCAAGTTTAAATCCTCGTAAAAGTTAAACATTGACCAAATAGAGAGCATAAATTACGCAATAATTGACGGCGATTAGCTATTTTTTATGTGCGCCGTCGTGTTTAATCCGACATTCAATTTTATTTCCTGTTTTAAGTTAATCTAAAATCCAACAAAAATGCTTTAAGGCAAATCTAATTTTTGTGTTTAAACCTTTTTTTATGAAAGGGGGTGATGAAAATTTTAGTTAGTTAAAATAGAGCAAGGTTTATCGTGTTTAAGTTGAAACAACTAACTATTTCGAAAGCTTCACATTAATTATTAGCAATATTCATTGCATCTGAATTGTAAACATTAATAGTATAAATTTAATTAAAAGGGGTGTTTTTTAAATGAAAATAAGAAGATTATTTATTTTTTTAGCGTTGATAGCGGCATGCTTTTACTTTGTTGAAGGCATTGCCGAGGCCGGCGGCAACTTGCCCGGCGATCCAACAGGCGCCGGAGAGCGCACCGGTAAATCACAGGTGCCTATAGATTTTATATGGTTGATGTATTGCGCGTCAATCGTTCTTTTCATGAAAGCCGGCGTTTGCTTTTTTGGAGGGTTTTTGCGTCAAAAAAATATGTTAAATTTCTCGACCCATGTATTTATGGATAGTTGCTCCGGTAGCATGGCGTTCTGGTTTATAGGCGGCGCGTTTTTGCTTGGCGGTTCAGAGCTTGCCGCGGGTTATGAGCACGGCAACTGGTTTATGGGAACCAGCGGTTTTATGAATGTGGGCAGGGCGTATGATATTACCAACGTCACATTCTGGGTGTTTAACTGTGTGTTCTGCACCATATCCGTATCCTTTATTGCGTGCGCCGTGGCCGAGAGAATGAAACTGGTTCCTTACATTATTGTAAGCGCCGTATTCTGCGGCTGGATCTATCCGGTCTTCGGCCATTGGGTTTGGGGCGGCGGTTGGCTTGCCCATTTGCCTTTCGGCAGCGGAGTTTGGGACTTTTCAGGCTCATCAATTGTGCATATGCAGGGCGGCATAGTCGCCTGGGTAGGCGCAATCGTGGTTGGGCCTAGAATCGGCAAGTTCGGCAAGGACGGCAAACCAAGATTCTTTAAACCGCACAATGTGTTCTATGGATACATCGGCATCATTATCCTTTGGTTCGGCTGGTTTGGTTTCAACCCAGGCGCCACATTGCTTGGAACAGACCTTAGGTTAACTATCGTTTGCATCAACACATTCCTTGCCGCCGCTTCAGCAGCGACAACAATGTTCTTCCTTTCAATAGCCATGACAGGCAAGGTTAACATTGCCCAGGTTTGCGTTGCAACCCTTGGCGGATTGGCCGCAATCACTTGCTCTTGCGCGTTTATCCCTGTCTGGGCCGCCGTGATTGTGGGTGTTATTGCCGCGTTGTGCTACAGAGGCGGAAAATATCTTATGGATTGGGTATTCAAGATTGACGATCCACTTGATTCAGTCGCCGTTCATGTTTGGTCCGGTATGTGGGGCGTGCTCTCATTGGGCATATTCGCAGACGGCTCTTATGAAGGCGTTAGAGGCATCCTCTATGGAGACGCAGGGCAGTTGCTTGCTCAGTTTATCTGCGTATGCGCGTCCGCCGCTTGGGCATTTGCCAACGGTTTCGCCCTTTTCCTTATCCTGAAATACACATGCGGAGTCCGTGTGACAAAAGAGCAGGAAGAGATGGGATTGGACCAGGCTTACCATGGCGTAGACGCCTATCCAGGCAGAGCGCATGAAGAAGGAGAAGCCGCTTAACCGGCAGTAAAAAACAACTTAATCTGATTCCATCAGAGCAGTTTTAACCCGTTTCGCCGAAAATCGGCGGAACGGGTTTTTTTATGGCTTAAACGAAATTTCAAATATCCTTGGATAGGTTTAGATACTCAATAATAAAAATAAAATTTATACAATACCCTTGAAATGGTGAACACAAGGGTATTGTATTAAGGTAAAGAACCGCTTTAAATATGAGAGTCTTCAAATATAAAACATTTGAAAAATGGGCAAAAAAGCAGGTTCTTAACAATGAACATAGATTTTCATGGCTTGTAATTACCCCTAAATATATCCGCAAACATTTCTTTAAATCCCTCAAATCTGCTATTAAACAGTGATTTATCCGTGTATTTACAAAAAACCATTTTTACAATTAGGGTTATATACTTCAACTAAAGCCTTGATGTGTTTCGGTAAAATATTTCACCTGCAGT
>JAIQZQ010000039.1 GCA_021777105.1 Candidatus Anammoxibacter sp.
TAAATTTGCCCATTTCAAAGAAATGAAACCAACAATCTAGTATCAAGCATCTAGCATCCAGTATCAAAGGGCATTACGCGCCTATTAGCGCCATAGCAACAAATTTTAGCCGGCACATTTTTCAAACAACTAAATTGTTACCAATAATTTAATTGTAAAGGGATTTCCATTTTAAGTCCAGGCTTGCAATAGTTTATGTCAAAATGACAGAGTGTTGTTTACATTAATTCTTTAACCCCAAAGGGGTGATTTAATATAGCCCAGGGCAACGCCCTGGGAAATAAGGTTAAATATTTTTTAGCCCTGTAAGGGCGATTTAAATTTTCAGCCAAGAGATCTTTGTCAAAAATTATGCGACCAAAATATCTGGTAGCGATTTCGACATACGATTTCTTAATTCGCCCCTACAGGGCTAAAATATGTTAAATCACATACCTAGGGCGCTGCCCTAGGCTTTAATAAGTCAGCCCTTCGGGCTTTAAATCAAAAAAGTTCGGTAAAGGCGTTAATTTGAATGTTCATGCAAAAGAGCTTTGAATCCACTCCTTAATTTCATCCCTTGTTCGTCTGAATGCGGCAAGTTTATCTTCATCGCTGCCATTAACAGCCGACGGATCCGCAAAACTGTTGTGCAACCTTTTGCCGGCGCCTGGAAACACCGGGCAGCTCTCATTGGCATTGTCGCAGACGGTTATCACATAATCAATGCCCGCGTTGTAAAATTGGTCAAAGCCTTTTGAACAATGGGCGGATATGTCAATCCCTATCTCTGCCATCGCCTTAACGGCAAACGGATTAACATGGGAAGGTTTTGTGCCGGCGCTAAAAGCCTCAAATCTATCTCCGTATAAACTGCTAAGCAATCCTTCCGCCATCTGAGATCGCGCCGAATTATGCGTGCAAACAAACAGCGCCTTCTTTTTCATTTTATAAAACCTCTATATAATTTTGTCTTTTTTACTTCTAAAACGGAGGCATTCCCCACAACTCCGGTTTAAAATCATTTAACGAATCCAGAATCTGGTGTGAATCTCTATAAATAGACTTGTCCATATTGGCATCCGGCACGGCCACAATCGACATATTCGCGCTTAAAGCCGCTTCCATGCCGTATGGCGAGTCTTCAAACACTAGACATTTTTCAGGATCAGCCCCTAGCTTGTTGCATGCGCTTAAAAATATGTCAGGAGCCGGCTTTCCATGCTCAACGTCAGGCGTATCCGCCGTTACCACGCAATCAAACATCTCAAACCATTCGCGATGGTTTGCGGTTTTGAGCAAAAACATGTCGTGGCAGGAACTTGTGCCCACCGCCTGTGCAATCCCGTGTTTATTTAAATGCGCGGTTATTTCCCAAGCTCCGGGCAATGGTTGCGTCAGGGGAAACAGCTCCTTTAACTTGTTTTCGCACTCCTCAAGGTACACCTCCGCGCTCATTGGAAGTTCCAGCTCCTTAACTAGCAGCCTTGATGCGTCTATTGATTTCTTCCCAATCATTTGCGCCTTCAGCGACCAATCAAAAGTTTTCCCGTAACGCGCAACTATTTTTTCAGTGACCTGAGTATAAAGCGGCTCAGTATCCAGCAGCAGCCCGTCCATATCATAAATCACATGAGTTATTTCTTTAAAAACCGCCATGATTAAACCTCGCTATCATTTATCATTTTTGTATCACCGTCAAAATTGATATAATCTATTTCGTTAAATATTTACCTTTGCGTTTAATTCTGAAGATTCTATTAAACAATAAAAATGAAAATATTTCAAAGCAGAATTGCAATTGCCTTGCTGTTTACCTCTATACTGGTTTCCGCCGGCAAGGCGGGCGCTTATGACAGATATGGAAACATAACGCCTTCAAATGTTTACTCCTTATGGAGCAACATAAACAACACACTATCATTGTTTGCTCCAAATACTTCGCTTTCCGAGGCGCTAAGTATGATGGAATCTTTGGAGTTTACGGGAAAAGCGCCGGCTGATGTTTTAGGGCAAATCAACGGATTTCGAGACAAACTTAGCCTATGGAGGGCAAATTACAACCTTTTGGGCGTGCAAACATATAAAGACGTTGACGGCAATGAAATTACCCCATCGGTAGTGTTTGTTAATTCCGGCCATGTCCTTGACTCGCTAATGGAACTGTTATGGCATATCAAACCGCTTGAAGAGTCTTATAGAGAGTATTATAAACAAAATATCATAGACGGCATGGAACCCAGTGATGTGTTCGGCCTGGTTGAGTTGGCAAACCGTAAAATTAGTTTGCTCATTGCTGAATAAAGTTGCACAGGCATCCTTGCCTGTGTATAAAATAATCACAGGCATCCAGCCTGCGTCACTTACAATCAACCCCTGTAAATTCCATTTTCACTCCTCTTCAACATAAACAGGCAAAACAAATGAAAAAGTAGATCCCTCGCCGGGGTTGCTTGACACTTCAATCGACGACCCATGGGCGGTTATTAGTTCCTGTGAAAGAGGCAGGCCAAATCCTATGCCGGGCTCCCCGTCGGTTCCCTGCGTGCTTACCTTCTCATTTTTCAAAAAAAGTTTTGGCTGAATATCAGGCTCAATTCCAACTCCAGTGTCTGAAACCTTTATCTTTATCCCCATATCTTCCTCTATTGCGTGCACTGTTATTATTCCTCCCGGCGAGGTAAATTTTATAGCGTTGCTTAACAGGTTGTCAAGAACCTGCAAAATTCGTTTCGGATCAGCTATAACGTCGTAAGGCTTTGTCGCCGAATTGTTGATATTGAGTTTCTTTTTGTCGATCTTAAATTTTACCCCGTCAATGGCTTGCGAAATCAAAACGGAAACAACAGTTCTTTGTTTCTCAATTTCAACTTTTCCACTGCTCAATGACGCAATATCAAGAAAATCGCTTATCAAATCCTGCGAGGTTTGCGCGCTCGATTTTAACATGGGCAGATATTGCTTAAGATCATCCGGGGTCTCTTCAAGCAAATCGCAAATAAACGATATGTTGCTTACCGGACCGCGCAGATCGTGCGCCACAATTCCCACAAACTCAGCCATCTGATTATTCATTTTCTTTAGCTCAAGGTTCGCTTTTTCAGCCTTTTCCCTTAGACGCTCAATCTCCCTTTTTTGGTAATAGAGGTCGAGAAACACGCTAACCTTGCTTAAAAGTATTTCGGTGTCCACAGGCTTCATCAAGTAATCAACCGCGCCGGATTCATACCCCCTGTAAATGTAATCTTTCTCTTTGCTTGCCGCGCTTGCCGTAACAAAAATGATAGGCATGTGTTTGGTTTTTTCATCTTCCTGAATTAGCGACGCAGTCTCAAATCCGTCCATTTCAGGCATCATAACGTCCAGAAGGGCAAGCATAAACTCATTCTCCAATAAAAGCCGCAAAGCTTCATTGCCTGACGTGGCGCATATAACATCAACATCAAGTTTATTAAGAACCTTTTCCAACGCAAAAAGGTTCTCTTTTTTATCGTCAACCGCTAATATTTTTGGCGTAAACTCTTCGGTTTCCATTTTAATAATCCCTTTTAAATTATCTGTTGTAAGTTCAAATTGATCTCAGAAATTATACCTGTATCTTTCGCGGCTCCGCAATGTTCAAGTGACTAAAGAGTAAAGTGCGCTAAAGTGAACTAAAGTTTAGGTATGTTTTTTATTAAAAAGCAAGAGCTATAATGAAGGAGCTTTTTAAATTTGTCAGCCTTCCATCATAGGCCTCTGTATATAATATATATACCTAAACTTTAGTTCACTTTTAACTTTAGACCACTTTAGTCACTTACTTATACAGTGACCTTTGGAAGCTCTTAATTGACACGAATAATATTATCTCTGAATTCAGTTTGAATGTGCTATCTGTTATTGTAAAGCCATACTTTCATTACCGACAAAAGCTTGGCCATGTCAACCGGTTTGGTTAAATAGTCGCTGGCCCCGGCGTCAATGCATTTAATTTTGTCCTCCGGCATCGCTTTGGCCGTCAGCGCAATTATTGGCATTTTCTTATACCTGATCATCTTGCGAATGCGCCCCATAGATTCGTAACCGTCCATTATAGGCATCATAATGTCCATAAGCGCCAATTCCACATCATCATGCTCATTGAGGATGTCCAATGCCATTTGCCCGTCTCCCGCTCTCAAAACATTCATGCCGTTGTTTTGCAATACCTTTGTCAACGCAAAGACGTTTCGCATATCATCATCAACCAGAAGGATTTTGCGGCCTTCAAGCAGTTTTTTCGAATCATGAAACTTGCCTATCATCTTTTTCTGCGAGGCAGGCATCGAAGATTCAACGCTATGCAGAAAAAGCGAGACCTCATCAAGCAAACGGTCGGCGGAATGAGTGTCTTTCAACACAAAATGTTTTGTAAATTCAAGCAGCTTAGCGTACTCATCAGGATTGATCTCCTTCTCGGTATGAACAATAACAGGAGGCATCTTAATTGACTTGTCCTTGTCGATTTTGCTAAGCAGATCATAACTGGACATATCCTGAAGGCACATGCATAAAATAATACAATCAAAATGTTTATATTTAATCTTTTCAAGGGTCTCTTTTCCGCTAACAGCAGTGGTAATCTCAATCCCTTTGCGTTTTACCAATTTAATAACTTCATCGCTTTCATATTTGTCATTATCAACTATAAGCAGCTGCTTAATCGTCTCGTTAAACATTTTTTCAAATTTATTGAACACATCTTCAATAGAGTCCGCGTCCACGGGTTTTGATAGAAATCCGATCGCCCCTTTTTGCAAAGACTCAGCGTCCTCATCCATGCACGAAACGATGTGCACCGGAATATGTCTTGTTTTCAGATCAAATTTCAATTGATCAAGCACTTTGCCCCCATCCATATCCGGCAGTTTCAGGTCAAGTATAATGGCGTTGGGAAGATATTTAAACGCCAGGTCAAGACCGTTTCGGCCTCCGCCGGCAACAAGACATTTATAGCCTTTCTTTCTGGACAGGCTCAATAATATGCGCGCAAAATGCACATCGTCTTCAATTATGAGAATTGATCTGGCGCCGTTGCTTAAATCATCTCTGTCATCAGGCAAAAATTTGTCAATTATTTCAACGGGCCGCTCAACAGGCTCGGGTTTTTCAGTTACCCGGGCCGGAGGCGTTGAGGCAGAAGGAGTAGGCTCTATTTTCGGCGATTCAGTCTCAATATTTGCCGGCTCAAAATCCAACGGCAAATAAAGCGTAAATGTTGAGCCGGCGCCGGCTATGCTTTCCAGCTGGATCTCTCCCCCCATAAGCCTTGCCAGCTCCTTTGAAATAGTGAGCCCAAGCCCTGTGCCGCCATATTTTCTGCTTGTAGAACCGTCGCCCTGTTGAAAGGCCTCAAATATGGCAATAGCCCTATCTTCAGGTATGCCTATTCCAGTGTCGATTACTGAAAACGCGATGGTTTTCTCATGCGCAAGCGCTTTGCGGTTAAATTTGGCCTCTTTTGCCGGGGTATGGATTTTTAGATTCACAGATCCTAACTTTGTAAATTTAAAAGCGTTTGAAAGGAGATTCTTCAACACCTGTTCCGTGCGCTGCCGATCCATTTTCATGTGGTTTGGCAAATTTCCGGCCACATCAACAGTAAACTCCAACCCTTTTTCCTTAGCGACAGGCTTAAACTGGTTATTCATATTAAGTTTGATTGAGTTCAACTCAACTTCTTCAAACTGCATTGTAAGTTTGCCGGCCTCAATCTTTGAGAGGTCAAGTATCTCATTTATCAAACTCAAAAGCTCCTCACCGCCGTTATAAATAACCTTAGACGACTCAATCTGGTCTTCAGACAAATTACCGTCTTCATTGTCCGCGAACGATTTTGAAAGGATGAGCATGCTGTTTAGAGGTGTCCGAAGCTCATGAGACATGTTTGACAAAAATTCGGACTTATATTTGCTTACAAGCTCCAGCTCCGCGGCCTTTTTCTCCAGATCTTTTCTGGCCTCTTCAATATCCGCTTTTTTCTGCTCAAGCACGGAATTCGCCGCTTTTAACTCTTCCGACTGGGTTTGATACTCTTCAGCCTGGACGCCCAATTGCTCATTAGCGGCCCGTAACTCATCGGATTGAGCTTCAAGCTCTGCGGATTTTTCTTCCATCTCTTCATTGGCCAGCCTCAACTCCTCCTGCTGAGCCTGCAACATTTCGCCAAGTTCCTGCGACTTCTTCAAAAGAGCTTCCGTGCGGTTTGCCTTTATGTTGTTAAGCGCGTTGCCGACCTGAACCGACAGTTTATCAAGCATCCTCACCTGAATATTTGTAAATTCATATAAAGACGCAATTTCAATAACGCCAAGCGTCTCTCCATTAAACAGAACTGGTTGCAACAATATGTTTAACGGCGCGCTTTCCCCAAGCCCGGTGGTTATCTTTATGTGATCGCCGGGAACCTGAGTCAGCAAATTTGATTTTTGATCAAAAGCGCATTGCCCAACCAGCCCCTCCCGCAATTTAAATCTATCTGAGATATTCTTAGGCGCTTTATAGCCGAATGAGGAACATAAATTAAGAACCGGCTCATCCTGCCCTCCTGCTTCCTTAATGTAAAACAGACAGTATCCGCATTTAATCAACTGAGTAATTTCTCTAATAACAAAATCGGCCAACGACTGTATATCCGAAATGGTCTGGATGGTAGCCGAAACGTCGGCAAGATTAAAGTTAAGCCAGTTTTCATCTTTCTGCTTGTTAGATATGACTCTTAAATCATCGGACATTTTATCAAACGACTTAGCGAGCATACCTATCTCATCCTCGGAGTGGATATTTGACTTTGCATTCAGGTTTCCCGAACCAAACTCTTTTAGGGTTTTTATTAAATCTCTTGCCGGAACAGTGACCGATCTGGTAATAATAACGCACACCACGATGCCTATAACCACTCCCGCCGCAAGCAATATCCAGTTAGTGGTGTCCAAAACCGCTGTATGGCGCCAAACCCGGCCCAGATCGACTTTCATCAGCCTGTTTTGCTCCGCCACCATAATGTTAAGCTCTCTCTTTATTTCCGCCGCAATTGGAGACGCCTTTGTTTTAAGCAAATAATTCGCCTTATTCCATTCGGAACTTCCGCGGATATCGCACATCTCTTTTGGCAAATGCGCAAACGCACTCCTTGCATTTACAAACTTGTTATACGCCTCAAACTGCTCAGGCGATAATAAATTTACGCTTGCCACAAGCTTGCCGAAACGTAACTCATTTTTTTCCCAAAGCCGGTTAAAAGTATTTTTAAACTTCGCGTCGCCTGAAAGCAAATACGCCCTCATATTAGCCAGGCCCAAACCTAATGATCCTCTAATATCCGCTAAAACGCCTAAAAGATCCTTCCTTGCGGGAGTCGCCTCAAGGTTTGATTCAAGGTCGATCATTTTTGTTATAGACTCGGCCATAATAGTAGCTTTGGGCACGGCTTCATTCAGCAATATTTTAGTCGCCGGAGTATTCTCAAGCGTTTGCGCAATCTCCTCTATCTCCTTCTGAAAAATCTTTAAATTTTCAACATGCCCGGAAATAAGATTAAGGCTTTTAAGCGATTCCCCTTCCAGCCAATCAGTTGAAAATGTTTTTACCTTTTGCAAAGATGGCAATATCTCCAGGTCCCAGGCAATTGACCGCTCCTCCCTGAATTTATGGTCGCCCAACAGCGTCCAACCGCGCAACGCGGCCAGCGAGTGATTCATTCCGTTTAACATCATCAAGCTCGCCCGGGCAGTCGCGCTCCGAATCTCGGCGTAGTCCTTTACCGCCTCTTTTGCCCGTCCTGCCTGCCAAATCGAAGTCAACACAGCCCCTATAAAAAAGAGTATGATAACGCCGAAACCAATGCCAAGCTTTGTTCTGAATTTTAGATCTTTTATCATTCGCAATCCCCATTAAATGCCATGAAGCGCAGGCGAGTATGTAACCCTTGCCATGATTTGCGCGGCATGTCTTAAATCGCTTTTGCCGCCATGAGTTACAGTACATGAAATATTCAGCATTATACTCTTGCTAAAAAGGATGCACAATACTAATTTATTGTATCTGTTCAGCGTGATTTATAATCCTGTGTGAAACTGTTCTTTTAAATGTATTGTGACATTGTTAGAAAGTGACTAAAGTTTAAAGTGCACTAAAAGTCCTAAAGTTTTGGTAAAAATCAAAGATTTTTGGCTTTTAAAAATTAAGCATCAAAAAATTGAAAATTTTTACCTGAACTTTAGCTCACTTTTAACTTTAGATCACTTTAGTCACTGCTTCCAGCCCTTTGAAGGTGAACCGGATTGTCTTAATTCCCAGATACAACACGGCTTCCAAATAATGTAGTGTAGGCGCGCCCTCGCGCCGTGGCAGGCAAGTAAAGCCTATACGTTGAAATTAGGTAATCATGCGTTGAAATCGCTTGCTAATGGGGCTCTGTAAAATTGAAACTATCTTCCGCAACGCAGACGGCGCGAGGACGCGTCTACACTTCAACATCAAATACGAATGTTTTGTAACCACATTCAAAGGACTGTTGTGCGCACTAAAACCGGAATGTTTTCAGCCCAAGAAATTATTGATCAGATTGTCATCAATTTTGCCTTCATCTTTAAGCATTTTAAATACTTTCGCCCGAAATATATCCTCAAGCCCTTAACAGAAATTGTCAAGGGGGCAACATCCGGCATTACATAAAACGCGCCGGTTTTGCGAAAAAGGCCGTCTGAGACAATCAAGTGTTTATGTCTTGACCTCAGTATTTCCATTCTAAAAATGCGCATGACATCTGAATTCATGGCAACTCTGCCAAGCCAAGCTCTTTAAGAAACTTATTATGAGTTTTCTTTGCTTTTGTTATTGCCTTCTCAATTTCAGCCAGACTTTTGTTTACTTCCGTAATATCAATAACTTCTTCCGGTTCTGCAGTACTCACATACCGCGAAATATTGAGATTATATTCATTCTTTTCTATCTCTTCCATTGAGACGCATCGGGAATACCGCTCTTCTTCTTTTCGGTATTGATATGTGTCTATGATTTTATCAATGTGATCATCTGAAAGGAAATTTTGCCGTTTGCCTTTCTCAAAGAGTTCGGCTGCATTGATAAACAGAACATCGTCAAACTTTTTGCATCTTTTTAGTACGAGAATACATACCGGAATGCCGGTTGAAAAGAACAGGTTTGCCGGCAAGCCAATGACAGTATCAATATTGCCATCTTTGAGCAATTTCGTGCGTATCCGTTCTTCAGCTCCGCCACGAAAAAGAACACCGTGCGGCAAAATAATTGCCATGACGCCGTCATCGCTTAAAAAATGAAAACCATGTAACAAAAAAGCAAAGTCGGCTGCGGACTTTGGGGCAAGGCCATAACTTTTAAATCGAAAGTCTTCTCCCATTGCCTCATTTGGTTCCCAGCGGTAACTGAATGGAGGATTAGCAACCACTGCATCACATTCCAGCTTTTTAGCCGGATTCATTTCGTTGAGGATATCCCAGTCATTAAGAAGAGAATCTCCATGACGGATTTGAAACTCCGAATCTTTCAATCCATGGAGCAGCATATTCATCCGCGCAAGATTGTAAGTAGTAATGTTTTTTTCCTGGCCGTATATCTGCCCAATACAATTGGTTCCGAGCTGTTTCCTTACATTCAAAAGAAGGGAACCTGAACCACAGGCGAAGTCGAGTACTTTTTTCAGCTTTTTCTTTTTTCCGGAAGCAGGCTTCTGACTATCCAAGGTAACAATGCGGGACAGAATGGTTGAAATCTGTTGTGGTGTATAAAACTCACCTGCTTTTTTACCTGAACCGGAGGCAAATTGACCAATCAGATATTCATAGGCATCGCCTAAAATATCACTCTCAATAGAAAACTCGGAAAGCCCTTCAGCGATTTTGGTTACAATCGTACAGAGTTTTGTATTACGCGCGGGGTAACCTTTTCCAAGTTTTTCAGAGTCCAGATTGATTTCCGAAAACAAGCCCTGAAAAGTACTCTCAAAGGAGTCGTTTTCAACATGTTTAAATCCGGCTTGCAAGGTTTTAAGGAGGGCGTCGCTTTGGGTTCTTGCCAGTTCGTATATACTGCTCCAGAGATATTCGGGCCGGATCACATAATGAATTTTGCGGCGCATCTGCTTTTCAAATACAGAGGTATCACCCTTGTTTGCTTCATACCAGACAGAGAGGGGTGTTCTTTTGTCGTCGTCTTTCAGCTTCGGATAATCTTTTCCAAGCTCTTTTTTAGCCGCGGCTTCATAATTGTCTGAAAGGTAGCGTAAAAAAAGGAAAGAGAGCATATAGTCGCGGAAGTCATCTGCATTCATAGCCCCGCGCAGTTGGTCGGCTATCTTCCAGAGGGTTGCGCCTAATTGTTTTTGCATTGTATCATTCATTGTTCAGTCCTCACTTCTTCGGGAAATAATTCGGGATTAAATCGGTAATTTGCCATAAAATCATGCAGTATTTTTTTGAAATACTCCTTGTTGTCTTCCAGCATCTCTTTGGGTTCAAACAATGAGTAATTTCCATGGCTTAAAAGGTTAGCCAACCTTGTATATATGGTTCCGTCCAGATCATCGCTATCTTGCTTGATACAGGCGGAAAAGTTTTGAAAACCGTGAAATGTAGCGGTTTTTTCAAGGATATTTCTCAGGATATTAAAGTGATAGGTATATAGGTTACCGGATTCGGCTACTTCGCATAGTTCTTTTAAAAGAGCAACATGGTGAAAGAACGGGGTGTCGCCGGTATTGCGGATCGTATACTCACCGCTTTTATTTTTGCTCAGGAAGTATTTTTCCGCCTTTTTTAGTTCATTGTACATGACGTTGAAAAAAAGCGTGTGGTGTGTGGAAATGACAGTTTTAATATCGCTTTGTTTTTTTAGCAGTTGGGCAAGGTGGCTTGCCACGGCAATAGCGTTATTGTCATCCAGTGAAGAGATGGGATCATCAATGTAGATATATTTAACCCAGTCATAAGCGCCATCTTTGTCAATGGCGAGTTGGGCAACCGCAAGGAAGAAACACCAGATAAAGATATTCTCTTCTCCCCGTGATACTTTGATGTAATCTATTTTTTCCGTTGCATCTTCTTTCCTTATCTCCCGTGAAAAGCTGACACTCCAGGTATCATAATCAATGGAAAAATCAAAATCTGCATTTCTGCTCAAAAATGGCCGAATACGGCTTTCCATTTCAAGTGATTTAAGACCTTTAAAAAACCGGGAATCTTTATTAAGCTTTAAAAATCTTTGGGTGTCGTTTTCAAGATCATTATCCCAGATAAAGTGGTCTTCCGTAAAAGCATTGTAATAAAGTGTATCGGCTGTATTATTTTCACCTACTATTCTTTTACCTAAATCCTTGAATGCGCTTGAAAGCCGGGTTTTACCGGTGCCGTTATAGGCGAAAAGGAGGATGTATTTCTTAATATTAAGTAATTTGCGGAAATAACCGGAAAGCTCTTCTATTGTTTCAAATTGGATAAATCCGATTCTTTTAAATATGAAATTAATTTCAGAAATTACATCCTCGTCAATATCATCTTTTAATATGTATTCATTTGTATTTTCTTTAAGACTATAATTGTTTTCTATTAAAATTTCATATCCAAGATTTTCATAATCATTATGTTTAAGTTTTTTCAGAATATTTTTCTTAAAAACATCCCTTTGTATTTTGAAAGGAACTTCGTTACTCATGCGCCCACCTCATCAGCTAACGGGAAAAGTCCCTGCATCAACCCTTTTTTATGGGTTTTAAGAGTGTCGATTTTTTTAGCTTGGGTGGTGATTAGTTCATCGAGGGAGAAAAGGCAAGAGGCAATTTTTTTTTGTTCTTTCTCCGTGGGGATAGGCAAACATAGCTTTAGAAAGGCACTCTTTGAAATATTAAATCTCGTACTTCCCTGAGCAAGTACAGCGACTGATTTACGGTAAATCGGACTGTGAAAAAGAAAGCAAGAAAATTCAGACCTTAGCGTTTGCAAGCAGTTTGGTCGCAATGAAAAACAAAAACTATTCAAGTATGTAGCTTCAGATGGCGTATTTAATAGTACGGAAGCATAGCCAACCTCGTCTGGTGTTTCAGATGATGTAGTAAATAGTATATCGCCTCGTTGCAAAGTGTTTTGCCTTTCATCGGCCACAATCTTTACTCGGCCACATTTTGAGAAATCAATCCAAGCACAGTCAAAAACTTGCTTATATGTGACAAATGGTTTCCCCGTGCCAAAATCATCCCCTGATTTACCACTTAGCCCATTGACTGTCTGACCGATTGTGCCAAGCGTTTTTTTCGCCCACTCCCCCTTATCCCGAAACTCAGGAAACCGCCATTCCGGCACGGTTTTCCCTTCGGCTGGGAAGAGCTTTTGCATCAGTCCTTTTTTATGTGCTTTGTAGGCTTCGAGCTTCCCGGCTTCGGCGGTAATGAGTTCTTCAAGAGAGGTGAGGCAATCGGCGATTTTTTTTTGTTCTTTAATAGCTGGAAAAAGAAATTTTTGTTTCAACCAATCATTTACTCTAAAGAGCATTTTTTCAATGTGGATGCCTATACTGCAGTTAAGAAAAGATCTAGATACTATAGGTTGCTGTGAGAAATAGTTAAAAAATGAAATATCACAATCTTGAGTTGCTTTAAGAACAGAGTATTCATTCGATACAATTGATCCGTCAAACTCTTTTGGAACAACACCACACGCATTATGAACTATTTGTCTTTTTGAAATTAAAAAATCATTCTCTTGTATATAAAATTGGGACTTTACTTTTATTGAAGCTCCCTTAAATAGACCTCTTGTTACAATCCCACCATAACGCCTTTTGACTGTTACTAGCGAATAGTCTTCTGTATCAATCATATCCATGGGCCGATTCACTTCGATAAGTAAGTCACTAATAGGTCTTTCTTCCCACTCCCCACTATCCCGAAACTTAGGGAATCTTAGCTTAAACGCTAAACCCGTCCTCTTTTTTCCGTTCTTTCCGTGGTTCATAATTCTTCCAGTCTATCAGGATTTTTGATTGTTTTCTTCTGAGCTGAATCCAGACGACGCTCTACCTTTTTGACATCTTCAGCCGGCGGCAGGCTTTCCGGGCGGATGCCTCGATTCAGCAGGGTGTCCCGCACTGCCCTATTATTGGTCACATGCTCGCCTGATATTTCAGATTCATATTTCATCTTATTTTCACGGGCATTGTGAATGGTGATTTCCGTCGCGAAATCCTTGGCTTTGAGAATAATCGTAGGTGCAAAATCCGCCAGAGGCCTGTTGTCAGGAACCCGCCATTGGGCTTTCATGGCCTGCGTGGTTTTTCCGAACAAAGCCTGATCGCCTTTACTGCGAATCAGCGCAAAATTCTGATTGCCGCCTGTTTGTTCATATATCACATCAGATAATTCTTTTTCGGTGGTAGAGAGCTTTTTACGGGCTGATACCCTCTCAGATTCAAGTAAGCGCTGCTCAATCAATTCCGCCTTGCGTGTCTGCATTGCAAAATAGGTCTGGGCGAAGGCAATTTCCTGTTTGGCCGGGTCTCCGTTTTGGGCAATCAGATAACAGGCATATCGGGTGAGCATGATGTCGTTAATTTCCCGTCGGCTACCGGAACCTAAATCGACCATTTTGCCGACGTCGGCAAAATGGTCTGGAATTTCATGCCCGGAGACTTCACAAGCTGTTTTCGCCTTGGAGATTACATTCAAAAAATTGTCCCATTTTGTATATCCCAGCAAGCGCTGTAAATCACGTGCCAGCCAAAATTCAACGCCATTTTCCGTGGTTTGAGCATGACCTTCAAATGTTGCGGTCATTGTGTAAATCAAATCATTTTCCATTTTCTAACACTCCTCTTTCCTTACTCATAGGCGCCCAGCCCCGCGATCTCACGCCCGCCTGCAAGTTTTTTTAATAGCGGTATCAAATCTTCCATCAATTCCAGTTCCTTTTTTGTCCGCTCTTTCCAGCCTAAGTCCAGCGGCTCCATTAAATCGCTGAGCTTTTCACCGTCAAAAACCATGCGGTCTGTAATTTCCTCCACAAAAGCCTGTAGTGTTTCCGCCTCCAGTCCGTGCTTGCGGGCTGCTTCCGCCATTTCTTTGGCGGCCTTTTCAGATTTAAATTGCTGGTAGTCTTCTCTTATCTCTTTTTCGTTTAAGGCTTCACCGGCTTTGAGCGTATTGATATAGGCGATAATATCTTCCCGATCTTCCATTAAATTAGCGCTGGAACAAAGCATATCGATCAACTGTTCGCGGCTCATCTTCTGCTTTTTCGGCTCGCTTTGGGTAAACTTCGATATTAGCGACATGATATAGTCATAGTCTATGATCGCGGAGGAAAACAGGACAAACTCAAAATCCAGCTGGGCAACTTCAGGATCTATGTTGTTTCCCTCTTTTTGCTGTTTTTCTTTTAAGCGTTGAGCGGTTTCTAAATAAGAACTCCTGAATGAACGCAATCGATCTTCAGAAATAAGGGCATCCATTTGCGTTTTTTGCTCAACTGTTAAATCAGTGTATTGGTCTAATTGGGTTTTTAGACGCTGTACTTCCTTAAACTGATTAATAAAATTAATGCGGGCTGTATCACCTCTGAGGTTGTAAACTTCCTGCGGCTCGCATATCAATTCCTTGTCATGCATAAAATCACCTAATGCGGCTACTGCTTTTTTGTATTTTTCGATCACTACAGGGGCCGGGTCAACCAGCCATATTTCTTTAGCCCTGTTGCTATCCTGGCCGGAAAATAGTGCGATAGCCTCATCTACCTCTTTGGTCTGCTTTCTGAAATCAAGAATATTTCCATAAGGTTTTGTGTCGTTCAATACCCGGTTTGTTCTGGAAAAAGCCTGTATCAATCCATGTTGCTTTAAATTCTTATCCACATACAGGGTGTTCAGATACTTTGAGTCAAA
>JAIQZQ010000040.1 GCA_021777105.1 Candidatus Anammoxibacter sp.
GCTTTTTCTAAACATGACAGGAAACGTATATAATCATCACTATTAAGGAATATTTTCCCCTTGCCGACTCCACGCGACATTATATGATAAATTGCTCCTGAATATTGTATTCTCCAAGGACGTGCCATGCGAAAATGATACCAACTTTGTTAGTACTCGTCAACCGTTTTCTGTTTTCAAGGTCTGACCCTAAGGTTTCCCTTCCTCGATTGGGTCTGCGGATTTGGCGAACCTGCTCCAAGTCACCGTGCGAGGCAATCTGGCCGAAGGAATAGTTCTCACGTGTACTTCTTTCCAAGGATGATCCTTACGACGTAAGCAGGCGGTAAGTAAATGACTTCGCAGTACTGATCGTCTGCAAGGGTATCGAGCACAATTGCACTCGTTCGAAGTTTTGGATGTACCTTATCGATGCGATCCACACCAACCTTGACCCAGCCATCTGCCAGCATGTTCATGAGCGTCCCTTGGTTCCCTGAAGCCATCACGGCGGCCACCTCTTCAAGCGGGCAACCGTTCTGAGAGAGCATCACTTGCTTGATCTCGCTATTTGGGTCGCGGAAATATGCCTTCACGGTGCGCATGTCAGTTCTATCGATTTGCGATCGCATTTCCTCCACCAATTTGGCATAGCGCTTGTCGGGCGCAGGATGAGCACCCAACAATTGGCCACACGATGGACAGAAGCATTCCATCGTGGTCCGGCCGTCTTCTCGCACTTGGGGTTCTATTCTACAACAACCCCCACAGAAAATGCCATCACAATCTGAACAGCGGAAAAGCAGGAGCCTCAGGAACCAGCCCTCTGTTACGAGGAAGAACTGCCCTTCACGCTTCCGGCCGTTCGTACCGGCCTCCCGTGCTAACCCGAGAGTCCCACATTTTGAACATTTATCAGGCCCGAACCCGGTTGTCGGTTTGATTACGTTGTTGGTCATAAAGATGTTCCTCCTCAGTCAATAATGTCTTCCAGTTCTTCTAGAAATATGGCCAGAGCTCGCTCGCCGGCTTCATGCAGTTCATCGAACATATCTTGCGGAGAAGAGTTCGACTCTTGTTCTGAAAGAGCATACTCCATCATTACGGTGCGCAGGTGAGGGTGTTTCTGAGCCGTGCGAATTTGGAACTTGATCAAGGTTACAACTGCACGTCTGAAAAGTCGCTCGGCCTCAGCCGGCCTGCCAGTAGCTTTCAGCAGCATCGCCAGATTATTGAACGCGATTGCAAGATCTACGTCATCCGGATCAAGGCAGCTTTCCAATATTTGAATGACCCGTCGCATCAGTGGCTCTGCTTCTGCTGTTCGACCAGTGGTCTTGAATGTCTGCGCCAAATTGCTGAGAGCACGAGCAACATCAGGATGGTTAGGGCCTCTGCTGCGTTCTAACATTCTTAACGCCCGTTGCATCAGCGGCTCTGCCTCAACGACACGACCCTGGGCAAGAAGCAAAGCAACCAGATTGTTGAGCCTTAGGGCAACTGAGGGGTGGTCCTGGCCGAAGCTGCGTTCATCAATTGCGAGCGCTCGCTGCACCAATGTCTCGGCTTCCGCTAGCCGGTTTATTGATTGCAGTACCAGCGCCACATTCCCTAGATCTCTGGCGACGCTGGGATGGTCGGGACCGAAAGCGCTCTCGTCTATCGATAGCGCTCGTCGAAGGAGTGGCTCGGCTTCTCCTGGCCGGTTCATGTTCTCCCGCAGAAGACCGAGATTGTTAAGGCTAATTGCGACTTCTGGGTGACGCGGGCCGTATGCTCTCTCTTTAATTGCCAGAGCCCGCTCGTATAATGACTCTGCTTCAGCCAGCCGATTTGTATCATGTTGCAATGTTGCCAAGTTGTTAAGGTCTCTGGCAACGTGCGGATGGTCTTTTCCAAGACTCTCTTCATCAATTGCGAGAGCGCGCCGATAAACCGATTCAGCCTCCACCAATCGATCTGTGTCCTGTAGCAACTGTCCCATGGCGTTGAGGTGAGTGGCAACATCCTGATCACTCGGGCTCAAGCTTTGTTCATCAATGAGCAACATCCGCCTAAGCAGCACTTCCGCTTCATCCAATCGGTCCGTCTCCCGAAGCAACTCGGCCAGATTGAAAAGATCGGAGGCGACTACAGGATGGTTCTGGCCGAAGTGTTGCTCGTCAATCGCGAGCACCCGGCGCATTAGAGTCTCGGCACGGCTCCAGTTCCCCAGTGTATGCCAGAAGACCGCAACCTGGTTGCAGAACCATGCAACATTTGGAACCTCGTCACCTGCCCACTGATGGGCTACAGCGTCGAGTGGCTCCATCTCCCAGCGTGCCTCATCCCACGAGGTAGCCTTTTCGAGCGTTGAAATACGCAACGTTGACAATTCAATGAACCGTTGCCGCTTGGCCACCAAATCCTCTTGCTTGCTCTTGTGACGCAAAAGCTCTTGGACTAGTCTGTGCATTCGCGCAACCAAGAGTCGTCCGTCGTTGTCCACCACGCCCCCGCTTTGAATGAGGCGTAGTCCCAAGAGCAGTTCCGCCGCCTGGCGAAACTCACAGTTCGGTTCATCGCGAGCGGCGGTGAGAGTGGGGATCGCTTCAGCACCGACAGTCTTCAGCCAGGGCAGCGCGATTTGATCAGCCGGCAAAAGCGATGCGATTTCCAGCAGGTGCAACGCTACCGGGGTGAGAGCTTGCAGCGTGAACGCAAGGGTTTCTTCCAGCGAGCGCACGCGGTGGCGCACGGCGACTGTGACGTCAGTCGCGGCAATCTCGCTTTCGCGCAGTAAATCCGGCGAGAGCCGTTCGCGGAATCGCCGGCAGCCGTCCGATGTGGTGTCGCGTCCGAGATATATGGCCGCTGTCTCCACCGCCAGCGTAAATCCTCTCAGCAATCGCACGATGGCCCGCGCTTCGTCGTCTTCCTGCTGGGTGGCGAAGCGGCCTTCGCGTTGGTGGTTGCGCATTAGTGCCAGCGCGTCTTCCTCCGGCAATTCGTCCACCGCGATGAAGGTTTGCTCTTGCACCGACCCAGGGATAGCCCTCGGGGCGAGCCGCGTGGTGGCGATGAGGTCCACCCAGCCGTCGCGCGGTAGACGGTCCAAGTATTCGGGCTGGAGCAGATTGGGGTCGCTGACGTTGTCCAGTATCAGCAGGCAACGTTCGCGCCGATTCAATTCCCGCAGCACCCTTTCGAAGGCCAGCGCGAGGTTTTTCTTTTCGTCCTCGGTGAATTCAAAGTTCAACGCGTTGGCGTTGGCCAGATGCAGCAGCGCCACGCGCAAGTCGCCTACGTGTTCGCAGGGGATTCGCCAGCGACCACCGGGATAATCCCACGCGAAGGCGTGAGCGTAAGCCAGCGCCAACTCCGTCTTCCCCATGCCGCCGAGACCTTGCACGGTCGCACGACCAGGCATCTGCCCTTCGCAAGCACCGACGACGCCAAGTTTATTTTTCGTCAGCGCATTGCGCAACTCGGTCAATTCATGCATGCGACCTATGAACGCGGGGTTGTGTTTGATGAGGTTGTTCTGCGATTTACTGGCGAGGTTGGAGCGGTTCAATCGCTTGCGGACGGACTCGTTGAGTTCTTTCAGCGCCTCCTTGACGTGGGCTTGCTCCAGGGCCTCTTCGCCCGCGTCGTGCCACGGCCGCAGATCGAAGGTCTGGCGGCGTTGAATCTCGTCAATCCAGCGCGCGAGAGCCTGGTCGGTCTTCAGATCAGCGGCATCGGGCAGGGTGACGAAAAAGACGGGCGCGACGCCTTCGCTGAGGCATTGGCGCATGGCTTCGTAACGAACGTAGTCCTCCCATTCCCAGCGGCAGTAGGGGCTTTTGAGGTAGTTCGGCGACAGCACTGCGAGGAACAATTGCGAGTCGCGTAGGCTGCGTTGAATCTTCTGTCGCCAGTCGTCCATGCCCCTGATCCTATCTTCGGGATGGACGTCCAGGAACACCCGTAAGTCTCGCCCGGTGAACGCGCGGAAGGAGGATTCAATTTGTGCTTTGAGCGCGGTCACCTGCGCGCGTTCATTGTCTCGCCGCGAGTAGCTGATGAATAGGTCGTAGGCCATTGGTTTCCTTTAATCCCTTCCAAACTCGCGGATGGAGCAGGCATCCACTGCTTTGAGTTGCCCTTGTCGAATGTCAGGAGTCTTCGGTGTCGAGTTCATGTCATGGGGGGCGAACAAGAAGATGACCAGTTTTAAAGATAGCATCTCCTGAATCTTAAAATAGTTTTAAATATTGCTTTTTATTAGCAAAAATTATAGAAACCCTTAAAGATAACATTCTTTTTAGGTTTGTTATCCTTAAAACTAGATAAGTATATCATTGGCCCCCTGGGCATAATTCTCCCCTCAGGGGATAATTTTCACTAAGGCAGCCAAGCTGCCAAGTGTTCATTTATCACTAGAGCAGACAAGATGCTCAGTTTTCATTATCGATTTTTTACTTCAAGGGGTTTTATTTTTGAACATCCCACAAGATATTATCCCACTCCGGGGATAATTCTCACTAGAGCAGGCAAGCTGCTCAGTTTTCATTAAAATAAAATTTGATCAGCTTTTAATTGATCAAAACATCCAAATAAAAGAGTATCATAATTTTAGAAATAAGTTTGTTCCATGTCTGTAATTAAGATGGCAAGTTTAGCGCTTTGATTACCAATTGTCTAGCAAAAACTTTACTATTGATTTCCGTGTAGAAACAACAGCCTTCTATGTGACAGTATTGCAAGTTGAAAACTATTTAGTAATTGCTGTAAGTCATTAATAAATATGGCGTTGGGGCGTAACGATGGTAATTGTTGTAAGGAAATGTAATGGCGGCGCTAAGCGTGCAGCCTAGAGCGTGAGACGCGGAGGGCAGAGAGCATGTCACTGAGAACGTGGCAAATTATGGTGGTTTATGGATTATTGATTGGCGCAGGCAAGGATGAGGTTGGATTTTGTTGGCAATTAGGTTTAAAGATTGGAATTTGACACGAATCTGGAAAGTACGGCATAAAACAGCTCCAAATTAATAATTTGGTAACAATTTAGTTGTTTCAAAAAAATGCAGGCAAATAAGCGCCGCAAAGACACAAATAGTATAGAAATACCTTTAGATGCCGGCTACTTGATACTAGATGGAAGAGCATAAAGCAGCGCTCTGCTCTGGACGACAAGTATAATCTTGTTGATTCAATATCTCTACTTGAATCATAATAAAAAAATACCAACATCCAGCATCTAGAAGCCAGTATCCTGCATCAATACTCACTGTCATTTGCGGCATTATCAAACTTTTAGCCTATATAATTTTCAAAAAACTAAATTGATACATAATTTGCGATTTTTACCAAGTTTGATTCTAAAGGGGGCAAATACGCCGGCATGAGCGATGAACTACCTTGTATTTGTCCCTGCATGGGAATATTGAGGATTGGCAAGTTAAATTTGATTTGCTTGCCGATATTTGTTAAATTAAAAATAAATCAATAAGCCTTGCTCAAACTTGGGCTTTATACCACTGTCAATCAATCTGTTTTTTAGCAAAAGGAAGAAAACAATGGATTTTCCAGATATAGATCGTGTAACAATTGATCCAAGTGTAATGGGCGGCAAACCCTGCATTCGTGGAATGAGAGTCACGGTAGGGATGATCACCGGCCTTTTAGCATCGGGAACTTCTTTTCAGGAGATATTGGATTTATATCCTTATCTTGAAGAAGGGGATATCAAAGCGGCTCTTTCATACGCCACATGGCGTATGGAAGAATATGATTTGATGCTGCCAATATCATGAATATTTTATTGGATATGAACCTTACTCCTTTATGGATTCCATTGCTGGAATCTAAAGGATATAAAACAAAACATTGGAAAGATATAGGTTCTATTTCTGCTCCTGATACGGAAATTATGGAATGGGCGCGAAAAAACGATTATTTAGTGTTTACGCACGATTTAGATTTTGGCGCCCTTTTATTTGCAACTCAGGTAAAAGCTCCAAGTGTTCTTCAGCTTAGATGTGAAGATGTTCGTCCTAAAAGCGTAGGAGACGTAGTCTTACATATATTGAGCAAAGCGGAAAAGGAAATTGAGCAAGGGGCATTAATAATCGTTGACCTACGTAGGAGCCGTATACGGCTTTTACCTCTAAAAAGTAGAGTTAGGTAAGTTTTGCCAAATTGGTCATATGGGTCAAAGATATTCGCTATACTATAGAAATGCCCAGACCATTAATAATTGAGGTTCTTCTCCCAATTAGTTGTAAAAATTGACTCAATAAAATACTACCAGTTAAATCACATGTATAATAAACGCAGAGGCGCTTCGCAATTGCTCAGCATAAACTCCGAGGACGCAGAGAGGTTATAAAGAGTAAAAGACTTTACTATTTTTTTATTAAATAAAATATAGTAAAAACTAATAACCTAACATTTAACATATTTTCTTATAGATAGAGAAGTTATCCCCTCGGGGGAGAATTCTCACTAAGGCAGCTAAGCTGCCAAGTGTTCATTTATCACTAAAGCAGACAAGCAGCTCAGTGTTCATTTATCACCCTCCCCTAACCCCTCCCATCAAGGGCGGGGGAATTAAAGGAAAATATTTAAATTCAATATAGTAGCTTTATTATTGGCCCCAGTAATAAAACAAAACATTGGAAATATATAGGTTCTATTTCTGCTCCTGATACGGAAATTATGGAATGGGCGCGAAAAAATGATTATTTAGTGTTTACGCGAAACTATTCAGCGTGTTTACATATAAAAAAATAATACATTAGATCTCCTTCTTTGGCCCCCAGGGCATAATTCTCCCCTCAGGGGATAATTTTCACTAAGGCAGCCAACTACCAAGTGTTCATTTAGCTAAGAGGGAGCAAAGGAGAATCGAATAAAGAATATTCCGCTATTAAAAGCTAAAAAATGAAAGTTAATCTATTCAAATCCCCCCGCCCCCTTTTCTAAAGGGGATGGATGATTGTGTGAGATTGTTGCAAAATATTAGAAAATACGCCGAATAGTTGCAACACCGTGACATAAAACCTTGATTGCGCAGATTTAAGAGCTATATTAAAAATTATCCTCATAGTAGGTAAGAGTGGTTCAGGGAGATTCGGATGTGATGTACTCCATTCCGCTAAATTCGTACTTTTTTAAAGAGGGGATTTGGTCTTGATCTTTAGATACATTTCCATCAGCGGCAAGCGTTTGCCATTTCCAATCGTTTGAGCCCCAACCTTTTCCGTCAGGCGCGTAACGCGCTATTGCAAGTGATAGCCCCTGGCCGATCAGAGATTCGTCCGCCTCAAGCAAAACCATTATCACGTCGGCATTGTTCTTTTCCCGCAATTCAATGGCGGCTTTTATTGCAGTTTCAGCCCTTTGCTCCATTGTTTCAGCCTCAGGGGCCAGAATAGACACTGTTTCTCTTTTTCTATGGGCGACCGTGGAGTTTGTTGATTGGAGAACTGTATAGGATTTAGCATGTGGAATAGTTATTGTTGGTTGAACAACCGCCGGGACTGATTCTGTAACCGATGCCGGCGGGCTGTTTTCAAACTGAGTTCTTATAACCATAAAAAGAGCGGTTCCGCAGAGGTAATATATGGCGACTCGCCGGCGTGTTCTTTTTGAACCGGGAACAACAATACCGGGCTTTGCCATGCCGACAAAAAATGCTATCACGCAAATACTTCCAAGCAAACTAAGGACCGAATACATTTTAACTCTCCTTCAAATAAGTCATACGCCACATACTACCTAGGCCAAATCATATGATACCATTATTTTTACGCTATTTTTGTCCCCTCGGGGGATAATTCTCCCCTCAGGGGATAATTCTCACTAAGGCAGCTAAGCTGCCAAGTGTTCATTTATCACTAAAGCAGACAAGCTGCTCAGTGTTCATTTATCACCCTCCCCTAACCCCTCCCATCAATGGAGGGGGAGTTAAAGGAATATATTTAAATCAAATATAGTTGCTTTATTATTGGGCTCGGTAATAAAACAGGAATTCACCTTACTGTATCTCAGCCATTATAATCATCACAAGCTTTCTGTCAATTATGTAATCGGGGAAAGATTCAGGGACTTTTTCATTTTTAACCGTTGCCGTTATTGATAACGGATTACATATTGCCTACTTTTACCGCTTTTGCTTTGTCGGCGCAAGCCGTGGCGGAGTTGAAATTAAACGGCTCTTTTTCCGGATCATGGCAATCGGCGCATACATTTTGCCCTAAATTCTTTTGCAGCGCAATATCTTTGTGAGAACCTATGACGTGACAATCAACACAATTTCGCATAACCGCATGGCCGATATGGGACATTTGTTTGCCAAAGATTTTTATCGTCGGAGGCGGGCTTTTTACGCCTAGTTTAAAATGGCAAAGCGTGCTGCAATATCTTCCCGAGACCAGCGGCAATTTTGACAGATCTGAAAACTTTGTTTTTAGACTATCTTCAATTCCCGACAAGAGTTTATCTTCCTCCCTGATTATCCATGAGGCAAGGAAAATATTGTGCTCGCCTTTTGCGGTCTTTAAAAAGTTGTGCCGGCGTATTACTTTTGCAAAATTTTTCTTCATTTTGGACATGACAGGCTCAGGCATTGAGCAGGTATTCAACGCAGCCTTTACAAGGGTTATTTTTTCATCTAATAAAGCAAGGTTTCTTTCAAGCGCCGCTTTTGTCTTTTTCCATATCCCTTTATATTTAGGTCCGTGACATTTTACACAGGCTTTATCAGACGCATTGATTGTTGCGCCTTTAAATTCATCTATTTCACTATCCGCGGCATCCCGGTAATGGCAGCCGACGCATTCGACATTAGCAGTGTGCATTGGGCTTGGCATTTCCGGCAAGTCAAGATGTTGTAACGCGCCTGAATACATTGCAAGCGCCCCTGAATGTTTATCAATATGGCAATTGCCGCACTCTTGAACAACGGTTTTACCGGAATGCGCAAAATCATCCATATTTATGACATCGCCCGGCTGTTTTTTATCCTTTACTCCAAACATAACCGCAAGCGTTGCGTTGCCGTTATCAACGTCAAAACCATGCCGTATTTCCTGATGGCAATGAAAACATGCGACATTGTGTTCAGTCACATGATTATCGTGAAGAAACGCAACATTGTTGTATTGTTTTAATTTATCCGGTTCATTATGACAGTTGAAACATCGCTCTTGAGTGGCCGTCCCGTTGCCGCGCACAACATCAAGATGGCAATTATCGCAGGTGACGCCTTGATTTGTCACAAAATTTCTATGGTTATAGTCGATATTGCCCAATTTAAATGTCTTATCTGGCAGTTCATGGCAACCAAGACATCCGCCTATTGGCTGTAGTTGCATGCCTGTGCCGCGCCCTTTAAAGTGGCAAAGATAACAAGAGTCATACGTCACCTCAATATGTTTGCCTACCACAATCTGGGAATGGCAAGTTGAGCATTTAAGATTTTGCCCTTTTTTTTCATTCATAATATGGTCTTCGTGATTGAACTTTATGCCTTTGCCTGATATTACTTTGCCCTCAAGCAGTCTTGTTGAATGGCATCCGGACCTAAGACACGAAGCGTCCTCTATCTCCGCGAAAGGTTTGGATGAATACGTGCGGGTGACATATTTTGCGACCTGAGACATAGCCTGAAACTTTTTCCAGAGAACGGTCTTTGACTTGCCTGGAGGGTAATGACAATCAACGCAATCTACATGGCTGTGGCTGGAGTTCTCCCATGCGGTGTAATAAGGTTTCATAATATGGCATGATTTACAAAATGACGGGCTTGTGGAATATTTTGCAAAGCCAATCATCGAAAAAATGAAACAACCAATCAGGCAGGCTATGATGACAAAAAATCTTGGCATTAAATGCGCATGCAATCTGCCGTTTTGAGAAATGTTGACGCCTATAACGCTAAGCGGCCCGGCGATCAAACCCGCTTTTTTATTTAACTTTTTCTCTCCCATTGTTTTCCTTGAAAATTTTATAAATTGTAACAATTTAGTTGTTTGAAAAATATGACGGCGGATATTCATCGCAAAGGCGCTAATAGTTGTGATATGCCGTCAGATACTGGATACTGGATACTAGATGCTTGATACTGGATTGTTGGTTTTATGTCTTTGACGTGAAGCAAATTTAAAATCATACCGACAGCCGGCATCTAGAAACCAGCAGCCGGCATCACTTCCGGCTGTCATTTACGAGTTTATCTTATTTCGTAGACCGTATAAATTTCAAACAACTAAATTGTTACGATAAATTAAAATACGCTTTAGCCGGCAGTGGTTACGGTATTAATTAACTACCGTAACCACAATGGATTGTTTGCCGGCCGGGTTTGTAATCAGAATAGCGGGTTTGATTTATTTCACCTCTATAAATATACCCCACGCGGTGCCGGTTTTGTAGGCATGTTTACTAAAATCAAAATTTCCATTTCTGTCCGGGACCGCCCATGAGACCCAGTCTGTGCCCCTTTTAACAGCGTCTATTGTGAATGTAATTTCGCCGCTATTGCCTGTGTTTCCTCTTGCGGGAGAGACGCGCACGGCATTGCGCCCCATTGTCACATGATTAACGTCAACTTCCAGGCTTTGTTTAGTATTATTGAGAGTCAATGTGCAATTTTGCGTTTCTGAAGCTCGCATAACAAGTTTATCAAGGCCAAAGATTGGGATTTTACTAAGAGCAGTATCACATTTGAACGTGAAAGATTTATCAACATCATTGTCCTCGAAACCGCCGCCGCATGATGAACGGCCATCGCTATGGCATTGCGAACAGTTCCCATCAAACGGATGCCCTGTAGGAAAGCCTTCTCCCGAGCAGCCATCACTGATTGATTGATCAGGGCCGGCTGCATTGCCGTTTGTGTCTCCATTATCCATAGGGGCGCCGTCATTTACATCTTTACCGTCATTAGGGTTCTCTTCATTTACGTCTTTACCGTCATTCTTATCATTTAAGTCATTTTCCTTGCCTTTATCCGGGCCTTTTGCGTCTTCGTTCTCTTCATCCTCTTCGTCATCGGCTTCTTCGTTGTCATCATCTTCCTCTTCGACATCGTCTTCTTCGTTATCATCATCTTCCTCTTCGGCATCGTCTTTGTCTTCTTCATCATTAGAGTCATTGTCTTCTGAATCCTTTGCGTCATTTGAGTCGTCATCATCCGCGTCGTTTGTGTCTTTTGAGTCATCATCATTATCATTGTTGCTGTTTTTGTCCTCCTCTTCATTTTCGATATCCTTGCCTTTATCCTGACCGCCACTGGAACTATTACAACTCGTGCGGCCATCGCTATGGCAACTGGCGCAATTGCCGTCAAATGGATGCCCTGATGGGAAACCGGAGCCGGAGCAACCTTCGGAATTTGCGGCAAAGCTATTAAAAATGCTGTCGGCATTGTCCCCTTCAAGCGATATTTTAATATAATATTCGCATGGGAAATGATTGCATTCTGATTTTACAAGTCCTGAGTGAAAACTTATCTTTGTTCCGGCGGGAACTTCTCTTGTGATATTGATAACTTCAGGCGCTGTTTTAAGATCGCTAAACATATCCAGACGCGCGCTGTTGCCGTCGGGGAACATAAAACTGCCGTTTAAAATCAAAGCGTTTTCATTAGAACAGCATAATGAATAAACTTTAATTTTAATTTTTCCATTTGCTCCTGCTAATATAGATGTAAAGTTAAACTCTTCGGGATAAAAATCATATACAAGTTTCTCTAAAATTATTTCCTCGTTGTTGTCTATTGTCACGGCGTCCATTTCAGCATAAATCCCATTGGCATGTATTGCTCTTGCTCCGATAAAAACCGACAGCAACAATAGCAAAACCAAAGGAGCGCCGGCGACGTATTTGTTAGAGACAGTTTTGTATATTCTTTTTAATTTATTCATAATCATTTCCTTTTTTTTTAAATGTTAAATACTAATAATTTCCTTTAAACAGGCAAGCTCTATAACGCGATGTAGCGAGGCCTCCTTTCTCCCCTTTTTTTTATGCAAATATTTTTTGACTTATATACTGCTAAAGTAAAACTAAATAACAGAAGCTCTGTTAATTGAGATTGAGACTATTTCTCAATTAGCAGAGATTGTTGAGCACATTCGAGGCCAAAACTATTGAAACAAAAAATATTTTTAAAAAAAATTTAAGAGGCAGGTTAAAACAACACGCATAACATAAAGAAAATTAATAGGTTAGACCCTTTTACATTAAAACAGTTTTTTTTAATAGTCTTCAGAAAATATCTATAAAATCATTTTTTTACCTTACTTTGATTTGTATCGACATATGTTACTTTAGGAAACAATAACATTTCGCCAGGTCTTTATTTTTTCCAGCCAAGCGCATAACGTCAACTGTTAACATGTTATAAAATAACAACTTACAAGATTTCAAAACCATGTTACAAAAGGTAACGTCAGCCGGTTGATTCAAAAAGTAACGACGATATAATCTTAGTCACTTTTTAAAAAACATATAAGGAGGTGAAATTAAAAATGAAATCAGTAACAATAAATGCTGGGGAAAAATTTGTTGAATGAGATAAACGCGAGATTACAACCGATTACGGCAAAGAGCATATATGTCCATATGTATGTCATATTGAAATGAAATTTGATAATAGAGGCTGTTTTATCGGAACATTTAATAATGCCGGAATGAGGCAACGCCTCAAAGGAGACTTACAAGGAGGAGCATTGTAACGAGAGATACCTTTGTCCTCATCTAAAAAGATGGGCGGCCGTCGAATGGAGGATGGTGTGTTGATTACGCTGAATAGCTTATAGACACACCGCGCCGTAATGGATTGACGCTTTGTGTTGAGCGGAACGGATATGGTAAGGCTCAAAAAGAAATAATTTGGAACCACCCGGCGGCGAATAAGTTGCGAGGAGATACGGCTTTTAACTATAATCGCTTTTGCTTTTATTGCCGGTGGTAAGCGCTTACGCTAAATTCTTTTACGAATTGCGGATTTCAATTTGAGTGTGAGTGTTAAAAGCGAAGGGATGAGAATAAGGGTAAATATGGTTGAAAGGCTCAACCCCCCTACCACAACGCTGCCTAATCCTCGATACAGTTCAGAGCCTGATCCGGGCGACAGGACCAGGGGCATCATGCCCATAACGCTGGTTGTTGTGCTCATGAATATGGGTCGGATGCGCTTCTTTATTGATTCGACAACCGCGTCTTCAGGGGCCATGCCGTCCTCTTTCATATGGTTCAGCGATTGGTGCACGATTAATATTGCGTTGTTTACAACAGTGCCTATCAATATCACAAAACCAAGCATTGTTAATATGTCCAGGGCTTGATATGTGATGGTAATATTTACAAGAAAAAGGCCTAAAAACCCGCCGAAACATGCCAACGGCACGCTCAGGATTATAACAAACGGATAGAGGAAACTTTCAAAAAGCGACGCCATTAAAAGGAACGTTATGATTAACGCCAATATAAAGTTCCACTGCAACGCCTTGCGCGTCACCGTAAGCTCATCGGCCGTGCCGGAAAGCTGAATAGTGTAAGGAATATTGACCTGGCCGCTTTCACGCAACGGTTGCAGAATTTTTGAGTTGACCTTGTCTATAACAGCTTCAAGGGCCTCAGTCTCGGGCGGGGTTAGCTGTATGGTTATGGTGCGCAACCTTTCAACATGGTTAACCTGTTCAGGCGCGTTTACAAGCTGGACTTTCGCTATGGACCCCACGGTTACGACTTCGCCGCCCGGGGTGTTTATCAGCAGATTTTTTATATCCTGAGTGTGTTTGACAAATTTGTCGTCGCCCTTAAGCGTCAAATCAATCTCTTCGCTGCCAAGCTGGTAATCGCTAACTCTTACGCCGTCAACCAAGGCGTTCATCATAAAACCAAGGTCTCTGTTCTTAATCCCAAGCTCAGACATCTTGTCCCTGTCCGGTATAACCTGCAGCTCGGGGCTGCCAAGCTCAAGGCTTGGAATAGGCCGGGCCTGCGCGCCTGGAAAGTGTTGCATAATGCCGCCGAATATCATCCGGCCAAGGCCGACCAATTTTTCAAGATCAGGCCCGGAAATGTCTATGTCGATATGCCGGCCTTCGGATATGCCGCGGGCAAACAGGCTCGATTGTATAACAACGGCAATCATGCCGGGTATCTTTCTAAACGACTTTTGCATTACAGGTATAAGCTCTTTTACTTTTGAAGGGATGGACGCAACCGCGCCTCCAAACAACTGCCGCGCCCTTGCGACATAGAAAAAATGGTTTATTAGCGGCGCGTCAGAGCCGTCTTGTTTGTTTTCCCAATGCGGGGCAAGGTCTTTTTCGATCTCTTTGCCGATTCTTGTAAATTCAGATGTGTTGTAACCCGGCGGAGGCAGCAAGACGCCGATTACCAGATTTCGGTTTCCCTGCGGCAGATATTCCGTCTTAGGCGCCATCAACCAACTTAATCCCAGCGAGAGAAAAACAAAGAGCAATACCATTATTATTGACGTTGTGGTATTGCTGATTGTCCTGTGAACAACAGACACGGTAAAATCCCGCAACATTATTCCAAAATTATTAATCCCTCCAAGAAAGCCGCCGGCTTTTTCCTGACCGCCGTCATGATTTTTTACCCTTAATATTCTGGATGAAAGTGTTGGTATAACCGTGATTGAAACAATAAGGCTGAAAAGCACGGCGCAACTTATGGCTATGGCGATATCCATAAAGAGCTGTCCCGCCTGCTCTTTCACAAATATAACGGGAAGGAAAACGGCAACGGTCGTCAATGTGCTTGCCAGAACGGCGCCCCAAACCTCCTTTGTGCCGTCGAACGCGGCAACCGACCTGCTCTTGCCCATTTGCTGGTGACGGTATATGTTTTCAAGCACTACAATTGAGTTGTCCACCACCATGCCGGCGGCAAAGCTCATGCCTGCCAGACTTATAACATTTATGCTTCGCCCAAAAAAAGCCATCATTAGAAATGTGCCGACTATGCTTATGGGTATTGCTACGCCTATGACAAAGACGCTGCTTCCGCTACGAAGGAAAAGCAGCAGCACCATAACGGCCAGGCAGCTTCCAATCAAAAGGTTCTTCTCAACCAGCCAGATAGAGCTGTGTATATATATAGTTTCGTTATAAACATTCTCAAGCCGCAGCCTGTTTTGTTTAAGCAAGCCGTTGTTCAGCTCATCCATAGCATCCAAGAGATGATCCATTGTCTCAATGGAGTTTGCCCCTGTTTCGCGAATGGCGTTTACCGCGATTGCGCTTTCCCCTTTTTGCCGCACGGTGTAGTCCGGTTTCTGATAGCCGAGTTGCACTTTTGCCACATCGCGGATATAAACAGGGTTGCCGTTGTCGCGGGTTATCACAATCTTTTCAATATCAGCCGGCGAAAGGTACTCGCCGATAGTCCTTACAACATAACGCCTCTTGCCCTCGTCGAAATCGCCGGCGCTGATGTTCTTGTTTTCCATCGCAATCGCGTTTGCCACCTCATTAAGCGTTATGTTTCTTGCGGATAGAGCTTGCGGATCAAAAACCACCTGCATCTCCCGCTCAAAACCGCCGAAAACGTTTGAGTAGCCAACGCCCGGCGCCCTTTCAAACCGCGACTTAATATAATCGTCGGCAAAATCGTGCAGTGTGTTTACATCAATGTCATTGCCGGGCAGAGGTTTTAATATAAACCACGCCATGGCGTTTGAACGGATGTCAACGCTTGAGATTACCGGTTTATCCGCGTTTGGAGGATATTCGGGCACCTGATTGAGCTGGTTTGAGACCTTAAGCAGGGCGGAATCAATATCCGTGCCCGGGTGAAACTCAAGTATAACGCTGCCGCGGCCGTCGTAACTCTCGCTCTTCATCTCGGCCACGCCCTCGACGTTTTTTAGAACATCTTCCTGCTCCTGAATGATCTCGCGCTCGATTTCATACGGGCTAGCCCCGGCCCATCGCGTGTCAACCGTGATCTTATGCTTATCAATAGTGGGTGTAAGCTGCACAGGTATCTTGAAAAAAGATATAAGGCCAAACAACGCAAGCATGAGCACGCCAACAAACACGCTTATAGGTTTATTAATTGATATTTGAACAAGTTTCATTGCTATGTTTCTATATTAGGCCCGTTTCAAATGCTATAAGCCGGAAACGGGCAAACAAAAATCCTTATTTTTGTTATTTAGGTTTATGATAAAGTTATAGAATCAGAAATAATTTTATACAAACTAATCTCGTGGGACATGCAATTTAATAGGGAAATATTCCTGAAATGAAAAGAAATCCTTATCGGCAGTGAAAATTGGCATATTATGTCTTTTAGCGACTGCGCAGATAAGAAAGTCTGTATTTGAACCTTGAACACCTCTGGATCGGCTTAAATTAAAAAACTTAGCCGCATTTATATAATCACTTTTAGTGATCTGCAAATCAGGAAACGCGTTTAGATGATTCCGCAACCTTTCAAATTGACTTTGCTCATGGATACCGGAAAGAACTTCCTGACGAATCGGGCCAATTATTTGCGCATTAAAACCTTTTATTAATTCCACAAGTTCCAACGTAAATTTATTTTCAGGGTTCTTTTTTCTGCGAAATGCCAATGACCATATGCATGTATCTACCAAAACTTTCATTTTACCTTGCGTTGCGTTTTATAATTATATTCAGGATCGTAATCAATAGTATTAAACAGATCAATTATCTTCATCTGTTTGCGGTGTGTAATATATTCCAGCAACGCTTCCGTGACAACGCCTTTTTTTGTTTTGTGTTTCCCTATTTTCTGAGCTTCTTTGACAAGTTTATCATCCAGCGCGCAATTAGTTACCATAACTAAAAACCTCCTTATGCGCGTTATTTTACACTCATTATTGCGCAACAACAAGAACAATGCTTAGGGCTCAATCAAAAATCGCAAACTTTGTTGCAAATTTATAATCACACGCAACCATTCAAAGGAAAACGAGCCAATATCGCAAACTTTATAAAGCAGGAATTATAACCGATAAACAGGTGAAACGGTAATCAATTTCCGGCAAAATTAGGTAAAAATAGGCAAAATATCGATATTCGTTGCTTCAAAAGCTTTGACTTGAACCAATGTTAAGCGAAAACATTTAAACAGTCTCCAACTACATTATTGTAAATCCGCGCAACAAACAGACCAGTTTATTATGCGGATTTGGCCAATTTATTTGCCATAATCCGCAAACAAATATAAAACCGTTCTATGCGCGGATTTGCGCAACTAATTTGGCATAATCCGCAAACAAATATAATTGAAATGAAGGGTTGTTTCTGAAATTGCGCGCCGGAGCTTTAATGGTATAAACCTCTTTCAAACGCCACGGCGCGAGGAAGCGCAATAAGGATTTATTTAAAAAGAGGTGAAAAACAGCGCAATTAGCATCTTCTCAAATAAGTAAGCGGATGATTTATTCGCAACAGAGAAGCTTTAATGTCAGTGAGGTTCAAGTCTGGAGACATTGAACCAACAGCGATAAATGCCAAAAATCGTAGATTTTTACAAAAACTTTAGTTCACTTTAAACTTTAGATCACTTTAGTCACTTATTCGGTTTGACCAAATTAGCCGGTTTAATGCGCATTGTTTTGAACCATAACAGCCTGGCCCGGCCTGACGCGCTCATTTCCGCGAATAATTATATCCATATCCAGCTCAATCGGGCCGAACACTTCAATCAAATTGCCGTGCGCGCGGCCTGTTTTTACAGGCACGGGATTGGCGACACCGTTGTTTACCGCATAGATAAATCTTTGGTTATTCATCATTACAATAGCGTCTTTTGGGACAAGTTTTGAGACGGCTTCATTGCCGGAGCTAAAAGAAACGCGCGCCAAAAGCCCGCTCTTTATCTTTTTGCCGTCGTTCTTAAAACCAACTTTCACAGGCAATGTTCTGGCTTTTAAAGAGGCTTGCGGGATAACGGCAAGAACGGTTCCGTCAATAGACATGCCGGGAAACGCGTCTAACGTAATTTTCGCGGGATCGTTTTGATTTAGCGCCACAGCCAACTGTTCAGGCACATACACAAGCGCATGCACCGAATCTAGATTAATAAGCTCGTAAACCGGCGCCCCTTTTAATCTCCACTCCCCAATCTCCGTATGTTTGGATATAATGTAGCCGTTAAACGGAGCCTTAATTTGCATATGCTCAAGATCATAAGCCAGTTTCTCAATCTTCGCCTTGTACTGTATCGTCTTCTCAGCCCAGGCGTCGCGTTCGGACTGGCTCTGCTGCAACTCTTCAATAGGAACCACGGATTTCTTGTAAAGATCGTCATACCGTATTGTCTGTTTAGTGGCATATTTCAAACGCGCCTCGCTCTCTTTTAACGCGGCTTCCGCCTCATGCAGCTGTATTTGCAACGACACCTGCTTCAAAACGGCAATAACATCGCCCTTTTTAACAAAATCACCCTCCTCATACAGCAAATCAGCCACCAGGCCGGCGACCTCAGTAGCGACAAGGCTGCGTTGATCAGGTTCAACCGCGCCTACAAAAGTAACAGGCTCCTGAAACTGCATCTCAATAACCTTTTGGGTGGCAACAGGAGCCGGAGGTTGCTTATGCTGAGGATTACCGAATGAATATTTGCCGCAAACCAGCAATATTGCAAATATTATTAATAAATTTGTAAACTGTTTCATAGTTATTCCTTTATAAAAAGACAGAATGTATCCGTAATCCCGCGTATTGCCGGTTCAAATTATTGGTAGAATTATAGGAAAACAGAGGCGCGCATGTCAATTAATTATCACATATCTTTTCTAGTGAAAATTTTTTATCATCCAAGGGTTTAAAAGCAAGAAGAGCTTATCCACTGTTGCGCAACTGACAAGCGCGCGATATCCAGAAGCCGGTAGCCGGTAATTCAATAAAAATAACTTGTGCAAACGGCCCGACAAATCGTACAATCAAAAAAACAGCTATAAATAGCTGGAATATAATGATCTAAAATCGGATAATTATTAATGCATGTAATTACCAAGAAAAGACTTGATGAGTTTAGCAAAATTCACCCCGATTCCCGCGCAGCGATTGAAACGTGGCACAGAATCATAAAAAACAATAGATTTAGATCATTTAATGAACTAAGAAAATATTTTCCCGACGCGGATATGGTTGGAAAACTGATAGTATTTAATATTGGAGGAAACAAAACGCGTTTGATTGCTTCAATTCATTTTAATCGAGGTAAACTTTTCATAAGACAAGTTCTGACTCACGATGAATATGATAAAGGAAAATGGAGGGAATAAATCATGATTACTTATAATGAGGAAAAAATATCCAGTCAATGGAGAACGTTCAAACCCTTGCTCTATGCGCCACAGACAGATACGGAATATGACAAATTAGCAAATTTTTTAGATTTCCTGATTGATGTAGTCGGCAATAACGAAAAACACCCTTTAGCATCCCTTTTAGACATAGCGGGATCATTAATAGAATCCTATGACAACGAACATTACCCATTTTCTGAAGGTAGCCCAATTGAAGCATTAAAATATTTCATGGAAATACACAGCTTAACTCAAAACGACCTTCCAGAAATAGGCAATCCAGAAGTGGTATCTGAAATTATTGCAGAAAAACGCAGCTTAAATATTGACCAGATTCGCGAACTGGCAAAACGTTTCAATGTATCACCGGCAACTTTTATCTAACCCAATCACGATTGAACAGGCTTACTATGCAAAAAGCATAGAACGCGAATTTGCGCGGATTAAAAGATAATAATGAAAGACTACTATATCAATCTGTTTTATAGTGATGAAAACGAAGGATATATCGCGAATATTCCAGATTTAAAACATTGTTCAGCTTTTGGCTCTACACCGGAAGAAGCCCTTAAAGAGGCCTTAAAAGCGAAACGAGCTTGGATAGAAGCGGCAAAATCAAATAACAAACCCGTGCCGGCCCCTCAATATCGCCCGGCGATTTACCAAATAGCGTAAAATCCTTTCAAAGCCGCAGACACGCGCATAAGATGGAAACCCACTTCAAATCCGCAAAAATCTCCGATTTTTGTCCAACTGCCAACTGAGCGATGAAGCTCCATAAATTGAGCTATTTTAAAATTCATATAAGTAAATGTTTTCTTTGAAAACTAATTAATTTATAGACCTTGCTTTAATGGAGATAAAAAAATGGAAAAGATTGCAGAAAAAAAAGATGGGCCGGCCATAAATATTGCATGGGCGGTATTCATGATCTGTTTTGCCATGTTTCTTGCGTGTAAGGAGTTGAAAGCGGGCCAGACTAGTTATAAAAAATATATTAATCCCAAGGCCGACTCCGCGCTGCTCGTTAAAGCGGTTTTTGATAAGGCGTATGAACTTGGTTATATATATAACTTTACGATTGAAAAGGTTCTAAAGGGCAAAACACCTTTGCTTGATCATGAGCAAGGCGGCCAATTAAATATTTCACTTTATGATAAAAAAAGCGGCTCTATAGCTGATGTTAAAAAGGTTTATTCAACTCCAAAATTGGCGGTAATAAATTTAGTAAACTTAAAAACCAATATTGAAGACCTGATTGCGGGTGAAAACAGCGGCAATGAACCTAACATGTTGCCGTCATGCGTAATTGACAATGAGATGAATATATGGAAATTGAAATCTTTTAAACTGGCTCCAATCCCGCCTGTAAAAAAATCGGACTTTATAAGTTGCGCGCAATACATTTATGATAATAGACTTGAATACAGGCCGGAAAAACAGAGGGTTATAACCTGGTTGGGTTATTATTATGCCGCGTGGGAAGATGCCAAACAATTTCAGAAATTAATTGGAAATTTAGAATTAAAATACAGATATGGCATTGCTTTGAAAATAGCTAAACATTTGGAGAAAGGGAATTATAAAGCGCAGGCTGAAACAACCCGCAAGTGGACATTGCAGAATATGTCGCAAATAGGCGCAGGAAATAAAACATCCGAGAAGGCCGCAAATGTTGAGATAAAGATTGCGGGGCTCCGAGGGCTTGCAGAGGAGTATTATTACATAGGTGAACACAAAAAATGCGCTAAATTAATAGACGAATTGATTGCTTTAATAACTCCATATGCGAATATGACCCTGCCTATTGATATGGGAGATATTGTAAAAACCGTGGAGCTTATGGGAAAAACAGGCAGATACCTGGAGGCGGCGGAATTCGCAACTAAATTTCCACGGAATAGTATGGATGCCGTAGATAAATCGAATACTTTAATTGCGATTGCGGCTATTAACGATGAGTCAATGGTGGAGTGGAGTTTTAACCTAATGAAAGGCGCTGTATATAATCATAACAAAGCCGCATTTTATGCCGCTTTTGGGAAACTTAATCTGGAGGCGGGAAAAACGGACACGGCTATGGGGTATTTTGGCAAAGCGCTTGAATCTGTATTAAACAGAAAATTTATGATGGATGGGAAAGAGTATGAGATTTGGCCTAGATTTGAATTGGATCAAAAAATGGATGTGTTATGGGAATTGGCCTTGCATTATAAAAATCTAAACGCTGCTGAAAAACAGAGTGAAACGTTAAAAAAATATTTGAGTTGCGTTGAATCCGTTGAATTATCCTATGACAGGCTTGATTTATGGAAGAAATTTGCGTCGCAATTGATTGAACGGAAAAAGTATAGGGAAGTCCTAGATTCAGCGTCTTCCTGCGTCTTAATGGAAAGTTATGCATACTGTTATCTAGCCCTTATACTCATTAAAGACGGTCAACTTAATCATAAAATCAATATTAACGGCAAGGAAGTATTAACGCTTGATTACCTTGAAGATCAATGCGATGAAGAGGGGCTTGTTATTATTGCTGAACAATATATTAGCGCGGGCGAGCGCAAAAGGGCTTATGTGGCATTGGAAAAGGCGTTAATAAAAATAAAAGCGGCCCCGTCTTTTATGCTTATGAAAGACGGGTGTCTGGTTGCAGCTTCGTTTATTTATGCGGGAGTTGAGGACTATGATAACGCTAATTCCGTTATTGCTTTGATAAGCGATAAAGAGGAGAAGAAGTTGGCAAAATTAAAAATAAAAAAACGTGAAACTGATTATATACCTTTAAGTATGCAAACTTATAAGCACAGTATACAGGATAACGACTTAATAGTGTTCCAGGAGCTTACAAACGACTATTATAGTGATATAACTGTTGCGCGGGAATTGATTGAGGCTAAAAGATATACGGAAACTTTGCAAAACATAAATAGAACTAATAATCCTGAAACAGCCGCAAAATTACTTGTAGAACTTGGCATGGCGTATAACAAAGACGGCTTAAAACCGGGTAAAGAAGAGAAGCGAATATTGAAGAGAATAACGAAAAAGAAGTTTTAAGAGATACGGCGCCCAATCAGGCCTTATCTTGATTGCCAGGCCTAAGCATGCAATTGCCGGCAATAAACTTTCGCATTTCCAATTCAGCTTTAAACTCTTTAAGGTCTTGGCAAAAGGTTGGCTCATATCGTTCAATTCTAAATGGATCAAACTTTGAGCTGTTTACATCAACAAAAGTTCCAAACCCAAGGTCGTAGTATTCGGCGGTTATATCGCATACCGTCTGATTATGGTGGCCTCCGGGATATGCCAGAGTCCGGATAGCAGCGCCCAATAAATCTTCAAGCGCAAGCTTTGAATCATGGAGTTCCGCTCTTATAGCATCACGGTCAAGCGCAGTCAATTGTTCATGCGAGCATGTGTGAGAACCGAATGACACGCCGGAATCTTTCAATCCTTTGAGTTCATCTATATCTAAATGTGTATACCGCGAAGGAGCTGACGTATCCCACTTGTTCCAGCCGCCAATATGATCAGTGATAATAAAGATAGTTGATTTTATATTCAAATCCTGAAGTATCGGCAACGCATGGACAAGGAAATCCTTGTATCCATCGTCAAAGGTTATAACGACATACTTGTTTTCCAATAGCGATTCATTATTTAACTTAATAATAGCGTCTGCATGGATAGGTTTATAACCTTCAGACAGCAACATCTCCATTTGAGAACGGAAATTCGATGGGCTTATCCTGAAATAGCCGTCTATTTCATCATGCACATGGTGATAGTTTAGCGTAGGGATTTTTAAAAAGCGTTGATTACTGATATTCATTTAAGATAACTCAATTTCAAACTGGTTTTAAATAGATTTACGGTATCTATTTTGAGCGATTTACACACACCACCGGCCACGCGGCTCCCCCATTATACGCATATGCAAGGAGGAAGCCCTTTTTGACCTGAATATTTTTCAATAACGATTTTATCGTCATTTGAAAAATAGAGAGGATGCCTGTTTGAGCCCGGCATACAGGCATTACGAAAACTTTCGACTGCTTCTTCCTTAGATTTAAAAATGCTGCCCCAAAAACGATAAAAGATCTTTTCCCCGTCAATTATGAATCCACAAACAATCACATAGATATCTCTTTCCTGTAATTTACGGATGAGCATACTGCGCAACAGGTAAATATTTACGCTATGAAACGGATATAAGCTTTTAACTGTGTTAACAACATGTTTTGTTGTAAAATCCGGGTTGTCGCATACTCCATTTGTTGACTTCCGCCCTGAGTGTATAAAACTTTCCAGGTACAAAACAGATTCCTCTAAGGCGCCTATTCCGCCATTATGAACTTTCTTCATCTCCGCGTGGTTAATGTTTAAGAACTTAGCGGCAGTTGCAACAGTGGCATTATCAGCATCCGTATTAGATGTAGCTTGCACAAACTCAAGGCATTCATCAGGCAGGCTATCTATGTTAAAGAATCCCTCATAATAAAAACCAATAAAAGGAGTCTGCAACGCGAAACATTCACTTATTTGCATAAATGCGCATTTGCCGACAGCAAGTTTCGACAACTCTAAAAAGCCGAACAATATATCATCAATAGGCGGCGCTACAACTAATATCCTGTCTTTATAAACTACTGATAGTTTGCGGATGCGCGATTTGCATTTTTTAGGATTTTGGGAGATAAACAAGACATGAAGGCTGGGATCATTTAACTTTAACAACAATGATTCCGCTAACATTTCCACACGGTCGTCATACGCTAATACAGTTACAAGCTTGCTAATATTTAAACCAAAATTATCATTAAGTATATTCCTCGCTTTTTCCGGCGAGGCTCTTATAAATGGCGGCACCTGACACAAATAATCCGGCGGAGAGTTTAAATGAAAACTGCTTAATCCGGTCAATATGATGCCGTCCGCCATTGGCCCGTAAATTTCGCAAAAATAATCAGCAAATCCGCTATAGTACGCATTATCAACAAAAACTACGGGTATCTCCAGCTCAACCGCGCACAATGTATATTCTAACAGTGTTCCGGCTAAAGGGGCTTCCCCTATAACAACCATATCAGGAGATAGATCGTTTATTAAATTTAGCAGCAGCTTTTTGTTATTATCATCATGTTCTTCCACTGACATATCAACTGGGAAATCAATAAAACAGATGCGCTCTTTTGCTAATACGGTTAGCTCGTCCTGATATGAACTGTGCCCAGCGCAAAACATAACCACTTCGTGCCCGCTGTTACACAATTCTAAAGCCACGCGTAAACCGCGCTTATAGACGCCTATAAGAGCGTGCTGTCCGGGATCGCCGAAACAATAAGCAACTATTACAACTTTCATAAAAAGATCGCGTCCCTAAATTAAAAAGCTATAAAAAGATAAATTCCGCCTGAAAACATAACTACGAGCATATTAAAAACACATCTTTCAGTTGTATTTTCAATACTTAAGCGCATTTTTTTAAAGAATTCATTATACAAGGTATAATAATATTGTCAACAGTTACAGACCGACAATAGGTATGATATCAATAAGCGCGTTCGGTCATCCTGCAAGTTGACGCAACGTTTTTTTTAATACAACCCTTTGTTATTCACTTGAATCAACATTGTTTTTCCGGTTTCAAAGCTCTGATTTGGGCGCAAGGAGTAAGGCTGCTTCAGTGTTTAACCTTTTATTTATACGGTCGGCCTTTGATTAAAATAGGGTTCTAAAAAACTTTTTCAAATCTCTAACTTCTGATATTTTCAATATTTACGGCACGCCAAATTCCATTTTGTGACAGATTTGTGACTGGGATTTGTAAAATAGCGAACATGGAATATGTTGAAAAGAATATAACAACGGCAGATTTAATTATAAACGCGGCAAAAGAGTTGGATATAAATACAAGGAACGCAAAATTACTCTCATTCTTCTGGGAGTATGACATAGCCGGGATAATGGAGTTATTAAAATCGTTTATAGATGAAAGTGGTAAAAAAGAAGCAAGATTGTTTTTTGAGAACAGCAAGGATGATATAAACAATTATAGATCATGTTTAGCCACATCAAGGCGCTTGTTTAACATGTTTGCGGATAAAATTATCGGTGAAACAAAAATTGCGATGGACAAAAACATGGGTGAAGAGAACATACGGGTGATGAAAAGACTTACTGCTGAAATCAAGGCTTCCGTGACTTCCGGAGCCATTTTCAGGATAGTGATAGGCGGACACAGTTTTACAATTATTGCCCGTGAAAACAGGGCAGAGCTTATTCAAAGTTATGCCAACCGCTACCCTATAGGGGAAAGTCTTAACTTGAACATGAGGTTTGACAATGATTCCGGCAAACTTAACGATTTGCTTGAAAGGCTTAAGGCTATTGTTTACGGCAATGAGAGAGGCCGCATAGGCTGCCAACGAGATATTTGCGGTTATGCATTTGAGGATGAATCAGACCCGTATCCGTTTAAAGACTTTAAATATGAATCCGCTTCTCTAAAAAATGCCACGGATATTAACGCAACAATTAAAAACCACTTAAAAAACCAGACGAAAACTTATGATGAGATAGTTGCGATGCTTAAATAGATATTTGCGCAAAAAAATTTATGTCTAAAGAGATTAATGGATTTGATGTAATAGGCTGGCTATTTATAGCCTTTATAAAGAGATTATTATCATTTTAGCAAAATTTGAAATGAAGCCTGTTCAAAATGAGAATCATTAGTAAAAATCTCAGTCAAGCCAAAATCCTCCGCAACAACGATGCTAATACAATCAACAAGCCCCCACTCTTTATCTTTCATTTTTTTATAACGTTCAAATCCACTATCCATTAATTCCTTATCAACATCAATATATATCCATTTATCAGATTGATAGATGCTCTCTACCATTTCTACGGCTGTTTTGCGAAACCTGAAACCACTAAATGTATTGCAAAATTCCACAACAACCAGGCTGGTGGTTATAAATTTTCTTTTGGCCTCTACATAAACGCTTTTTACTTCATGCGCTTTAACATGAAATAAATCACGCTGATTTCCAAGAGCAATCAATGCGGAAGTATCTACAAATACAGGTTTCATATCTTCTTCTTAACGCCGTATAAATAATGGTCATGATTAATAGATAAATCTTCAATTTCAGTGTCAACAGAAGGCAAGTCTATTGCAGGATTTGTCCAGGGGTCTATGCTTGGAGAGGGTTCAACGGTTTTTGCTTCAATGATTTTAGTGTTTTTTGCATCTTCCGTAAAACTTGCTTCAATTTCATTAATCTTTTGCATAAGGCTTTCTTTTGACATATTGCTGGGCAATTCAATTGATATCTTCATAATTCTTTTATCCTTTATGGTCTAATAATTGCATTTTTATATTATTTGAGGATGTGTTTAATTATAAAACTATATCTAAATAAAAAACAACTGTAAATTGCCTCTTTTGTGGAAGATGATGAGCTTCGTTCCACTCTAACCCTCCACTATTTGCTCTTTATCCGGGCGATGAAGGGCACACAACCACCTGTATGTGTTGTCAGGCATGTGGTAGCGCTTAAGGTTTCCCCACTGTTTTGACTGGTAGCTTGCCGGATCAATCTCTTTTATTGCCAGTTCAAATTGCGCAAGGTCTTTTTGCATATTTTCATTTTGCATTTCCCAATACTCCCGGCCTTTTGCGGAACTATTTCTTATTTCATTAAAAGGCTCTTTTGTATCGTCAAGTTCCGAAGGCAAAGTTTTAAGGAATTCCTTGGCAAGGTTAAGTTCATCTTTAATTTGTTTATAATCTGTTTCTGAAGCTATTACAGGAGCTACGGCAAAAGCGGGGCCCAGCGCTATTGACAACACTTTTAAGCTGATTGAAAATATTGGTCTAAAAGAGGTCCACCATTTTCTGGACATGGAAAACTCCTTCTCATAACTTCCAGGATGCGCCCCATGCTCATGTTCGCAGTAAAATTGGAGTTTATATGACTCCTGAAAAAGATTAGTTAAATTGCGCCAACTCTTTTTTAGAGGATGAATCATAAAAATCGCCGGGATGTTGCTTTGTTCGCGCAAATCAAATATCGCCATAAGTTCCCTCTGGTTTTGTTGCAACATCTGACGTATTTGAGACGGTATTTCCCGGTTCGTTTTGATTTGATCCATAACTATTGACTCAAGGTGATCAAAACGAACCATAATGTTATCCATATCCAGGCCAAACCCTCGCGCCCACTCCGGTTTTTTATCCAACTCTGTTCGCAATATCTCTCGCAAATCGCCTTTGCTGCTGAAAGAGCTAAAACCGTATACTAAATCATAAGGCTCAATAAAGTGGCCTCTCTCTTCGCAAAGTATACGTTCCTCCTTTTCAAGATGCACCAAAACTTTCTTTTCAATGTGTACATTCGGGCAAGGAGCATCATTCTCAAGAACGCAACCATAATACTTCCGCAGCGTAAATCCTTTATAAAATCCAAACACCGCTTCCATAAAGGCCTCAAGCCTTTCTATCATGTTTTGAGGATATGCCGCTTTAACACGGAACCGTATAATGCGCTTTTCCTTATCCAGTTCGCACAAGGCTTGTGAAAGCTCATTGTTTATATTGGTTTCAAGGAAAACACCTTCTTTCCAAAACACGCCTTTTTCCATCTCGCTTGTCACCTTAACCATATGGTGGGCCTTTACAATAAACCGGCTCATTAAGCCTGCGGGAGGATTGCCGTCAAAGTGAAATTCTATGCGGCGCTCTTTTATAATATGGTTGTCTATCCATGGAAATTGCGCGGGCCGTTTAGAAGGGAAACGCAACGGAACCATTGCGATGCCCTGGCCGTCCTCCAACTGGTAGCATAGTTCAAACTCCTTCATGCATTGATAAATTTTGGGAAACAGATCAGGGTAATCCCTTTTCCAAAGCTTTTTTAGCCAACTCAATTTCATCTCGCCCTGAGCATCTTTAAGCTCCTCAGATTCCAGCGCCATGCTAACCGCTTTTGTTAACCATTCCGGGTTTAGCACAATAAAATCGTGCAGCAAATCACATTCAGGGAATTGAGTAATAACCCCAAGTTCAAGGAGGACTTTGCCAATATTCTCATAATCATTTTCGTGTAGATTTGATTCGCCAAGGAGCAAGTTGAACGATTGACGTGAAATATAATGTTTTCCCTGTTTTGCCAACTCAACTATTTTAGTTTCCGCATCGGTGTATTTGACAGGCCATAAACGAGGAATCAAGCCCTGTTTGAACGCAATTTCCACTAATCGCTGTTTGAGCGTCTCTATATTCTTGCCGTTTTCACAACCAACCGCAAAATAGGAATCCTCAATAATCATCCGCTGATATTGTTCATCCAGCTCGTGGATTGAAAATGATGGCGAACTTTTTTCACATTCAGTCGCCACAAGAATGGTTTTTGATCCAGGCGCGCGATGTTTGATTGTGTCCAACCAGTATTCCAGCCGGTCTTTTTGCAAGCCTCGGCGTCCGTTAAACACAATAATGTAAAACGTATTCCTAGTAAGAAAAAACTGATGCGATTGATGATTGATCTCCTGGCCTTCAAAATCCCAAATTTTAACCGTAATATCGTCATGATTCTTATTGGATGGAGCTATAAACCGGTATAGCAAGCCTTTGAATGATCCTGTCCCGGCATTTGATTTCTTGCCGGCTTGCGCTTCAGGGCGGTTCAATTTACATAGAGAGATTTCAACACCTTGGGTTCAGTTGTTTTTTTGAAACTTCATGCCCTTGAGAGCTCTGGCCAAACAGGTCTTCCCTTCATTGCCGTCGCCCAAAAGCACCATCTTGGTCTCAAAACGTTCAGCCCTGTTTTCCCGCAGAAACCGTAAAATCGCTTCTTCACCCAACATAGTAATCAATTTAGGAGGGAACTCTATAGGATTTCCTTTAAAAGCTAGCCTCCTTAGATTAGGAATATTCCCGATCTCTGCTGGCAGGTGTGTTAATTGGTTATCCTTTAGATGCAGTCCTTCCAGATTTGTAAGTTGAGAAAGCTCAGGCGGCAGCTCTGTTAGTTGGTTAGACCATAGATCAAGCTCCTTCAACTTAGTTAGTTGGAAAAGCTCAGGCGGCAGCTCTGTTAGTTGGTTAGATGATAACGCCAGCACATTCAACTTAGTTAGTTGGAAAAGCTCAGGCGGCAGCTCTGTTAGTTGGTTAGACGATAGCGCCAGTATCTTCAAGTTAGTCAATTGTAAAAGATCCAACGGCAGCTCTGTTAGCTGGTTATCCGATAACAGCAGCATTTTCAAGTTGGTTAATTGAAAAAACGCAGGCGGCAGCTCTGTTAGTTGGTTAGACCATAGATTCAATTCCAACAAGTCGGAGAGTTGGGAAAGCCCGGAAGGCAATTCTGTTAGTTGATTAAACGACAGGTTCAGTTCCTTCAAGTTGGTGAGTTGAGAAAACTCAGGCGGCAGCTCTGTTAGTTGATTAGCCCCTAAAAACAGTATCTTTAAGTTAGTTAAATGGAAAAGCACTGATGGTAACACTTTTAGTTGATTAGATGATATGTATAGCTCCTCCAAATTGGTTAGTTGGGAAAGATCGGCCGGCAGTTCTGTTAGTTGGTTAAACTGCAGATTCAAACGCTCCAATTTGGTTAGTTGAAAAAGCTCGGTTGGTAACCGGCAAATCTTATTGAGGCCTAAATCTAAACTTCTAAGCTCCGTGCATGAAAAAATCTCTTTAGGGATTTCTGTTAGCTTTTTGCTACTCAAGTTGATTGACGTTGCATCCTTATCGATTTTAACCAAATGATCCTCCACGATTTAGGAACCGGCTATTCATTTATCTAAATTGAATGATTTTATCAAATCAAATTAATTGAAAACAATGGTAAAAATCATACAAAACCCGACAGCAATAAGCAAACAAAAAGACCCGTATTTGAAGGATTTCAAGAATTTGATGATACATTGCGGCCCAATTTCAATCCGTGTTGATTGCGGCGCCATAAACGACGCATACGCGTCGAACAGCGCATTCCAACGCAGAGCATTGGAACGAGCGGAATTGTAAATATAGGAGGTTTTAACTTGCTTTGAAAATGTAATTTATAAAATATTTCTACAACAATTGACCATCCCCTCTATTTGATTTTGTTTTTTAATGTTCGTTGACAGAAGCCGTCAGGAAAGTATAATGTTACGATTAGAATGAGAAACATAATATATCCTCGAAAAATTTTATAAAAACCACTAAAATAGACATTGAAAAAAGAAGAAGTTTCAGATTACGATAGCGGTTGGAAGGAGGCTATATCTTTTTATTTTAAGGATTTCATGCTATTCTTTTTCCCAAATATTCATAACGATATAGATTTTGAGAAAGGTTTTGTGTTTTTAGATAAAGAATTTGAGAAAATAGTAAAAGAATCAAAAGAGAAAAAGCGTTATGTAGATAAACTGGCAAAGGTATTTCTGACAAACGGCAAGGAAGAATGGTTACTCATACACATAGAGATACAGGGAGGTCACGAGAAAAAATTTGCCGAAAGAATGTATGTGTATAATTACAGAATATATGACACGTATAAAAAAGAGGTCATAACCGTTGCCGTGCTCGCGGATGAAAGCAAGCAATATATGCCTAACTTCTTTGAAACAAAGCGATGGGGCTTTGTTCACACTTTTAAATTTCCGGTTGTAAAACTTATAGATTTTAAAGATAAAGTAGACATTGAAAAGGCGCAAAACCCGTTTGAAATAATTACTTTCGCGCATTTAAAGAATTTAGAGGTAAAAAAAGACAACAAGAAAAAGCTTTTTTGGAAAATATCGTTAGTAAGATTGCTTTATGAGAAAGGATACAAAAAAGAGGACATATTAAATCTCTATAGATTTATCGACTGGATAATGGTTTTACCGATAGAACTTTCAATTAAATTTCATGAAGACATAATCAAATACGAGGAGGAAAAAAAGATGCCATTCATAACTACAGCGGAAAGAATAGGTGTTGAAAAAGGGATAAAAGAGGCTATATCTGATCTATTGGAGATAAGGTTCACAAGCGAAGGAACTTTATTAAAAAAGATTAACAAGATTAAAGATATTGACAGATTAAGAACAATAAAAGACGCCGTGAAAAAGGCAAATAGTATTGATGAAATCTATAAATTCTTATAAACGCGGTTGGTAAAAACAAAATATTGAATGATGATCCAAGTCGTCACATTCTAATTTTTCTTGCCGGCGCAATTTTGTAGATTGCTCCAAAACATTTAATAACTATTTGCGTTTTGTTGTTCGCCAAGTGTTTAACGCGATCAAAAAACATGTGAAGCAGTCTACAAGACTGCTCCAGCAAAAAATCGTTTGCAGAATAGATACCAATTAATCAACAATCAGCGTGATTCCGCAATCCGCGCACTCTTTTGCGTTTTCCTCCACATCGAAACCGCATGCGGGGCATTTGTCCTGCGCGGCCCATTCGTGAGAATCTCGCATTTCAGGGTGCAGCTCCATGTAATATTCGTCTATATTTTCGAGCGCGGCCTGTGAGTCGTTTTTGTGAACTAAAAGGTGAAACCTGCAACTGCACGTGCCGGCCTGGCAGCCGGGGGCAAGCGCTATGCGCGACTCAACGCCTCTTTCCAAAAGCATATCGCTCAACTCTTTTATCAAGCTCTGACTGTCTTCTTTAACCGGAACCCAATCGCCATGGGTTTCATCTGATAATTGCGCCGTCATATCACCCCCCTATTTATAAAATAATTACACGTCCAAACCTAATTCAGATCAATTAAAGTGACTAAAGTGATCTAAAGTTAAAAGTGAACTAAAGTTTAGGTAAAAATCTGAGATTTTTGAATTCCACCTCGCTACCAAACCTCAGTTTGGTAACCAGAGCAAAAAATTGCAAATTCAAAGTGAATCCAGATCAATTATAGTGACTAAAGTGATCTAAAGTTAAAAGTGAACTAAAGTTTAGGTAAAAATCTGAGATTTTTGATAATTATTAATTAAAAAGATATGAACGTTATTTACGAAAAAAAACTCCCTGATATCAGTTTAGAGCCGCAAATAATTTACTCTTTGTTTTTGAAAACCTTTGGTTCATACCTCAAACAGTCCGTGCCTGAAGTCTGCTTGACAACATCGGCGGGCAAACGTTTGGTCTTAAATCCCATTGCCTTGCAGCCTCTGGGATTGTTTTTATCCCAGGTAACATAAAAGTGTTTGCATTGAATGCAGTTTATTTTGTCATTAGCCATTGTATTAATTGCGCGTTAGTATTCGCGGTTATGGGCTTGGCAAAACTATGCGCCCATTATTTTAACAATTAACCGTTTTTTCCTTTTGCCGTCAAATTCGGCGTAATATATTTGTTGCCATGGGCCAAGGTCAAGCTTGCCGTCTGTAATGGGGACGATTACTTCGTGATGCATTATCAGGCTCTTTAAATGGGCGTCGCCGTTTGTTTCGCCTGTATTGTGGTGCTGATAATCGGGGTTAAACGGGGCGATTCTTTCAAGCCATTCGTCGATATCGTGGATAATCCCTGATTCTGCGTCGTTAACATAAACGCCTGCGGTGATATGCATGGCCGAAACCAGCGCCATGCCTTCATTTATCTTGCTTTTGGACAGTATTTCGCGCACATCGGACGTTATGTTTATATACTCGCGTTTGCTTTGGGTGTTGAACCATAAATATTCCGTGTGTGTTTTCATTATTTTCTCCGACATTTAACCGGCAATTCGAGAAGCCCCGGCTTCACGTGTAAAAGTTCGATATATTTGATTTCAAACACGAAGCCGGGGCTTCTTGAATTGTTTCGCTCCCAAACTGGGGTTTGGGGGCGAGGTAGATCATAGTATTTGTTTATTTATAAAAAATTATGACAAAAATCTCTGATTTTTACCTAAACTTTAGCTCACTTTTAACTTTAGATCACTTTAGTCACTTCTCCGGTTTAACCAATTACTGCTTTAAAATATTCGCGTTTCATGCGGGCAATGTTTGATATGGATATCTCTTTTGGGCATGCGGCTTCGCACTCGCCTATGTTTGAGCAATCTCCAAATCCCTCTTTATCCATTTGGCTCACCATATTTTCAGCGCGGCGTTTTCGCTCAACTTTGCCTTGAGGCAAGAGGGCAAACTGCGATATCTTGCCGGATGTAAAAAGGGAGGCCGAGGCATTTGGGCACGCGGCAACGCACGCTCCGCATCCAATGCACGCGGCAGCGTCCATTGACTTGTCGGCGGCGGCCTTTGGAATAGGTATAGAGTTGGCGTCGGGAACTCCGCCTGTGTTTACTGAAACATAGCCGCCGGCCATAATAATGCGGTCAAACGAGGAACGGTCAACCACCAAGTCTTTCACCACGGGAAATGCCCTTGACCTCCAGGGCTCAATAGCAATGGTGTCGCCGTCATTAAAGTTGCGCATATGGAGCTGGCAAACGGTTGTTGCTTTTTGAGGCCCATGCGCCCTGCCGTTAATAACCAGGCCACAGGCCCCGCATATACCTTCGCGGCAATCGCTGTCAAACTCTATTGGATCGACGCCGCTTTTAATGAGGCCTTCATTTACAACGTCAAGCATCTCCAGGAAAGACATGTCGGACGATATGTTTTTGGCCTGATACTCTTCCATTTTGCCTTTTGCATAAGCGCCTTTCTGACGCCAAACCAGCAGGGTAAGATTAAATATTGCCATGTTTTTGCCTTAATTATTATATTTAGCGTGATTTACACACCCCGTCCGCCAATCGGCCACCCCTCTTTTTAGAGGGGATATTAAATCGGATTTATTTCCACAAAGTCCCCTCTAATAAGAGGGGATTTAGGGGTGTGTATAGTCAAGTGAAAACACACTAAATAGTTACCATTAATTAATATATTAAAATTACTTATAACTGCGTTGCGATAATTTAACATCCTTAAACTCAAGCATTTCCTTATGCATCGCAGGCGCTTTATTATCCCCTGTGTATTCCCATGCGGCTACGTAACTAAAGTTTTCATCGTCTCGTTTGGCCTCGCCCTCTTCGGTTTGGCTTTCGTCGCGAAAATGTCCGCCGCATGATTCGCGTCTTTCAAGCGCGTCGCGAGCCATCAGTTCGGCCAGTTCTATAAAATCGGCGAGCCGGCCGGCCAGTTCAAGATTTTTATTAAGGTCTTCGGACGTCCCTTGCACGTTTACATTGCTCCAGAATTCATCCCTTAGTTTTGGGATCTCCTGCAGGGCCTTTTTCAATCCGGCTTCGTTGCGCGACATGCCGACGTAATTCCACATCAACAAGCCCAGTTCGCGGTGCAGTTCGCGCACGGTCTTTTTGCCTTTTATAGCAAGAAGGCTGTTCACGCGTTTTTCGCACTCTTCCCTTGCGTCCTTAAATTCAACCTGGCTATGGTTTACCGGTTTTAGATCGGTTGTTGCCAGATAATTCCCAAGTGTGTATGGCACAACAAAATAACCGTCCGCCAGGCCCTGCATCAGAGCGCTTGCGCCAAGGCGGTTTGCGCCGTGGTCGGAAAAGTTGGCTTCCCCAAGCACATGCAGGCCCGGAATTGTGCTCATCAAATTATAATCCACCCATAATCCGCCCATGGTATAATGCACCGCGGGATAGATGCGCATGGCTACTTCATACGGGTTCTCGCCGGTAATTCTTTCGTACATATCAAACAGGTTGCCGTATTTCTCTTTAATTGTGTTTTGCCCGAGGCGTTCTATTGCGTCTGCAAAATCCAGGTAGACGGACAAGCCCGTCTCCCCTACTCCGCGTCCTTCATCGCAAACGAGTTTGGCGTTTCGCGACGCAATATCGCGCGGAACGAGATTGCCGAAGCTCGGATATTTCTGCTCCAGATAGTAAGCCCTTTCATCTTCCGGTATCTCGCTTGATTTTCGCGGATCGTTATTTTTTAGAGGCACCCAGACGCGTCCGTCGTTTCGCAGGCTCTCGCTCATTAAAGTCAATTTTGATTGATGGTCGCCGGAAACAGGTATGCAGGTTGGATGTATCTGCGTATAGCATGGGTTGGCAAAACACGCGCCGCGTTTATAACAGCGCCACGACGCGGTAACATTTGAGTTTACCGCGTTTGTTGAGAGAAAGAATACATTGCCGTACCCGCCCGTGGCAAGGACGATTGCGTCCGCCGCGTGAGTTTCCAGCTTGCCGTTTACAAGATCTCTAACAACTATGCCGCGCGCCTTGCCGTCGACAAGCACAATGTCCATCATCTCTTTGCGCGCAAAAATCTCAACATTGCCTTTGGCCGCCTGGCGCATAAGCGCGCTGTACGCGCCGAGCAAAAGCTGCTGCCCGGTTTGGCCTCTGGCGTAAAAAGTCCTGGAAACCTGGGCGCCGCCGAAGGATCTATTGTCCAGCAAGCCGCCGTAATCCCTGGCAAACGGGACGCCTTGCGCCACGCACTGGTCTATAATGTTGGCGCTGATCTGGGCCAGACGATGCACATTTGCTTCGCGCGACCGGTAATCGCCCCCTTTTACAGTGTCGTAAAACAAGCGCCATACGCTATCGCCGTCGTTAGGGTAATTCTTCGAAGCGTTAATTCCGCCCTGAGCGGCTATGCTGTGCGCGCGTCTTGGCGAATCCTGAATGCAAAAACTCTTTACATTGTACCCAAGCTCGGCAAGCGTTGCTCCCGCCGACGCGCCGGCAAGCCCCGTGCCAACCACAATAACGGTGTATTTGCGTTTGTTGGCGGGATTAACAAGTTTCATTTCAAACTTATGTTTATCCCATTTATCTTTAACCGGACCGTCGGGGACTTTTGAATCAAGTTTCATATTTGACGTTAACCTTTAAAATATATAAAAAGCGGAATTGATAAAAAGCCCGCGCCCATGGTTACGGCAATGAAAATGCCTATTCCGTAAAGAACCGGGGTGTAGCGTTTATGCCAAGCTCCAAGTGATTGAAACGCGCTCCAGAAGCCGTGGCTAAGATGAAATCCCAACAAAACCATAACCGCGGTGTAAAGCCCGGCGCAAACAGGATTCTTAAAAGCTTCGATAACAAGGCGATAAAGGTCTCTAACCACATGGTCGTCAACCATTTTGACATAGCCCTGCTCAATGCCGGGCCCGAATTTAAAATGTATTATATGCGCAATTATAAAAATGATGATTATAACGCCGGTGTAAATCATTGTGGAGGAGCCGACCGACTTTTTGCTCGGCCCGCCCAATCCTTTCTTCATATAGTAGCCCACCGGCCTGGCGCGCTTTTTGCCGATGACGACTGAAAAAGCGATAATTATGTGTATCACAAAAATGGAAAGCAAGCCTAGTTCGGCAATATATAGCAGGCCGCCAAGGCTCTCAAGTTTATGGGCATACTTATTAAACGCATCGGGCGAGCTTTTAAACAACTGAAGATTTCCCAGCAAATGCGCTATGACGAACATAACAAGGGAAAGGGCCGTAACGGCCATTATAATCTTCTTGCCTACCGACGATCTTACGGCAACAATAACCGGCAACATATTTTATATCTCCTAATGGATTACACAAAACAACGACACGGCATAAAAGCGGCAGTTTGATGTGGCTTTAAAACCGATTGTCCTTGAAAAAAAAATGCAAGGCATATATTATTACAATCTTTGTATCAGATACAACCAAAAACTTAAAGGATTTAAATCATGTCTCATAAACACGCAATGTTTATACTTTACGGCATAATTGCGGGCGTAGTAGCGGGAGGTTTCACAGGGTGGCACTTTGGCGAGGGGGCCGTAAAAGTTAAGTGGATAGGCGACCTGTTTCTAGACGCTTTAAAAATGACCATTGTTCCTCTGGTGATCACTTCTATTATCAGCGGCATAGCTTCGTTGGGTGATATACGCAGGCTCGGCAAACTTGGCGGGATAACTTTGGCATATTATTTCTCAACCACTTTTATTGCAGTGGCAATCGGACTGGTATTTGTCAACATTATACAGCCCGGCGCCGGCTTGCAACTATCCACGGCGCATTTGCCTGACACTGTCGCGGCCAATGAGAACGCCGGCATAGGGCATATTTTCCAGACAATGATATCGCCAAACCTGTTTGACGCTGCGGCGCACACAAAAATATTGCCTATTATCCTGTTTTCAATAATGTTTGCGGCGGCGCTTACAATGCTTGGCAAACCGGGCGAAGTAGTTGTCTCTTTTTTTGACGGGGCAAACAAGGCGATGCTTAAACTTATAGGATGGATAATGTATATGGCGCCGATAGGCATCTTCTCTCTGGTTGCGTATCGGCTTGGTAAAGAGGGAGGCGGGGAAGCGTTTATGAATGAAATAACCGCAGTTGGGTGGCATGTGGCCACAGTGATAAGCGGGCTTGCGACGCATTTTGTTTTTTTATTAATGGTTATGTTCTTTGTTGCCGGACAAGGTTGGGGATACCTTGTGGGCATGTTGCGCGCTCTGCTTACCGCGTTCGGCACGGCAAGCTCTTCGGCAACACTGCCTATAACCATGGAGTGCGTCCGCGAAAACAATATAAACGAGCGCGCGGCCCGTTTCACATTGCCTTTGGGCAGCACAATAAATATGGATGGGACGGCGCTTTACGAAGCGGCGGCGGCCATGTTTATAGCTCAGGCCTATGGCATAGAACTTGGAATAAGCGCGCAAATAATCGTGTTTATCACGGCGACGCTTGCCGCCATAGGCGCGGCGGGCATACCTGAAGCCGGGCTGGTAACCATGATTATTGTGCTAAACGCAGTGGGTTTGCCGCTTGAAGGGATTGGGATACTTTTGGCAGTGGACTGGTTTCTGGACAGGTTTCGCACAACAATCAACGTCTGGGGCGACGCGGTGGGCGCGGCTGTCGCGCACCGTTTTATGCCTAATGATAGGGATGCGCAATCATGAAACAAATGGGTTCACTACAAAACCGCGCCGTCCTAAAACAAAAAAGGCCGCCTGAATCATGCTAATATTGCGGATTCAAGGCGGCCTTCTATTTCTAATGCCGGCGCTACCTTGCAGATTGCGCCGGAGATCTCCTTATGTCTTCCTATTTTACTCCTGAGTAATAACAACCGACCCGGCGTCTTTTGCTTTAAATATAATCTCCCCGTTTCTGGTTCTAAACCCAAACTTGAACTGAAATTCAGCCGTGCCCGTAGGCCCTGTTTTTTTATTTTTAGGACTTACCTTTGCGCCTTTTCCTTTGGCCGACGCCTGTATTTGCGCGCCCGATACAGGGGCGCCGTTCTTGTCCAAAACCGTCACAAAAGCTATATTCTTTCGTAAAGATCTTTTGGCTGATTTCGGCTCCACTTCCATGAACATACCATCGCCTTCAATCGGCGTAGGGGTTGGCGTTCCAACAACGTCCTTTTCCATCTCTATATTCAATATAACAGTCTTTGAAATCTTGACTTTAACATTTTTAAGAACATCCTCAAATCCCTCCCTGGTTGCAAGCGCCGTATACTCGCCTTCAGGAACCTGAATGAAATAGGAACCGTCCTTTGAGGTTGAAACCTCGGCAATTGCAATATCATCGCTTTTAAGGGCTATCTTTGCCCCGGATATCGCGGATTTGCTCTTTTGCTCAATCGCCTTGCCTTTGACAAAGCCGGGAACTATTCCGCCGGACATCGCCACAAAAGCCGGTTTTGTAACCGTGTCAACCCCTTTGGCGTTTTGAACAGTCAGGCTTACTGTAAACGCCTCATCCGGCGAGCCTGTATATGTGTGCACAGGGTCCTTTTCCGCGCTCTTTTCGCTGTTGTCGCCAAAGTCCCATTCAAACGCGGTTAAGTTATCGTCAGGGGAAGACGATATATCCGCAAATTTGACGGTCAACGAATTTTCACCCTTTTCAGCGGTTACGCCAAAGAGAGACGCTTTGCTTTTACCATTAGTGAGAACCGATAACCGATTACTGATTACCGAATCAAGGTCGTCGTCAAGAGTCCTCTTATTTACCGCAAACGCCGCTGTAGGCGAGTCGCCTTCTGTTACCGTTACAAGATTTGTTTTGGTTTCCAGTGATGTCCCGTTCTTTCCGCTTACCGAAAGTTTAACTGTAAACTGCCCCGGGGTTTTAAAAATGTGAACCGGATTTTTTTCAGAGCGTGACTCTTTGTCGCCAAACTCCCATGTGTGGTTCGCTATCTCGCCGCTTGAAAGGTCAAAGAAGTGGACTGTAAACGGCGCGTTGCCGGTCAACGGCTCCGCCGCAAATGCGGCAGTCGGCCCCTCGCCTTCCTGCACGGTTATCAAATTAATCTTCTCTTCAAGTCCGTTTCCGTTTGCCCCGCTTACAAGCAGTTTCGGGTTGTAAAAGCCGGCTGCGAGATAGTTGTGAGCCGGATTTCTCAGGCTGCTTACAGCGCCGTCTCCAAAGCTCCATGTCCAGTTTGAAACATTGCCTGCTGATAAATCCTTGAATTGAACATTAAGCGGGCCGAATCCGGTTAAAGGGCTTGCCTCAAATTCCGCTTTAGGCGGCCCCTCGCTCTCTATATTTATCAGGTTTGTTTTAGTCTCAATATCTGTTCCAGATTGATTGCTAACCATTAAAGTAACAGTGTAAATGCCCGGTATTTTATATGTGTATTTAGGGCTCTCTTTAGAGCTTGATCCGCCGTCGCCGAACAGCCACGCAGAGCTTGACGGTTTGCCGGTTGAGAGGTTGTTAAACTGAACATCAAGCGGCGCAAACCCGCCTGTTGGGTTGGCGTTAAACTCGGCGGTTGGTTCTGGCAAATCGTCAATTGTCACAAGATTAGTCTGTTTAAGTTCGTTTGTGCCGCATTTAGCGGTAATTTTCAGCGTTACACTGAACACTCCGGTTATCTCGTACTCGTGAGCAGGGTTCTGCTTGTCGCTGACGTCGTCGTCTCCGAAATCCCATTGCCACCCTGAGGGGTCGCCGGTTGAAAGGTCTGTAAATTGCACCCTAAGCGGCGCAAAGCCGGATGTCTTGTCCGCGTTAAATGCCGCGTTGCAGTCGCCTCCTATATCTTCCACATCTATCAGGCTCTTTTGTTCGCTTGTGTCGCATCCGCCTTGATTACAAACCTTTAAAGTTACGTTAAAATCGCCTTTAGATTTATATGTGTGAGTCGGATTCTGCTTGTCGCTAACGTCGCCGTCTCCAAATTTCCACTGCCAACTTGTGGGTTTGCCTGTTGACTTATCCTCAAAATTTACCGTCAATGGAGCAAAACCGCTAATCGGGTTAGCCTCAAACTTAGCCCTTGGCGCGACTATTTCAGGAGTCGGCGTTGGACTCGGCGTCGGCGTTATGCCGGGAGTAGGCGTTGGCGTCACGCCTGGCGACGGAGTTGGACTTGGCGTTGGACTCGGAGTCGGCGTTATACCCGGAGTAGGTGTAGGCGTCACTCCAGGCGATGGAGTTGGACTTGGCGTCGGCGTCGCTGTTTCACTCGGTGTAGGCGTTGGCGTAGCCGCAACTGCAAACCAGTTTGTGTTGTTGCTTGCCGCTTCATCACCTGTTGAACTCAAAGGGTTAATCGCGTTAACATTAATGTTGTTTGAATCTTTTACATCAACAAACGATATGTTGCGCGTTCCTGAAGGGTTTACAAGCCATTGCGTTCCGTCAACCGTGCTGCGAAGTTTAATCAGATTGCCGGACGCGCCAACCATTGTCCACGCGCCGGTTATGGTTTGCGTCTTGCCCGCTTCAAAATTCAGCTGCTTGCCGGCCTGCGTGGAGGCAAAGTTGACAAATGTATTTGCGCCGGTTATGGTTGAGGCAACCGCCCCGGTAAACGTCACTGAGCCGCCTGTTCCGGCGTTAAACGAGCCGGAGTTGGCCCAATCGCCTTCAAGTTGTATTGAGCCTGTGGTCGTCTGCAATGAGCCTGCATTTGAGATATGGCCGTCGGTTTTCAATGCGGCGTCATTCAGGTTGACTGCAATATCCGAGGCTGTAATTAAGCCCGCGGCTTGCAAATAGCCGCCAAATAAGACCATGCAGATTATTGCGGACAACAATAACACAACGCTAAATCTTCTCCTCAACATAACTTTTTTTCTCCTTTTTTAAATTTAGATATAATTGTCATTATAAAAAACTCTAGATGGAGCAATCTTGTAGATTGCTTTTGCCGGCTCAGACTTGTAGTCTGAACCGAAACGTTTTATGAACCATTTGCGTCTTGTTTAAGTTAACCGTGTTTCACGCGAATAAAAAAACCTTTGAAGCTGTCAACATGACTGCTCCAGCCAATGACTGCTCCAGCCATGTTGAATACTTCATTTTTTGTCATCCTTATAAAATCTTTTCCACGCTTTTAGAAGATTCAGTGTCTTAATGCGATCAATATTATATGACTTGATCATCTCCTCGCATAATATATACACTTTATTATTTTCTGTTAAATCGCATTCCAAGCTCTGGACTGAACTTGTGGCAGTATCATCTTTATTATTTGTGTTTGAAGCAATATTTGCCTTTTCTGTGTAAATATCCCTGATTTGTTCCAGAAAAACAATCATTTTGTTACAGCTCTCCATTACATTATTTAATGTTCCCATTGCCTTTTCAGGCTCTTCAAACCTTTGTGTATGCGCGCTTGCAATTTGAATTGGAATATTAAGCGATAATTCGCAAAATTCTCTTTCATAACTATATTGCTTTTCTGCTAAAAAGGGTTGTATGTGTTTTATTATTTTTATTGCAATCTCCTGCGCCCTTTGATATATCTCTAAATCTCTGAAACCACGTATAGGCTTCTTTGTTTTGTATCTTCTTTTAGGACTATAAGCGCTTTTTGCCGGTATTCTGTTATACATAATTTTGTATATTAGAAATCATAACTGAGCCTTTTATTCTGCTGAAAAGCTCTAAATTGTTGCGAAATCCTTATTTTTTCACAATTTTTGTTTTGCGACTAGTTCTTCTTTTCTTTTTATATACTACATGCAACGGAAAAAACTCATAATAAACTTCCTGATCAAACCAGGCGCATTTGAATTCATACAACCTCAAACCAGTTAACCTGCTCAACATTAACGCATACAATGTCAACTGGGCCACCGCATTTACCTTTCTTGCATTCGGTTTATAATCCAGTATATGTATAGAACCATTCCTTACCTGTAAAATATCAATATGTCCTGTTATATAATCATTTATCTCCAGTGGAATCTCAAACTTTAACTCTCTTTGTAGATGCGCAAGGTCGTCTTTGTCAAAATAAACCGGCAGTTCAGTAGCGACAGTAACAGAATCATTAGCGAGCATAAATTTTTGCAACGTATCGTGCCTTAACTTGTTGTCTGTAACTGCCTGCAAGACCAGTTCAGCCAACCTTACAGCATAGTTTTTCTTTTCGCTAATCCTTACTTCATCAAGGTTAAACACATCTTTTGTTTCGGAAGCGCGCTTAGCGTTTTTGAACATTTGATGCGGACAATCTGATATTACACAATCAAGCAGTTCTTTCAATGCTGTGAATTTGTAATGCTTGTATTCTTCCAGAACCAAACACATTTTTGCCTTATGATATCGAAAATGATAAATCTGTCTATGGAACATTTTTGAGCTTTCGACAATCTGATGCGGACTATATAATTTCAGGCCATACGCCCTCATTTTTGTATATGAGCACAAATCTTCAAGCTCTTTTACCCAGCCGGCAAGCGTCCTTGGATCCACTTTTAAGCCATAACTTAATTCCAGAAACCTTATGCTCTGTTCTAATGAAAATCCTACGTTAAAATAACTTATGCCATCCAATAGCATTCGCGCCGGGTACTGCTTCCCCTTTAGGGTTTGACCGGTAAACGTCTTTTTACAATCATTGCACAAGTATAGCTGCGCTTCTTCATGTTTCTTTTTTCTCTTTCCGCGCTTAACAATATTTTTCCCGCTGCAATAAACGCAGCAGTCAACTATAATAATATTCGCGGCCGGCAGTTTGTTTGTTTCGCCGTTTTTTTTAACTTCCTGCTTTTCTTTTAAATCGTTTTCCTTATTATGAAAATGGCTTAAAAATATTGATTCGGGTGAAACCTCTTTTGCGGCTCCATTTCTTTTAACATCTTCATTTTTGGTATCACGATTTTTACTATTTTCCATTTTCCATATCACGATTTTTGCTCAACATTCTCATTCTATATCACGACTTTTGCATTTTAATGCAGTCATATATCACGATTATTGCCTTTTTATATCACGATTTTTGCAAACAATCCGGAAAAATGGCAATTTCGAGAGTAACAATAATACATTTTTGTAACATTTAAAAGAAAACCAGGCGTATTTTTGGAATTCTAAGCCCAATATCTCACGAGTTTCACGGTTAAAATCTCACAAGTTTTGTAGATTTCAGCCGTTTTTTGCAAAACTCGTGAGATAAAAAATTCCTTTCAATTTTACAAAACCAAAACAGAAAAAGATAACTAAAAGCGCATATGAAAAACCGCTATTGCCTGACGTTAAGTAAAGCTTCTACTTTAGCCAATCGGGACTCCAGGGCCTTATTTTGCTTATTAAGCTGTTCTATGTAAATGTGCGCCTTCTCAAGCTCTTCTACTATTCCTTTGCGATGAGAGCCTACCTCAACTACCTCTAAGCCGTTTTCATCCGCCTTCGCTCCTGGTATCGCTTTAAGATGCTTCTCCTTCCACATAAACTCAGAATGGGACTCTATCGACTCAAGTTTGTAATCATCCGCAAAAACATAATCCGCATGCAATGACGACCCACGCTGAAAAATTGTCCCGTTTACATCTAACTTGCCTTGGGGGTTCGTCGTGCCTATGCCGACGTTGCCTGCTGCTGTTATTCTGACACGCTCTCCAAAGCCGCTGCTGTCAGTCCAGAAAGATAAATCACTACTAGTTGAACCTAAAATCCCCCCAGCTGAAATATCATACCCAAGGAATGCTCCATGTACACCACTTGCTCTCGTAGCATGAACTGTGCGAAATGCATTACCAATAAAATTCTCTCCATCTTTTTGAACATGTAATGGTGTTATTGGCCCAGTCGTACCAATGCCGACGTTGCCGCTTGAATTTATAGCCATATGACCAGAGCCACCGTCACCTGAAAATAATATTTTTTGATTTTGTGCACGTATAGTTAAATCGCCAACCGCAGAACCAGAAATAACATCACCCGCAGATGCTGCTAGAGCGATAAAAGCTTTATCGGTTGAGCCTTGTCTCAGATTAATGTCAACTTTCCCATTATCACTTGCTTGTAACAGAAGCTCAGCTTTGGAGGCACTACCATCTATATGCAATGCAGCTCCTGGAGCCGTCGTGCCAATGCCGACGTTGCCGCTGTTATCCACAAACACAGAGTCTGCCTTGCTTCCATCTGCCGAATCCAGCGAATGACCATCTCCCGAACCGCCGCCTGCGGCGGCGGCTGTGGTTTGTGACGTTCCATCCGGAAACTTTAACGCATTGCCTGTGCCTGATATCTTTACATTGCCCGTTACCTCAAGCTTCTCCGTGGGCGACGTGTTGCCTATGCCCACATTGCCGTCTCCTCTGGCCCTGAATAACGTAGTGTTCCCGACCTCCTCTTTTACTGAAAACCCGCTGCCTGTTGTATTGTCCTTAAGAACAATCTCCGCCTCGCCCGCGTATAACGCGCCCGCAAACCCCATAGAACCCGCCAATACGCCCGCCAATAAATATTTCTTTACCATATTCCTTGCCTTCCTTTTAAAAAAAAATGAAAATCAATTACAAAACCCCTGCGTGTTTTAGTTCTTCTTTCAGGTCAGGGTGTTTTTCTGAATAGCCGATTAAGGCATTCTCTAAAGCATCGTGTCTCTTTACCGCCGGAGCCAATGCTGTTCTGCGATCCCAAAGGACAAATCCGATTAAGGCAAATATTCCGGTAAAAATAATCCCAAATCCCCACAATACTAAATTACCTAGATTATCAAAACGCCTATTAAAGTCATCCTTAACATCATTTAAACGATTATCAAGGTTAGCCTGGCCGGCTTTCAGTTCCACAAGAGACTCAATTATTTCCCTGTCGGTTAAATCAGGCCCTGCCTCAAAGGCCAATGCATTTGCGCTATACGCAAAAAGAACCAAAAACAAGAATATATATTTCATTTAAGAGCCTCCTGCCATTTGCAACAACCCGCCAACTAAACCTGCGCCCGTCAACAAATATCCCTTTAACATTTTTCCACCCCCTTCTTTTTTGCAAAAATAAAATATAGACTAAATATTCCTGGCTGGAGCAATCTTTTAGATTGCTCCAAAACGTTTAAAAACCACCTGCGTCCGATTATTTGGCTTGCGTTTCATGCCGGCTCAGACTTGTAGTCTGAACCGAAACGTTTCAAAACCACTTACATCTTACTCTGTTCGCCGTGTTTTACGCGATCAAGAAACATGTGAAGCAGTCTGTAAGACTGCGCCGGCGAATATAATAATTGACCTTTTAACTTTCAACGCTGTTTTTACTCTGAATAAATGCCAAAAATCTTAGATTTTCCCCCTACGAGGATAATTCTCACTAGAGCAGACACGCGGCTCAGTGTTCATTTTACCGAAACTTTAGCTCACTTTAGGCGCTTATCCGGGTTATCCGGTTCAGGCGCTACTATACCAAATCAAACCTTTTTGTAAACTCTAATTTTCCGTCACATTGATAACATATCGCAATAAACATAGCTACATTTACTAATAAATAAAAAAACGTTGGCATTATACAATTGTCAACAAGGTTTGTCTGTGATATATATCACAATTTCAAAAATATTTTTTCCCCTTTTGCCGGCTCAGACTTATAGTCTGAATCGAAACGTTTTATGAACCATTTGCGTCTTTAGGTTCTCTTTGCCTTTCGCGATCAAAGAACATGTGGAGCAGCCTAATAAGACTGCGCCAGCCACATTTGCCAAGAAATTCAATTGACGGGCAAACGATAAAAAGCAATAATAATTGATTCATAATACCTAACCCGGATAAACCGGATAAGTAAAAAGTAAAAAGTTCGGAATTATTTTATTGAAAATATTCCGTCAAAAATTGTCACAATATAACTCATAAGATCCTAAGTTGAGCGATTCTTATCACCCTCCCCTGACCCATCCAATCAAGGGTGGGAAAATAAACGGTATATATTTATTACGATACAGCCTAACCCGGCGTTCAAATTCAGGAGTATATATGTTTTTAGCCCCTTTAAATTACAATAGATTTTTTCAGAAGGTATTTTCCGATGAAAAAATAGCAAAAAAGTTTCTGGAAGATTTTCTCGAAGTAGAGATTGAATCATTTGAATTTCTAAAAGAGAAGCATAAAATTACAGACGACTCGCAAATAGTGGAGTTTGATTTTCGATGCAAGATTCATGGAAATTATGTGATCATAGACATGCAGCAATGGTATAAACCGGATATAACGCAACGATTTTATGTTTATCATGCTATAGGCACGGGCTTGCAACTTGAGAAATTGCCGACAAAGGGGATCATGGAGAGTGAAAAGCCAAAAAGGGTCAGGGAAATAAAAGATTATAGAAAGATACAACCTGTGCTCACATTGATCTGGATGGTGGATGACACATTAAGGTTTGAAGAAGATTATGTAGGGTTTACAATGACCCCGGAAACAGCGCTGGAGTTCATAAAAAATCATGAATTATGGAGAAAGAAGGCAATAGAAGATTTGGTAAAAGAGAGGGAGAAAGCCCTTAAAATAATTGAGAACGACACGAGGGATTTAGATTTCCTCCCTAAAAACCGCTTAATATTTATGTTTCAAAAAAACATAGTAAAAAACAGAAGAGTCGCCAAATATGAGAAATGGTTTGAATTTGCCGAAAAAACAAGGGATGAGAACAATAGGGAAGAAGATTTTAACGAGTATTCTCACGACAAACTCTTTAGCGAAATGATAAGGAGATTAAGACAAGAAGAGTTAAGCGAAGATGATATCAAATATATAAAGAGCGAGAAAAGCATCTGGGAAAAGGTAACTTTATATGAAAAGGGCAACTTTGATCTGGGGAAAAAGGAAGGAATAAAGGAAGGGGAAAAGAAGGGGATAAAGAAAGGGATAAAGGAAGGGGAAAAGAAGGGGATAAAGGAAGAAAAAGTTAAAATAGCAAAGAAAATGCTGTTAAAAGGAGTTGCAAAGGATGATATAGAGGCTTTTACAGGTTTATCAAAAACTGAAATTAATACTTTATAATTAAACAAATATGGAACTATTTTTCAGCCGCCTTTTTCACCTTTTTACTTGAGGCTTTATCTACTTTTTTAACCATGCCGATAACAGGCACATTAATTTGCGACTGTTTCTTGCTGTTTGTAAAAATCCTGAGTTCGCCTTTAATTTTGCCTTCAGGCGCGTTCTTTTTTAACGAAACCAGAATTTTGCTGGTTTTCTTTCTGTTTTTAGACTCAGTCATTTCAGCTTCAACAAATTCCGGGGTAACCTCAAGACGCTCTATCTTTACATCTTTATTATAAGCGGTGACAAAAACGGGGTAAGCTATTTCCCGGCCTTTATCAACTATGCCATATGATATCTTTGGAGGATAGACGGCAAAATCGCCAATAACCTCGCCGTAAAACGGAACCGTAATTTTCTCCTGATTTTTGCTGTTTGTAAAAATAAAGAGATTGCCGTTTACCCTGCCGTAATCGGTATCCTTTTTTAAGGCCACGGTCACAATATATTCATCTTTTGTTTTGTTATCCTTATTTTTCTTAAAATTGACCTCCACATTCTTGTTGGTCGACTCTATTTTCTTTATTTTGAGTTTCAGGTCGGTCAATGACTTAACGGACAAATTAATTGTTGAGCCTAAACCTTTTACAACTTTTGAAATATTTACTCGTTTAGGCTGCACAGCCACTTCTTCAATAACAACACCAGTTAATTTCAGCACATGTTTTGGCGTGTCCGGATCGTTTGAATAGACGGTGACGTTTTTACTCACTTTTCCGTTATACGACTGCGTATTAAAAGTGACTTTAAGCTCTCCGAATTTGCCTGGTTCAATATTTTTTGAGCTAATTACCGCGGCAGTGCATCCGCATGAGGAGCGGACTTTATCAATCTTTAGCTCGCTTTTGCCCTTGTTTTCAAACTTGTAAACATGCACAACCTTGTTTCCGCGAAAAATCTCGCCAAAATCATGCTCAGGGTTAATAAAGGATATGTCAGGCTGCGCCGCAGTTTCAGATTCTGTTTTTATTGCTTCGCTATTATCAGAGCCCGGTTTCGGCTCATTTGTCTCTGAGTTTGAAGCGGCAATGGATACTTTGTGACAATTAAATAATAATCCCGCGCCGAAAACAGCGCAAATAATGAGTATAAGACAAATTTTTCCGAGCAAAAATCTTTTCATGGTCACCTCTTATTAAAATCCCGCAATTTCAAAAAAAACAAATTCACAACAAAGCTGTAACTATATACACCACAACCAGTTACAAGCACACACAAATATAAAGAGAAGTGAAACACTCTAAGTTTGTGACTAAAACAGGACTGTTTTTGTTAAAATTGCAACGTTTAGAAAAAATGCTATTTTTCCCCCAAAAAAGGGCAAAGACACATATGCCTTGACGGCGATACCATACTATATAAAGTCAAATTTTTCAAATTTTATCAAAATATGTGATTTAAAACAAACAAAATTTATCGGTCATGACACGGCAACAAGGCATCTATAAAAATTTCAATAAAAAAAGCGGAAATTAAAGTTAAACCTTCAAATTTTTTGTAAATCCAAGATGTTGTTGACATTGAAACCTAAATTAAGTAAAATGACCGAACTTTTGACTCAGAGAACCATAAATGTTTTAACTAACTATAGAAGACAAAGAAACTTAAGACTGCCTTTGCCTAAAATTATTTCTACTTATAAACATAGAAACATTTAGTTTTTTGTAATACAATACCATAAAAATACAACCTTAATAATAAACGTCAAATCCTCAAATTATTTTAATCTGGGAAAAAATGGCAAAAAGCAAACAAAGCAAAAATCGTTTTGAAATAACCGCAAGCAACGTTAAGAAAAACGTTAAAAACCTGGAAAAAGTAACTGAAATAGAAAAACCGGGCAAAAAAGAAGCTAAAGACTCGAAAATTTTAAAGGATTTCTCTAAACAGGCTCCAAGCTCTAAAAAGACGCCGCAATCAGGAAAAAAGACGCAGGAGATAAAGGGCGGTTTTGAAAATGAATATAAAAAACTAAAAATCCAGCTTGAATCAACCAGACATGAAAATTCGGAACTGCTTGCAGATCTGGAACAGGTGCGCATGGAAAGCAGAAATTTGCGCTCAAAATTAATTGGACTTGGGGTTGATATCAGCTCATTAAGGGCGGACGAGATTGAAGACGACAGCCCTGAAGAGAGTGAAACAAAAGAAAATATCAGACTGCTGGAGTGGAGGCTAAAGACTCTATATACAGACTTAAAAGGCAAAGAGACTCGAAAACAACTTTTCCTGCATTATAAAGGCGGCACAGGCAAAACCTGTATCTCCGTCTCATACGCGTATAAGCTTGCCGATTTAGGTTTTAAAGTCCTGATGGTGGATATTGACCCATTGGGTCACCTAACGGAAATTTTTAAAGTTGAAAACGTTGATTTAAAAGAGTCGCTTTACGATGTTTTAATACACGGCAAGGATATAACCAACGCTATTTGGAACACCAGAGTTCCAAATTTGCATATTGTTCCGTCCAACCTTAGCTTATCGGCAATAGAATTGCCTTTATCGTCAATGCCGATGCCGGGCGAACGATTACGAATGGCTTTGGCCAGGATTGAGGAAAATTATGATTTTATAATTATAGACAGCGCGCCAAATGTTGGCTTTTTATCGCTGAACGCGATATTGGCGTCAAAAGACCTGTTTATACCGGTATTGGCGGATTATTTGTCATACCACGGTCTTAAAGTCTTGTTTGAGGTGATATCTTCAATTGAAAAAGATTTCTCATTTGCTTTTGACAATATAAGCGTATTTTTGAATAGATTCAACGAGTTTAATGATGTTTGCTTTACAACAAAACGCGCGTTGGAGACGCACTATTCAGACTTTTTATTAAAAACTGTTATACGAGAATCTCAGGATATAGCAAGCGCTATGAGTTTGGGTCAACCAATCTTTGAAGTAAGTAAAACCTCTAGAGGCGTAGAAGATTTACTTAAATTTATATTTGAAGTCCTTTTTTATATTGGAGGCTGAAAATGGTAAACCGTTATAATGAAATTGCCGAAAAAATGCCATGGATTAAGAAAAAAGACAATCCAAGAAAGCCATGGGATAGCTCATCAACACCAACTGCGTCAGCGCTTTCACAGGATGACGAAGGAAAGCCAAGCAACGCAACAAACGCAAACACAGGCTCAGGCATAACCGCCAGCAAAGAAGATGTAATTAACAAAATACGAAATATTCAGGGAAAAGTTAACTCTTTAACTGAAGACAACGAAAAATTGGCAAAGGAAATATCTGAGACAAAAGAAGAGCTTACCAACAGGGACACTTTAATTGGTGAAAAAGACAACAATATATCTGAATTGAAAGATCAAATTGACGGCCTGGAAAAAGAAAAAACTTCATGGGAAGAAAAAATAAATGATCTTTCAAAAGCTTTAAAAACAGCCACATCTGAAAAAGCTTATCTTGAACAGGAATTGGCCGCGGCTGATAAGGCATTAAGCGAAATCAACAACCTATTAAATTAATACATTAAATTATTATCTCATTAACTGTTGCGGGCGCGTTTTTTGCATTTCAAACCGGCAATGTCTTTTTCAGTTTTGTGAGATAATGGGAATTTGATCTTTTTGCCTTATCTTTCTGTGATATGTGATCGCAAAACGATGAGCTTCGTCGCGTATACGCTGAATAAACAGCAATTCCTGCGACTCAGATTGAAGGTCAATTGTTTTTGACTTGCCGGGCGCAAAAACATGATCAATTGTATTTTTCTGTTTTTTGCCTTTAGCGATACTCAACAAATCAACAGAGTCAATATTTAATTCATCAAAAACCTGCGAAGCAACAGCCAAATGCCCTTTCCCGCCATCAATAAGGGTTAGGTCCGGCAAGCTGTTTTCTTTTATTCCTCTGGAATACCGTCTAGTCAGAATCTCGCGCATCATTGCAAAATCACCGGTTAAAGCAACATCCTTAATCTTAAACCGTCTATACCCGGCCTTGTACGGAGCGCCGTCTTTAAAAACCACCATAGCCCCCACAGCGTATTCTCCGCTTATGTTTGAAACATCAAAACATTCGATAGAGCCGGGTAATCTCTTTAACTCAAACGTTTTCTGTAGCATGCCTAATATTTTGTTTGAATCATTTTCTCCCTGATCGTGGCCGGTTTTTAAACAATTTTCCGCGTTTTTCTGCGCCATTTGCAATAATTTCAGTTTCTCCCCGCGTTTAGGTATTATTAACTCAACCTTTTGCCCTTTCATCTCAGTTAACAACTCTTCAAGAACATCTTTATCCTCAGTGTCAACCGGTATTATTATCTCCTTTGGGATAAAGTTGTTGTTGCCGTAAAACTGATTTAGAAATGAACAAAACGCGTCTTCTGCATTGTTGTACTTTATAGAAAAACTGTAGGTAGAGACGTCGGTCAGATTACCGGAGCGTATAAACATTGCCTGAACAAATATCTGCTTGCCCGAGGCAATATAGCCAAACACGTCCCTATCAACAAATTTCATAGAGTGTATCTTTTGCCCCTCTATAGTCTTTTCTATAGCGGTTATTCTGTCCCTTACCCTTGCGGCGTCTTCATACCGCATTGCTTCGGAGGCTTCAGCCATTTGCTCTTTCAGCCGTTTTATCAACTCGTCGTTTTTGCCTTTAAGCACAAGGATTATTTGGTCGATAAGCTCCCTGTAAACCTCCTCATTAACCATATTGCAACATGGGGCAATACATTTGCCCAGCTGATAATACAAACACGGCCTTTTCCTGTTCTTAAAAACATTGTCGGAACATTTTCTAACCGCAAATATCTCATTAATATACCGCAACGTCTCCCTAACCGCTTTTGTTGAAGAGTAAGGCCCAAAATAGAGCGATCCGTCTTTGTCAATGCGCCTTACAATTTTAAGAATTGGAAATTTCTTGTTTAGCTCTATTTTAATGCTGACAAATGTTTTATCATCTCTCAGATTTATGTTAAAACGTGGCTTGAACTGTTTAATGAGGTTGTTTTCAAGTATAAGGGCCTCTTTCTCAGTGTCGGTAACTATATAATCAACATCAGTAATGCGCTTAACCATAAATTGGCAGTATAAACGCTCATCCGAGTTAGACTGAAAATAGCTCCTGACCCTGTTAAGCAAATTCTTTGCTTTTCCCACATAAATCACCTCGTTTTTAACATCCTTCATCAGGTAAACGCCGGGTGTGCGAGGCAGTGATTTTACTTTGTTTAATAGTTGCATGGTTTTAATTAATGGCGCGAAAAGAAATAACTTGGGCTTTTTGCCTTTAGAGATGTTGGTTAAATTTGCGCAAACTAATTGAGAGGAACCGAATGCGCAGCTTAGGCTACGTTGAGGGCCGGTGATCGAATATTGAGTAAAATCGCCCAAGATGAAAGTAAAAAGTCTATGTTGCTTCTTTTAGGGCTCTATGGCCGGCATTTTATTTTTGAGACAAACATATGGAGAGATTCCGTCAAAAAGCGCGCGCTGTAAAACAATATTACAAAACCAGGAAACGCGCCTTTGCCTATTACAGAGCCGGCGCTCCCTCGTTTATCGCCTTGGTTACACTTTTAGTTTTTTCCAGGAGCAATTTTTGTGACTTGGCTTCCAAATTTAGCCGCAGAATGGGCTCGGTATTGGACTTCCTAACATTAAACCACCAGTCATTGTATTCTACCGTAATACCGTCAAGGTAATCTATTTTGCCGTCTGAAAAGATGGATGCCAACTGTTCAATCCTTGCGTCTTTATTATCGACTTCAAAATTTATTTCGCCGGTAGCATGATACCTCTTAAACGGCTCTACGATCTTTGAAAGCGGAATATTCTTTTTGCTGATAATATTTATAATCTGTATTAAGGTGATAATGCCCGAGTCAGCGTAGAAATTGTCGCGGTAGTAATAGTGCCCTGACAATTCTCCGGCAAAAACAGCCTCCTTTTCCCGCATCGTGGCCTTGATGTGGGAATGCCCCACTCTTTCCCTGACCGGAGTGCCGCCCGCGCTTTTTATCTCATCATGAGTAGCCTTGCTGGAGCGTAAATCATAGATTATTGTTTCGCCTTTCTTCTTCATTAAAAACTCTTTGGCAATAATTGTGGTAATCATATCTCCCCCAACAATACCGCCTTTCTCATCAACAAAGACGCATCTGTCGGCGTCGCCGTCAAACGCCACTCCAAAATTGGCCTTTGTTTCCACGACTTTTTTTTGCAGATCAACAAGATTTTTTTGAAGAAGCGGATTCGGCTCGTGATTTGGGAAATTACCGTCCAGCTTGAAATACATTGGGACAATCTCGCAAACGTTTTTATCAAACACTATCGGCACAATCTTGCCGGCCATCCCATTGCCGGCATCCACCACAATCCTAAGCGGACGCAACCTTTTTGAGAGAAAATTCAGAGCAAACTTTCTATAATCAATAAATATTTCCTTTTCAATCGTTGAGCCGGGTTTAGCCGAGGTTTGAATAACAGGGGTTTTAACAAGCCGCGCAATAGCCTCCAAACCGGTGTCTGAACTTATTGGAATTACTTTTTCACGGCAGAGCTTAAAACCATTATATTTTGCGGGATTGTGGGAAGCGGTTATCATAACGCCGGCGTCAAATTTATAGTTGCCCACCGCAAAATATACGCCGTCAGTAGAAACAACTCCTATATTTATAACGTCAAGCCCCATTGAAGTGATGCCTTCAATAAGAGAATTTCTAAGGGATAAAGATGACGACCGCATATCCCTGCCGACAACAATATTCCTGGCCGCGGAATTTTCATCTTTTATAAACTTGCCGAATGATTCCCCTATCTTTTGAGCCGCGTGCTCGTTAAGTTCGCTTGGAAACAGGCCGCGAATATCGTAGCTCTTGAAAATGCCTGAGTTAATATTAACAACGGGTTCATCTATAACTTTATCCGCGTTCTCCCGGTATCCGCAAACCATGCATTTAGGGTAGTTAACCCTCTGCCTACCTTTGCAAACAGCCTGGCTTAATTTATACTTTGTGCCCGGGCACCGGCGCTCCAATGAAGAGTCGTTTTCCAAATTTTTAGCCTTTAATTATTAACAGGGAAATCTATATAGCGCTTTTAAAATACTCCAAAGTCCTTCTCAAACCATCAGCTCTGTCAACTTTTGGGCTCCACCCTAATAGATTTTTAGCTCTTGTTATATCAGGTTGCCTGACTTTCGGGTCGTCGGTAGGCAGCTCTTTACAAACTATTTTGCTTTTGCTGCCTGTAATCTCAATTATTTCCTTTGCAAGCTCCATAACCGTCAACTCTTCCGGATTGCCGATATTAACAGGATCATGAAGTTCAGACATCAACAGGCGGTAAATGCCGTCAACCAGATCGCTTACATAACAGAAACTCCTTGTCTGCTCCCCTTCGCCGTATACGGTTATATCCTCGCCTTTTATTGCCTGCGACAAAAAGTTCGGCACAGCGCGGCCGTCATTGACGCGCATACGCGTGCCGTAAGTATTAAATATCCGGACTATCTTAGTGTCAACGTCATGATAACGCAAATACGCCATGGTCATTGCCTCGGCAAATCTTTTAGCCTCGTCATAAACGCCCCTTGGGCCCACCGGATTGACATGCCCCCAATAGTCTTCAGTTTGAGGCCTAACTTGCGGGTCTCCATACACTTCAGAGGTAGAAGCCAGAAGAAATTTAGCTTTCTTGCTTTTTGCCACGCCAAGGGAATGCAAAGTGCCCAGAGAGCCGACTTTTAACGTTTGAATTGGAAAAGTCAAATAGTCTACAGGGCTTGCAGGCGAAGCAAAATGCAGAACAGCGTCAACATCATCCCCAATGTCAATATATTGGCTAACATTGTGATTTATAAACTTAAAACTTTTGTTTTCCCGCAAATGTTCAATATTCTTCTCGTTGCCGGTAATAAAATTGTCAACGCAAATAATAAAATGGCCTTTTTCAATGAGATAATCGCACAAATGCGACCCTAAAAAGCCGGCCCCTCCGGTTATGACTACATTCATTTTATATTTCCGTTATAAATAAAGGCGCAAATAGCGCAAAACTCTTTCAGTAAAATAGAACTCAGCTCATAACAATAAATTATTTAAAGCTAAGGGTCATAAAAACACGACAAAATCATGCAACCATGAATAATTTTGATGTGATTTTAACCTATTTTTTTGCCAACATTCAAGAATAAAACCATAAATAAACCTATAATTGGCGCAACGCAAGAGAAAATGCCTATATTTAAAAACAAATTGACAAATTTAGGGGTTCTTAACCGGTTCTCAACAAATTTCACCCTTGAAATAGCGATTTTACCTGATTTGACTATCAGAAATTTGTGGGATAAAATTATTTATATAAATGATCTTTCGTAAATTTAGGCGATAAAATGTTCTTATTTTGCATTTATACATTAAATTTGTTATTCGCCAACAAAACGTCTTTTAAATACAATCGCATACTTTTTCTATAAACATGGTTGCAACAAATCGTCATTATACATCGGCATAGGTTTCATTGTATAAGCTTTCTCATTCAACTTTTTGCGTTCCTGTTTAAAGACTGTTTTTTTGGTTTATAAACCGGGGGGAACCTGAAATGAAAGTAGCAAATGAAAAACGCGGAGGTAAAAGGAAGAAAAAATCCACCGGCAAAAGCAACTCTAGAATAAACGGAGCATTGTTTAAAAACGTCAGGAAAAAAAGGTCATGCCTAATGTGCGGCGAAATGTTTATCAGCAATGGGCCGTTTAACAGAAGATGCTCCAAATGCTCGCGATTGGTGGATTTGGGCAAAGGTTCGCTCAACAATCCAACTGTTTACAGATTCACAACTCCTGATAGCGAAAAAAAGTTCTAGTTGCCGATTTTGCTTAAAGTGACCTGAAATAAATAAATGGATAATTTATTTATTTCAGGCCCACTTAACGCCGGCATTTGCAGCTTGAGTTATTATTAATAAATTTGAAGCCGCTAGATAAAACATCCCTTGAAAAATCAATCGTCAAATCCTTAACGCCGCAATAAGCCTTTTTATTAACAACAAATTTAACGCCTTCAACGCAAATAGCTTTGTCAAATTTGCTTTTTAAAGCCTTCTCAACTGAAAAAATAGGCGATCCGCCGCACCCGCCTCCCGTGTTTTTTACGTTTAACCTTAACAAAACAGCAGGATCATTTATTCTGCCAATTAATATTTGCAGCTCCTTTAACGCGGATTCAGTAATATTGATCATAACAATCTAAACCGTGAGTTTACGCAACTGTTCTGTTGCGGGACGCTTATTGAAAAAATGCAGATGCGTTTTGCAATTGCAATCTGACGAGCCGAAACGGTTTAAAGCAACTTCCGAATCAGGCAACTCCCCTATTTTTTGCGCCAACATACACTCGCCTGCTTTTGAAGTATAAAATTTAAGAACTTTTATAACTTTTGCGTGTTCCAACAGATAATCTATATGCCAACGCAATTTTTTGTCCGACGATAAATGCCGCGCAACCCTCTTTTCAAGATTGTTTTGCGCGGAACCTGTATATATATAATACCCTCTTTTAAACTCGCGCGCGCCAAGTTTGCCCACTTTTATTTCAGCGCCTTTGCGTAAATATATTATTAAAGCATAAATACCTTTTTGTATATCGGCCATTTTTTTAATCCGGAAACGCAAAGATGTTTTGATGACAATGCGCCCAATGCCTTGCGCTTCACATTCTATGCTCTATGCAACGACATTGCAGTGGCTATAAAGTTGTTAATTTTCAGTTTCACATCAGCCCCGATATTAACAAACTGAACTCCAACACCAAGCTTAAAATCATCGCCTCTTACATTCTTTCTCAAAGCCGGAATCACCAGAGCCTTGCTTTCGCCCGGTAATTGAAACATAATGCGCAATTTCTCCACTTTAGAAAGGTTGGCAGCCAAAGCGCTGATGTCAAAATTAGGGCTCATAATAGCTGCCTGACAGCCGGAAGGGCTTAAATCCAGAATGCTTACTTCAAACACTTGAGTCCCAAACTGTATTTTGCCCGGTAAAATACAGCTTATCCTCCCTTCCTTCCTGACGTTACACTCTTCAACTTTAACCGGATAACCTGTGAACATCAACCTTGCCGGCCACGAAATAATGCCAACCATAACCGCTCTAAAGCCAAAAACAGTGCCTCTGTACAGGTATCTCACGATGACGTCAGACCCCCTATACCTTTGGCAATTTTCGTCAAAATTAGGGCCAACAATTTCAGGCATTTTCGCAATAACAAACCTGCCCGGAACCATGCCCGCCAATTCGCTCCTAAAACGCGATTTTGCCCCTTGCAACTCTATTTGTAGTTCAGTCCCAATGTCGATGGCCAACCTTACGCCTGTTTCATTAGTTTTAACATTTTTCTTGCCCATACCCGTCCTTCACCATTAACATTAAGTTCTTAACCTCCAAATTAACAGGTTTTATAAAACCGCAAAGCTTCAACATAGCCGTAACTATTTCAATATACAGCTTTTAAGGAGATTTATATCTGTTTCGAGCTCATTGCGCGCCAAGCTTTAAAGTATAATAATCATTTTGAGCAGGCAGTCAATAAAAATTTGGATTAGACTTTTAGAAAAAATAATCGTATCGTAATCAATATTATACTATTATTTAACAGATATAGGTTTTTTCACCTTTGTTTCTTAAATGGAGCCACAAGCGTTGAGCGCAATTATTAGCGTTGAAAACTTAACCAAAGAGTTTAGAGTAAACGAATCAAAAAGCGGTTTTATGGGTTCAATCAAAAACCTGTTTTCAAGAAAATTCCGAATAATAAAAGCTATTGAAAATCTGAGCTTCTCAATAAATCCCGGCGAATTTGTGGGATATGTGGGCGAAAACGGCGCGGGAAAATCCACCACTATAAAAATTCTAACCGGAATCCTGTTCCCTTCTTCCGGGAAAGCTATGGTAAATAACATAACCCCTTATGAAAACAGGATAGAAAATTCAAAAAATATCGGCGTTGTATTTGGCCAGCGATCCCAATTATGGTGGGACCTGCCGGTTAGGGAATCGTTTGACCTGCTAAAATCAATTTATCGCATTCCGGAACGTGTTTTTAACAAAAATATTGATCATTTTATTGAAATATTAAATATAAATGAGTTTTTTGATATGCCGGTGCGAAAACTGAGTTTAGGGCAGCGAATGAGGTGCGATTTGGCCGCCTCCCTGCTTCACGACCCACAAATACTGTTTCTCGACGAGCCCACAATCGGGCTTGACGTAATTGCCAAGGATAAGATCAGAAAATTCCTGCGAGAGATAAACAGAGAACTCAACACAACCATAATCCTGACCACGCACGATATGGACGACATAGAGGAACTTTGCCGCAGGATAATCATACTGGACAAGGGAAAATCCGTGTTTGACGATAAACTCTCCACTTTAAAGGAGCAATACGGCAAAGAACGTGAACTTGAAATAGAGTTCAGCGAACACTACAACTCGCTTGACAAGCTGAATGATGTCACTATCTTTGGAGAAGATGAAAATAAGAAATGGATAAAATACAATAGCGACGTCTACACATCAGGCGCCATCATTTCAAAAATCACCGAACACTATAATATTAAAGATATCTCTATACACGAGCCCAATGTGGCCGACATTGTAAAGACCATATATGGAAAGCTACCTTAAATTTATATCAAAATCCTTTCAGAAACAGATAACATACAAAGTTGAATACTTTGTGGGATTAATAAACGGTTTTTTATACGTATTTGTGTTTACCAGCTTGTGGAAGACTATTTACGCCTCATACGGAAACAACGTCCTAAACAACAATTTCACAAAGAACTCAATTATATCCTACGCCATATTTGCCATGGTCATAAAGATATCGTTTACAATGGACGACCAGATAACCACCCGCAAGATACGCACCGGAGCCCTGGTGACCGACCTGATAAAGCCTATTAACTACTTTTGCCTCACATTATCCGAATGCATGGGGCAAACCCTATTCAACTTCCTGGCCAGGGGATTGCCCATTTTACTTTTAAGCATACTTATATTCGGAGTGTCAATGCCGGGCGATTTTGTAAATTATCCCCTTCTCCTCCTATCAGCCATAATGGGTTACTTAATACTGTTTATGATAAACTACCTCATAGGCCTCATGGCTTTCTGGTTTATAGAGACGTTTTCATTTCAACTCATGAAATACTCATTGTACGCAATATTCTCCGGCGGCATACTGCCTGTGGATTTCTTTCCCGCAAAGATGCAATACGCTATAAACTTTTTGCCGTTTAAATATATACTTTACATTCCCACAAGCATATTCTTAGGCCGTTTCGACGAAGCGACAATACAGAGCTCCCTTGCCGGGCAGGCCGCGTGGGTATTAATATTGTTAGTACTCTCAAAATTAACCTGGGCTAGAGCAATGAGAAAGCTGGTGATACAAGGCGGGTGATTATGATTCATAAAGTTGCAGAAAATTCAATTTCGGGGCAACTAGTTTGGTAAACATGCGCGCATCATTAAAATATATGCCTGTTAATATAAAATGATACACCTTATTACCCTGCAAAACCGCAAAAGCGTTCCCCATAGGGCCCACCTTCTTCGTTAAAATCAGGCATACCGTCTTGCTGCCCCATTTGCGCGACAGCTTCAGCTTCTCAAGCGTCACCCCCTGCATAAACGAATACCTGGCCTTAACCCCATTCATAAATTTTTCGTACATTTTTCTAGCTTTCCGTTCATCCACGGCGTCAATAACAGTTACTTTTAAATACACCCCATTATAATCATACGCATAAACCAGAGTTGAAGTCCCTCTAAAAAGCACTTTACTCAACTTGGTCCCGCTATTGTTAATAGCCCCTTTTTTAAGATATTTTTTAAAGCTATTAATTTTGACAAGAACGCGATGGTCATCCGACTTGAGAGAGACCTCTTCCTTTAAACAGCCTGCAAACAACGCCATAAGCGCCAAAACAACCATTATCACGCAAAATTTTCTCTTCATCGCAACATATCCGCCATAAAATTTTTAAAATTTAGCCCATTCGATGATAATACTACCTTTCAGAGCAGGCAAGCCGCGCAGTTTCCACTTAACCCAACATATGTATATATTATACCATATATCCGCAATTTCCTCCACGAAGCAATATAAGGTTTACGATGCGCAAAAAAGCTTATTATTGAAATTAATTCAAAATGTAGTGTAGGCGCGTCTTCGCGCCGTAGCGTTTGAAGGGAATGTTTACATTGAAAGCGCCGCCAAACAATTTCAGAAAAAGACCTACATTCCATAATTTATTGTTGACTATCAGCTTTAATAATGAGAATATTATAGCCAAAAATATAAGATTCTCGAAATTCGCTAATGAATAGCCTTAACTCCAATAAGCAGAGTTTATTGGAATTTACCCTTGAGGGTTTTATTTCAGCGCATTTGAGAAAAACAATAATGAATAAAAGGCTAAAGCCTTAACTCCAACGACAAATTATTCTTAAAACAAAATGAAAAACATATGCACATTCGCCCTGCTTCTCTTAGCATTAACAATACCGGCAAGGTTAATTAAAGCAGATATAGTCAATTTAAAGAATCAAGACGTCATCAGAGGCTTAATTATCAAGATGGACGCAAACAAACTGTCCATCACTACCGAGTATGGCGATGAAATGTCCATTAAAAAGGATTTCATAGCCACAATGGAGACCGACGATCCCGTCACACTCAAGTTGAAGGACAACTCATTTTATCGCGGCAAGCTATCAGCATCGCACAACGGCTCGGTTTTTCTTAAAGCCTATGATATAGACGAAATTCTGCTTATAAATGTTGATCAAATATCTGAAATTAATCCCCCCCTTGCTGAAAGAGGCCTTAAAATAAGCGGCAACGCAAACGTCGGAGGGGTAAAAACCACGGGAAATAGCGATAAACAGTCCTTTCATGCCGACACAGAGGTAGTCGCCAGGGGTGAAAAAAACAGGGGCTCCATAGGCTTCCACTACAACCAGGGCGCGGACGACGGCAAGGAGAGCGAAAACAACACGCGCATCAATCTTAAATTTGACAGATTCCTTGATAACAAATGGTATTCATATGCCGCGGTAGACTTTACTAAGGACAGATTTCAGGATCTTGACTTGCGGACAAGTTTTGGAGGCGGCGCGGGCTACCAGTTTATTGAAACAGATTTCACACACATTTCCATTGAAGCCGGCCCAACTTTTGTTAACGAAGAGTTTATCGAAGGCGAAAGCCGCGACTTCATTTCAGGCAGATGGGCATTTAAATTAAAATTTTTTGTATTTGATAAAAAGTACGAGTTTTTTCACGACCATGAAGGCCTGTTTTCATCAGAAGAGATCAGCGACGTCCTGTTCCGCGCCCACACCGGCGTCCGCTTTCCACTCCTAAACAAATTCAACCTATCAGCCCAGGTTGACACCGATTACGACAACAAACCATCCCACGGCAACCAAAAAGCCGACACCCGCTACATCGTAGGCCTCGGCTACAGCTTCTAATAGTTGTCGACATAATATATCCCGCAAAAATTTGTTTTCCAGAGTCTAAATTGAAAGATTCTAAAATCTATAATGGACCCCATAATTTAGACAGCCCCTTAAGTTACATTTTGCTATAATTTCGAAAAAAAGAAAATTTACGAAAAGGAGGCAAAATGCGAAAGAAATATAGTCCAAATTTTAAAAGTAAAGTAGCGCTTGAAGCG
>JAIQZQ010000005.1 GCA_021777105.1 Candidatus Anammoxibacter sp.
ATTTTCTTCTTTATAGCACGGATCCAGAGGCCGTCCGGGTACCGGAACAGGCGCGCCGCCGTGACATTTTAATGCCCTGACTGTAGCAACGATCACGGCTGCATTCGGATGATTTCCGGAGAAACGGCATTTTAAGTTCCAGAATTTTTCGAATCCTATATCAGCTCCAAATCCTGATTCGGTCACGTGGTAATCACCCAGCTTCAATCCGATCCTATCAGCAACAATTGAAGACTGGCCAATAGCAATATTGGCAAAAGGTCCGGCATGAACAAATACCGGCTGCCCCTCAATGGTCTGCAGCAGGTTTGGATTCAGAGCTTCCACCATCCATGCTGTCATAGCGCCGTCTACTTCAATGTCGGCAGTGGTTACGGGTTCGCCTGATTTGCTGTAAGCCAAAACAATTTTTCCCATCCTTTCCCGCATATCTTTCAAATCTTTTGCAACAGACAGAATTGCCATAATCTCAGAGGATACAGCAATGGCAAAACCGGATTTCATCATAAAACCGTCCATCTTCCCGCCAATGCCGATAATGATATCCCGGAGCGCCTGGGCGCAAAAATCGATAATCCACTTGGACTCAACTTTATTTGGATCAATATCAAGACGTTTCAGGTTCCTTTTTGCAAGTTGCTTGTCATTGTAGTTAAATTCATGCTGCATTCTGGATGTAAGGGCCACCATACCCAGGTTGTGGGCATTTATAATGGCATTAATATCGCCGGTAAGGCCAAGTGAGAAAGGTGTCAGGGGGATACATTGGGAAAGTCCGCCACCAGCGGCAGAACCCTTAATATTCATTGTCGGCCCACCGGACGGTTGCCGGATAGCGCCGACGACCTTTTTATCTCTTTTTCCCAGCCCCTGCACCAAGCCCATTGTGGTAGTAGACTTTCCCTCGCCAAGAGGGGTTGGAGTAATGGCTGTCACATCAATGAATTTTCCATCCGGCTTGTTTTCAAACCGTTTCAGAACCTTATTAAAATCAACTTTTGCTACATGATGTCCGTGAGGAAGTAATTCATCCTTCTGTAAACCCAATTCCTCGGCCAACTGATACACTGTCTTCATGCGTGTTTCCGCATCTGCTGCTATTTCCCAATCCGCATGTTTTTTAGGATCTAATGCCATTTTCTTACTCTCCTTATCTAATAAAATTTAATACTAATACAATAATAATAGTTTTATGTCCTCATGAGCGTGATCTTAGGGAGTGCGCAAAAATAACTTTGTCTAGATATTTATGAGCAGCCCCTTCATCAATCTCCAAAGGCGTAAAGGTTTCCGTCTTCCGATGTTATGTAAAGCGTGCCGTCGGCGCCTATTGCCGGGGATGAGACAATCGACCCTTTTGTCTCAAACTTCCATTTAAGCGTGCCGTCTGAATTCACTGCGTATACAAAATTATCTGTTGAGCCGAAATAGAGAGTTCCCTCTGAATCAAGCGCCGGCGATGACAAGATTGAGCTGTCCGTTCCAAACTTCCACAACTCTTTGCCTGCCGATGATACTGCGTATAAATAAGCGTCGCCGGATCCGAAATAGAGCGTTCCGTCCTTGCCTAACGCGGCGGAGGAGTCTATGTCGATATCGGTATAGAACTTCCACTTAAGTTTTCCTTCAGTATCTAAAGCGTAAAATATCGAGTCTTCCGACCCTGCGTAAATTGTGCCGTCATCTCCAATAGTGGGCGCGACCTCAAAAAGATAATGTGTTCCAAACGCCCATTTTGACACGCCCGTCCTCGGGTTTACCGCAAAAAGATAGTAATCCTCCGATGTAAAATATACGGTGCCGTCTTTGCCTATTGCCGGTGTGCCAAGCACGTGATCTTTGGTTCGAACGCGCCATTTAAATTCGCCCTTGTCGCTTATCGCGTAACAGTGGTTGTCCCACGAGCCTATATATATTGTGCCGTCGTTTCCAATTGTGGGCGACGAGATAATGCCCCCGTCGGTCTTGTATTTCCATTTAAGCGTGCCGTCAGGGTTTAATCTATACAAATGGCAGTCCCACGAGCCGAAATATATTGTGCCGTCTTCGGATATGGATGGGGACGAGTCAACTTCGTCGCCCGTCTTAAATTTCCATTTTAAAGAGCCGTCAGGTTTAACCGCGTAAAGATTGCCGTCGCGCGCGCCGAAATAGATGACATTATTCGCGTCAATACATGGGGACGATTGCGATATGGCGCCGCCCGCCTTAAAACTCCATTTAAGCTTATTTGTTTGCGGGCCTTTGTGCGGGCTTCTGCCTGTGTGCCTTATGTCGTGCCTGAACATAGGCCACGCAGTGTCGGCTGCCTGGGCTGCGCAATGTTTAAGATCAACAAACGAGTTGAACATGACAATGCCGCAAATTAAAACCAATATGATATAAGATTTTGCGAAATAAGTAAAAATATTTACTTTTTTTAATATTGAATAATTTTTCATTTTTAATCTCTTACTTTAATACGTCGTAAATTTGATAAATCGTAATAGTATAAAATCCTAACCCCGTGTAACCAGGAAAAGTGACTAAATTGCGCTAAAGTTAAAAGTGAACTAAAGTTTTGGTAAAAATTTTCAATATATAACTTATAAGACCTAAAGCATACCTTTGGTTGAAGGGACGCCTTTTGACCTTTTGTCAAACATTACAGCCTCGCCCAAAGCCCTTGCGGCTCCTTTAAATATGGCTTCCGCAATGTGGTGGGCATTGTTGCCGTATGGAACGTTAATATGCATATTGCAACCCGCGTTTGATGTAAACGCTTCAAAGAACTCCTCTATTAATTCAACATTAAAAGCGCCTATCTTGGAGACATTAAATTTAACGTTGTAGATCAGGGATATTCTGCCGCTTAAGTCCACCGCGATATCGGCCAGGGCTTCCTGCATAGGCAGGCTTATATTGGCGAACCGCGTTATGCCTTTTTTGTCTGAAAGCGAATCCTTAAACGCCTGGCCCAGGCAAATTCCCACATCCTCAACCGTGTGGTGGTCGTCAACATGCCTGTCGCCTACCGCCTTGATTGTGAGGTCAAAGCGCGCATGCTTTGACAGCAGGTCCAGCATGTGATCGAGAAAACCCACGCCGGTGGAGATATCGCCTTTGCCTTCGCCGTCAAGATTAAGATGCAACTCTACATTTGTTTCATTTGTCTTGCGCAGAATTTTAGACTTTCGCTGTTTCATAAACTTCCTCTTAAGAAATTTTAAGTATATCCGCAATATTAGTTAAAAGGGTTTTAATCTCGTCGTCCGTCCCTATTGTTATCCTTAGGCAATCATCTGTTTTTGGTTTGTTAAAATACCGCACAAGGATTTGCCTGTTCTTCAATTCTGAAAACAGCTCATTTGCGTTAACATTGCCGGGGCATTTTGCAAAAATAAAGTTTGATTGCGATGGATGCACATGAAAGCCCCAGTTGGTCAAAGATTCAGATAAAAAAACTCTGGTTTTTTTGATTTTTTCAGCGTTGTCCTGCATATGATCCTGGTCTTTTAAAGCCGCAACCAACCCAACTATGCCAAGGCGGTCTACATTATATGAATCCTTAACTTTCGTCATGCCGTTTATCAGCTCCTCCTGGGCCATGCCGATTCCAAGCCTGAGTCCGGCCAATGAATACGACTTTGACAGCGTTCTCAGCACAATAACATTTGGGCATTTGTCTATCAAACCAACACAATTGGTTTCGGCAAAGTCGGCATACGCCTCATCAACAACAAGAACGCCTTCAATCTTTTTTGCTATATCCAGGACTTTTTCCGGCGGAATCATTGTGCCGGAAGGCGAATTTGGGTTTGATAAAAATGTAACGCGCGCGTCTTTAACAACAATGTTGTCGGACAGGGAGAAATCGTCGTTAAAGTCAATGTTGCAAATCTCGCCGTCCTGCAACTCTGCCAATGTTTCATAGAGAGAGTACGTGGGATATGGTATTACTACCTTGTCTCCCGGTCCGACAAAACTGCGTATAATCATTGTAAGCACATCGTCGGAACCGTTGCCCACAATAACACTGTTCGGCGAAATGTTGAACAGCTTGCCTATTTCATTTTTTGCCGAGCCTGCTATCGGGTCAGGGTAGAGCCGCAAATCTCCGTTTATCTCCTTTTGCAACGCTTCAATTACAGCGGGCGAGGGTGGATAGGGATTCTCGTTTGTGTTTAATTTAACAACGTTGCCGCCCTTTGGCTGCTCCCCTGGGACGTACCCCTCCATATTATCTATGTTTTTTCGAAAATAACTCATGTGTGGAAATTATATTAGTATCTTATAAGTTGAATCTTGACAATTTTTGACAAGATATTTAAATGCGTCATAAAATTCAAAAATTAATACGTTCAGTTTTAAGGAAAGCTGTAAACTCATGGCAAAAACGTTTAGAAGCAGTCTGCAAGACTGCTCCAGCATTAAATTGCCAAAAATCCCGGATTTTTACCTAAACTTTAGATCACTTTTAACTTTAGCTCATTTTAGTCACTTATCCGGTTTATCCAGGCTAGGTTTTTTGATAAGTAAACAAAGTAAAATTTAATGCCGGACTTTAATCCAGCCTAACCTTAATTGAGCCGGCGTGTTCTATTAAACCTTCCGAAGTAGCCAGCTCTATCGTGTCGTCGGCCGCGTCTTTAAGCGTGTCCTTAGTATATTTAATTACAGCCGTTCTTTTCAGGAAATCGTTAACTGAAAGGCCTGAAAAAAAACGCGCGGTTCCGCCGGTGGGCAGAACGTGCGACGGGCCGGCAATGTAATCGCCAAGAGCCACCGGCGTGTAATTGCCCACAAACACGGCCCCGGCATTTTTGACTTTAGCGGCAAATTGCTCAGGATTTTCAACCTGTATTTCCAGATGCTCCGCCGCGAATTTGTTTGCGGCCAGGCACAGCTCTTCTTCATTCTGAACAATAATTATTAATCCAAATCTGTCCAGCGATCTTTTTATGCCTTCAGCGCGGCTTGAATCCGCGATAATTTTATCTATCTCTATTTGTACCGATTTTGCCAACTCTTCCGAAGTTGTGGCCAGGACCGCCACGCCCGGGTCGTGTTCCGCCTGCGACGCCATATCCGCGGCCACAAATCGCGGGTCTGCCGTATGGTCGGCGATTATCAACACCTCGCTGGGGCCTGCAATAATGTCGATGCCGACATTGCCGTAAAGCTCTTTTTTAGCGATAGCCACATAAACATTTCCGGGCCCCACAATCTTGTCAACCGCCGGTATTGAGTCTGTTCCAAAAGCAAGAGCCGCAATGGAGTGCGCCCCGCCCACTTTGTATATCTCGTCAACGCCGGCTTCACTTGCGGCAACCAGCCTCTCAGGCGGTATATTGCCGTCTTTGCCCGGAGGCGAAACCATAACAATATGTTCAACCCCGGCGACCTTTGCCGGCACAACATTCATTAATACGGTAGAAGGATACGAGGCCGAGCCGCCTGGGATATAAGCCCCTATTTTTTCAATCGGCCGGTAAACAGTATTAATAGTTGAAGTCTTATCTATATATAAGGTATCCGGCGGTTTAATCTTGATGTGGTTCTGAAACGTCTCTATATTTCTCTTAGCGCGCTGAATCGCTTTTATTAATTCGCCGGGCGCTTTTGAGTAAGCCGCGTCAATATCGCTTTGGTTAACCTTAAGATCAGCCGGCGATATCTCGACATTGTCAAACTTGCGTGTATAACGGGCAAGGGCCTCGTCGCCGTTCGTTTTTACATCGCTAATTATCGCCCTTATTGAGTCAATTTCGTCGTTGGTGGGGCTGATAACATTTATAAATTGCTGAATCTCTTCAATTAAGTTGCGCTCCCGCGTATCTATTACTTTCACATATAGGTTACCACGTAGTTAATTGTTTATTTATACCAAGGCTACAAAGTATTGAGCTTCAACATGAAATGACTTTTTAAAATGAAGTTTTAATGGAACCACTTATATAGCAATAATTTGGAAAATAAGAAGTAAAATTATATTTTTTAAACAAAGGGGTGTCAAGCACAAATGGCGGCCTGTTGTGGTTGTAAATCATATATGGCAAATTGGGCGATTTTAGAATTCCTAAAAATAACGGCACAGGCATCCTTGCCTGTGTTTCAATGATCACAGGCAGGATGCCTGTGCCACTAGCTGGTTCAAGTCTCCAGACTTGAACTTTGCTGCCTTAAGTAAATCTGCAATAGCGCTTTCAAGCAGGAAAATAAAAAAGTCCTAACTCTCTGTTAAATAAACATGTTAAACGGTTCGTAATTTAATATTTGGGACTTAATTGTGACTGCTGAATAGTAAATTGATATCCGTGATAAACATATTGAGCAAAAGAACAAATTTAATAAGATTTGCGGCTATCTGAGCTATTTAATTTGTTGATTTAAACAGAGAAAGGAGGTGGTTTAAGAGGGCCTGAATATAGTTTTTAAATGAACGGCAAAGCAAAAGAGTTTTTCAAATTTGCAAAGAACCCGCCTGATATTTAATTAATTTGAATTGTATAGATTTATAACTATATTTTTAGTAATAGAGAGGGGAAACAAAATGAGATTAAGTATAAAAAACGCGTTTTTTGCGGGAATAATAGGATTTGTGGCAATATTTTCAACTATTTGCGGTATAGTTTCAGCGGAAGAGGAGAGGAATTACACAATTGCAACCGGGAGCGACCCATTGCAAGCTCTTGATCATGCAGATTACGGCTTGCCGATTCTTCAGCCTTCTACCCCTGCTATACAACAGCATGGAAATATCAACATTGGGGGCGCAGGATTGTTTGGAGACGGCGTGGGTATTGGCACTGAAAATCCAGCCGGCATTTTGCACGTAGTTGGAACAACCACAATATTTTCAGGTTCGGTTGGTGTGGGCACTGAAACGCCGGTTACAGAACTGCATGTTATAGGTACGGTTACGGCAACCGCGTTTGAGGGAGATGGGTCGTTATTGACTGGTATAACTGCGGGAGGATCCGGTGAAGACACAACTAACGATTCGTGGACAGGAACCGGCTCGGTATATACAGCTTCCGGCAACGTAGGCATCGGCACAACGACGACGCCACAGGCGGATTTGCATATAAAAACCGAATCTCAAACTGAAATAAAAATCCAAACTACCCAAGCAAATGGAGATGCTCACATTCAATACACCAATGACTCGCTCCGAGATTGGCGAGCAGGTATGCGAGGTATTACTGCGAGCGCTGATTATTTTTATATAAGAGATGAAACCGCCGCAGCGGATCGTATAGTTGTTGATACTTCCGGCTACGTCGGCATTGGGACGGCGGCGCCTGATGAAAAGTTTGAAGTTGAATTTGGCTCAACCTCCAAGGATATTGAGTTAGGCGTGGGTACAACTGATCCGGACGTTACATTTGTTACTTTGAGGAGTCCAAATGGAACAAAGTATTATATAACAGTTAACGACAGCGGGACTTTTACATCTTCAACTTCAAAACCATAATAGAATTTAGGACGCTGTTGAAGTTTACCACATGCCGGCGCAGGCTTATAGACTGCGTCGGCATGTTTCTTAACCGGACAAAACGCATGGCAAAGAAGTGAGCTCAAACGGATTTTAACGTTGTGGATCATCTAAAAAATTAAGCCGACGAGCGGCAGATAATTGTATTAAAACAATCTTTTTCAATATACAGCCGATGACCGAAATGAAGAACCAATGTGCTTTTAAACTTTTTTAACTATAGAGCTGACGCATAAACTACATAAGTTGTTATAAAATAAGACGTTAATCCCAAAAATAAGAATAGTATTTTGTAAAATGGCGGAATGTTTTTACAAAAATAAGGATTTACCTGTGTCAAAGCGGTCAAACATTCACATTACATCTTCATTTTACAAATTTCAAAATCTTTAAATAATCACAAAGTTTTTGCTTTTCTTAGTGCCTTTGCGTCTTTGTGGCTAAAATTGCTTTTGATTCTATAAATTAAAGTTTATGCAGAAGCTGCTTAAGCAGCGCCCTCAAACAATTCTGCTCCGTATTCCCTCAATTTTAAAAACAAGTCAATAAATCCGCAAAAAACAGTTTTTCCACAAAATGCAAAAATAATTTCGTTCCGAAACCACATAAAGCAACTACTTAGAAACCCTACATGGTCGCAAGTGTATCATATAGCAACAACAAGAGTTACAACTTGCGGCAATTTTGAACCCCTTACACGGACTACCTAATTTGTAGGGGCACACCACTACAAGGCATAGGGTTTTCCCTGATTGACAAAATTTTGTTAATTCGATAACAATATTCAGGTTATGCATTCCGTTCATTGCTATTTATTTTTTTATTTAAATCGGGAAAGGAGGGTGTTAAGGGGGTAATGGTCTGAACGGCAAGTCGAACGAGTTCTAAGAATATATTTGTCAAAATTTTTTAATAAATGAGAGGGGAAACAATATGAGATTAAGTATAAAAAATGTGTTTGTTGCAGGGGCAATCGGGTTTGCGGCACTATTTTCAACTATTTGCGGCGTAGTTTCAGCGGAAGAGGAGAAAAATTACACAATAGCCACAGGGAGCGATTTGATTACAGGTTCTAACCATCTTGACCTCATATATGACGTTATTCCTGTTTTACAGGATGAGACCCCGGCCAACCAGCAGCATGGAAATATCAACATCGAGGGCACGGGATTATTTGGAGAGGGGCTTGGCATTGGAACTACAACCCCGGCCGGTATTTTACACGTTGTTGGAACAACAACAATATTTTCAGGCACTGTTACTGCGTCATTGTTTGTAGGCGACGGTTCAGGGTTGACCAGCGTCGGCGATGGTAATTCTTTAGACGCGTCGGACGGCAGCCCGGAGAATGCCGTATTTGTGGATGCAAACGGCAATGTCGGCATTGGAACTACGGGGCCTTCTGCTTTTTTGGAAGTTACCGGCGAAAATGAAGGCGCTTGGGCAACATTCATAAGCAACACGGATGCGGATAATGGTTTTGGATTAAAGGTTAGGTCTGGTGATGATAATAATACTTTAGCTTTTAAAGTGGAAAATATTAACACGAATACACTCTTATCGGTAGATGGTGACGGCAACGTCGGCATCGGTGTAACGTGGCCGAGCGCCGCGCTTGAAGTAGATGGAGGAGTTGTTCCCAAAAAAGTGACAACCGATCCATGCGGATCGGGATACCCGGAAGCTGTTCTGTTTTACAATGACACAAGCGATTATTTTTGCTATTGCAACGGCAGTGGCGTGGATAAGAGAGTATATGACAACGGGGCTTGTTTTTGATGTTGGGGCGTATCCGCCACGGCCAAATACATAAACTAACAAAACCACTGGTTGGGGTGTTAGGTAGGTTCAAGTCTTAAGGCTTGAACCTACCTGATCTAAACTTTGCTCCGCAAAGAATAAATTAAAAATACTGTTTATTTGTTTTTTAATTTCTCAATTAATGTTTGTTTAAGAATAAGAATAGCCAATTTATCTTTTTCACGCATTGTCTGCTCTTTTACTTCAATTAATTTTTCCAGAGAAAGAGCCTTGACACTTAACTTGCCGGCGCGCAATTCATTGCTGTTTTCTATTAAATCCTCATAACCATATCCATTGCCGATTGTTCCCGGAATATCAAGAGGGCCGTGTTTTGTCATTATGAGCAAATGTCCGGTAGCCGCTAAATGTGAAGCCTCGGATTTCAACCGCAAATCAGGCCTTTCACGAAAAAAGGCATCCAGTTCATTAAGCGCGGATAACAGCTTTTGAATATTATCATCATTGCGGGAATGAACCAAATCCAGATCAAATGTAGAAATAGGAGCGCCGTTAAGCACGGCGCACACTCCGCCTACAATAATAAAATCAACTTCATATTTGTTTAGAGCTTTTAGTATTTTTAAGAAATCAGGAATCGTCGTCGGCATCGCGTAGTTCCATAATTGATTGAATGTTGCGCTGTAGGGTTAGCAAACGCTCAAGAGGCGAAAGCGACAACATCCATCTAATCAAAGTAAGGTCTACTCCATCGTTACTAAACAGGCGCTCATCACTGTTAGCTCTCGAAGCGTTTAAATCTCTATTTTCATAATAGCTATTATTGCTGTTAATTTCGCGCCGGTCAATTTAAATTTCATCTATTTAAATTAACCCGGCAGCAACCATAAACCAATAGGGATGTAATTGATCAATACGGAGTATTGTTGATGTCAGGTGTGGTTCAAGTCGTGAGACTTGAATCACACAATGGGCCTAAATTTTAAAAACAAGCCAATAAATCCGCAAAAAACAGTTTTTTCCACAAAATTGAAAAATAATTTCGTTCCGAAACCGCATAAAGCCACTACTTAGAAACCCTACATGGCGGCAAGCGTATCATACGTCAACAACAAGAGTTACAACTTGCGGCAATTTTGAACCCCTTACACGGCCCCCCTAATTTGTAGGGGCTCACCATTACAAGGCATAGGGTTTTCCCTGATTGACAAATTTTTTGTAACTCGATAAAAATATACCGGTTACGCTTTCCGCGCATTGATGTTTCATTCTCCATGTCATTTGTCGCATCATTAAAAATCCTTTTTCACAATTCAGGCTGCTAAAGAAATATTTTCTGATTGTGACATAGATCACAATAAATTGTGATCTATGTCATAGAAATTTGTTTTTAAAAAGTGTATACTGTCCATCGTTTTTTATATATTTATTAGCAATGAGCATGCCGTTATAATGTAAGTAATTATTTGGCGGTATGTCGATACATATGTAATGTAATTAAATTGTGAATGTTATGACTAAAATACCACAAACCTCCGATATATATTGACTATATTTGTATATACGGTAAAATATGCGCTTTAAAAAAGCGAACCATTTAAATTGTGTAGTATTTATTTTAAATGGAAGAACAAAGAAGATAACATCAGAATTAACAGATATAGCTAAATCGCTCGAAAGTAAGACGTTAATAACATAGCGTAACAATTAATTAAAAGGAGAAAATATAATGAAGCATAAAAATTTTAAAACCCCAGTGACAACACGCTATTTTGCCATTCCTTCCATTTTGGTTTTTTCGTTTTTAGTCTGCTCACTGATGACGGCATTTAGCGCGAATTCCGCGCGCGGTCAGAGCCTAATTGGCTCCGTTAGCTTAGACAGTGAGGGAGCTTCGCCACGTGGAGTTGGAGTAAACGCGACGACCAACCGCATCTATGTGGCTAATTATAATAGCGACACTGTAAGCGTAATAGATGGTTCAGATAACAGCGTAACCGCTGTCGTAGGTGTGGTTTCCGGGCCAAAAAGCGTTGGAGTAAATGCGGCGGCCAACCGCATCTATGTGGTTGGTGAAAAGACCGACGATGTCAGTGTAATAGATGGCGCAAATAATAGCGTAATTGCCACGGTAGGCGTGGGCAATTTCCCCTGGGGAGTTAGAGTAAACGCAATGACCAACCGCGTCTATGTCGCTAATATGTCCGACGATACTTTAACCGTAATAGATGGCGCGGATAATAGCGTAATTGCCACGGTTGACGTAGGCGCCGATCCACGTGGAGTTGGAGTAAACGAAACGGCCAACCGCATCTATGTGGCTAATTTTAATAGCAACACTGTAAGCGTAATAGATGGTTCGGATAATAGCGTAACCGCCACGGTTGGTGTGGGCGCTAATCCGCAGTATGTTGGAGTAAACGAAACGACCAACCGCATATATGTGAGCAATGTTGGCATTGATACTATAAGCGTGATAGACGGCGCAAATAATAGCGTAATTGCTACGCTTGATGTGGGAGATTCACCGCAGAGTGTTGGTGTAAACGAAGCGGCCAACCGCATCTATGTGGCTAATAGGCATGATAGCTCTGTGACCGTAATAGAGGGGTCAGACAATAGCATAATTACTGCTGTTGGTGTGGGGAAAACACCATGGGGAGTTGGAGTAAACGCAACGACCAACCGCATTTATGTGTCTAACAACGACGATATAGCCGTAATAGACGGCAACCCGCCGCCGGGGCCGACAATATCTGCCATAACCGCTGATGATCCTGACAATGCCGATGCCATATACTCAAACGGCGACACAATAACAGTAGTTTTCTCAGAAGCAACTAACCAACCTACAGTTACAACTAAGGCTGACCTTGATACCTTGTTTACATTTTCAAAAAACATAGGCGCAGATTATACAGGCGCGTGGAGCAACTCCTCAACTCTTATTATAACAATATCAGACGTAAACGGCGAGGCAGCGCCATGGGATTTGATATTAACGTTAAAAGCCGGCGGCAATTTGAAAAATGCGGGAGGCTTTTCCCTTGAATCAACCGCAATTTCTCCATTGTTAACAACCGGCGATTGGGGGACGCTGGCAGGGCCTACAATAATATCCGTCACCGCTGATGATCCTGACAACACAGATGCCGTATACTCGAACGGAGACACAATAACAGTAGTTTTCTCCGAAGCAACTAACCAACCTACCGCAACAACTAAAGCTGATTTAGACGCTGATTTTGCGAACAATGGGACGGGACTGTTTCGATTCTCTCAGAATTTAGGCTCAGATTATACCGGCGCATGGAGCAATGCGTCTACGTTAGTTATAACCATAGTAGATGCAACAGGAGCAACCCCTCCAACTATAGGAGGTCTGACAATTTTAACAGCCCTTGATCAAACCTTTATAAAAAATGCATCAGAGACATCGCTAGGCTCAACTGGAACTTCTCCAGCCATAACCGGCGATTGGGGAACACTGGCAGGGCCTACAATAATATCCGTCACCGCTGACGATCCTGACAACACAGATTCCATATACTCGAACGGCGACACAATAACAGTAGTTTTCTCCGAAGCAACTAACCAACCTACCGCAACAACTAAAGCTGATTTAGACGCTGCTGATTTTGCGAACGATGGGACGGGGCTGTTTAGATTTTCTCAAAATTTAGGCGTAAACTTTACCGGCGCATGGGGCAATGCGTCAACTTTAGTTATAACCATAGTAGACGTTACAGGGGCAACCCCTCCAACTATAGGTGGTCTGACAATTTTAACAGCCCTTGATCAAACCGCTATAAAAAACGCATCAGAGACATCTCTAGGCTCAAGTGGAACTTCTCCAGCCATAACCGGTGATTGGGGGACGTTTGTTGCGCCAACACCAACACCAACACCAATTCCAACTCCAAGCGCAACAGCAACACCAAGTCCAACTCCAAGCGCAACAGCAACGCCGAGTCCGGCGCCGTCACCGACAGTAGCGCCAACGCCGGAATGTAAAGAGCCTGTGTCTGATTTCGAAGCGGACAAACACTCTATTTTAGAAGATGGAACAGTTAAATTTACTAGCCTTTCAAAAGAGAATCCAACAACATGGATATGGGACTTTGGAGATGGTTCGCCACTAGATAAGAATAAAAATCCATCACATGTTTATATAAAAGCGGGAAAGTATAATGTAACCCTTACTATAAGCAATTCATGCGGTTCTGATACTAAGGAAAAAGAGGATTTTATAGAAGTTCTATCATCCACGGTAAAACCTGTTGCCGATTTTAGCGTTAATACAACATCCGGACAGGAACCTTTAACTATAAAATTTCAGGATAAAACATCCGGAGCCCCAAATAGCTGGTTTTGGGAGTTTGGGGATGGGGATTCAAGCAATGATCAAAATCCGTCGCATACATATGAAAAATGCAAAGAATACAGCCCCTCTTTAAGAGTAAGCAATGAAAAGGGCGAAGATTCGATTAAAAAGGATAACTTGATAGATGTAATATGCCTGGGAGAACCAAATGCTGATTTTTCAGCCGATAAGAGATCAGGATTTGCTCCGCTTGATGTTCAATTTACAAATAAATCAACAGGAGACCCTACCGGTTGGATTTGGGAATTTGGAGATGGAGGTGAAACTTCAGAGCAAAATCCCTCGCATACATATAAAAGAGCCGGCATATTTACAGTAGGTTTAATGGCCGGTAACAGCATAGGGATTGACTGGAATATAAAGACAAATTTTATATTAGTTCAATCAAAAAATGAGCCTACAGCGGACTTTACAGCAACCCCACAAGCGGGTATAGTTCCCATGACAGTCTTGTTCTCGGATATTTCCACGGGCGACCCAACTTCATGGATATGGGATTTTGGAGACGGCGCTATAAGCAGGCTTAAGAATCCTCAACATACCTATAGAGATGAAGGTTTTTATAGTGTAAGCTTAACAGCGAGCAACGCTAACGGCTTAGATGTTGAAAATAAAGTTAACCTTATTAATGCTCTGGGTGAAGGCATTCCCGTCGCTGAATTTTTTGCCGAGCCTATTACCGGATTTAGCCCAATGACCGTAGAATTTACCGATATATCAAATGGGAACATAAAAAACTGGTCGTGGGACTTTGGCGACGGTTCTACAAGCTCACAACAAAATCCAAAGCATACCTATAAGGATCAGGGGATTTTTAACGTCGAAATGATTGTAAGCGGCTCAACAGGGACAGATTCGGAAAAGAAAACAAATCTGATTAATGTAACGGATGGCGCCTCCGGGCAAGATTTATCAGCGGCTTTTAGCGTAAACAATAGGGCAGGGCAATCAGGTCTGAAAGTAAAATTCAACAACCTTTCAAGCGGGAACGCAGCCGGCCGGCTATGGAACTTTGGAGACGGCAAAACTGAAACTACGAAATCACCAGAACATGTCTACAATACGGAAGGTGTTTTTGATGTAAGTTTAACGACGTATAATGATAACGGTCAGGCAAGCACTGTTTACAGGCCGGCTTATATTGAAATTAAAGATAAGGACGAATTACCGGCAACGCCAACAGAGACTGCAACGCCAACAGAAACACCAGGAAAACCGCCTAAAGCTGATTTTGCGTCAAACGTAACAAGGGGTAACGCTCCGTTAGAGGTTAGATTTGTAGATTTGTCTGAAGGCAACCCTACATCATGGATATGGGCATTTGGGGACGGAGAAGTAAGCGGCCAACAAAATCCAATCCATGTATATACAAAGAAAGGCAAATACACGGTTAAATTGACGGTTTCAAACAAGCTGGGCGAGGACACGGTTAAAGAGGAAAAGTTTATAGATGTTAAAAAGCCGAAAAAGAACAAAGGTTGCGTAGCTTCATCTGTTATGGATAGCAAATCAGGTTTAAGGGCGCTAAGGTTGTTTAGAGACATGGTTATGTCAAAAACCAGCGCGGGATTGAAGTTGATAAGCTGGTATTATAAGCATTCAGGCGAGGTTGAAAATATTCTTAAAGCCAACCTAGCCTTGAAATCAAAGGCGGCTGATGTCTTAACCCGTCTGGTTGGCGTATTGCGGAACAATGTTAATAAAGATTCTGTAAACCAGGTTGTAAATAGTTCAATAGAAGAGGCATTGATTTCTGAAGTTAACAGTTTGTTTGATGAAATATCGGCGCGTGGAAGTAGCGAATTGAAAGCCGCTATTAGAGATGCCAAAGATTTGGTTTACGAGAATAGCAAATAGTAATTAATCATTGCAGCTCCGGGTATCATAGCGAATTCCCATTCGAAATTGGTATCCCGGAGGTAGTGGCAGAGTTTAGTTATGCCGCTAAGGATCAGCAATATTAGTCTGATTTAATAAACATTCGGGGCAAATCTTTAATGTTTGTTTAAGAACAGGGATAGCCAATTTATCTTTTTCACGCATTGTCTGCTCCTTTGCTTCAATTAATTTTTCCAGAGAAAGAGCCTTAACACTTAACTTGCCGGCGCGCAATTCATTGCTGTTTTCTATTAAATCATCATAACAATATCTATTGCCGATTGTTCCCAGAATATCAAGAGGGCCGTGTTTTGTCATTAGGAGCAAATGTCCGGTAGCCGATAAATGTGAAGCCTCGGGTTTCAACCGCAAATCAGGCCTTTTACGAAAAAAGGCATCCAGTTCATTAAGCGCGGATAACTGCTTTTGAATATTATATTCATTGCGGGAATGAACCAAATCTGAATCTATTGGCCGAAATTGCTATTCTCGGACACCCTGTTTACATTGCATCTTCATTTTACAAATTTCAAAATCTTTAAATAATCACAAAGTTTTTGCTTTTCTTAGCGCCTTTGCGTCTTTGTGGCTAAAATTGCTTTTGATTCTATAAATTAAAGTTTATGCAGAAGCTGCTTAAGCAGCCCTCAAACAATTCTGCTCCGTATGCCCTCAATTTTAAAAACAAGTCAATAAATCCGCAAAAAACAGTTTTTTCCACAAAATGCAAAAATAATTTCGTTCCGAAATCGCTAAATACCACTACTTAGAAACCCTACATGGTCGCAAGTGTATCATATAGCAACAACAAGAGTTACAACTTGCGGCAATTTTGAGCCCCTTACACGGCCCCCCTTATTTGTAGTGGCACACCACTACAAGGCATAGGGTTTTCCCTGATTGACAAAATTTTGCTAAATCGATAACAATATTCAGGTTAGGCATTCTGTTCATTGCTATTTAGTTTTTTTATTTAAATTGTGAAAGGAGGTTTTTAAAGGATTAGGGCGTGAACGGCAAGATGAACGAGTTCTAAAAATATTTTTGTCAATATTTTAGTAAATGAGAGGGGAAACAAAATGAGATTAAGTATAAAAAACGCGTTTTTTGCAGTGGCAATTGGATTTGCCATAGTAGTTTCGTCAATTTGCGGCGTAGTGTCAGCGGAAGGGGAGAAGAATTACACAATTGCAACCGGCAGCGACCCGTTGCAAACGCTTAATCACGCAAACTATGGCCTTCCAATTTTGCAACCGTCAACCCCAGGCACACAACAGCATGGAAATATCAATATTGAAGGAACAGGCTTGCTTGGAGAAGGCCTGGGAATTGGAACTGAAAATCCCGCCGGCATTTTGCACGTAGTTGGAACAACCACAATATTTTCAGGTTCGGTTGGCATAGGCACTGAAACGCCTGCAACAGAGCTCCATGTCATAGGAACAGTAACGGCAACTGCGTTTGAAGGAGACGGTTCGTTATTAACAGGTATTAGTAGTTCAGGTGATGGACATTCTCTAGACGCGTCGGATGGCAGCCCTGAGGATGTTATCCTTGTGGATGCGTCCGGCAATGTCAACATAGCCACGTCAGTGATTGATATAACGTCAAGCGTAGACAACGTTGACCTTTTGAATGCAAGGCGTCCGGACGGAACTGTTATAGCAAGGTTGGCCATTGGCGGAGATAGCAATACTGATGGTGTTTTTGTATTAGAAAACGGATCCAGCACAAACAAAATCATGCTGCAGGCAAATGGAATGACATTTTTTAATGGCGGTAATGTCGGCATCGGGACGGCGGCTCCGGGCGCGGATTTGCATATTAAAAACAGTTCTCAAACTGAAATAAAAATACAAACTACTCAAGTAAATGGAGATGCCCACATTCAATACACCAATGACTCACTTCGTGATTGGCGAGCAGGTATGCGTGATATAGGCGGAGGAAATGATTATTTTTATATAAGAGATGAATCCGCCGGAGGCGGTACGGATCGTATAGTTATTGACACTTCCGGCAACGTCGGCGTCAGCACGGCGAGCCCGGCGCGGCCACTTCACGTTAACGATGTGATGCGGATTGAACCAAGATCTTCGGCTCCTTCAAGCGCTAGCCAAGGCGACATATATATGAATTCTACAACAAGCAAATTAATGGTGTATGACGGCTCAACCTGGCAAGCTTGCTGGTAATAAAAATGTAAACCTGCCCCCTATAAAAAGAAAATTAGGGGGCAGGTCAACTATATGTAATTGGTTTATAGTGTGACTGTTAGTAAATGGGTTGCATAAGTTGCCTATCTCAAATAATTCTAGTTTTTGCCTGCGCAACCAGGTTGATTGAAGTCTTCAGACTTGAACCAACAATAGTAAAACACGCCAAAAATCCGCAAAAAACAGTTTTTTCCACAAAATACAAAAATAATTTCGTTCCGAAATCGCTAAATATCACTACTTAGAAACCCTACATGGTCGCAAGTGTATCATATAGCAACAACAAGAGTTACAACTTGCGGCAATTTTGAACCCCTTACACGGTCCCCCTAATTTGTAGTGGCACACCACTACAAGGCATAGGGTTTTCCCTGATTGACAAAATTTTGCTTATTCGATAACAATATCCCGGTTATGTATTCCGTTCATTGCTGTTTAGTTTTTTTATTTAAATCGGAAAGGAGGTTTTTAAAGGATTAGGATATGAACGGCAAGTCGAACGAGTTCGAAGAATATCTTTGTCAAAATTTTTAGTAAAAGAGAGGGGAAACAATATGAGATTAAGTATAAAAAACGCGTTTTTTGCAGGGGCAATCGGGTTTGCGGCGCTATTTTCAACTATTTGCGGCGTAGTTTCAGCGGAAGAGGAGAAAAATTACACAATAGCCACAGGCAGCGATTTAATTACGGATTTAAGCCATCTTGACCTAATATATGACGTTATTCCTGTTTTACAGGATGATACTCCGGGCAATCAGCAGCATGGAAATATAAACATTGAAGGCACGGGATTATTTGGGGAGGGCCTTGGCATTGGGACTACAACCCCAGCCGGAATTCTGCATGTAATCGGCACAACCACAATATTTTCAAGCTCTGTTGGCATAGGCACTGAAACGCCTGGAACAGAGCTTTATGTTATCGGGACGGTAACCGCGACGGCGTTTGTAGGCGGTAGTTCGGGATTGGCAATCTCTGGAGACGGACACTCTTTAGACGCGCTGGACGGCAATCCGGTTGACGCTGTATTTGTGGATGCGGTAGGCGATGTAGGCATTGGTGTGGCAAGCCCATTGGCGCAATTGCATGTGAAAACCGGGACATCCAGCGTATCGGAGGTAAGTATACATGGAGATGAGTTTGTTTTGGAAAATGACGACAATGTTGGCATGACAATGTTAGGAGGGACATCGGGAGCCGCGAGAATTAAGTTTGGGGATAGCGGGGATAATCAGACAGGTGAAATACAATATAATCTTAATAGCGAGTATATGACATTTTTCACAAACGGCCACTTTGAACGTGTGAGGATTGATTCCTCCGGCGACGTCGGCATCGGAACGTCGGCTCCAAATAGTAAATTACAAGTAAGCGGTGGAGATATTTATGTCGACACTCAAAGCAATGGCTTAATTTTAAAGGACACCAATGGCTCTGGGTGCCATAGAATAACTGTTAACTCAGCTGGTAGTATATCTGCAACAGCTGTAACTTGCCCCTAAGGAACTTTAAGGTTCAGCAGTTTAATGTTTTGATCTGCGCTGTTCGGCATGATATTAGAGATAACAATTGTCTAAAGTAAAAATAAATAGTGGGCAGGTAAACTGTGTGTTATTGGTTTGTAGTTTACCTGCCCTTAAAATTTGTTATCAGAAATTGGATAAGCTAATCAGGAATGTTTTTCAAATTTTTAACATCTTCAATGTCCTTGGCCCTTCCTGTTGCCAGTTTATTTTTAATTAAATTATCTTTGCTTATTATTGGTATTTGTAAATTCCCTAGTTCAACAATCAATCTATCAGTCCATGCTTCGTCAAAACTAACGCCGTCTATATACGTTGATATGTCAATCCTTCTCGGCCTAACTCCTAATTGCAATATGTTTCCTTCATTCGCAAAAGTGTCTTTCTGGAAATGATCTTTAGGGGCTCCGAATTCAATTAATGATCTATATATTTTCTCTGAGTTTTCTTTATCAGCCTTAACCCATATGTCTATATCTCCTGTAGCGCGTGGGAAACCATGCGAGCCCAAAGCGTATGCGCCGACAGTAAGAAACTTAACATCATTTTTTAATAATATTGACAACATCTCTTTGTAGTCCTGATTCAGCATTTCCGTGTCCCTGTAAAGCGATTATATCATCTGTTATTTCATTAACCATTTCAAATCTGGATGATATGTCCCCTTCAACATAATCATCGTCATTTTCGTCGTCATATCTTAATACCCGAACTACGCTTCTATCCATTTTCATACATTTCGCTTTGCTGTTAATGTCATGTTGCAAAATTTCTGTTTTGCGCACAATAAATCTTATAAATAGTACCAAAGCTCTTCGAAATTACAAATATAATTTTACAGAAAATCTTGATTTATTTTGAAGCCGAAAGCCCGCAAATAATTGCATTAAAACGATCGTTTTCAATAATACAGCCGATGAAAAGAGTGAAAATCCTAAGCGTACCCCGGTTGGTTTAAGCCTCCAGGCATAAACCTTCCCGACCTAAGCTTTGCTACGTAAATGACCACTGAGCAGCTTGTCTGCTCTAGTGAGAATTATGCCCTGGGGGCGAAATGACCACTGAGCAGCTTGTCTGCTCTAGTGAGAATTATGCCCTGGGGGCGAAATGACCACTGAGCAGCTTGTCTGCTCTAGTGAGAATTATGCCCTGGGGGCGAAATGACCACAAGCCTGCTCGCTCTAACGAGAATTATTACCCCGAATGGGTAAAATACGCAATAATACGATTTTTTTCTAATTTTCAGAAAATATTTTCGGGCGGAAACGCATAAAAACTACTACGTAGAAACCCTGCATGGTCAACATTTTATCATATTGCTATGAAATAAGTTACAACTTCATACAATTTCACACACCTTACAGCTACCTCTAAATTTGTAGGGGCACACCCCTACATGGCATAGGGTTTTCCCTGATTGACAAAATTTTGCTTATTCGGTAAAAATCCCCCGATTGATCCTTGCGCTTATTTCTATTTAATTTTTTAACTTAAATTTGGAAAGGAGGTTGTTAAAAAGAGTTTGATCTGCGGTTACAGAATAAACGGCAAGGCAAAATGCTTTTAAAAATTATTAGTCAATTTTTTAGCTAAAGAGAGGGGAAACAATATGAGATTAAGTATAAAAAAAACGTTTTTTGCGGGAATAATCGGGTTTGCAACCATGTTTTCGACTATTTGTGGAGTAGTTTCAGCTGAAGAGGAGAAGAATTACACAATTGCAACCGGCAGCGACCCTTTGCAAACGCTTGACCATGCTAATTATGGCCTGCCGATTCTGCAGCCGGCTACTCCGGGCAACCAGCAGCACGGGAGCATCCATATTGAAGACACGGGCATGTTTGGAGGTTCGGTCGGCATAGGCCTGGGCACGGAAACAACACCTGCGGCGGCTTTGCATGTAATAGGCACGCAAACGGCTTTGCATGTGACCGGCAACAACTCAGCATTTTTATCCAATGTTGGAATAGGCACTGAAACGCCGGCGACGGAGTTGCATGTGCTTGGAGCTGTTACCGCAACCGGAAATATGAACGTTTCAGGCACAATTACCGCGGATTCATTTGTAGGTGATGGTTCCGGATTGACGGGGGTAACTGCGGAAGGGGCCGGCGAGGACACAACTAATGATTCGTGGACAGGCATTGGCACTGTTACAACTACCGGCAAAGTGGGAATCGGGACAACAGGGCCGGTTATGCCGTTGGTAGTAACAGACAGTGTTCAAGATCTTATGCTGATAGCGCGCAGTAGCGGAACAAACGGCGACGAAGCGCGTTTAAACTTTGGTGTCGCTCATAGTTCCTTTATAGGAGCATATGTAACCGGCATTAGAGATGGTGGATCGGGGGAAATGAGTCTTGCATTTGGTGTAAACAATACTGGAGGTAATCCTATAGAAAAAGTCAGAATTGATAAAAAAGGCAACGTCGGTATCGGCACGACGGCGCCTGCAGCTGGTCACATACTTGAACTCTCCTCAACTTCGAAAGCGTTCGTCCTTCCCAGGATGACAAAGACACAACGCAATGCGATTACAGGTCAAGTGGCAGGAATGGTGATTTATCAAACGGACAATACACCTGGCCTTCGCGTGCATAACGGAACAAATTGGATGAGGTTCACCGAGACCACGGACTAAGGAAAGCGTTTTTCATTGAAAACATAGGCAACTAACAAACGAGTGGCAGGTAAACGATTGCATTTCTTTCCGATCCCTTAGAGTTTACCTGTCACTATTTTTATTTCTAATCCCCATCTTCCATTTTTACGTTTTCGTTAAGTTTTTTGTCTGTTCCTGGTAACACTCTTTACAAAAACCGTGCGACACTTTTACTTTTGCTTTCTTTGTCAAATAAACTTCCAGCGACATCCACTCTCCATCGCCATGCATTTTGCCGGTGTCATCTCGAATCTTATTGCATTTACAACATACCGGCAGGATGTTTTCATAAAGCCTTACTTGCTTTTGAAGCTCAATATTTTTTAAACAATTTTCAATGCGAAGAAACATTTCCTCTTTTTCATAAGGTTTAAGCATATAATCAGCGGCTCCCAGCCGTAAAGCGTCAATAGCTGTTTTTATTGTGGCATGTCCTGTAAGTATCATTACCATTGCAGATTCGTTTAATCTTAAAGCCTCCTTTAACACGCCTATGCCGTCCATTTTGTCCATTACCAAATCAGTTATTATCAGATCATAATTTTTCACTCCTAACATCTCTATTGCAACCTCTCCATTTTCAGCAATAGCAACGTCGTAGCCTTTTCTTTTTAAATCAAGCTTTAATGTTTTTCTAATAATTTCCTCATCATCAACCACTAAAACTGAATAATTATTCATTATTAATCTCCTTTTTTTAGTTTGCCGGTTCACAAACCGCTTACTACTAACTCGCAACTTTCAACTGCTTTAGGCGCGCCCGTCTGCGGGAAAGGCCACTGTAAATATTGAACCTTTGCCTTCATGACTATTAGCCTTTCACTGTGAATCAACTGTTCGTTGGCGGTATTTAATTCTTTTGTGCGATCCTGCGCTAATTTTTCCAAATTGTCTTTGTAATTTTCCAGGTCCAGAGTTCGTTTCTTATTGTTTGCGGCAAAATCTTTCTTTGCCATAAAGTTGAAAGTTTCTTTATAAATATCAAAACTTTGCAATCTTATGGTTTCATCCTGCATTAATTGCCAGGCATTATAAGCGTGCGGCTCCCAAATAACAATAGCATCTACCTGCTTGTTCTTTAAAGCTGCCGGCAGATTTGAAGGGGCAATATCAATCATATCCACTTCTGAATTTAGTATCCTATTATGAATGAGGAATGCATCCATAACAAATTGCCCGGTTGTGCCAAATGGCGTTCCAATTCTCTTGCCTTTAAGGTCTTGAGCATTATTAATTCCGCTATCTTTACAGGCAATCACCTTTACGTCATCATAAGAATATACAAATGTGGCAAAAATACAGAAATCCTGCCTTTCAAAACTTTTAAATATAATAGGCGTAGGCGCAACCGTGGAGATGTCTACCTCGCTGTTTAACATAGCCAAAAAACTTAATTTCCCTGAATCAAAACCTTTAATTGTTAGATCAATCCCTTTTTCTTTAAAATATCCCCTGTTTTCAGCAACCCAAACCGATACCGGAAGCAGGCTCGTTTCTACTCCCAGCGTTATTTTTTTTAAAGGTTTTGTATCATGCCTGATCCCTTTCTGCAATAACAGGCAATATACGGCAAAAACGCCTCCAAGCATCAGAACCGCAATAATTGCAATTAATATTCGTTTATTCACGCGTTTTACTTCCTGTTTTTTGAGTTGGATAATCAGCCCCTAAGGGCAGGTTAAAAGATTACCTGCAACGCAGCGCTGGTTTAAAATAACCACGGCTAAGGGTCTGCGTAAAAATGACCCTACAACTTTTGTACGGAATTTTATATTATACCACATAAACAATAGGCCGCCACTGTTATGCATAGAGCCTTATAAAAGCGCGAAAATTTATTTTCCCTTAAGGTTTTATAAAATACAATTCATATAAAAACATCCGTTTGCAGAGCCTAAGGCGCTACGCAAATACAAATTGGCCGCACATGCTTGGTATTTATGTTAATTTGTTTAATCTGATTGAGTCGAACCGGATGCGCAGCCAAAGCTGCGTTAAGGATTTGGCGATTGGAGACTTGCAAAGCCGGCCTGAAGATAAGATGAAAAGACCACGTTATTTATGCGCGGGCCATTAGTTATAGAAAATATTTGAGTTGTCAAATAACTCTTGAAACTGAACTGCTAATTGCGGATTGGTTTTTATTTTTGTTGTAAAACAATATCAGGATACAAAGTTGTTATACACTCAGGCAAATACTATGTGTGAATTCCGCATATGAATTTTCGGAAACATATTTTTCTATCTTTTCCCAAAATCCTTTGTCTTCACGTATCTTTTTACAATTATCGCAAAGGGTATAATACCGGTCAATGTTTTAATATCATAAAATTGTTTTGATATTAATCTGTTGTTTGTCCATATGCCTTCAATCATCTCTGCTGTGAGTTGAATTAGTATATCGCCAATACCAAATGTATTGGGCGTGGAGATTAACTTACGAATATGGTCTTTATAACCGTGATCAGGCACGCTGTTTTTAAGTTCTATTTCAGTAAAATAAAATATAATGTCAAAAGCCGGATGAAGTAAAAAGAATTCTAAACGATATGCTAAAATAAATGAGGTTTTAATATCTAAAGCGCTAATACTTTGTTCCACAATTTTAGAGCTTTGTTCACTTAATTCTTCCAGTTCCTTTATGAATTTAACCGGCAGCGGATAAAAACAAGGAATTTACATAGCTAATTATATCTTCCCAGTAAGAACAATGCCCCTGTTCCTCTCTATGCATATCCAGCCAAAACTGCTTTAACTGATCTTTATTGGAATTATTAGCAAAGTTTAAGTAAACGTTAGCTGTCTTTGTGTCAATATCCAGGCATAACTACTATATTAATTAAGTTTTTATTAGTTTGTTGTGGCATTGTAATGAATTGTTATTTTGAACAATAAATGGTTTTTTAGAAACGTATATATTATATGTAAATATTGAAATTAATACCATAGTTAGTTGACATTATAGAAGGGGCTCAGTTGTTTCTCATTATTTTAAATTTTTACAATATGATTTTTCCAAATGATTAAGAATTTGTATAAACAATAAAATATGATAGCCGTCTAGGGTAGTTTATGAAAAAATCGGAGAAATGTATACAGATTTGTATTGTCAATCCAAATCTGTATATATAATATAAGTCTATGACTTATTACCAAATGGCATTAGAAAAACAGTAGAACAATATTTAAGGATATTCCCGGCTGTTGCCATCCTGGGTCTTGAAGTGGACTTAATTATTGAAAACAGCGAAAAGCGTAAAGTTCAATTTATAGAAATCAAAAATTCTCATACTTTTCGTCAACGAATGATTGAACCTTTAAAGAAACTAATGCTCCTTGATTCAAAAGAGCAATTTAATAAAAAACTTTATACTATTAATGGGACTTTATTGTATCAGGGCGATGAACAATTTGCGCTTTCAGACAATATCTCATGTGTTAATTATAAAGAATTCGTAACTTATTAAAACTGACCCCTGATAGAATTTCCTTTCCTTCTTCACTTCGATCATCAGGATAAACGCGCTTATTAAAAAAAGCCCGCGTTTCCGCAGGCTTATTAGTATATGGCTCGCTCAGTCCCTCAGATTGTCGAACTTTTTTTATAACAATAATTGTTTGAATTAGTAAATCTAGATCAAATAGGCAGAAAATATTGTATTTGTAGCATGGAGACTTTAGCTTTAATAGTTCTGGAATATAATTAACTATTGAATCCCATACAATTTCGTCTTACATCGTAGCTATGCGCAGTTCATTCCTAAAATCACTAATCTTTTGCTAATCATTTATGTCTTCAAGATATTCCAACGTAATTTTTTTATTTTATAACGTAAGGTTAAACATATTTTCATTTTTAAAATCGTACATTTATGTTCGATAATATTAAAATATGAACGGCGCGGAATTTATAAAACATGTTAAAAAAGGGGTGGAGCTAAAAGAAATATCGCCGTACGTTTCGAGTCTCGTCCAGGCAAGGGTAGTCACGGTCGGCTCTACTGTGGCATAGAGTTTACTACTGTAAAAGACCGCAAAAAGAGGTAACAAAAGGTTTACTCAATACTATGTTAAAACAGCTAGGTTTATCTATTAACGACATTTTATAAACAGGGGGTTTATATGAAAACTGCATATCCCGTGAATTTGAAAAAACAAAAGGATGGCGGCTATTTAGTATCTTTTCCAAATGTGCCCGAGGCATTAACTGACGGTGATTCAAGAGATGAAGCGTTGCGCGCAGCAGCAGATTGTCTAATTGCCGCGTTGGGAGGGTACGTTAATGATAAACGGGACATTGCAAAGCCATCAAAATTTGTAAAAGGCCGGCCAATGATACACCTCTCGGCATTGACGACAGCCAAGTTGGCACTTTATCAGACTATGCGCGAATCTGGAATTACTCGCGTAGCTCTCGGAAAACGTTTAGGGGTAAGCGAAGGCGCTATAAGAAGGTTGCTTGATATTGATCATCGATCACACATTGGACAAATTGACGCTGCGCTTGCGGTTTTGGGCAAACGCTTAGTAGTAGAGACGCAAAATGCTGCATAAATTACCAGTTCCAGATTTTTCTTAAGACCTTGAGTGATATCACTATCAGGGATTTTTATGAAAGCCAGGCTAAACAGACAATCAGGGAAGCAGAGACTCTTTCCGGTTGGTCATTAATAGTTATTCGGGTTAGGCTTTTATAATTTTGCCCATTCATTTTTTGATATCCCTGCCTGTTTTAGAACTCTTTTGCAAAGTTCTCTTCCCGCATCGTCTCCATGAGGCTTTGGAATTAATATGGAGAAATCGCCGCTTTGCATCTCAGGATAAACTCACTTTTCCGTTGTTTTGATCAATTCTAGCTTTTTATCGCGTTTCTAACCCTTTATTTCCCTTTCACGTCTGGCAGTTTCTTTTTTATCACTAAATTCTTCAGTGTATAACAATTTCGTATTGCCATGTTACCTCATACGATTTGTCAAGTTTGTTGTTATACCTGTATACAATTGACCAGATCTATCACAAATATATAAATTTCACATTGTATTATTCCATAAAAAAAGCCTGCGTTTCCGCAGGCTTATTATTATATGGCTCCCTGGGTAGGATTCGAACCTACAACACTCCGGTTAACAGCCGGATACTCTACCATTGAGCTACCAGGGAATTGATGTATTAGTTGAAGCTTAGTTCCAGATCGTTTGGCGCGGTTGATGCGTTGCACAATATCTGGTTATCGCTTTTTATATTGGTTTGTTTATCTGTTTCAGATGACTTGTTGCCGTTAAATAAGATTAATAATTTTGATATTGTGTTTTTAATATCCGTGCGGTCTACAATCATATCAATAAAGCCGTGTTCCAGCATAAATTCTGATGTTTGAAAACCCGGCGGCAGCGATTTTTTAATTGTCTGCTCAATAACGCGCGGCCCGGCAAACCCGATAAGGGCGTTTGGCTCGGCCATAATAATGTCCGCCTGAGAGGCAAAACTTGCCATTACTCCGCCAAGGGTCGGATCAGTTATTACTGCAATGTACAACCCCCCGGCTTTTTGAAACCTTGCTATAGCTGCGCTTGTTTTTGCCATTTGCATTAATGATATTGCGCCTTCCTGCATTCTGGCGCCGCCTCCCGATCCTGTAACCAAAACCAACGGCAAGTTTAATTCCATGGCGGTTTCAGTTGATCTGGCAATTTTTTCGCCAACAACAGAGCCCATGCTTCCCATAACAAATCCAGGATCTGTAACGGCAAGCGCGATCTCTTTTCCATAAACTTCGCCTCTGCCGGCTACACATGCGGAATTCATGCCTGTGCGTTGTTGTTCATCTTTAACCCGGTCTTTATAAGGCTTGCGATCTACAAATTCTAAAGGATCGGATGAGCGCATATCGGCCCAAAATTCCTTAAAACTGCCTTCGTCCAGCAACAATTCCACGCGTTCTTTGCTGCCTATCCTGAAATGGTGGTCGCATTCAGGGCAGACGTTAAACTTTTCATCCAGGATCTTCTTATAAATAGCCCTTTTACACCCTTCGCATCTAATCCACAGGCCGTTGGGCATGCTCTTTTTCCTGAACAATGACATAAGCTAAGTTTCCCTTAAAAAAATTTGAACGCTTTTTGTTTAAAAATACAAAGTCGCATTATAACTTATAATTCAAATGAAATCTTTATTTTTTTTAAAAATTTTTTATTAACAAATTGCGGGTTCCAGATTGCAACTGTTTTTTAGGTCCTGAACCGCCTTTGAGATGTCGTCATGTTTAAAAATGGCGGATGCGGCTGCTATCAAATTTGCGCCGTTTTTCACGGCTATGGGCGCTGTTTCGCATGTAAGTCCGCCGTCAACTTCCATCAACGTTCCGGGGCGGGCATTTTTGCTTAACTCGTTTAATTTAGGCATTACATCTTCAATAAAGCTTTGCCCTGAAAAACCGGGATTTACAGTCATGGCCAAAATCAAATCGGCTGTTTCAATAACCGATTCAACCGCCTCGGCGGGCGTAGCCGGGTTAAGCGCTACTCCGGCAAGGAGTCCTTCGTCTTTAATCATTGAAATAATATCCTGCGGCTTGTCTGTTGTTTCAATGTGAAAGGTGATGATATCGCCTTCGGTTGCGGCTTTGGCAAACGATTTAATATATTTATCGGCGTTTTCTATCATTAAATGGATATCCAACGGCACATTGGTGACGCTTTTGGCGCTTTCGGATATGAATGGGCCCATTGTGATATTAGGCACGAAATGTCCATCCATTACGTCAACATGAATGTAATCAACTTTTGCGGTTTCAACATCTTTTATAGCTTTTCCGAACTCCATGGGGTTGGCGGATAAAATTGACGCGGAAATCTTGATGTCCAAAAATTTGACTCCTTTTACTCGCTTTTTGTTAAAGCTCCGATACCAGGCAGTTCCTTGCCTTCCAGCAATTTCAGGAACGCGCCGCCTCCGGTTGATATAAATGATACTTTATAAGACTCGCCTGTTTTGTGAAAAGCGAGGTCGGTGTCGCCTCCGCCCACAATAGTAAGGGCGTGCGAATTTGCCAGCGCGTCTACCATTGCGTAAGTGCCGCGGCTATAAGCGTCCATCTCAAACGCGCCCATCGGGCCGTTCCACAATATAGTTTTAGCGTCGTCAAGCGTCTCTCTAAACAGTTTTGTGCTTGCCGGGCCTATGTCAAGAGCCATCCAATCAGATGGAATTTCCTGATAGGTCACTATCTTTGACGCCGCGTTTGCGTCAAATCGCTCTGCGACAACAAAATCTACCGGTAAATAAAATTTAACATTCTCTTTTTTAAGCTTTTCTATAATCTTTAAAGCCGTATCCAGCATGGTATCTTCAACCAGCGATTTTCCCACATCATAACCCATAGCTTTTAGAAAAGTGAATGTCATGGCGCCGCCGATAAGCAACTTGTCAACACTCTCGGCCAGATTCTCAATTACCAGCACTTTGTCTGAAACTTTTGCGCCGCCAAGTATCGCCACCACCGGCCGCATAGGGGCTTTAATGGCTTTTTCAAAATAGTCTATCTCTTTCTTTACCAAAAATCCGGCTGCGGCATGCGGCATATGGCCATATGTCATGCCTACCATTGAAGCGTGTTTTCTATGGCAGTTGCCGAACGCTTCCTGAATAAACACTTCGCCAAGGCTTAAAAACGCGTTTGCGAATTCAGGGTCGTTATTCTCTTCGCCGTCGTGAAAACGCAAATTTTCAAGCAAGGCTATATCGCCTGGTTGCATTTTGCCGATCGCATCGCTTGCTTTGTCGCCTATGCAGTCTTCCACAAAAATAACTTCTTTATCCAGCAATCTTTTTAACCTTTTCGCCACTGGGCGCAGGCTGAATTCGGGCATTGCCTTGCCTTTGGGCCTGCCCAGATGCGAAGCCAGGATGATGCTCGCGTTTTCGTCGAGCAGGTAATTGATCGTCGGCAAGGCCGAGCGTATTCTTGTGTCGTCTGAGATGTTTCCCTGACTATCAAAAGGCACGTTAAAATCAACCCTGACAAGAACCTTTTTGCCTCTGACGTTTATATCTTTTATAAATAATCTGTCCATTGGTTAGAATAGATACTTAAAAAAATTGTAAATGTTTAGTAATGCCAAGGTATTATAACCCGGCGGCCATTTCGATAAGGTCTACAACCCTGCTGGAATAACCCCATTCATTGTCATACCATGAAACCACTTTAACCATGTTGCCTTCTATAACAATGGTTGAGGCTGAATCAAGTATGCTGGAGTGAGGGTTGTCAATAATATCTGAAGAGACTATTGGCTCATCGCAGTATTCAAGTATGCCTTTCAATTCGTTTTCAGCTGCCTGTTTCATGAGAGAGTTAACCTCATCTTTAGTGGTATCCTTTTTAAGATAGGCGACTAAATCGGTAATAGAGCCGTTTACAACCGGCACCCTCATTGCCATGCCGTCAAGTTTGCCTTTAAGATCGGGTATTACTTCGCCGATAGCTTTGGCTGCGCCTGTTGAAGTTGGTATTATGTTGGCTGCCGCCGCTCTGGCGCGCCTTAAATCGCTATGAATAAAGTCTGCCACGCTTTGATCGTTTGTGTAAGCGTGAACGGTTGTCATGAGGCCTTTTTCAATAGTAAAGTTGTCGTGCAACACTTTTGTGATAGGCGCTAAACAGTTTGTTGTGCAGGATGCGTTTGAAATTATCTTGTGTTCAGGCAAAAGGCTTTTATTGTTAACGCCCATTACTATTGTGGCGTCGATTGCGTCTTTTGCCGGGGCTGAAAGCAGCACTTTTTTGGCGCCGGCTTCTAAATGTTTTGCGCACGCTTCTCTTGATGTAAATATGCCGGTTGATTCAAGCACAAAGTCAACGTTTAAGTCGCCCCAAGGCAATTTGGTGGGATCTTTTTCAGCGGTAAGCTTAATTTCTTTGCCGTCTATAACTAAAGCGTTGTCTTTTGCGGAAACAGAGCCGTTGAATCTGCCGTGAACTGTATCGTACTTTAACAAATGCGCCAACGCTTTTGAGTTTGTCAAATCATTAATAGACACAATTTCAATATTATCTCTTTGCGACATCACACGAAACACGTTTCGTCCAATACGTCCAAATCCATTTATGCCAACTCTAATTGCCATTGCGGTTTCCTTTCTTAACATTAAAAAATAAGCTTTTTTTTAGCATGTTTCACAACTGAAACATAGCTGTAAATTCCCATCAGACTGCAAGTTATAGAGATTTTATTCAAATGCATTCTTTTTGTCAAGCAATTTAAGATTTCTCTTAAAGCCGGCAATTTAACAGCATTTTCAATTCAAGTTTAAACCGGGCTATTAATGGCACTATACCGGCCCAGAGGGTTGTTAAAATGCAGGCTGCAAAAGGAGGCTTGACCTGGAATATATTAAAGGCAACTATTATATTATAAAATCTGCGCAAAATAAACCCTATATTATAAAATTTACTTAAAATAGGGTCTTTGTGTTTATCTGTTTTTGCCTTGGCAGATAAAACCATTCTGATATAATGCAGGCGATTTGGTTGTCAATGTTTAAAATGGCGGCCAACATACACTATTAACATTATAAACTGTTTATCTATTTTAGGAAACAAACGGGTTATGACGGGCAAAATTCTTGTTATTGACGATTCCAAGACTATTACAATGATATTTAAGCGGTTGCTGTCTAAAAATGGATATGAAGTAACCACTACAAATAAATACAAAGACGCGATTAAAAAACTGGATGAGGTTGAGTTTGATCTTATTTTCTCTGATATATTTCTGGACACAAATTCTGGAATTGATTTGTTACGGGAGATAAAAGAGAGAAACCTGCCCAGCCCGGTTGTGCTGATCACAGGATTTCCAGGAGTTGAAACCGCTTCAGAAGCAGTGCGTCTTGGGGCTTTTGATTATATAGTAAAACCTGTTAAAAATGAAGTTATACTGCATTTGGCTCAAAAAGCTATTGATCACAAAAAAACTGTATATGAAAACAGAGAATATCAATCAAACCTTGAGGCTATTTTTCGAAGCGTAAAGGACGCAATAATCGCTGTGGACGGCGAATTGCGAATAATAGCGGTTAATGACGCTGCCGGGAATATTTGCAGGTTCTCAGGGGAAGACCTCAAAGGCAAAAAATTTAACGAGATACCGAAAGTGTGCGAGGCAAGATGCCTTGAGGCTATTATTAAAACTATTAAAGAGAAAAAGCCTGTTGAAACAACGCATTTTGAGTGTAAATATAGCGACAACACAAAAGAGACGGTGACTCTAACCACTTTTCCGCTTCAACAAAACCAAAACGAACTTAGCGGTTGCATTGCGATAGTTAAAACTGAAAATCGCCTTTCATTTCCGGTAAAAGGGCCAAGCTCCAGGCAGCAATTCTACAATATTGTTGGAAAGAGTGAAAAGATGCAGCAGATTTATTCGCTTATTGACGTTCTGGCTGATGTGCAATCGTCTGTGTTGATTACCGGCGCGACGGGAACAGGCAAAGAGTTGGCGGCGGAGGCCCTTCATTACAGAGGCAAAAGAAAAAACAAGCCCCTGGTAAAGGTGAATTGCGCTTCTTTAACTGAAAACCTGATTAGCAGCGAGCTGTTTGGCCACATTAAAGGGGCTTTTACAGGCGCGGTTGACGATAAAATCGGAAGATTTCAAATGGCTGACGGGGGCACTATTTTTTTAGACGAAATAGGTGATATCTCAATAAGCATGCAGCTGAGGTTGCTGCGTGTGCTTCAAGAGATGGAATTTGAAAGGGTGGGTGAATCAACTTCTATAAAAGTAGACGTGAGGGTTGTTGCGGCGACAAATCAGGACTTAAAGCAGAGGGTTAAAGAGGGGTTGTTTAGGGAAGACCTTTATCATCGCCTTAAGGTCGTTGAGCTGCAACTGCCGATGCTTAGTGAAAAACAGGAAGATATGCCGCTTTTGGTTAACCATTTTATTAACAAATTCAATAATAAATTTAATAAACATGTTGTGGCGGTTTCAGATGACGTTCTCAATATATTTAAACAATACCCCTGGCCCGGGAATATCAGGGAGCTGGAGCATATACTTGAGCACGCCTTTATCCTCTGCAATGGAGAAACCATAACCGTGGACGGTTTGCCGTCGGACCTTGGCAAGTTTATTAAAACAAAAACCGGCTCTTCGTTTGTCGATTTAAATAACGAACCTCAAAATATTGTCGAAGCGTTGCGCAAAACAGGCGGAAACAAGGCCAAAGCCGCGCGCTTGTTGGGTGTTGACCGGAAAACGGTTTACACGAAAATAAAGAAATATAACATTGTAACGGAAAATGCTGAAGCTTAAATTCCACACTTATGTAGATACACATATATGTAGAACTCCACATTTTATACCCAAAAATCCTCAGTCTTCATAATAGCAAAATCTTTTTCTTCAACAAACAAAAAGCTCCACGCAAACAACCTGCGCTAAAAGTATATAACAATCTATAGTATAGATAGTTACAACTTCATAAAACACGTGGTGGCAGCCTCGTCCATTATTAGTTTATCATTAAGATATTTCCTTATCTCCATCCTTTTTGTCGATTGGCATATTTTTTGCTATTCATCAATAGTGTAGAAAATTATGTGGTTTTTAATAACCGATAATTCTACGGCATTTAAATATTATTATATAAAGAATTGACGACAGAAATTAGAAAGGCGAATGGATTGAGAATGAATATTTGGAGAATTATTAATAGCGGCAATCCTCTAAAATCGTTAGAAGGGCAGGATTCAGGTATTTCAAACGGCAATGATTGCGTAGGCAAAGCTCCTATTGTTCACATAAACGCTAAAAGCGGAACATTGGGGACAATGGTCTGCTCAACAATATTTTTTATATCTTTTATTATTTACGTTTGCGCGTAGTAGCTTTAAAAATTTTTTTTAAAAGGGGAGAAAAAATGGAAAGCAAACTAAAAAAAGAGACAAGAAAATATAAAACTAAAAATAATAAAGACGAGGTTTTAAACGCTTTGGTGGCCGGGACTATTGATGTTAAAAAAAAGCGGTCGTGCCTGATGTGCGGAAAAATGTTTAATAGTTCGGGGCCGGGCAATAGAAGATGCCCAAAGTGCAGCCGCCTTGTTGACACGCATGTGCCAAGTGAAACTTACAGATATAAAGTTGTTTCACGTTTTTCAGACCAATCTTCGGATAGAAGCGTTGGCGTTGGCCAAATTAATAACTAAATTTATTTTTAGTGAATTTAGAATTTCTTAAGAAATAAAAAAACGGCGAAATATTGCGCCGTTTTTTTTTAATTAAATTAGTGTCTTCACAAATAAGTTTTGTCAAATTTCGGCAAAATATTTTTAGAAATACCGCTCCGGTTTTTAGATCACGCCTTTTCCATAATCCGACATGTCAGGATTAGGGCATACACTCCATGAATTGCCAGCTACATTATAGTTTGTCCGCAAAAATAATAGATATTTCTTTTTTTTGAAACGCTTCAATTTACTTGGTAAATTATTGATTTATATATTGTAAATATGGCCCGATTTAGATAGAATCAAATTTTTGTAACTATTAAGCAACCTTAAATATATGGAGAATAGAATGGGGGCTACAGCAAGTGAATTAAGCGTTGGCGATGAAGTATATGCTCAGGACAACTCCGTGTCAACCCATGCGGGCAAATACCTTACTTTTGTTTTAGAAAACGAGACATACGGCATAGAAATATTAAAAATAAGGGAGATCATTTGTTTAATTGATATTACCGAAATACCTCAAAGCCCGGCTTACCTAAAAGGGATAGTTAATCTGAGGGGCAAAGTCATACCGGTTTTAGACCTCAGGGTAAAATTTTTGATGGATGAAACGGTATACACAAAAGAGACATGCATCATTGTGGTGGAAGTTAACGATACACATATAGGTTTAATTGTAGACGCCGTGTCTGAAGTAATCGACATTAAAAACGAAGAGATTGAAAAGACAACTGATATAGGGAATTCAGCGGCTTCAAGTTTTATGCTCGGTTTGGGCAAAGTCGATGACAAGATTATAATACTTCTTGACATCGACATGATCTTGAACGCTGACGAGTTCGCCGCAATTTCAAATTTATGATAGATTGCAATATGTAGCTTCCACTGATGTAAGAATAATTGCCGATACGATATTGCCGGACATTCGAAACGCCGGACGCGCACTGCAAATCAATCCTGAAAAATATAGACCCGGTCGACAAGTCCACGCCCCCTTCTTATAAGATGTGTTTGATAAATGTTTGTCTGTAACTAAAGCGATAAGCAAGGCAAGGGGAGATTTTAATATGACCTTCCACCGGCATGGCAACCGTCATCCCGAAAAATACAATATTCCGACGTATTTGCGCAGACTCAGATTATTATAGCGGAGATGGATCTGTTAAAAATGGCTTCCAACACAATTAAATCTCGCCGCTTGCCGAGCCGGTTACAGGCAAAACGCCAACAGGCGTTTATCAGCGGGCTGTTATGATTCAGTATTTAATAAATCAGATTGAAAAAGTTAAGGAGGTCGCCGCGAAAAACAAATTGCGCTATCCTAGTGGTCAAAACTATAAAATACGGTTTAGCGCGGGAAAACAAGGCAAATTTATGAAAAACAAAAATTTTAATTAAAAATTATATAGGTTATTTTTTAAAAAATAAATGAAAAGGGGGGGATTTGTACGTGTTTAAAAATATGAAATTGGGAACAAAGATTGGAGTTGGTTTTGGAATAATAACGATTTTGCTTATCGGCGCGGTTTTAACGTCAATCTGGCAAGTAGGACGCGCAAAAACCGTAACCGACCGACTTATTGAGTTAAGAACGCCGACCGCCAGCGCCAGCCTTATGATGCTTAACGGTATGAACCATTCGCTTGCCGCTCTGCGCGGCTGGATGCTTCTTGGCAAAGATAAATTTAAGGATGAGCGCGTTAAAGCATGGTCGTTGGAACTGGACTCATCTTTCGCGGAATTAAAAAAGTTTTCAGCCAACTGGACTAATCCAAAAAACCTTGAACGGCTCAGGATTATTGAAAGCAAATTAGAGGATTTTCGTAAATACCAAAAAGAGATTGAAGATATTGCGCAAACAGTGGAAAACACTCCCGCGACAAAAATGCTGTTTGACGAGGCCGCCCCAAAAGCGGCAATTATGGCCGCCAACATTACCAAATTAATTGATATCGAGGCTACTCTTGAAGCGACAACAGAACGAAAAGCCTTGCTTGGAATGATGGCTGATGTGCGTGGCACATTAGGCCTGGGGCTTGCCAATATACGCGCCTATCTGCTTTCAGGCGATGAAAAATTTAAAAACAAATTTGGAAAATTGTGGGCTAAAAATATAAGACGTTTCGGCGACCTTTCAGACAGCTCCGATCTTTTATCCTCGGAGCAACAAGGGGCTTTCAGCGCATTTAGCAATGCCAGAGAAGTTTTTAAATCATTGCCGGAAAAAATGTTCGCTATTCGCGGAAGTTCTGAATGGAACCTCGCAAACGCCTGGCTCGGCTCTAAAGCCGCGCCTACCGCATTTACAATAAAAGAGCAACTTGAAGGCATGGCTGCCAACCAAAAGGAGTTAATGGCTGTCGACGCGGCTGAAGCAAAGAGGCTCGCCGCGTTTTTGGCATGGCTTGAATGGATAATACTTGGCGCGGGCGTGGCTATTGCCGCTATTATTGGAACCATAATTACGCGTTCAATCACCAAACCTATTCATAAAGTTATTCATAATCTGACTTTAGGCGCTGAGCAGTTGACTTCCGCGGCTAGCCAGATTGCGGATTCCAGCCAGCAGATGGCTGAAGGGGCCACTGAGCAGGCCGCAAGCCTTGAAGAAACTTCGTCTTCTCTTGAAGAGATGTCCTCCTCCACAAAACTGAACGCGGAAAGCGCAAAACAGGCAAGCACAATGGCTGCCGGCGTTACAAATTCAGTAGGCCACAGCAGAGAAGCAATGGAGAGGATGACTGGAGTTATAGGGCAAATAAAGACATCGTCCGACGAGACCGCAAAGATATTAAAGACTATAGATGAAATAGCGTTTCAAACCAATCTTTTGGCCTTAAACGCGGCTGTTGAGGCCGCGCGCGCAGGCGAAGCAGGGAAAGGCTTTGCGGTTGTGGCCGAAGAGGTGCGCAACCTTGCCCAAAGGTCGGCCGAAGCGGCAAAGAACACTTCCCGATTTATTGAAGAGTCGCAGCGTAACGCCGACAATGGCGTGCAAACATCAGCTGAAGTCGCAAACGTCCTCAAAGAAGTGGTGGATGGAGTTGAACAGGTTTCAAGCCTTATTGTGGATGTGTCCGCCGCAAGTGATGAGCAAGCCAAAGGCATAGAACAGGTAAATTCAGCGACAAGCGATATGGACAAAGCAACGCAGTCAACAGCGGCCAACGCCGAGGAATCCGCAGCGTCCAGCGAAGAGCTTACCGCGCAGGCGCAGGAGCTAAAATGTGTTATTGATTCATTGGTGGCAATCGTAGGCGGCGGGGTTTCTGAAAGCGCCTCCGGCGCTTTTGTTCAAAACAATATGTCTCCAACCGGAGGCGAGCCTGAATACCGTCATCATAAAGCTGAGCCTTCTTATCATGGCGGTTTTCTTCTTCATAACAAAGCTTCAAAAGGCGGCGGCAACCCTGACGATATTATTCCTTTGGATGACGATGAATTGAAAAATTTCTAACATAGAAACCGTTTACGATGAAAATATGCTTGTTATACTGAGAATGCTTTTTGATTTTTGTTAAATTAAGGAGAGTCAAAATGGAAGCCACAACCGAAAAAAGCGATGGGAACAAAACTAATCTTGAAAATCTCACAAGCCATGAAGAGAAATATTTGTCATTTGTTCTGGACGACGAGGTATACGGCATTGAAATATTGAGAATACGAGAGATTATCGGCGTTGTTAAAATCACTGAAGTGCCTCAAAGCGCAAATTACCTTAAAGGCATATTTAATTTGCGCGGCAAGATCATACCGGTAATTGATTTGAGGATAAAGTTCGGCATGCCGGAATTGGAACATACCCATGAAACTTGCATTATTGTGGTGGAGGTAGAAAATTCGCATATTGGCATGATAGTAGACACAGTATCGGAAGTAGTCAATATTAAGGACAGTGAAATCGAAGATCCGTCGCATATTGGCAGCCAAATAGACACTGACTTTTTACTGGGGCTTGGCAAGGTGAAAGACAAAATTGTCATCATGCTTGATGTGGGCAAGATTCTAAAAAAAGACGAGCTGGCAATGATCGAAAAAATATCTTAAAATTCCAATATTTAAGATTGTAATTTATAACGAAATGGGGTAAAAAATAGACCTGCTAATTTTAAAAAGTTTTGTTTGTTTTCAGATAATTTTTATAAAAAAAGGAGAAAAAATGGGAAAAAGGAGATTAAGCATTTTTAACGCTTTTGTTGCAGGGGCTTGTTTAGCTCTAACGCTGTTTAGCGCGAATATTTTTGCGCAGGACGGCTCTGATGATTTAAAGCAGCAAATTGATCTTTTAAAATCCGAGATTGAAAGATTGGAACAGAAAGTTGACAACTCTTCATCCGGCGGCTCCAAATCAGAAGGTCAAGGGCTACTGAATGTTTACGCGCCCGGACTGAAAAGCCTGAAAGTTGGCGGCGCTACTCGCGTTCGTTTTGAAAGCAACCACAATTTTGATTTTGACGACAGCATCGGCGACGGCAGGGAGTTTACGCTTCTAAGGACGCGCCTGAATTTTGACGCTGAAGTCAACGACCATATTCGCGGATTTGTAGAAATCCAGGACAACCGTTTATTTGGAGAAGAAGCCGACGCTCACGTCGCCAATCCAACTGAATTCTCAGCTGGGCCTCCGCTCTTACTGACAGGAGCGGGCGGTGGAACAATAGGCAATCTTGACAGACTTGACGTGCTGCAAAGCTATATTGACGTATCTCTATATGAGCGCGACGGTGGAGATTACGACTCGTCTAATATATCATTCAGGATTGGACGCTGGCGCATGAATTATGGCGGGCAGAAGGTTATCAGCCCGTTAGACTGGCTTAATCAGGGCAGGGCATGGGACGGTGTTAGAATGAGATATACGCAAAATCAATGGGTTATGCCGTTCTGGATGGACTTCTTTGCCACACAACTTGATGAAGACTTCATCGACGGTGGTCGATCTGGGGAAGATGAAGACAAGATATTTACCGGAATTTACACCCATTTTGACTGGCAAAAGGGTCATTCCGTTGAGCCTTACCTTCTTTATAGAAGAAGTAAAGGGAACACAACATTGCCTGACGGCGTTCAGGCCGGCAACGGCAGGACGAATGAAGAGAGGACTACTTTAGGTATTCGCGCGGAAGGAAAATTGGCTTCAATTCCCGGTTTAAAGTATGCCGGTGAATTTGCGAGCCAGTTTGGAGTTATTGGCGGCGACGGTGTAGAGAACCTAGACATAGAAGACGCTTTTGGTTTTTACGCTGAAGTGGCATATAAAATGAAAGACGTAATGTGGAAACCTCAGGTTGGCTACGCGTTCTCATTTGCTTCAGGCGATGACGATCCGACGGACGGCGAAGCTGAAACTTTTGACCAGATGTACCCTTTAGCTCACGCATACCTTGGTTTTATAGATTTGCAGGGCTGGCAGAATGTAGTAAGCCACAAGTTTAGCTTAAGCGTAAACCCTCTTAAAAAGATGCTTGCCAAGATTGATTTTCATCTTTTTGAACTGGAAAACGAAGACGACGCATGGTACGGCGTAGGCGGCGGGCCTAACGGCGGATTTGGGGCCGGGGCTATAACGGCGGTTGACGCTGACGATGAAATAGGCGAAGAAATTGATATTACTTTAAAGTACACGTTTTATGATCGCCTGAATGTAACCGCCGGCTACAGCCACTTTTTTGCGGGCGATTTGATTGACGATGTAAGAGGCGACGATGACGATGCAGATTGGTTTTATCTTATGACATCAATCAAATTTTAATTTTAATGTTTAAACTTGTATTTGCGGCGCACAAACCAATCACGGAGCAAATCTGTGATTGGTTTGTTTTTTAGCAAGTTTTTAGCAAGTTAATCACAGTCTGACTGTTAATCCTTCTAAAGCTTTTTACGCTATCCCATTACTTAAGGTTAGATGGATTAGGCGTCGACTGAGGCGCGTTATGGTGATTAATAACCCTTTAGAAGCTGATAATATCCTTGTGCTTCCAGGCGAAGCGTATTTTTCCGAGGAAGACAAACTTCTTTCCGCGATTGCCGGGTCGGGAGTTGCGCTTACCCTTTTTGACAAAAAACGCAAATGCGGCGGCATGTGCTACTTTATCAGACCCCTTAGAAAAATCCCTTCAGAAACCTCAACCCTTTTTGCCTGCCCTGCGATAATCGGATTGTTGAACATGCTAATTAGATCTGGCTCAAAACTGAAATGGCTTGAGGCTCAATTGCATGGAGGGGCTGAAAATGCAAAGGCTGAAGGCTATATTAGAGGATTGGGCGATCATAACGTAAGGGTGGCAAAAGAGATACTTGAACTAAAAAATATTCGGATAACAGGGATGGGCGTTGGCGGCTCTTATGGTCGCAAAGTGGTTTTTAACACAATTTCAGGCGAGATCATCATTGCAAAAGTAGACAACATAAGAGCTACGGACTGGTACCCTCCGTTAATTACTTCAAAACAAAATGAGCGCTAAACTTCAATTTAGCGCGACAATCTACAGAATAGGCAGTTTCCGCGTCATGGCCCCGCTTTTATTACAAAAATATCAACAAAACAAGGAAAATAATTCATGATTAAAACGAACAAAAACAAATTGGTTATGCAATCCGTGGTTGGTCAGATATCAAGCCCAACGTTGTCAAAATCAGCTTATGTTGTATCTGCCGAAGGCGTTCCATACATTTTGCCCAGCGTAGGAGGCATAACTTACAATATACGTATTGGAGATTCCGCCATAGGGTTGGCCGCCGATCATGTCGAACCTGGAGTAAGCCTGGCAAATCAGGAAAAGGCCATGGGAAGCTGGTCACCGAACGCAGGGTTTAACACCCTTTCCTGCGCCGGCAATGAAGTTACAGTGGTCACGGGGGAGGCAAAAGGGTTTAAAGGCATTGTTGTCGGCAAGCACGGCGGCGTTGAGCACGTTATGGTTGATTTCCCTCCAAAAACTATCGACAAACTCGTTGTTGGCGATAAGATGCAAGTCAGGGCGTTTGGAACGGGCCTCAAACTTGTTGATTACGCTGAAACAATTCACGCGATGAACTTGTCGCCCGGCCTGTTGGCGAAAATTCCAATTAAAGAGAAAAAAGGCTCCATTGAATTTCCGGTTACCCATATTGTGCCTGCCGCGATTATGGGATCTGGTTTGGGCGCAAGCCACTGCCATTCCGGCGATCATGATATCCAGATGTTTGATGACAAGATTGTGGAGCAATACAAATTGGAAACATTGTGTTTTGGCGATTTTGTCGCCATAGTTGACGCCGACCACTCTTTCGGCAGGATATATAAGACCGGCGCCGTTTCTATTGGAGTTGTCGTCCATTCAAACTGCGTTGCAGCGGGGCATGGGCCTGGAGTAATGACTGTAATGACTTCGTCAAAAGGCAATATAAAACCTCTTATCAACAAAAACTCAAACCTTGCTAACTACCTCAATATCAAGAAATAGCTTGATATTGAGCCCCCGTGAATGCCAATTCGCATTTGCAGTAAACTGGTTGTATACTAAATATGAGACGCCTAAGTTTTACTGACTTTCTCACTGTAAATTAAAATATTTTAGATTTTTTTAAGCAAAGGCATTGCACGGTCATGGACGTTAAAGAGTTTTTAAAAAAACTGGATTTACGCGACAATGTGAAAAAAACAGATGACGTTGAGCTTCGGCAAATGGCGGAAAAATACGGCATAGCCACAGAGTTCGGCAATGTAAATTTCTCAAGCGCAACGCGTAACAGAAGCGCGGCGGTTACGGTCTATATCGGTGGCTCAAATGTCAGACAGCAAAAACTGACGGAACGGCGGAAACATATATTTGACAATGCTATTGGGACTATAAAAGAGGTTAATGCATATATAGAAAGGGCTCCTCTTGCGCTCGTGGAACGCAACATTGGAGACAACCCTGTTTTTAGTCCGTTTTGCAGGCTTTATGTTTCGCTTCATCGAAAAGACAATGTTCGCCTGCCGTATATGTGGAGCAAGACGCTTTTTAAGCCTAACAGGGCTTTAAACGGGCCTGAATTAAACCTGATTTATGTGCCTGAATGGCCTGAAAATAAGCGGCAAGTACTCGTTTTGCCTGAGGAGGGGGTAACTTACGTTTTAGGGACGGATTATTTTGGCGAAGCAAAAAAAGGGCATTTGCGCATGGCCATGTGGTTTGCCAAAAAGAGCGGAATGCTTGGGTTGCACGCAGGCTCTAAAATAATCAAGGCAAGGGATAAAAAAGGAGATTTAAAAAAGCTTGGCGCGCTTTTATTTGGCCTTTCAGCCACGGGAAAAACAACACACGCATGCCATAACCATGGGTTGACCGGCGAAGGCGAGGGCGTTGAAATTGTGCAGGATGATGTTGTGTTATGGCAAAAAGACGGGGCTGCTTTCGGCACGGAAAAAGGCTTTTTTATTAAGACGGACGGCCTTGAGCCTAATGCGCAAGCTCTTTTATATAACGCCGCAATCAAGAAAGATGCCATTTTTGAAAATATTATGGTAGATTATGCTGGAAATGTGGATTTTAACAGCGATGTTCTAACCGGCAACGGTAGGGGCATCATTCAAATGGCCGATCTGGCCCCGTTTGCTTCCAAAAGCGTAAATCTTCCACCGCTAGACCAGCTTGACGGTCTAATAATCGCTTTTATTACGAGGAGAAACACTGTTCTCCCAATTGCGTCAAAGCTTAGCCCTGAACAGGCGGCTATCGCTTTTATGCTGGGCGAGTCGATTGAGACGTCCGCAGGCGATCCGCAAAAGGCCGGCGAATCAGTAAGGGTAGTTGGCACCAATCCTTTTATAATAGGCGACGAATGCGAGGAAGGAAACCGGTTTTATGAATTTATTAAAGCTGGCAAAGGCAAAATTCAATGCTACCTTTTAAATACAGGGGGCGTAGGCGAGATAATAGAAACCGGCAATAACGGAGTAAAAGAGATCAAACAAAAGGTAACGCGCGTTGAGATACCTGAAATGGCGTCTATTATCAGAGAAATTGCCAGAGATAACATTGAATGGATAAAAGACTCAAATTTTGGAACGCTTGTTCCTAAAAATGTAGAAGGAGCTGATATGGAGAGGTTTAATCTTGCAAAGTTTTACACTCAAGACCAAATAGACGCGCTTATTGTTAAACTAAAAAATGAGCGCAAAGAGTATATGAAAAATTTTGGCGATTTAAACCCTGAAATTTTAAAATGTTTGAGCTAAACGTTGTTTCGCGCTTTAAGTTATGCCCAATTGTATTGGCAAGCTTAAGGTTCGCAAGTATTTGTAAAATCTATGCTTGGTGCATTTAAATGGCGGTTTTTAGGGGAATATGCCATTAATTAATCCATTTTTTACGTAAAAACAGAATTAAAGGCTTGAGCTCAATTCTTTAAAAAGAGACTTTATTTCCTGCGCGGCTTTGCTTTTTGGAGCAAATTCCGCTGCGCTTTTCCCTTGCGATATAGCTTCCTGATAGGTTATACGGTTATAAATTAAGGAATCAAAAACCGGGAAACCAAATTCTTTGATCTGCTCTTGTCCTGCAATATTAAAAAGCGTACCGGACTTTATCATTGTAAATAAAACCGCCCCTTTTACCTTGCCTTTCATCGCAGCAACTTCTTCAACCACTTCATTAAAGAAACTGTGCGTTGACATTGCGTCAGGTTTACTGGCAAGGGTTGGCACTACAATAAAATCCGCAACTGCAACAGCCGCTCTGGCGTTGGCGGTTATCCTGCCGCCGCCGTCAACCAAAATAAGATCATATTTAGCCTTTAAACGGCTAATTTCTTTTGAAAGATTGGAATATGGCAGGCCTATAACTGAAACATGCGGCAAATCTTCAGGTCTGTCCCTTTGCCAATCAAGAGAAGATTGCTGAGGATCCGCGTCTACTAAAAGCACATCTCTCTTTTTAGAGGCAAAAGCCACCGCCAGATTAGTGGCAACTGTGGTCTTGCCTGTTCCGCCTTTTTGATTGACAACTGAAATAATCAAATTAACCCGACCTTATATTTATATAAAAAATTAATATCGTTTAACTTACGGTTAAACATATCTTTTAAAATGCCGAAAAATATATTAAGACTTTAAGAAATTAAATATATATTGTCAATAAGTTTTTCCATTAATTTTAGGCGTGCCCATTAATGTTAATTGCTTTTTGACAAACTATTACGTTTTTAATTTATGGAATAATATTTTGATTTTGCTCTAATTACGTTGTAACATGCGTACATGAAAGCAGTTACAGTAATGAGGTTTTTAAAATCCGGACTAAAATTAGAAAAAATATAAAAAATTTAATTTTTTGCTAAACCTTTTGGAATTTCTTTCGATAATAAGAATGTATTAAAAGCCATGGCTGGCTTTAGGTAATTATATTTTATATAGCTTAGTTAAATTTTTACTTTTTTACTACCAAGGAAAGGAGGTAAATAAAGTGGAAAGTTTACAATTAGCTCCATCGGTTAAAAAAATTGGGTTTGACGAGCCAATAAGGCCCGAAAAGCACATAAACGCAGTAGAGGGCGCCAGTGCCGCCGACAAAGTAAATCACGTAGAAAACGACCTTTCTGCTGTTGATGAGATTGAAAAGAGCGTAAACAGCTTGGATTCATCATTAATTAAGAGAAGCGATGAGGCTGAAAAAGAAGAAGAAAAAGAATCAGCCGTTAGCCTGTTAGAGAATGATAAAGCCAGGAAAGCGGAAGTAGAAGAGAGCATAAACGTTGTTAACAAGGTAATGGACGCTCTTAACAAGGAACTAAGATTCATATCTGATGAAAGATTAGACGATGAATTAGTGGTTCAGGTAATTGAAAAGGATTCAGGTAAGGTTGTAAAACAGTTTCCTTCGGACGAAATACTTGAATTGAGAGACAAACTTGAGGATACACTGGTTGGCGTTCTTGTTGATGATGATGGATAAGGAGTATTACAAAGCGATTTGTTTTAATTAACCAAAGGAGTTGCTTTGTAATACTATCTTGTCTTTTTGTAATAGTCTTATTTTTAACTAAGTATTTTTTTCTAATATTTTAATAAAGAGGCAAATAAAGTGGAAAGCGTGCAATCAGCTTCATTAATTTCAAAGGCTGCAGTAGGCGCAATGGTGAAAAAACCGGGGAAGAGCTCTATTGATCCGGTAAAACCACTTGACGCCGCCGATATTAACGCTCCCGCTGTTAATGTAAATAAAATTGAAATTGAAAAAGATAGCGATAATAAGACTGAAAACCAAATAGATAGTTTAACCTCTTCTTTAGCGGAAAAAAGTGAAGCCGCAAAAAAAGAAGAGCCGGTTGCAAGTGTTCCAAAAACTGAAAAAGAAGAAGCCGAAAGTAGCATTGGAACCGTAAATGATATTATGGATACCCTAAATAAGGGATTAAAATTTGTTTCAGACGAAAGACTTGAAGATGAATTGGTGGTTCAGGTGATTGAAAAGGACTCTGGAAAAGTTTTAAAACAGATTCCTTCGGAAGAAATAATCGAATTGAGAGACAAGCTTGAAAGCTCTGGTATCGGAGCCCTTCTTGACAATAGCGCTTAAAAATCTATATTTTTTTAATAATATGTTTATTTTTTTAATTCTTAGTAAGAGGAGATAAATAATGGATATAAGTTCTGTTAGCAGCAACACTTTTGTGCAACAGTTCGGCGGCGTTCAAACAGCGAAACAAACACTGAAGACAGACCCTCATGAAGACGCAAGCGTAGCGTCAACGCAAGAGACATCACAAAATACCGGCGTTAACGCGGTAAGAACGGTAGAACAGAATTCAGAAAGCAATCAGGGAAACGAGACTGGAAGCAACAACGAAGATACAGGCAACACAGGCGCGACATTAGGCGGTTTGTTGGACGTAGAGGGATAAAAACTCCGCTTGTTTATCTTTTTGAGTATTAAATAATAATTTAGATGACCGAGCGGTTTCCTATTTCATTTCTCCTTGGATGGAACAGGAGGCCGCTTTTGTGACAGGAGATGTATATCTACATTTAAACCGGATTTCTATTCAGAAAATTAAGTTCACGTATCAAATATTTATAGAACTAGATTCTTTATTTGCCGTAAAAGCGTATATGGTTTTTATAAGCGTTTCCTTCTTGATCGGTTTTGTAATATGGCTGTTGCAGCCGGCTTCAAGGCTTTTTTGATCTTCTGTTTTTAAGGCGTGGGCGGTTAATGCCACTATTGGAGTTGGCTTTAATCCCTGTGATTTTTCCCACTCCCTTATTTTGCCTGTCGCTGTGTGGCCGTCCATTACAGGCATTTGTATATCCATTAAAACAATATCGTATTTATTGTTTTTAAACTTGTCAACCGCAATTGCCCCGTTTTCAGCGGTTTCAACTTTAAAAGGCGTTTTTTTCATAAACGCAAGGGCAAGCATTGTGTTGTCTTTATTGTCCTCTACCAAAAGCACTTTCCGTTCCGCCAATTGATCTGGAGCCGCCGGCTTTGATACCGTTTCGCCGCCTTGGGTTTCTTTAACAACCATTGGCTTCTTTTCTGAAACGGCAACCACGTCAAATTTGCATGTGAAATAAAATACGCTCCCTTTGCCGGGCTCGCTTTCAACGTATATTTTGCCTCCCATTAATTCAACCAGTTTTTGTGATATTGCCAGCCCTAAACCTGTTCCTCCGTGTTTTCTGGTAACTGAGGAATCTGCCTGGGCAAAGCTATCAAAAATTGTTTGCTGTTTATCTTTCGGTATACCGGAGCCTGTATCGGAAACCGAAAAAAGCAGAAAGCCTCTTTTATTATCGATTGAGTTATTTTCAACTTTTATTGAAACGCGCCCTTTGTCGGTAAATTTTAATGAATTGCCTATCAGGTTAATAATTATTTGACGAAGCCTGGTAGGGTCGCCTTCAAGATTAACAGGAACGTCATTTAAAACATTGCAATTAATTTTAATACCTTTCTCCTTGGCTTTTATCCCCATAATCGAAACTGTTTCATTTAACAGTTTGTTTAAATCAAAACATGTCTTCTCAATTTCAATTTGGCCGGATTCAATCTTTGAAAGGTCAAGTATATCGTTTATAAGGAGCAAAAGCGCGTCTCCGGCCCCGCTAAAAATGTCTATATATTTTTTCTGTTCAGCGGTCAACTCCGTTTCTGAAAGCAGCTCGGCCATGCCTAATATTGCGTTCATTGGAGTTCGTATTTCGTGGCTCATACGGGCAAGAAATTCGCTTTTTGATTTGTTAGCCGCCTCAGCCTCCCTGGCCAGTAACTCTGCTCTTTTTTGAGCCGTTAAACGCTCCTCTTCAGCCTTTTTGCGTTCTGTTATATCAATGATTACGCCCACAAACATTTTTTCGTTTGCCATATTCATTTCGCTTACGGCAAGATAAATCGGAAATACGGTCTTGTCTCTTCTCCTTCCTACCAGCTCCCGGCCAATGCCTATGATCTTGTTCTTTCCCGTGTTCAGATAATTTGATAAATAGCCGTCATGGCCGCTATGGAAAGGGTCGGGCATAAGCATTTTGATATTTTTGCCCACAACCTCTTCCGCCTTATATCCAAACATGTTTTCAGCCGCCGGATTAACAGTGGCGACAATGCCTTCTGAGTCTATTGTAATAATACCGTTGGCAATTGTTTCAACAATTGCCCTGATTTTTGTCTCGCTGTTTTTAAGCTCGGCTGTTTTTGAATCAACAAGACGCCTTACCTTTTCCGCCCTGCCGGAGAGGTTGTTTATATACACAGACAAAAGCACTGTAAATATAAGGCCTCCAAATAAAAACGCAAAAGGCCTTACGCTTTTATGCGCCTCTATATATCCCTTAGTCGGAGCGGATGATATCTGCCATTTTCGCCCGCCTATGTTTGCAATTGTTTTTTCATAAACAAAAGAGTCCAGGGCCGACTGGCCGGTTCTTGAAGCATGGTAATATAGCAACTTTTCTCTATTCGACTCCGTGATATCAACAACTTTCATATCAATGCCAAAGGATTTGCCTTGTGTTCTTTGAAGCATAACGTTAAAAATATCGTTTATCCGATAAACACCCAACACAAAACCTGCAAGGTTTTTCCCACGATCTGCAATCGTCCCTGGCTTGCATTTGTATACCGGCAAGAAGGCCAGAAAACCTTTTTCATTCCCTTTTTCCTGCACCAGAGTTATGCTTTCAGTCGCGGTAAGGTCTCCTGTGTTACGTGAATAGTTTAAAGCCTTAAGCCTTTTTGGGTTTGAGGCCAGATCAAATCCAAAAGCAAGTTCATTGCCTTTAAAAGGTTCCATAAAACAGACCGGGAAATATCCGTCCCGATTACTTGCCCTCGCCATTTTCCCTTGATCTATTCGTTCAGTTATCTGGAAATCCGGGTACCCCTCATTTCTGACAAAGCTTTCAAATCTGCCTCTTTCGGTATGAGGCACATACGGAACCCATTCCAGCGCCTTTATAGCGGAATGCCTTTTTATTATTAAATCCGCAAATTGGTTAAACTCGCTACGTTCCACTTTTTCAGAAGAGTCGTATAAACCCTTTAATCCTAAAAGCGTCTCCATATTCAATAAAAGCTCATGCTCAAACCATGCCGCCCTTTCGTCCACATCAAGCATAAACTCTGTAAACGCTTCTCGATTGGCCCAGTTAAAACTAACCATAGCGGATCCGGCGGTTATTGCAATCCCTATAAGCGCCGCAATAACCGTTGCTAATGGAAATGATCTCTTTGATTTCATTCTACTATTGTAAGCATTGGGCGCGGAATGTAAACTTATTTTTAATGAACAAGTATGGCCGAATTGCGACCGCAAACTTTCTTAAAAACCGAGAATAGGTTGTAGGTGAAAAAATTGATGCCGTAATCCAATCGTTGTAAATCACGATCCATTTGAGTATCATATGTATTATTCAAACAATTCTTGTTTTCGAAAAATAATGTTTACGTATGGTTATATTCAACCGCAATGAAATAAAACCCTAAAGGGTAAACATTAATAATGCCATGCTGCCGGAGTTAAGGCTTTAGCCTTTTATTCATCATCAAATTCAAATATTTTTGGCTAGGATTTAGTAATTGTTTATGCCTGTAACTTTAACAATTACAAATATATATTAGAATGTACGTTCGTGAAAAACATGTAAAAATATTGGCGGCTGTAATGGGGGTTGCCGGGATAGTGATATTTGCGCTTCTGCCGTTTATTAAGAAGAAACACGATGCGCCGCCCGCCCCAGTTACCAAAATCACAGATGCGAAATTGTCGGGCGAGATGTTTGATGTGTGCAAAGTTAATGTGCCTGAAAAAGATTGGCAATATATAATTGTGCATCATAGCGGCACAAAGGAGGGAAATGCCGCTAATTTTGACGCCTATCATAAGAATAAAAAGAAATGGCGGCACGGTTTGGCTTATCATTTTGTTATTGGAAACGGAAACGGCTCCGCCGACGGCGAGATTGAAACCGGGCCCAGATGGGAAAAACAGATTCATGGCGCCCACTCGGGCAGGATGGATTTTAACAGAATATCAATCGGCGTGTGTCTGGTTGGAAACTTTGAAAAACAAGGCAGCGGGCCCACGCAGGGACAAATGGAATCGCTTCAGCATTTGTTGAAATATCTTTGCAAACGGTATAACATTGCGCTGGACAAAGTGATAGGCCACAATCAGGTGCAAAAAAGCCAAACCGCGTGTCCCGGTAAGAACTTCCCGTTTAATAAAATGAAATTTGCATTAGCCGAGGCCTTAAAAGGAGAGCTTAGAGAATCGGAAAGTCAACAGGAACACAATGAAACAGACGGCTCTCCCAGGATTTAGAAAAGGCGTTTATATAACAATTTTTGAAGCAAATAATTTAAACTTATAACTGTTATTTTGATGGTTTTAATAATTCCGCCTGTATCGCGTCCACCCCGGGGCCGTGATACCTTCCAAAATGTTCAAGCTGTTTGTCGTGCTTATAACTTCTTGCCGAGACAAGGCCCAAGCCTTCTCCCTGAGGGGCGTATTCATAAACAAGTATAATCTGCGCTTGGGTGTCTACTATATATAAAGGCTCTCTGTTGCCCTGTTTTTTTCCAATCAACCCAAACACATGGCCCGCGTAACCTTGGCCCTGCGCGTTAACAAATTGCCCGCGTTCTTCTTTTAAAACAATAAACGCCAAAAGCGTTATAATGACGCCCAGCATAACCGTCGCGCTAATTCCTGTTATTTTGCTCATTTGGTTTTTTATCTGAAATGTTTAAGAAAATAATTTACAAAACATGTAAACGCCATAATTTCACGCGTTTAATCATACTCTTTTGCGTAAAATTCCTCTTCTTCCCTTATTAATATTGTTGGTTTTAACAAGATAATAAGATTTGACCTCACTATAACCTCTGAATCCCTTGAAAACAGGCGTTTAATTAACGGCAACTTTGAAAGAATCGGAACGCCCCCGGTGCGTTTGCGTTTTTCAGATGAGCCAAGCCCGCCAATCATCAACGTGCCCCTGTCAGGCACATCGACCGTTACAGATAATTCCTGCCTTCGAATTAAAGGTTGCTGAATAGTTAAGTCCAAAGGCTGGAAGGTCGTGCTCTCGGCCCCTGTAAATGGAACCGCCACTTTATAAGGCAACGATTCCAGCTCAACCGTGGTTATATCCGGATGCACTTCAAGGAAAACGTGTTTCCTGTCAGTGCTGATAATAGGTCTGACGTCAAAAGTCGTGCCGTCAGTCACTACCGCAATTACAGGTTGCGGCACCTGGCTTATAATTTCGTAACTTGCAACATAGCTTCTCTCCTCAACGACTCTTATGCTTCCGCGTTGAGTATTTGACAGCGTTATGCGCGGCGATGTGAGCACTTCGGCGTCTTCGCTCTCTTGCACGGCATTTAGAATCAAATCAATCTGGTAGTCCTTTAATATAGAGTACGCAAGGTTTAACCCTTGAGACGCCGCAGCGGCGGCTCCGGCGCTTGTGTCCACATTAGCGTTGAGATTTGTGCCTTCGCTCGCATTCCTTACGTTGAAGTTGTTTAGCTCCACGCCTATATCTTCCAGAAAATTGTCGGACATTTGTATAAACCTGGCCTCTATATTAACCTGTAAATGCTGCGCCGACCTCATGGAAGCCAGAAGTTCGTAAATCTGCTCGTGAACATTTACAGTATTTACAATTATCAGGTCGCCCGGTTTATCCTCTCTGGTTGTTATGCGCCCGCTGCCGTCGCCCCATGTTTCAGGTTCAACCATCGCGGTTAACAGCTCCATCAAGGCTTGCACTCGTTCTTGTGGCGATCTCTCGCTTCCATCTGAGCCGCCTCCGCCGCCTCCGCCTGAATAATCGTTTAAATTTATTAAAAGATCTCTCACATCATAAACTCTTAGTTCTAATTTTTCATTTGATATTATTACAATGTCGTCCTCAATTCGATAATTTATTCCATTAGGCAGCATATGTTTCAAAGCCACTCCTATAGTTACATTTTCAAGTTTGATATTAACTACTTCATCAACTATTTCATTGTCTAAAAGCATGTTGATCCCTGATTTTTCCCTTAGGAATTCAACTACTTCCCGCAAGGACGCGTCAAAGAACTCTAATTTTCGCAATACGATATCCAAAGCGGCCTTAATATTATCAGGTATTGGTTTGCGTGGGCTGGGGATTAGCTCCATTTTTCTTGCTTCATCCTTTATATCTTCAAAACGCCTGTTTTTATCCGGCAATATCCTGTCCTGCACGCGCTCTAAGTCTTCCCCTTTTGGAAACCTCATTAAATCATTATATTGAATCGATTTCTCCTCAAGCTCTTCTATATTTTTTACTCTTTCCGCTTCGTTAATTGAGCGCAGTTCGGAAATAGTTTCCATATGCCTTGCGTCTTTTATTTTGTTTTTCAATTTTAAAGCGGCCCAGTTATTTGGGTCTATTTCAAGAATACCGTTTACTATGTTCTCCGCTTCGTCAAAATCTTTCATTTTAACGGCAGCTTTTGCTTTATCAACCGATTGCAAGATTTTCTCTTTAGGATCAAGGCTTTGAGAACTCAATGAGTCATCTTGCGCCGACGGCCTGGTATACACTTCAGGCTCAATTCCGGTTTCATTATTTTTTTTAGGAGTTTTCGCGTGCAATAACGGCGCAAACAGGCATGCGGCGCAAAATGAGGCAACACAAATAGCCAATTCAACTTTTTGAAGAAATGTTTTCATGCTAAAATTATCCTTTTGTTTTTAATTTCCACTGTGATAATAAACCTGATAAAAAAACGCGCCGATAAACGTTTTACTTTGAGTTAAAATCAAGCGTAAACAGGCTCTAAAACAGCGTAAGTGTCAATTATCGTATAACCTAAAACGTTTTACAACTTTTTTCTCTATGCTTACACCCTTAAAACAAATATTTACAGCCGGGCGTCTATTTAGCGGCCCCGGGCTCAACATATTCCGAAGTTTCTTTTATTAATTTATCTGTTTCGTTTTCGCTTGCCGCTTTGGCGGAATTAATAGCGCGCGAATAGATATTGCCCACATTCTTACTTTTACCATCATCTTTAACATCCTCTGCGGTTGTGTTTACAGGGTGGGTAGCCTCCGGCGCATCATCCATTGTTTTGTAATCTTCGCTATCTGATTCAGGCGAAGCCGTTATTTCGTTAAAGACGTTTCTACTCTTCTCATAATCCGCTCCAGCTTGCCTGTTTGCCTTTAGCAATGGCGTTATCGTTCCAATATTGACTATGTCGCCTAACAACGCTTCCTGTTCGCGACCGTCCAGCCGGTCATTTTTAAACCTGATTTTCATTGTCTTTACATAATAAGGCTCGGAAATATTCGAAGAGCTTACGAATTCGCCGTTTTCATTTAAGTTGACCTTTATCTTATTTGCGTTTAACGCCTTCTTTGCGTAATCTATAATTTCCAAGAGAGAACAGCCGGTCATATAATCAATAAGCTTCTCGCCTATTATAGGTTTGTTTACCCCAATGCCGTCGCCCGGTCTTATAAAAAAGTTTTGCTCAATGACCATTTCGCCGGTCGTTTTTCTAATAAGCACAATAGCCTTTTCACGAGTGCCGCCTTTGAAAATAATTTCAGTATCACCCGGCGCAAACTCGGCCATGCGTTCTGAATCCGGCGGCATGGGGGCTTCAAATTGCATTCTTGGGGGCTCCGGCATCTCCCTGAAGTTTTTTTCGATTTTCGCTACATAATTTAACGGCTCCGGTTCAGGCTGCTTTCCCAATTTAAAGTTTCTCTCTATTACGGGAAAGGAATCCTCTATTTTAGTTATAGACTCTTCTTTTGTAGAGTTCTCCTTATAACCATAGATTGCGTATCCAATTACGGCCACCGCAAGAAAAATGGCGATCTTGTCAAAATATTGTAAAAGGAAGTTTTTTAGTTTATCCATAATATTTATTGACGACGCTCAGGCTGCCGTCTTATTTTGAATCGTTTTCTTTTTTTATTATAAAATCGATAGCATAGCCCTTTATTGTAACGACGCTGAAATTGTCAGGTTTATTTATGCCGGATTTGGAAGATGAGTTGTATGATTGTATATTTATAGACTCAATGTAAAACGACAATTTTGAATTAATTATATCTCTTATTAAATAAAGTAATTTTGAAGGCATCATCTCGACTGAAAAAATAAACGGGGCCGGATTAAATATATCTGCAAGTGGAGAGACGTCTAAATCAGTTTTTTTTCTTAACTTCAAAGTATTGATTTTTCTGATGAACTTTCGATTTTTTTTAATAATGTTTATGAACTCTCTCTGTATCCAGAATCGTTTCTGCTCTGTTTTAATTTCGTCCTCAGTGGGCAATGTTTTATGCCATTTTTTAAAATAGCCGGCTTTTTCCGTTTCAAAACCATTGCTGTTTAAATCCGATATCAAAACCGCTGTCTCCTCGGCATGCCGGTTTTTCCACAAAGCAGCGTCTTTAATCTCATTGCCCTCTTCATCCCTGAAAACCATCTCTATTGCGTCGTCTTTGCCGGCGAATATGTCATTGCAGGCCTGCTGTTCGTTCTTCCCGTTTTCAATCTCGTTAATCTTGGCGTCTATCCATTTTTGGCTATTTATTTTTTTGCCTTTCCTATAATATTTATCAAACTCCGCGGCTTTTTTGATTATATCCGCCGTCAACTTCGCATTTTTTGATTGCAACGGCGCTACAAGAACAAAATAGAGGCCTATTGAAGCCAGGCAAAGCAACGCGCTGATCATAAACGGCAAAGGAATTTTGTATTTATTAATAAATTGCCCAATTTTCGAATCCTGAAATTTTGATTTTTTCGCAGTCTCATCCCCGTCTGTTTTGGCGGCTTTTGAGCCTGCCAATTTGTTCAGGCCGAGTTTCCCAAATATGAGGTTTTTAATGGATTGCAATTTTGAGTCGGCATTCTTGCCTGTTTCTTCTTTTGGCGGCTCCTCTTCCTCTTTTTTATCCGTCTTGAATTTAAACTGGAAACCTTTATCTTCTCCGGTCGGTTGCGCAGGCTCGCCGGGCGTTAATACTGCAGTTTTTGCGGATTGAACAGTTTTGGTTTTCGCCGTTTTCTTTTTGCCAAAATTTAAAGACTTAAGTTTGGCGAGTAGAGATTGTATTATTTGTATTATTTTTTTTAAAAATGAAAGTTTTATCGGCTTTTCTACGGATTCAGCTCCGTTGGTCTGCGCGCCGGCATTTTCGGCAAGCCCGCTTTGAGTGTCGTTTGCAGATTGATTTGTGTCTGACAATTCTTTGTCCATTACATTTGCCTTAAAACTATTAAACCGTAAATTATCTCTTGATAACCGTAATAATCTTCCGTGGCGCGCAAGGCCTCTTGCCCTTAATCTTGTTCCTGATTAGACATTAATAAAAATGAGCTGTGCTTTACAAGCCACTGAATTTCGAAATTAATGTTGTTCTCTTTGTCATGTATTATAGAATCCGGCATTATCTTGACCTCGTGAAAAGCCGGGTTCTCTTTGCCGTCATTGCCGATTAAAACAACATTTGAAAGCGGCGCTTTTACCATATCTTCAACAAAACCCAGCCTTGGATGATAGCTCTTCCCCTTTATCTTTATTAACAATCCATTTTCCGGCGATGTCACCCATTTTGAAGTTAAACTATATAAAACAACGTCTTTAGGGATGCATGAAAGAGTTCTTGTTATAAATTCGCCCCAAAAGGCTCTGCCCTCCCCAACGCTCGCCAGTTTTCTTAAATTTTCAATTATGTTGCTGTTTTCGCTCTCCTTGTTTCTATATTCCCTTTCATACGAAATCGCTTTTCGCAACGTTTGCGCGCCGATGTTAATGCCGGCTGAAAGCCTTTCGTTTTTAACCCGTTGGCTGTAAAACATAATCAACACGCCGATTAATACGGCTATGGCTGAAAAAAGCGCCACCTTTTTCTTGCCGGCCACCTTTAATTTCCGCACAAATTCTTCAGGGATAAGGTTGATGTTGATCTTTTCCAAAGCCAACCCTTGCATTGCGATTCCCAAAGGGACGCAAAGTTTGGAAATGTTTGCGCTAAATAGATCGTTGTCAACCCAGCCTGATAATGTTATATTTTCCGGCAATGAAATTTCCCTAAGCTCATGCCCAAGATTATCGGCAATCAACTTCTTTTTCGCCTGCTGGTTTGCAATGCCGCCTATTATTGTTAAATAATTTATGTCGATCTCTTTTACGGTTGATTTGTAATAACCGATCGACCTCTTTATTTCGCCCACGAAATTGGCGCCCAGGTCGGAGACGGGAATGTTTCTAATCCAGAATTTGTCCTCGTCTACAATCATTAAATTGGCGTTTGCCGCGCCCACTTCAATCAACATTCCGGGTTCGTTTTTCTCCTTGTTAAATGAAATGAAGTTGTACAAGGCGGCGGAGCCTATCTGAACTGTTGTCAGGTTATCTTTAATAGGCTTCAAACTTGATAAAAACGTGAAAATATCCTCTTTTTTTATCGCAAAAATTCCGACTTCCGATTCCTTGCCTGGGGCGGGGTTGTCGTCCAAAGAGTGAAAATCCCATATGATTTTACTGGTTTCAATAGGTATGTTTTTCTGCACTTCAAATTTGACTATCTCTTTAAGCTGATTTTTTGCGACGGAAGGCAACTTTACAAACCTTGAAAGCACAAATTGGGAAGGCAACGCCACAAGTATCTTGTCGTTTTTGTTTATCTGATTCTTTTTCAGGAATAGGTTTATGGCTTTTTCTATAGAATCGGAAAGGCTTTTGAGGTTGACGCCTTGCGATGTGGTGGTTGAAGCCTGTTCGGAAGCTTTCTTTTCATCAATTGGAAACGCCTTGAATTGTATCTTCGGGCCGGTGTCTATCTGCGTTTCAGCTCCGCCGTCCAGCTCTGAGTACCTGATAATGTCAAACGATTCCAGAGAAATATCCCCGCCTTTTTTTGACACTTTAACGGCGTTTACACACGTCTCCTCTACGTACAACCCCCAAACACTTTTTGCGGATGACTTTCCAATCATAATTGACGGCTATTTCTATTTTAAATTTGTTGTTATTAATTAATTAACATAAGGGTTTTGCCCGGCGCGATTTAAAACAGCGAAACTTCCGGCTTTGTTAATCTCATCCAATATTTGATCGCCTGTTTTTTCACAGTCCTGATCGTTGCCGGGGCTAATCCATAAAGCGTTGTCAAAACTTTTAAACCAGGTAAGCTGCCTTTTTGCGAATTTTTTTGTGTTGCGCTTTATGTTCTCTTTTGCCTCGTCTAAAGTTATTTCATTGTTCAGGCACTGCAAAGTCTCATTGTAGCCTAACGCTTGCCGTGCCTGTTTGCTTAAGCCGTTAAAGTTGTTTTTGAGCTCCATAACTTCGCCTACCAGCCCGGCTTTAAACATGTTTTCAACCCTATCGTCTATGCGTTTGCGCAGGTCGTCCTTTGGGCGGTTTATAACAAATATTGAGTATTCAAACTCAGGCTCTTTTTCATTAAATTGTTTTTGCAAACCTGAAATGGCCGCGCCGGTCTTTTCATAAACTTCAAGAGCCCTGATTACTCTTTTGTGGTCATTCTTGTGCAGTCTGGCTGCTGACACGGGATCGACCTTGGCAAGCATATCGTGCAGATAATCAGGCCCTTTTTCCAGCGCAATCAGGTTTAATTCTTCCCGATATCTCCAATCAGCCTCAGGCCCTGAAAATATTCCATGTATCAGGCTTTTAATGTAAAGCCCGGTTCCTCCTACAATTAACGCCTGCTTGTCCTTGCTTTCTATTGCGGCTACCGCAGCCCTGGCGTCTCTGATATATTTGCCGAGGCTGTACGATTGCCATGGGTCTACAATGTCTATCATATGATGCGGGATCAACCGCCTGACTTCCTCGGAAACCTTTGCGGTGCCGATATCCATGCCGCGATATATCTGCATTGAATCAGCTGATATTATTTCAACATTATTTGCTTTTTGCGCTATGCGCAACGATATGTCGGTTTTGCCGCTGCCGGTAGGGCCCGTAATTATAAAAAGCTTCTGTTTCATGTTTTTATGGCTTATCTTTACAAGTCGCCGGTCAATAAGAGGTTGAGGCTGAGTTGTGGATAGATTTTTAGAATTACGCGCTTCCAGTATGTTACATTATTTAAACAAATTCAATATTATTTGTAAATCTTTTTTATATTAAGGTTTATATGAAAAATACGCCAGGGTTTGCAATAATTTGCCGTCCATGATTTTAAAAATAACACTCGCAATCGTCGCAAAAACAGCGCCAATTATTAAAATTAAACATAAATCATTGATTTAGCCGTTAAATATAATAACATGCTGTTCAAAATATTTACGTTTTGCATTATTTGCGGCGCATGGGATTCGCCGTAGAATGTAAATTTTTATAATTAAACTTGCATATTTTTATAGCGTATTGACAAATGCTGATATTTAAGGCTAATATTAATAATAATAAAATCAATATTATTATTTATGAATGTTTTTCTTAATTATAGGGTTTACAATGGAAGAAAAGGAAAAATTGCGCCAATTAGTGGGCCAGGCCCAAGGTATACTTGATAGGCTTGTTAAACGGTTTGAAAGTTTTAACGAAAAGGAAATTAAGGCCAAAACTAAAGAATTGAGAGACGCGGCTGAAAAACTTAACATGCAACTAATTAGCATAGAGGGTATGAATTCGCGGTTTTGCACGGATAACGAGGTTAAACTGGCCGACGATATTGTTTTTCAATTGTCAATTTATGATGATATATGCGAAGGATACTTAAAGGGTCTTTAACCCCGCATTTCAGATCCGATAAAACACCATAGATAGGGGGGACGCCGAGGCGGATGCAGCCTATATAGCGCTTACTTTGGCGAAAAACGAAAAAAAATTTTAATTTTTTCCAAATTTGCGAATTGTCGTAACTAGGTAGGAATAATTAAGTTATGCGTCTAAATATTGTAGCTTCCAAATTTTACAATACAATATTTGGTGTTTTTGCTTGACTTTAACAAGCTTAAGACTATAATACTTCTCATTATTGATTTTGATGGGCTTGCTTACTCATTATTTTAAAATTAAATCTTTTTTGGAAAGGGAGGTAAAAGTGGTAGAGTCTACATTAATTGAAAGAGAAGACAAGGTTAACGCAGGCGGGTTGGATGACGTTGAAAAGAATATTGAAGAGTGTTTGGAATTCTTTACCGAAGCAGTTGAAGAGACCAAAAATTTGAGCATTGTGGGCACTTCTTTTAATACTGACCAAAATGAAGTGTTTGTTATTGATGACTCTAATAATCAGGGCGAACATATCGAAGTATTGATTAGCGAAATTATAGAAAAAGTTAGAGATATTACTATCGCAAGAGAGTTTGTTAAAATTATGCAAACCGAAAGGTCTCCGATTATTTTAAACGGAATCACAAGAATTGTCGGCTATTTTTCCAGAGTAAACAACTGGAACCGCTCAAAAATAGGTGAATTAAGAGATAGAAGAAAAGGCGAATATAGCGTTAACGGCTCATAAATTTTTTTTGACGAGTCAAATCGTTTTCCCTGTTAACTAATTCCGCGTTTTATTTCTAAAAATATTAAAAGTGGCTTATCTTGGAGTTTTAAAGATAAGCCACTTTTTTTTTGGATTTATTCTTGTTTAATCACAATTTGAAGAATATAATATAAAAATTAATTTTTCATACCATATTTATATAAAGTCATGCCAGCAATAATTTTATACATCTCCGGCATATCCTGAAATCTTCGGAAAGCCAAATCGTTTATTAAGCTAAAAAATTTAATTTTTTTTTAAATTAAAGCTCGTCCTCACTCATATATAATACTTTTAGTAATAAATAGTAACTTTACTCTTAGTTCTATAATTCCCAGCAAGGAGAAAAAAATGTTAAGTCTTGGCATAGATATCGGCTCGCTTTCAACAAACGCAGTATTGTTAAATGAAGAGGGAAAGATAGTCGAGTCAACAATAATCTTAACAGGCGCCAGCAGCAAAAAGGCCGTAGATTCTATATATAAACAAATCCTGAATGACGCAAATGTCAAAAAAGAAGATATCAACGTCGTTACTGCCACCGGTTATGGAAGAATCAGGGTTCCGTTTGCAAACGACACGGTTACCGAGATAACATGCCACGCAAAAGGCGCAAACTATTTTTTTCCCAATGCCAGGACGTTGATTGATATCGGCGGACAGGACAGCAAGGCCATTAAGCTTGATGAAAAGGGAAATGTGCTTGATTTTGTTATGAACGACAAATGCGCCGCCGGCACGGGCAGGTTTCTGGAAGTTATGGCCAGGACGCTGGAAATAGACTTGGACGATATGGGAGATGTATCGCTAAAAGGCACAAAAGAGGTCAGCATCAGCAGCTTGTGCACCGTGTTTGCAGAATCTGAAGTCGTTTCATTAATAGGCGAGGCAAGCAAAGTTGAAGATATTTGCAAATCACTGCACGCATCCATCGCTAAAAGAATAGTGGCTCAGGCCAAGCGCGTCGGCGTGGAAGGCGACATCGTAATGAGCGGCGGAGTTGCTAAAAACATAGGGGTTGTTACAGAACTGGAGAAGAAACTTGGCGCAAAGATAAACATCTCGCCGGAGCCTCAGATAATCGGCGCTTTGGGAGCCGCAATTATCGGTATGGAAAACGCAACGCCAAAGATTCCTGTCGGCATTATCAGCTCCTCCGATTCAAACGCCGGCTCCAGACAAGAAAGGTCGTGCATTGAATATGATTCAAGTATAAATGAGAGCCCATTGCCTAAGATAGGCTACTTTTGCTCATATATTCCGGTCGAGATAATCAGGGCCGCGGGTTTCCACCCGGTAAGGATCAGGGGCAAGGAGGGCGACGGTTGCGCCTCGGACGAGGTGCTTTGCGGAAACCTTTGCCCGTATATAAAATCCGTCACGGATCAAAAACTTTCCGGCGAACTTGACAACCTTCAGGGCGTTGTTTTTACAAACTCCTGCGACGGCATGCGAAGGCTTTTTGATGCCTGGGGCAGGATGGATAACAATAAAAATTTTAACTATATCTTAGACCTTCCTAAAAATATCAATGATCTCTCAATAAAATATTTTGCAAGCTTGTTGTTAAAATTTAAGGAAGGGCTTGAAAAGAACTTTAATCGTAAATTCAACCTTGATGACATTAACTCCAGCATTTCATCATACAACAATGTTAGAGAAACGGTGATGATGTTTCTTGACAAGCAGTGGAATGGTTACATAGGGCAATCAGGTTCAGAGATATTCTCAGTGCTTAAAAAAGGCATAAACGCGGTTCCTGAAAAATTTACAGAATATTTAAACTGCCTGATGAAACAGAAAGGCCGGGTTTTCGACTCGAATACACCAAGCATTATGCTATGGGGCGGCATTGTTGAAGACAATAGGGTTATTGAAATGATTGAAGAAGCCGGCGCAAATGTGGTGGCCGACGACCTGTGCAGCGGTTCAAGGTATTATGCCGCGCAGGTAGACATAACAAACGACCCGTATCTGGCCCTTGCCAAAAGATATTTAACAAGGATTCCATGCTCTCGCATGACTAACGTAACTGAAAGAATTGACAATGTGATCAAGAGGATGAAAGAAAGGTCTATTACAGGCTCAATTTATCACTCTCTTAAATTCTGCGATCACAATTTATACGATTACCCTTTGATAAAAAAAGAGTTTGAAAAACACAAAATACCTCTTCTGCCTCTAACTTGCGATTATAACATCGCCAGCCTCGGGCAGGTAAAGACAAGGGTTGAGGCGTTTGTCGAGCAGCTTATAGCCGCCCCGGCAAAATGCTAGCAATTGAAAAAAACACATATCATTTATAGCGCGGCCATTATATTTGCGCAGGTTCATTAACCTATATAATTGCCGCGCCTGAATTTCGCAAACTCCAATACGGCTTTAAACTAATATGATTGAATGGAATGAAGTAATTAACAAATACATACCTCATAAATTTGCCCCATCTATTTTACGGGAGATTTTGAGAATATTCTATATTAAGGAGTGTTTCATAAGCTCGGACTTTGAGCTTCCCTCTTTAAATTTCTCCAGAAAAATTGTCCTGCGCGATCTGGTGAACGCCTATAGGTTCCCTAAAAAAACCATCAGAATGACGCTTTTTGTGCCGGGCGAGATCATTTACGCTATGAATTTGTACCCATTTTGCCTCGAAATTGGATCGTCTCTATTTTCTAAGGTCGGTTTGACGCAAAGCGCGCTTCTGGCGGCGGAATCGCAAGGCGTGCCGAATGACAGCTGCTCATTCCATAGGGCTGCAATGGGGTATATGTATAAGAACTTTTACCCAATGTCCTCTTGCCAGGCAACCACCACATCATTGTGCGACAACAATACCAAGACTATAAGTATAGCCGAGTCTCTTTCTAAAGACGAAACAACTGTGCTTGACGTGCCGTACGATTACACCGACGAATCTGTCGCGTTTCTGGCTACCCAGCTGGAGGAATTCGCCGGTCGGCTTGAAAAGACATTTTCTATTAAAATGGACAAAAACGCCCTTCGCAAATCAATTGAATGCTCAAACAGGACAAGGGAGTATATGATTGAGGTCAACCGGTTAAGGGAACATCCGGCATCGCCGCTATCGGGAAGCGACGCCCTCGGCCTGATAGTTAACAGCCATTTGCTGTGCGGCTCAAAGGATGGCGAAGTTTTCTATAAAATGCTGGTTGACGACCTGAAAGAGAGGATAGAGACCGCCGAACGCAATAAAACACACCAAGTCGACAAAATCAAAATCCTTTGGCTTGAATTAAAACCATATTTTGATAGCGATCTATTGAGCAATCTTGAAAAAGAACATGATGTTAAAATTGTCTTTGAAGAGATAAATCACGTCTTTTGGGAAGAGATGGATCCGGATAAACCTTATGAAAGCCTGGCCAGAAAAATGATCTCAAATCAAAACAACGGCCCGCTTGAAAACAGGATAGAAGGGATGAAGGAGCTGGCAAAACGGTATCATGTAGACGCCGTTATCATGTTCGCTTCATGGGGCTGCCGTCGAAACGGCGCGGCAGTGCCGATCCTGAAAGATGAGTTTAATAAGGAAGGCATTCCAATGCTCACTTTATACGGCGACTGCATTGACGACAGCGCTTATACCGAAGGCCAGTTTTCAACAAGAGTCGAAGGCTTTATTGAAATGATGCGCACTAAGAAAAAGCAGCAAAAGCAGGAAAATCAACAAGCTCCTGTCTTAGTGTGAGTTTTAACTAATTTCCACAATTCTACAACCTAATAAATTCATATAGTGACACAGGCGCCCTGCCTGTGCCACTATAACTAATTTTCCAAAACAAACCTCAATATTTGCGCAGCTCAATCGTATTAACTTTGCCCAACTCTTTCAACGGCTTGTCAAATTTTGACTCATCCCCAACCACCAATATCTTTGTTTTATCAGGATGCAGGTATTTCTTAGCCACCCCCAGTATATCCTTTTTTGTAATAGCCCGGATGTTTTCAACATAAGTGTCAAGGTAATCATAAGGCAACCCGTCAAACTCAATGCTCACCATCTGCCCCACAATGCTTGCGCTGTTGGCAAAACGAAAGACAAACTGGTTTATAATAGTGTCCTTTGCCCTGGTCAGCTCCTCATCGGTAATATGCTCGCTCGATATTTTCCTTATTTCATCAAGTATTAATGTTATCGCCTCTATAGTCGACTCCGACTTGGTCTGGCATGTCACATAAAAGAACCCAAGGTCTTTTTGCGTGTAAAAATCGCTATGCACCGAATAAGCCAACCCGCGCTCCCCGCGCACAACATTCGGTATCCTCGCCTTTAAACTTCCGCCCCCAAGCACATAGTTCATCAACATCACAGGGAAGTAGTCCTTGTTTTTACGCTCAATGCCCAAATGCCCCATCACAATGTTTGATTGATTAACCTGTTTATACGCGTAATTAACTGTTTTATCAAAACTCTTTTTTACCTTTGCAACCTCCGGCGGCTTTTCATCGCTTTTAGCCCACTTGCCGAAAGCCTCGTTCAACTTCTTTACAATATCATCCTTTTTAAAATCGCCTGATATACCCATTATAATATTGTCCGGTCGGAAATACTTTTTGTAGAAAGCAATAATATCATCCCGCGTTATGCCCTGCACGGTTTCCAGCTCCCCCTCTATTTTCCTGCCGTAAGGATGATCGCCACCATAAATCATCTTGCGGTACTCCCTGAACACAATACTGCGCGGCGTGTCGTTTTCCCTGCGTAACGACTCAATCACCTCGTTTTTCCTTTTCTTAATCTTATCCTCTTCAAATGCCGGGTTCATCAATATATCCGCAAATATCTTAAGCCCCTTGTCAATATCCTTCTTCATAACCGAAAGGCTTGCGCTGCCCGATTCGCGCGAAACACCCGTCTCAACCGACGCCGCAATAAACTCAAGCTCCCGGTTTAATTTGTCGCTTGGCATTGAAGTCGTGCCCCCGCTTCGCAAGGTTTGCCCCACAAGACTTGCCAAACCCATCTTTTCCGCCGTATCGTAAACCGACCCAACCCTGATTGTGGCGTTAATGCGGAAAAGAGGCAGATTATGATCTTCCATCAGATACAAAATCATACCGTTATCCATCTCCACCTTCTCAGCCTTTGGCGGCGTAAACTCAAGCGGTTTAAACTTCATCTTTGCCACAATCCTGGCCCCCTCTGATTGCGGATCGCCGGAGTATTGTTGAGTTTTGGGTTTTATATGCTGCGCGGGCAAATAGCCGGCCCCAAACAGCAAAACGCAAATAGTCGCTGAAAATATTAAATAGAGTCTCGAAATCTTCATTTTATCCCTTCCTGTTATGTTTCTTTAATCTTTGTTAAAAATTGTCCTAAACGCGTCCGTCCCCGGCCTATGCCCCCTCTTTTTTCTCCAATATCCCCACCGTCCGGTTGCTCTTTGTAAAATACTTCTTTGCCACCCTCATAATATCATCTTTAGTCACAGCCAAAGTCTTATCCACATACGAATTAATATATCTCCAATTGTATATAGACTCAAAATGCGCAATCGTGCTTGCCAACCCTGAGTTCGACTCCATGCTCCTTACAAAATCAGCTGAAATCTGATTTTTTATTTTCTGTAGTTCCCAGTCCGTCACAGGGTTTGTCTTAAGTTTTTCAATCTCATCGTAAATAGCTTTCTCAACCTCTTCCGCAGTGTGAGGCTGCCTTGGAGTGGCAAAAAAGATAAAATTGCCCGGATATTTATACGGCCCGCTGTAAGCGTTGGCAGACACCGCAATATGTTTTTCGTCAATCAGGCTCTTATACAACCTTGAAGTGCGGCCCCTTGAAAGAATTGCCTCAATAACATCCATCGCATACTGGTCCGGTTCTCCAACAGCCGGAACATGGTATGCAATCGCAATCTGCGGGCTCGCGTCATATTCCACATACAACCTCTTCTCTCCCAACTGCGGAGGCTCCACCGTCTCCACCGGCGGCGGAGGCGATTGGCTCTGAGCGTCGCCGAAATATTTATCTATTAATTTAATAGTCTCATCCGTGTCAACATCGCCCACAACAATAATCACGGCGTTGTTCGGGCAATAATATTTCTTAAAATACGCGGCCGTCGACATCCTGGTCAACTTCTCAATATCCGACATCCAGCCTATAATAGGCCATTTATAAGGGTGCGCGCTAAACGAAACCGCCGACAACTGCTCAAAAAGCCTGCCCGAAGGACTGTTGTCCGTGCGCAATCGCCTCTCTTCCATAACAACATCCCGTTCCGAATAAAACTCCCTCAACACCATATTCTTCATCCTGTCCGACTCAATAAACGCCCACAACTCCATCTTGTTTGCCGGCAGGTTGCAATAATAAGTCGTAGTATCCTTGCTCGTTGAAGCGTTCAGCCCGCTGGCCCCGTGTGTTGGATATATCGACCATATCTCGTCCGATATTGACAACTCCTTCAACTTTGCCCTTACCTCGGCCAACTCCTTTTCAAACTTGCCTACTTTTTCAAGTGTTTCCTTGGAAGCCTCCTCCTTTTTAAGTATAGTAAGCAATTCCAGAAGCTCATCCTCTTTATCCAAAAGCGGCTTCTCGCTCTTGTAATCTCTGGTTCCAAAAATCTCCGACCCCTTAAACATCAGATGCTCAAAAAGGTGAGATACCCCGGTTATCCCCGTCCGCTCGTTTGCCGACCCAACCTTGTAAATTATCCTAAGCGACACAATCGGCGCCCCGCGCTTCTCCAATATCAACGCCTTTAAACCATTTTTAAAAACATGCTCATTCACATTAAGCTTAAACTCATCCGAAGCATGCCCACCACCAACCGCAAACATATGCGTCAAAATCGCAAAAACCAACACAAAACCAACCATCTTTAACAACTTCATATAAACCCCTCCACAAATCAAAAAAACTAAAACAGTTAATTAAATTTCAAATATTTTAAGCCGCACATTATACATTTTTATCCCTATTACTGCAAAATTAATCAAACGCATAGGACGCGAAGCGCAGAGAGAAAAGCGCGAAGCGCAAAGGGTAAAAGGTAAAAGGGCGCATAGAGCAAGCGTGAAAAAAGCAAAAACTACCAACCACTCATATAAAAAGAGGGGTGGCCGCTGAATGGCGGACGGGGTGTGTAAATCACGCTGAATAGATACAAACGATGTGTATAAACCTTAGCTTTTTAGAGAGGATATTAAATCGGATTCATTTATTATAAGTTTACAAAATCGCAGGCGAAAAAGTAACAGATTAAGTCTGTCACTAGGTTTTCCTTCTAGTTCAGTATAACGCCGCGCTGAAGAATTATGATTTAAAAAGTGAATCCGCTATATATTTTGTCCACGGAACCAGTCCCTCATAAATTTTTGCAATCTTTCCATCCGTTACTCTAAAAATTAGCCGTGAATCAGTGTTTGTCTTCGTGTTATCATAAAAATATGCGCGATCAACCAATTGCAACGCTTTAATGCATTTTTCAAGTGACAGGTAGTACCTTTTAATAATCTTGCCAATTGGGACATCATGCCCTCCTTCCATTACGCGCATAGCAACCCTTTTAGCATTGATTGACGGATCGTCCGTGCATATAAAAAATAAGCGCACAAAAAAACCAGCGGCTTTAGCCTTTTTAACAAACTCTACTTTTTCACATGTTGAAAATACGGATTCCACGGCCATGTCATTCCGGCTGGAAAGACAATCTTCACGGAGCTGTTTTGCGTGGTTTGCCGCCCTTATTACCGCATCCTCAGAATTCCAATCGCCAAAATCCCGCTGGGCAATAAGATCAGGATTAATATAGACGCAACCGTCCATCCATTCATGTCTTAATAATTTATCGGTAATCGTGGTTTTACCAGAACCGTTTGGTCCGGCTACGATAATAAGTCTTGGTTTTTGCGTGGCGTTCATGATGGTTTTTGATTTTGCAGGTCAGCCATAGCTCGCGCGGCGCAATCCTTGAGTTTTTGGTAATGCGCGTCCATGGTTTTTTTGTATCTTGCGCGAGCGTCCTCGCCGGCCAGCTTTATTAATTCGGCAAGATGCTCCTCGCCCGGTTCTTTATCATTTTCGTTATGTTCTAATTCTTTATTCATTGCTTAATTATATCAGTGAAGATGATTAGGGTCACTTAAAAAAAGTGGGGAATGCATGTATTATTTCTTTCCGAGCCATAACAGGGAATGACGTTTTCCCGTTTGTGAATTTTCCGCTATGTTTACCACCGGCTTTAGAATCGTACTCAATGCCGTAAACTTTTTACATTCTAATAACTTTTCGCAACTCCTGCGCTTTAGGCGTAAGTTACATCTTCAATTTTATTGTTCTTAAACAAAAATACGTTTTCCATGATATCTGAAGACTCGTTTTGCAATTCCAGCTCTCTATACACTTTCCAAAAGCGCTCTTAATCAGGATCAACCAATTTGTCTAAAGCTTCAGTTTTAACAGCGTAATCAATATAGTCCTTAATGCTGTCACTAAGCGAATCCAACGCCTCCCGCTCGTTATCCCCATGACTTGAAGCTGAAAAATCAAGGCGCCTGGCTACAACAACATTGTCTTCTTCCGTAACCAATATGTGTAAATGCAGTTTCGGCGCATTTGCTATATTGCCGTATAATGCTCTCAATGGTTTCATCTAAACACCTCCGTAACGTTATTTATTGACACAGCCTTAGCAAAATTAACTAATTCAATCTTAGAGAAAATACATTTATGCCTTCAGGCTGTCTTGCCGGAACAGGCTAATTTTAAACTATTTGTAAAATATGCTCAAATCAAAAAAACAACATCGATTTTTTTGTGTTTTTTTCGCGCCTTTTCGTGGAAAGGCTTTTACTTTTCTTCTTTTGGTAAACTGAGCGCCGGATACTGAATTTATTAACCACTCCATGAACGGTTACCGGCGTACCCACACGAATACCGGTTTTTTCATTTTTTGCCTTTTATTTGCCAACCGCCAACCGGCAACAGCCAATTGGTATTTGCCATCCGCGTTCAAAGCTTTTACCGCTTTCTAAATATATAACTTTCAAAAACGCACAGCGGTCGCGTCCAGCAGTTTTAAATCAAATATCACTTCAATAAACGGATAACGGCTTTTTCATAATTTGCCTTTTATTTGTCAACCGCCAACCGGGAACAGCCAACTGGTATTTGTCATCAGTGTTCCATGCTTTTGCTGCTTGCCAAATATACAATCATTCCATAAACGTAAACCGGGCAACGGACACGAATAACGACTTTGTTCCGTTTTATGTCACGCATTTATAAATTTATTGCAAGTAATTGTGACAACTATAACTGCTATGATATTAAGTGTTTACAACTAATTAAATGATCTGTTTGACAACGGCCATCAAAAACACCAAAATTGCCACCATCGATAATAAAACCTGCGCATAATTTGATTGATTCTTAACGCCCTCAACTAACCCCTCCGATCAAGGGAAAGAGAAATAATTGATATATTTATTTCATTACAGCCCCCATCAGGTGATATTTTTTTAAGGTTGCGGTTCGGTTATAACCAAAACCTGCCTAAAAAAACAAATCCTCCTCCCCTTAGTGGGAGGGGTTAGGGGAGGGGGTATTTAAAATCGATAAATTTGGGCTGTATTTTAAATAGGATTAAAAATAGAAAACCAAGCGCTTCGATTAAACCGGAAAAAACGAGCCCTGAGGGGAGAATTATCCTCGTAAGGGGCAAAGAAAGGAGTAAGGGGGATTCGAATAAAAATATACCGCATATCACTTTTGAAATTTTAACAATGACAATCAGCGAAACAATAAAACAGTTTTTAAACCACTGCCGTTATAGCAAGAATTTATCAGCCCACACAATTAAAGCCTACTCAATCGACTTTAAGAAATTCATGAATTTCTCCGCCTCAAAAAAGCATATCTCCGAATGCGATGTAATATTTCTCAGAACATACACACGCCACCTTTTTAAAGAGTGCAATCTCAAAGAGACAAGCATAAAACGCCGCATTGCAAGCCTGAAAGTGATGTTCAGATGGCTGGAACTAAACGACATTATTGAAATAAACCCGTTTCACCGGCTTGACACACAAATAAGGCTGCCGAAACGCCTGCCAAGGGGGCTAACGCGCAGAGAGATAAGAACGGTTATCAAAACCGCAATCAAGGATGTCGGCGTTAACAGCGCAAAAATATACAAAAACAAAGGCTTATTAACTATAAAAAAAGTTAAATTTAGCAACCTGACCACATTAATAGCCATCGAACTCCTGTTTTCCACCGGAATCAGGGTTGGAGAATTGGTAAACATAACCCTGAACGATATAAACCTCAAAGATCACACAATCTCAATCGTAGGCAAAGGCGACCGCGAACGACGCGTTTTTATCCCAGGCGATGAAATACGAAATCTAATAGAAACATATATAAACACCCGCGAATTAAAAGAACCTGAAACAAACCATCTCCTAATAAACAGCAGAAACCAACCCGCATCCACCCAATACATCAGAAAACTCATCCGCTTAAACGGCGAAACCGCCAACCTCCCCCAACGCCTCACCCCCCACATGTTCCGCCACTCCACAGCCACCCACCTACTGGAATCAGGAGTAGACATCCGCAAAGTCCAAAAACTCCTCGGCCACCAAAGCATAACCACCACCCAAATCTACACCCACGTCTCCGATTCCAGCCTCAAAGCAACCATCTTCGCCTCACATCCAAGAAATAATATTTTCGGATAAAAAGAGGGATAACTAATAATTATCCAATCAAGTTTATAGTATTAAACTAAAAACATGTTTCAATTTGGAAAAACTATAACTATAGTTGGTATTTTTGATCCCCTTTCGGCCTTGTTGGCTCAAAATCAAAAAGCTTCTGCTGTCTGGCTAAGCAGTTATTCGTATAGCGCTGCACAAGGATATCCAGACTTAGGGCTTCTTCCTTTGTCATCAGACACTACAGTAATTAGCCGAATACAGCGCAGGATTGAAATTCCATTATTTGTTGATATCGACAACGGGTTAGGAGGTATAGAACAAGCATTTATCTTATCGCAAGAATTGTTTAGACAAGGGGTAGCCGGGGTTTGCATTGAGGATAAATTATCCCCAAAGTCCTCAAGCCTTTATAAAAATCCACAAAACCTTATGCCATTAGATCTTTATTTAGACTTAATTCAGAAAATCAAAAAATTACTACCGCAATTACTATTATTAGCAAGGGTAGAAGGATTGGTAAATGGATATTCCATAAAAGAAATTAATAACCGTATTCAAAAGTACCATGCTGCAGGAGCTGACTGTGTAGTAATACATAATACTTCTTCTTCTATTGATAAATTAGTAGAACTTATAAACCTTAATCCAGATATCCCTTTTGGTATAATTCCAACTACTTATATGGAGTCGTTGGTCAAATTAAAGCAAAAAAACATTGTACTTAAGATTTTTGCTAACCAACTTTTACGTCGAATGGTCAAGTCTATTGAAGAAATAATAATTGATCTCAACAAAGACCCACTAATAGTCGAAAATAAAATAGTTTCAGTTCAACATCTTAACAAAATCATCATCAAAAATGTTTGAGTCTGTTTACAATGCCTTAAAAGAAAATGGAATTGAATATATAGTAACTGTTCCAAGTAAGGAAGTTAAGGATTTACTATTTGAGCTTTCATTTAAGAAGGAAATAAAAATGATTTTTCCTCAAAGAGAAGATGAAGCACTAGCAATCATTCTAGGCTTGGAGTTGGCGAATAAAAAAACACTTGGAATATTTCAAGATAGTTTTTTAGGGAATTCTCAAATCATGTTAGGAGTGATTCTTCAGTCAAGTGATATCCCTCTTCGGATATGGTTAGGTTCACGAAAAGGAAAATTTTTAAAAGAAAACCCCCTCCATGGGTATATTACGGAACGTTCTAGTTTTTTTTTACAACATGATACTTTATGGATAAATTCAATAGAAATAGAACAGGAAATAAAAGATATTCAAGGAGAGAGTTTAAAGCTAATTAAAAAGTCACTCGAAACCAAAAGAAATGAAAGAAAGTTTTTATTCTGGGAAGTAATATGATTCTACTACGAGATTTATTTAAATACATAAAAAATAATTCCCCTAAACATTGTATTTTTGTATTAGGAATTGGTTATATGAGTCGGCAAGGTTATGCGCTAGGAATTCGTCCACCGGGAGTCGTTTACATGACAAGTGGATGGGGATGCCCAATTGCTGTTGGAATGGGGTTAGCATTGGGAACAGCCAACAAAGAAATTGTTGTAATAGATGGAGATGGCTCTTTCTTGCATTCACCTTCATTTTTGGTAAGCTTAAGAACTTTGAATCTTCCTAATCTTCATGTGATTATTATAGAAAACCAACACTACGACTGCTCTGGAAGGCAAGAAATTAAAGCTTTTCAGTATGGTTTAATGCTTAAAAATATTATTAATGGATTTGGTTTTGAAAACGTTGTTGAAATAGAGAATATTAAAGATCTTTATCAAACAATACGTTCTAATAAAGAGCATAGGTTTAGCATAATTAAGACAAAATGTACAAAAGAAATTCTTCCAAGGATCCCAAAAGCAATAATTAATAAAAGTTTTCAATGGAGGGCTGATGATCGTGACTAATTTCAAGGATACTTTATAAAAAAACTAATGAATATTAATGGCTTTCTAGAAATTTAGGATGTTTCAATTGTACAAAGTCATATTAATTTGCTAAGAAAGTAGTTAATTTATTGGCAGAAAAAAATTATACAAGCATTTAGAATTGTAGGTTCACTCTCAAGAGGCAAAGTCGCCGCTTTTTCTGATATAGACCTGTATATAATATTGAAAGAGCTATTTAAATGAGGAAAAACTGAAAACTGGTTTTAAGTTGGTTTAACCAACTTAAGCCTATATAATATTTAGAATCGAAAAGCATGGAGAATTTAAACTTATTTTATTTAGTCCAGAAATAATAATTGATTGTAATTTAAACAGTATTAGAACGTTACAATTTCATCATCTTTGGAAAAACAGAAAAGTATTGTGGAATAAAACTGGTGATATTAACACATAGAACCCTACCTTTTTAAACATTGAAATAAAATTGTAAGCGTTAATTACATATTCAAAATTAAAGATATATTTTACAATATCGTCAGCGATAACAATAATAATTTCTTTTTATATACTAAAACATTTTAAAATGTAGCCTACTATTTCCTAAAAATGCTCTAAAAGGTTTATTCACCCAATATGCAGATCACTGAAATGGAGAAGTTTAAGTGTCATTTTAAATTTCGACAATGATTTACTTAACGGTTAATCGTACTATCATAGCTACCTGTATCTGAATCCAAGACCTCTTTTTCCTGCCCCCAATTATCAAATTTATCTAAAATAGAACGTCTGGCACGAAGTGCATTTTGGCGGACGTATTTGAAAGTATTTGTTTCTAAATCTTTAAGTAAATCAAGGTCATTTTCATTGCCAAGCCATTTGAAAAGTAATGCCGCTCTTCCAGATACACCATTATGAGGGTGCTGGAAACATAATTGCATTTTTTTTATAATTCGCTGTTTTTCATTAATTGAGATTTTATTTCCTTGTGACTTAGCGAGGTGCATTAAAGCCTTAACTCCCTCTTCCGAAATATCATAAGCCCCTATATAACAATAAGGTTCCTCTAATGTTTTTAAGAAAATATCAAGATCTTCCCAACTACTTACCGACGCAAGCAACAGAATAAGTGTCGCACTTAAGTCCTCATCAAAAACATCTGGATCTCGGACTTCCCTGTCTGCAGGTTTGCGCCATTTTAAACATTCTTCATTTTCCTCAAATTTAGTTTTTAGAATTTCAAACCGGCTAATGATTTTATCTTTTAATTTTTTTCTATAAGCTTCTTTGACTAGATGATTTATTTCTAATTGGACGTCATTGACCTGGTCAAGAATTTCAATAATGGAATGTCGTTTCCTGTAAGGTTCTTTGCCATCTCCCCACCGTTTGGGATGAATGAAAGAATTGTGTTCATCAAGTTTGTCTAAAAGTTCAACTAATTCTTTTTCTGACGCCGTTTGTAAAAATAATCTTCCAAATACTTCACGAATACGTGCATCTTTATGGTTTAGTGCAAAGTCTAAGCAGCGAGGGACTTTTAGGTGAAGCTGAGTTAGAGCTTCTACTAAAAAAAAACAGGTTTTTAACTTATTGTTATTAGGACTTTCGGGAATTAGGTACCAATCTTCTTGGTGTTTTTCATAAATTTCTTTCAATTTGTCTTTAAAATTATTCATTAATGAATCCAGAAATAAAGGATTTTGATTACGAGCCTTTTTTGTATAGTTTGCTATAACTTGACATACTTTCCAGGTAAATATTGAATTGTGTAGTGCATTTTTTAAGATTGGTAAAATTTCAATGTCCAATTCTTGATGCGGAAGCAAATCTAAGACAAATAATTCTGCTAAATGATTATTAAAAAGGTTAAAGGACTGTTTTATTCGAATTGATGTTGTTATAGCATTACCTATTCCACGAGCAATTGTTTGGATGCTATCTATTGTTTCTGATATTTCGTGGGTAAAATAAGCCAGGTCAAACAATTCTTTAGTAATCTGGCCTTTATAGTGACTCAGGTTTTTAATAAAGTTTAATAAAAAGAATTGTTTTTCTTTTATTTCTAACCTCTGAGATAAAACTGCAAACCTTTTTACATATTGATTCAAGATATCGTTAGTAAGGTAATCTTCAAAAAAGAATAAAGAGTTAATCAAGGTTTTAGGTGTTTCAATTGCATTGATTGGAAAAGTTCTATGGGTTAAATGGGAATCTGGAATTTCTAAGTCTTTAAATTTTTTTGACGACTCCTTAATTATATAGGCAAGAAAAGAAATATATAATATGACCTGCGGAGTGTGTTCCTTAAAGTCTTGAATGCCAATTAAACAGTGGTACCAATTTTTTATTTCCTTTATAACTGGCAAATCTGAAACTTGGCGGTTGTGTTCTTCTAATTTTTTTTCAATTTTTTCAATTGTCTGGTAAGCATTAAATTGTTCTTTATAGTTAGAGTAGAGGTTCTCGGCAATACGATCATGGGTCAAATCAAATTGCAGTGTTCCTTTTTTAGTGGTTAATGATAGAGGTCTAATAATTCGAGTATGTACTAAGTTGTCTAAAGAGCTTTCGATTTCAATAATATCGTGTTTTTTTTCTAAGTTTTGAAGTACTAAATTCTCACAAAATGTCCGCTTAAAAGCATTTCTTCCAACTTCCTTTTCTACTCCGTACCGCAATAATATCTCCTTCATAATCCCTTTTTGTTTAGGGAAATTGGCAAAAATAATCTCAAGGTAAATCCTATCTGAATTTTTTATCGTTTCCTTTGCAGTGTGTAAATTTTTATCAAACTCAGGTTGAAGCACTTTATTGTTAAATAAACAATAAAGTATGATTTGAAGCCGGGCCGGGTCGAAAATTTTTTCACTAAATGACTCCCTCATATCATTAATAGATGCTATTAATATTGCCTCTGTATTTGATCTAATAATTTCTTGGGGAAATTTATCTAAATATTGTTGTACATCAGTTTGTGTTAATCCTTCTAATAATATTTCTCTTTCTTGACCAAAAAGATTAATGTTATTAGTCTTTCCTACATGTTCAAAGAAAATTTTTGTCGAATAAAAGTAGTCATCTCTAATTCCTATAATTAGTTGCCACTGATACTCTAAACATATTTCAACAATACATTTTACTACGTCTTCCAGATTAACTCTTTTAAAAATATTTTCAAATTGATCTAAGACTAAAACAATTCGGTATTCTACCTTTTTGATATAACCAAATAGATCGCTAAATCCTAATTTTTCAATTTGCTTTCTTACTTCATTAAGTATCGCCTCTTCACTATTCCAACTTTGATCGACCTTAATAACTATAGGTAAGCACCTTTTATGGTCTTCTGATAACAAGAAAACTTCTTTGAGTAAGCCAGCTCTCAAAAAAGAACTTTTACCAATTCCACTTCTACCTACGACTAAAAAACAGGTAATCTTTCTTTTTTTTTAGTCGAAATATTTTTATAAATACAACTAGCTAAAAATTTGAGTTTGTCTGTATAACCAAAATATCCAGCCGCGAACTCCTCAGAATAAGGATCTAAAAAAAATCCTTGCTTAGGCAATTCCTTTTTTTCATATTCCAATTCTTTTCCTAAAAAGGATTTATATACAATACTTCCAGAAGTCACATTTTTTAGCTTCGCCACCAAGTTTAATCGAATGTTATCTTCCCACTCTAAATACTCGCTAGACCAAATTTTAGGATAAAGTAAGTGCCAATAATTGACAGCTAGTTCTTCTAATGAATTCATAGTGACTAATTGGATTTGTTCATTTCGATTATTTTTTTCACAATTAAAATATCTTCTGGCATCATTATTAACTTCACCGAATATTAATAGGTAAGCTTTTTCGATGTTTTTGTTACTGTGATCGCCACGGTATGGGAAAGCTAAAGCTTTGTTAAGCTGATTTATATATTTCCCCATGTCCGTTACACTCGTCTCTCCTGATTTTTGATATTTCACCTGAATCCCAATGTGATATTGAAGAAAAGAATTAAACTTGACAACAATGTCTTTTCCTTCTTCCAAACCAGAATGGTTACGTTTCTCTAAAGTCGACCTATAACTTAATACCTCCCCTCCAATTGCATTAAAAAATTTAACTAAATACAGGATAGCATCCTCTTCACTTTTAATATGTAATTTAAACCAGTACTGGACAAAATCTCGTTTTTCTTTATTGGTTTTCATATCTTTTTTTGCAATGTTAATTGGATAATTGACGACTACAGGCCTTAATATAAATTAAATTTTTGTTATGATAATTATTAGTTATCCATACTTTTTTTTAAATAAATTAAAGTATGATATTTAAAAATATAAAATTTGAAATATTATATCAAAATAAATCGCCCGTGTCTGTCAGGTAATTTTGGAAATTTGCATAGTAAAAAACACTACAAATGTAATGGTTGGGTGTTTCTGTTTGTAGTGTGCCTGTGGGTAAGTATTGTCATAAATGGTAGTTATGACACGGTCTTGATTTGGAAAAGGAGGCGGTTTGTCATAGTTTTGTATATTTTTGCGTGTTTTTTGGCTAAAATATTTTTTAAAAAACTTTTTTTTGGCTAAAATTTGATTTGATTTTGATTGAAAATGGGTAAATTATTGATGAAAAAGAGGTTATAAATGTTAAAACTAGGGCGTTTGAAATGGGTAAAAAAGGGGGTGTTTGTAATGGTAAAATGGGAAATTGGCAATTGATATGGGGTTGAGGGTAAAAAGCAACCACAGATTTCACTGATTGCACAGATAAAAGCAAAAGCAACCACAGATTTTAGAGATTAAGAGCAAAATCCAAAGCTGGCCCACGAATAAACACAAAAAAACACGAAATTAAAGATCAACAGCATGTAAACCACAGATTTCGCAGATTGCTCAGATAAAACAAGAGCAAGAGCAATTAACCACTAATTTTCACAAATATACACTAATTTACCATAAAAGAAGGGGCAAAACGTGCCCACGGAAAAGCATAAAAATACACGAAATAAAAAACGAAGTCATTTTTTATGCTCAAAGGCGTGAAGAAAAGCGCTGCGCCAATCAATATGTCTTTGCCAGACATGATGTTTGGGGAAAATGAAAGCGGGCAACCTTCCCTCTAAAAGAGGAGAACAAGTAGTGTGTAAAAAAACGCAGGCGTAAACAATCAGGCCATAGACCCTATAAAAGCGCACCGGGCTGTACCTGGCTTACGTCAATAAATGCTATTTTTTCAACTTCAAAATTGTTACGAAACAGCTATACAGAAATTATAAGGTTTATAGCTCCTTCCCATTTAAGAGCTGTCCTCCGAATCCTTGGAATCCGTAACCCTCCTTGCAGTAATAATTTAAGTTATAAAATGCATTTTAATAAATCTGCAAAATTGGAGGATATAAGGGTTAGGTTTTGATATAAAACCGTGCAGTTGTACAACAGAATTGTTTTATAAAATTGACAAACTGGATAAGTTGCGTTATTATAAAACATATATGTTGTACAACGATATTGTTTTATAGTTATGCCTTACTTATGGGTGGTAGGCCTTATTTTCGTTGCGGAGGCGTTTTACTATGTTTATAGTTATTTTCCGGCAAAAGATTGTTATTTACAGTATGGAATGAGCCTTTGCCTGTTGATATTTACATCATAAATCATAGTTGTAAAAGGGAGGGATGTCAAATGGCTGATTTTATTGTCGGCAGTCCGGCGCGGGATGATGATTTCTGGTTTAGGGATGCGTTTGTAGATGATTTGTGGGAAGCCCTTAAAAAGCACAATTTGCTTATGGTTGCGCCGCGTAGAATTGGGAAGACGAGCGTTATGTACCGTATGCTTGAACAACCAAAAGACGGCTGGCTGGTAATACATTTAAATGTTGAAGACCTCAAAAATCCCGGCGATTTCTTTGTCACCATCGTTGACGCTATTTATGAGCATCAACCAAACTTTCTGAAAGAGGCGCTGGCTTCAACATGGGATTTCTTGAAAAATATGTTTTCGCATATCGATACAATAGAGGCGTTTGAGGTGAAGCTTGAGCTTCGAAAGATAGAAGATATTGATGAAAATTGGCGCGCCCGTATGGATCAATTAATTGACAAGGTTATTGCGTCAAACAAAAAGATACTGTTTATTATTGATGAACTGCCTGATTTGCTTAACGCAATTGCGGCGCGTTCAACAGATGAGTTTGCCGCCTTTCTCCACTGGTTTAGAAAGACAAGAGATAAATCGTTAAAATCAAATCTGCGGTGGCTTACCGGAGGTTCAATTAATCTGCTAACCACCCTTGATCAACAGGGCAAGGTTAATCTGATAAACGACTTAAAGGTAGAGACTCTTTTGCCGTTTAACAGCAATGAAGTTGCTATATTTGTTGAAAGAATGTTGTCGGATCACCAGGTCAGGTTTGACAAAAGCGTTGCCCCGCGTGTAATAGAACTGCTCGGCTCCCCCATACCTATGTTTTTGCAACTTTTAACACAGGAGCTGTACCGCAAATGGAAACGCAACCGGGACGAAACAGTTACTGCCGAAACCGTCATCGAGGTGTTCAATAAAGCCCTGCTTGGGGAAACCGCAAGGGATAAACTTCAACACTATCGTTCACGCATCGAAGCATACTATCCGGATGAAGATAAGGACGCTGCTTGCGGCTTGTTAACAAGGCTCTCGCTTTCAGACAAAGGTATTGGCCTTAAAAACGTTGTTTTATCTCTATAGAGTGATTGAGGATAAAAGGGCTGCCCCGCGCACAGGCCATATATTAAACCAGGCGTTTCAACGCCTGTTGCTCTATCTTCAGAGTGATTTTTATATTGAAGATACCGGGGACGGCATATATGATTTTTCCAGCAGATTGCTAAAGACCTGATGGAAGAAATATTACGGTTATGAATTTGGAGATATTTAAAAATGGATAATCAGATAGGGATATATAGACGCAACATAACGCCGGCTAGACGTTTAATTGAGACGACCGTGGGCAGGGAATTGATGTTGAATGATATAGAGGAAAAACTTGACCGCAACAAAAATAAAAAAGGCGGCCAGCACTACCTCTTTATAGGCCCTAGGGGCATTGGCAAGACGCATTTCCTTTCACTCATAGAGATCAGGGTAAAAGAGAATGCAGGTCTTAATAAAAACTATACGGTTATCAGATTCCCTGAAGAAAACAACCGCATCCTCTCTTTTGCCGATTTACTTCTTGGCGTTATCGAGATACTTGGCGATGTCGCCAAAGATGATAAATTGCAAACAATGTATGACATGCTCTCGGTTAATGATAATGACACTGAAATTATCGACACAATCATACCATGTCTAAAGCAGCGCGGAAAAACAACGGGAAACACGTTGCTGATAATGATTGAAAACATGGATGTAATGTTTACGCAGCAAATAAAGAACGAAAACGACATTCACGGGTTAAGAAAGTTTCTTATGGACTCGCCCTGCGCAACCCTTATAGGCGCATCGCCGGTATATTTCCCTGGTTTGTACAATGACAAAAGCCCGCTTTACGATTTTTTTGATATCCAGACGCTGGACGAGATGGACGAGACGGAAACCATTGAGGTTATTAAAAAAAACCTTGAATATGAAAAACGCGCCGCGCTTTTGCAAGATTTTGATTCCCTGCGGCCAAAGATATTGTCCATCTACACAATGACCGGAGGAAACCCAAGACTGATTATTATGCTGTATGAGCTGATTGCCAACGACAATATACTTGAAGTTAAAGCTCAATTCCAAAAATTGCTGGACCAAATATCCCCGTTTTATCAGGACAGGCTAAAAGACTTGCCCCCTCAGGAGCGCGCCCTGCTGGAAACTGTGGCCCTAATACGCGACGAACCAAAGACCCCGGCCAACATAGCCGCGCGAATGCGCAAACCTCAACAGCAAACATCCTCACTGTTAAAACGAATGACAAAATCCGGTTATCTGGCGACGTCAACCAATCCCGATGATAAAAGATCGCGTCTCTACACTATAAAAGAGGGCTTTTTTGACCTCTGGCTTGCCATGAGCGAGTCGCGGACATATCGAAAACGGTTCGATTACCTGATAGAGTTCTTTAAAACATATTACAAGCAACGCGACGAACGGGAAAAAAAGCGTTTTGATCTCTGGGAAAAAATAAATAAAGGAACTGATAAAACCGGTAAAAATGACAACTACCTTGAAGCTCTAGATTATTTAACGGAAGTAGGCGATGGATCAGAAAAAGGCCAAACAAAACTGGAGCTTGCAATTCATAAATTAAAGGATGGCGACAATATAAAAGCTAAGGAATTGGTAAAAGAGGCAAGCGCGGTTTCTCCAAAAACCGAAGCTTTTATCTGGATGACCGATCAGGCAAATCAATGGGCAAAGGCCGGCGGTAAATTTGACACTACAAAATGGCTTGATGAAATGGTCGAATACTGGCGCACATTGCGTTCAGGAGATCTTGAAAAAGCAATAACAATCGCGCACAAACTTGGAAACGATTTTTCAGAACACGGATTGCATAAACTGCGCATAGAATTGCTTAGCGACACCATTAATCATACAAAAAATAAAGAGAAAATATATAAAATATATATGGAGATTGCTGACAGCCAGGAAATGGAGGGACAATATCTACCTTGCATTGACACTTTGCAAAAGGCGCTAAACATATGCAACGAATTAAGAGATAAAAACAAAGCATGTTTGACTTTAAATAGTATTGGTAACGCTTATTATAGAGTAGATAAATATGAAGAGGCTTTGGATTATTCTGAAAAATCTTTAACAATCTCTGTAGAGAGCAAAGATAAACAAATTGAAGGTTCAGCTCTTAACAATATCAGCGCGATATACTTAGAAAAAGGCGACAACGACAACGCTCTTAATTATCTTAAACAATCTCTTAAAATCAGTTGCGATATCGGTGATAAAAGAGGACAAGGCGTTACTCTTAACAATATTGGTGCGATATACATAGAAAAAGGCGACAACGACATTGCTCTTGATTATCTTAAACAATCTCTTAAAACTCGTTGTGATATCAATGATAAAAGAGGACAAATTCCACCATTACATAATATAGCAATGATAGAAAATGAAAGAGGGAATTATAAAGAGATGTTTAAATTGGGAATAGATGCTTACAATATTGCAAAGGAGATCGGCGATGCCATAGGCCTGTTTAAGGTTGGGAAAAACATTGGAGAAATATTGACGCGTGATGAAAAAACAAAGGAAATGGGAATAGAGATGTTGAAAACAGCGTTCCAAATAGGCCAAAATGCGGGATTGCCCGGAACCGAGGAAATAAAAGAAACCTTGTTCAAATTTGGGAAAAAAGATGTTAAAAACAAAAATAAAATCCCAGTAGGTTCAAGTCTCCCGACTTGAACTTGCTGCGGTTAGAACCACATAAACTACACTCCAATCTCCTTGCCGCTTCGTTTAAACCGTTTAAGCTCTTCAACATCAAAAACAATATTACGTCCAATACGGCCGGCCTTTAATTTTTTTGCCGTTACCCATCTTCTAATCGTAATTTCAGCGACTTCAAGATATTCAGAAGCCTCTTTAACTGAAAAAGGCGATTTATTTATATCATCAAACACTTCATCGTGTTGATGGAACTCTTTTTCAAATCCTTGCCTTGCAATAACGGCAAATAGTTTTTCTCTTTCGCGAACCGGCATATCAACAATTTTTTTGTACATTATCTCCGCAGTGACCATTTAAAGTGTCTCCTTATAATATTTTTTTGTTTTTCATAAAATTTTTCATGTGGCTCGGCCATATAAAAAATAATATTATTTTTTTTCGAAAATATAGGCAATCAGGTATTGTTGTCTGTTAAAAATGAATTTGCGCTCCTTAAATAATGAAAGATCCCTTTTTTTTGTCGCCAATATCAGGGTTATTGGCAATGTTGTCAACTTCATCTTCAATAACAAGCTGAAAGGCTCTCTTTTGTTTTTTTTACAAACTTTCTAAATGACTATTTATAAAGCATGGGCTTTATGTGTTAAATGATAATTTATGTTATTATCTTTATCAACATAAACAAATCCTCATTTGCAGGTTAGAGACGCTCCCTTTATTATTTAACAGGTTGCAAACAGCCGCCCCTTGGTAAGTTCAAGTCTCCAAGCTAGCCCCCCCGCATAAGTAATCTGTGTAATCGGTGAAATCTGTGGTTTGTTTTGTCTTTTTGCTTTTAAATTTGTGAAGATTTGCGAAGATATGTGGTTAATCCGCTTTTGCCTGTTGCATTTTTTTGCTTTAAATCCGCTTTTATCCTGTTATCCTCTCTTTATTGCATTTGCTTTTATCTGTGTAATCGGTGAAACCTGTGGTTTCTTTTTGTCTTTTTGCTCTTAAATTTGTGCAGATTAGTGTATATTTGTGGTTAATCTGTTTTATCCTGTCTTAATTGCATTTGCTTTAATCTGTGTAATCAGTGAAATCTGTGGTTTCTTTTATCTTCTTTACTTCGCTTTTTTCAACTGGCCGTGGTTTGGCTCTAACAATTTATTAAAAAACACTATCTATGTTTGGATTAACTTCAGGAGAATATGAAGCCGTCTTTCTTTCAGTGAAGGTGGCGTTGACTGCCGTGGCGTTTAGCGTTCCGCTGGGTATCGGGGCTGGGTGGGTATTGTCAAAAAGCAGGATGCCGGGCAAGATATGGCTTGAGAACCTGATCAATATTCCCCTGGTTTTGCCTCCGGTAGTAACGGGTTATTTCCTTTTGGTCGTGTTTGGCCGCAACGGATTTATCGGGCAATATCTTTATGACTGGTTCGGGTTTTCAATCGCCTTTACATGGAAAGGGGCGGTTGTGGCTTCAGGGGTGGTGGCTTTCCCGCTTATGGCGCAGACAATAAGGGTGGCTATGGAAGGGGCGGACTCCCGGCTTGAGCGCGCGGCGCAACTGCTTAGGGCAAGCCCGTTAAGGGTGTTTCTTACAATAACATTGCCTCTTTCGTACCGTGGGATTATCGCGGGTTCGGTGTTGGCCTTTGCCCGGGCGTTTGGGGAGTTTGGCGCCACAATTATGCTTGCGGGAAACATTCCGGGCAAGACGCAAACCATGCCCCTTGCTATTTTCAGCTTTTATAATCAGGTTGACGGCGAAGGGCCGGCTATGAGGCTGGTTGTTATTTCCATTGTTATCTGCTATTTGAGTTTGATCGGCACGTGTTGGATTGGAAGGTCGTGGAGGGGGAGAAGGAAAAGCGGTGACTAAAGTGATCTAAAGTTAAAAGTGAGCTAAAGTTTTGGTAAAAATCATAGATTTTTGGTTTTTTAATAAATTAAACATTCAAAAATTGAAAATTTTTACATGAACTTTAGATCACTTTAGTTCACTTTATACTTTAGTCACTTAAACATTGCCGGAGCTCGAAAAATACAGGTATTATTTCTAAGAACAGTTTGAACTTACAAAAAGGATATCAACAATATGAAAGCGATACAAATTATATTAACAATCATGTTTTGCGCGGTTTTTGGTTTTGCTTTGCAATCGTTTGTGATGGCTGAGGTGGTAAATAAAACTGAAACGAATCAGGCGGATGATGATAAGTTAAGCGATACGGAAAAGGCTAAACTGTTGGAGATTGCGCGTAAAACATTGGTGAGCCTTTTTGAGAAGGATGGGAAGGGCGCGCCAGGCGAGGCGGATATAAATTTCTCTGATAAGTTTAGGGTTAAACGGGGGGCTTTTGTTACCTTAAAAATAGGGGGGAATCTGCGTGGTTGCATCGGCTACATCTTCCCGCGCGAACCGCTGGTCAGGACTATTATAAACAATACTACAAACTCGGCGCTTCATGACAGACGGTTTCGTCCCGTGCAAAAAAGTGAAATTAAGGATATTGATATTGAGATTTCCGCGCTATCGCAAATTAAGGAGATTGCCGGTTACGAGGAGTTTGAAAACGGCAAGCATGGCATAATTATACGAAAGGGCATGGCTTCTGCCGTGTTCCTGCCGCAGGTTGCGGTTGAGCAAAATTGGAAACGCGAAGAAACTTTAAGTCATCTCTGCGCCAAAGCAGGATTGAAACAAGACGAATGGAAAAGGGAAGGGATGAAGTTTTCAGTGTTTACGGCGGAGGTGTTTGGGGAGAAAGAGCATAGCGCGGAGTAGCGTGGAGAGCGTGGCGCAGAGAGCATAGCGCGTATCATCATTACTCTGCATAAACTTAGATCAAAAGCATGGAACGCGGATAAAAGCTGGAAAACAGTTAACCGTTTACCGCTCGTTCCAATGATCTTCGTTGGAATGTTTTGATTGACGCTCTGCGTCAAGTAACTGGACGCATGAGCGTCCAAAATGCATTTCAAATATTTGTCAACAGTCAACTGCTTTGTCCTTTGCTATTTGCCCTTCGCTTTTCTTTCGGAATTCGAAATTTGTTATTCGCCATTCATGATTCGTTTTTGATTCTACTTTTCGCTACCCCATATCCTCCATTTTCTTCTTGCATCTCTCCGCATCCGCATCCAGCCCGATCTCTCTATAAATGCTCACCGCCTCACCAAAGGCGTTTTTTGCTTCCTTTTGCATATTTGAGACTTTTTTAAGATTATACGCCAACCCTTCCGCACAGTTTGCTATAGAATATTTATCGTTTATCTTCTCATACAATAGCCTTGCCTTTTTAAACTCTTTTATGCCCGGTTCGACATTTCCATATCTAAAAGCTATGTATCCAAAACCTCTATTGCAATTTGCTACTCCTGCAATATTGCCTACCTTACGGTACAAAAGTCTTGCCTTTTTAAAAGCCTCCAGCGCTTCCCTATTTTTCGATTCTATGAAAAATAGATCGCCCAGATTTTTAATGCAGTTTGCTTCTCCTATAAGAGAGCCGACCTTGCGGAACAAAGGTATTGCCTTTTCAAAAGCATCCAGTGCTTCAGTGTTTTTCGATTCTCTGAAAAATATGTCGCCTAGACTTCTTACGCAGTTTGCTTCGCCTAAAAGATCGCCAACCTTGCGGTACAAGGGCTTTGCCTTTTCAAAAGCCTTACGAGCTTCGTTGTTTTTCGATTCTCTGAAAAATATATCTCCCAGACTGAAAATGCAGTTTGCCTCTCCTAAAAGATCGCCTACCTTGTGGAATAAAGAAATTGCTTTTTCAAAAGCCTTACGAGCTTCATTGTTTTTCGATTCTCTGAAAAATATATCTCCCAGACTGAAAATGCAGTTTGCCTCTCCTAAAAGATCGCTCTCTTTTTTGTACAGCGTCAATGCATTTTTAAAAGCATCTTTAGCCTCATTGTATTTAAATTCTCTGTGCAATATGTCTCCATGCATGTGAACGGAGTTTGCTTCGCCTAAAAGATCACCAACATTTTTGTAAATCTCTTCTGCTATTATTAGCTCGTTTTTCGCTTCAACGTATTTTGTCAGATCAATAAATAAACCTGTTTTTGCAAGGTGAGCGGCGGCAATCTTTTTTTTCAAAGTTATGGTTTTTGGCTCTATCTTTTCTGCTTTTTTAATTTTATCTTCTAACTCTTTAATTTTAGTAAGCGTTTTCTGATAAAAATCGCTCTGAAAATCAGGGGCGTGAAATTCGGGCGTGAATTCTCGGTCAGGATAGAAAGGGTAAAAATAGAAGCAGGCTCCTCTCCACGACCAGAAATCTGGGGCAAAACTCATAAACCTAGCTTCGTCGCCGGGCTGGAGCCAGAAGATGATGGGGGAGGTGAGGAAATCAGGGAGTGAATTTCTTCTGAGGTTGAGATTGCCAAGGGCGATTAAGTTCTTTTCAGGGTTGTTGATAAGAGGGTGGAGATTGTTTACAAAGATGGGCCTGCCTCGTTCAAGGCCGGCTGCGGTTTGCTCAAGGAAAAGGAAGATGTCGTCATCGTCCTTTTCCATTGTTGTTGAGGCGATGTTGAAACGTTGTTCAAGCCTTCTCTTTATTTCCAGCTCTATTGCAACGTCCGCGCAAAACACAAACGATAAGCTGAATTCCGTTGAGCGTTCAAACAGGCGTGCCAGGGCATTGAACTCTTCCTGGTTCTCATTGCCGAGGATAATGGGCTTGTTAATATCCGGCGGGTTTGTCATGCCGTCCTGCTCCTTATATTATTCACAATATTAAAATGGCATGGATGATGAACTGATTAATTGCTTTTCAATGTAAAATCCAGAATTTAAAATTTAAAATTGCGGTTATGCCGCGCTACGGTTTCAGGGCATCTTTAAATACCTGTGTTTCAAGAATAATTGGGTGGATGTCATACCACTGATCACCTTTGCAGTAATACTCAAGCACGTATAGTTCCTGCAAAGCGTCTTTTTTTATGGCGGAATCAACAGTGTTTTCAAACTGCTTGTTTTTTTTCACATATTTCAAGGTTTCAATAAAACCGCCGATAATCCTGTTGTAACTGTTTGATATCTCTTTGATTGCGCGCGAAGTCTCTTTCATTGTAATAGGGGCTTTGTCGCAATAGAGTGACGCCGAACGGGCGATGCGTAGCAGGTCGCGAACCGCTCCGCCGCTTTTGCGGCAGATTTCCATAACCGTGTCATTATTGTCAAACATGCTATCAAGGTTAATCCTTTTGCCGAGTATTTCGGCCAGGCCGCTAAGACCCGGCTCATACTCTTCGTTGTTTTCCCTGTCCAACACCTTGATCATGGGAATTGCAGTGGGTTCGCCGTCGTAAAGGCTGCCAAGCCTTGATGCGCTTTCGGATAGATGGCAGAGTGGGAGTGGCACGGTAAGCAGCAGGTGGATATCGAGATCGGTTAACAGGGACGCTCTGTCTACAAATATCGCTTCATGATTGGTTTTTCCGGTTTTATCTAATACAACCGGTATAATCTTTTCAAGGTTGTCGATTATAAAAACAAGGTCTTCGTACCCTTGTTTTTTTATATTCTCCCTTAACTCAACAATCACTTCATTTATGCGCTTGACTATTTGCGCAAGATAGTTGCCAAACGCTTTGCGCAGGTCGCTTCTATTGTCGCCGCCTGATTTAATGGACATAACACCCACATTAAAAGTGAATTCAGATTTCGTAATCACTTCTCGTATCTCGTCCATCATTTTTTTCCACGAATTGAAAGATAAAACCTGCCACTTATCATCAAGCGATTCCAGTTGACGGCCAAGGGCGAGCAGTATATCCGTGAAATCCACATTGCTTAGATCAAGCTCCTTGTATGCGTCAAGAAACAATGTTTTAAACTTGCGGCCATTCTTTTCCGTCTCAAGTTCAGCCTGTAAACGAAGTATCTCCGTGCTTTTGCCGCATCCTGCGTGGCCGGTAATAAGTTGGTGCGTGGTGGTTGATGATGTGCGTATCATTCGTTCGACCCTGTTTAAAGCTCCTCCGCCGCGAACTTTTTTGCAATCAACGTAGTAGTGGTTAGGGTCATTGGCCTCAAGTGCAAGTCTTGGGTTGCATGCGTTAAGTATATCTTCAATTTTATTTGCGGTAGCCATGATTTTTGATTAATGGAAACACAGGCAAGGATGCCTGTGCTACTATTTATTTAATATTTAATTTCTTAAATTTAGTTTGTGTCAGGTCAACTGCAAGGTTAAACGAGGCGGAGCCTCTTAGGCCGGCGCATTACAAGGCGGGAGCCTTGTAACGAGTCCTTACGTTTAGTGTTAAAGTCAGTAGTTTAGCAAACTTACGTTGTGATTGCAAATGTCCTTTAAGTGGAGATTGGAGCGAGATGGGGTTTGTGAAATGGAAGCTTCTTTTGATTAGCGCTCGAAACCGGTGCTTCTTGAATTATTTCGTTTCAAAACATGGGTTTTGGAACGAGACGCGCGTGCTTTGCGCTCTGCGCTTCGCGCTTCCCTCTTTACTACGGTCATTAAAATCGGTATAATCTGAGCTTATTTAAATTGGATAAATTTGTTTTTCAGGATAAGAAATGTATTGTAAAAACTGTAGAACGGAATTCTTTAGCATGGATAAAAGTTGCCCTAAATGCGGGGGCAAGGGTGGCGATTCGCCTGATGGGGCTAAACGGTTGAAAATTGGGACTCTTATCAAGGTGGGGATTGCGCTTATGATTGCCTTTTTTGTGGTGGGCATGTTTATGGCAAAAAAAGAGGCTGAAAAGAAGAAGGGGAAGAATATAGACGTTCAACAGATACAAGATGATGGCGGGCCTGTAATTATAGAGAAATAAATTAGCGTCTATGGCGAATGCGGGCTGGAGTAATCTTGTAGATTGCTCCAAATGTTTCTTAGAACCATTCGCGTTATTGATAACGGTGAGTTTTGCGGGCGTTCTAATGCTTTGGCTTAAACGTGTGGAGGCAGTCTACAAGACTGCTCCAGCAAAGGCTATACTAAATCACCCCTTTGGGGTTTATAAAATAGAGGTAAACAACAACTAAATATTATAAGGAGCGGTATGAGGTCTTTTGATGTTTGTATTATAGGTTCGGGGCCGGGCGGGTTTGCGGCGGCTATGAGGTGCGTGGATTTTGGGATGGATGTTTGCATTGTTGAGGCAAGGCATGTGGGCGGCAGCGGGGTGATGAACGGGGCTTTGACTTCCAAGACTATGTGGGAGTTGTCCAAGGATTACGCTACGGCTTCGAGGGTTGACCGTGGATACAGGGCTGCTAAGCTGACGGTTGAGTATAACGAGGTGAGGAAGACGATTATTAAGGCGGCTAAGGAGAAGCAGTATCAAATGATGTCGCAGATTGAGACTTTTGCGCCGGGCAAGACGGAAAAAGGGAGCGTTGTTTTTATACACGGTTTTGCGCGGTTTATAGACTCCGGATCCGTTGAGGTTGACAAGGAGGACGGTTCCGCCGAGACTGTTAAGGCCAGCAACTTTATTGTTGCCACGGGATCGCGGCCAAGACATGTTTCAGGGATTGTGGTTGATCAGGAGATGATTTTGGATTCGGACGGTATATTAAACCTTAAGGAGTTTCCTGATCGTATGATTATTATTGGCGGGGGTATTGTTGGTTGCGAGTTTGCCACTATATTTTCAAATTTTAAGCAGACCGACACGCATCTTCTGGATATGGCGGAGAGGATATTGCCGTTTGAGGATGAGGATGTGAGCCGGTTTATATCGGGAAATCTTGAAAAGAACGGGGTGACGATACACCACAAAGCCAGGTTGCGGACAATTAAAAAACATAATGATCACCTTGATGTTATTATTGATTACGAAGACGGGCACACGGATGTGATTGAGGTTGATGTCGCGTTGCTTTCAATCGGAAGGATCAATAATACTGAAGGGTACGGCCTTGAGAAGTTGGGCATTGAAAGAAATGAGCGAAATGACCTGATTATTGACGAAAAATGCAATTGCGTTAATAACATTTATGCGGTGGGCGATGTTTCGGGCCGGTCGGGACTGGTCAATATCGCGGAGATGGAGGGACGGTACGCGGCAAAGGCGATTGCGGACAAGACTGTGTACCCGCTTGATTACACAAATATGTCCACTATAATGTTTTTTAACCCTGAAATCGCGGCTGTGGGGTTAAACGAGCTGCGGTGTCAACAGAGGAAGATACCGTACAGGGTAGCTTATTATTCAAATTCGCTGGTAAACAGGGCTATGGCTATGAGGGCCATTGACGGTTTTGTGAAAATACTGGTTAATGAAAAAGGGGAATTTCTGGGCATGAGGGCTGCCGGGCCACAGGCTTCGGCGTGCACTTTGTCGTTTGCTCAATTAATGGATCAGAACAAAACCATTGACGAGGTGATGAAAACCGTGCATCCGCACCCAAGTATAACTGAGGGGATACAGGAGTGTTTGCGCGTGCTTGAATCAAAGTCTATTTATAAACCCGAGGCTTTTCCAGAACAAATTAAGGTGCGTTCGTGGAAACCGGGGGAGTAACTGGTAATTGGTGATTAGTAATCGGTAACCGATATTTGACGGGAGGCTAAAGCCGTCCCCTACCCTCGTCAGTTGTGGATACTTTATAAATCTTCGGAGGTTTGGGATCTGTTTCTGCCGTTCTCTTTTGCGAGGTATAGGGCTTTGTCCGCTGCATGTATGAGGTCTTGAGGTATAGCTTTGTCGCATATTGGTTTAACGGTTGCCACGCCAAGGCTAAGGGTTACATAATCTAAAACCGTTGAGTTGCCGTGCGGTATTTTCAGATCGGCAACGGCGGCTCTGGCTTTTTCAGCGATTTTTACGGCGTTTTCCGAGTCGGCGTCAGGCAGGACAATGGCAAACTCCTCTCCGCCGTATCGCGCGGCAAGGTCGCCGGGGCGATGCGCGACATTATCAAGGACTTTTGCCACTTGTTTAAGGCAATCGTCTCCTTCCTGATGGCCGTGTGAATCGTTATATTTCTTAAAAAAGTCTATATCCATCATTATCAGGCTTAATACTTTATTTTCACGCCTGGCATTCCTCATCTCCTTGTCAAGCGATTTGTCAAAATGGCGGCGGTTGGCAATGGCCGTCAACCCGTCAATAAACGTCAGCCGTTCAAGCTTGCGGTTGGCTTCTTCAAGCTCGCGCATCAGTTTCATTCTGCGGTCAGTTTCCTCTTTTAATTTCAGGATTGATCTGACTCTTGAGCGCAGCTCTATCTTGTTAACAGGTTTTGTAACATAATCAATTGCGCCTATTTCAAACGATGTTTGCAAATTATTATCGTCGGTGTTTGCGGTTACCATAACAATAGGTATATCTTTTACCGAAGCCGTTGCTTTGATTTTGCGCACGGCCTCAAGCCCGTCAACATCAGCCATGACTATATCCATCAGAATGATGTCTATGTTAGTATTGTTAGGTTCTGATTCCGGTCCGTCCATTCCAAGCAATTCAAAACACTCTTTTGCCGATTGCGCGGTAATGATATCGTTATATCCCGCTTTTTTAAGGAATGTCTTTGCCAGTAAAGAGCAATCCGGCGAATCATCAACTATAAGGATTTTCATTGTTAGGCTTAAACGCCTTTCTTTAAAACAAACAGATAATTATATAATCTATTTTAAATTAAGCAAATAGTATACAGAAGTCATAATATAAAATCCAGAAAAGAAAGGGCGCGGTTTAAAAAACTGAAAACACTTTACTTATATTATGTTATCTGTTATTTTTGCGGTTTTGTAGATTTTAAACGTTTAAAATAAATGAATATTGTTTTTTATAACGGGCTTGAGCGATTTTAAATACCCCCTCCCCTAACCCCTCCCACTATGGGGAGGGGAATTTGGCTTATTAGGCTCGTTTTGGTCTTTATCGTAAACTTAAAAAGTAGCGCCTAATGAGCTCTGTATTGTAATAAATATTAACCGATTATTCCCCCTCCCTTGATGGGAGGGGTTAGGGGAGGGTGATAAGAATCGCTCATTTTAAGTTATAATTACGCGCCCCTCGTTCTCCTCTTTTTAGAGGGTAGGCCGTTCAATGGTGAACAACATGACAAACAGAAAAATTACAAAAGAGTTGCCGCAAAAAGTCTACGGGGTAGACTTTAGCGGGTCTGTTGACGCGGGCAAAAAGATATGGATTGCGGAGTGCTCCGTATCAAAAGGCTTGTTGCATATAAACAGGTGTTATAGCGGAAGCGAGTTAAACGGTTCAGCAAACAACAGGGATGTTTGCCTGAACGCGCTTTGCGAATTTATAAAAGGCGCGGGATTTTCAATTTTTGGATTTGATTTTCCGTTTGGTTTGCCTGAAATACTGGTTGATGAACAAAAATGGGCTGAATTTGCCGGCTCGTTCAGGGCAAAATATAAAACTCCCGATGAGTTTCGCAAATCATGCGCTACTGTTTCAAAAGGGAAAGAGTTTAAACGGGAAACCGACAGGGAGAGCAAGGCTCCTTTTTCCCCCTATAATCTAAGGCTATATCGGCAGACCTATTACGGAATAGGGGGGGTAATCGGCCCTTTGGTTGCTCAAAAACATGCGCGCGCGTTGCCGATGCAGAAAACGGCCGCTGATAAACCCTGGCTTATAGAGGTGTGTCCGGCTTCTACATTAAAGGATTTGGGGCTTTACACGCCTTACAAGGGCAAGGAAAAAAAGCATTATGACGCGCGAAAACGCATAATTGAGACGGTTTTAAAAACGTATAAAGTTACGATTGACGCAAAGGCGGCAAAAAACAGGGCGTTAAACGACCCAAACGGCGACGCGCTTGACGGGGCGCTGGCCGCAATCGCGGCGTTTCGTTCATTGCAAAAACCAGAGGATCTGACAAAACCAAAAAACAGTTTGCGCGCTATTGAGGGGCATGTTTATTTTTAAGCGAACCATTAGAAGTAAATAGCGGAAAATACGGTGAACAATGACTGTTAATGATTATATTACAAAGGAACTTAAGCGATTAGGGATTACCCATGTTTTTGGCATGAGTGGGGCCAATATTGAAGATCAATTTCTATCCATTGAAAAAGAGCCTAAAATACAGGCGATCACGGCAAAGCATGAGAGTCAGGCCGTTGCTATGGCGCATGGGTATTACTTAAGTTCAGGAAAGCTGGGTGTGGTTATAGTGACTTCCGGCGGAGGCGCTTTTAATATCATACCTTCATTGACGGAATCCTTAGCTTCGGGTTGGCCGGTTCTGGCCATTGTCGGTCAGATTCCAACGCAACTTGAAGGCCATGGAGGCTTTCAGGACTCTTCCGGTAAAGAGGGCTCTATTGACGCCCATAAAGTATTTAGCTCCATTGATCCCTATACTCAAAAGATCACATCTCCTATGGATGTTCCTTTGGCCCTTCATTGCGCTGTATCACGTTCGTTGAATGAGAGGGCTCCGAGTGTAATTTTGCTGCCAAAAGATATTCAAAAGATGCCGGTTTCCCAAAGGCTTCGTCCAAAGAGGGTTGGCGCTTTGAAGCAAGATGAAGGGGTTGATGTGGTATTGAAAACGGCATTGAAACGCTTTAAAATTCAAAGTGAACTTAAGCGGGCCGACTACCCACCTCTGGTTATTTTAGGCGAGGAGCTTTTATTTGGCGGGGCTAGGGAATGCGCTTTTAAGTTAATTTCAAAACTTAATGCTATGGTGGCGGTCACACCCGATGCAAAGGGCCTTTATGATCATTACGATAAACGCTTTTTAGGCGTGGTTGGCGTTATGGGGCACGAGAGGGTATTAAATTATTTAAAAGAGACCTCGTGGTGTCTGTTATTAGGTACTCGCCTTCCTGTGATGAGCGCATTTGGGCTGGTTGAAATCCTGAAGGATAAGGATTTGGTTTATGTAAATACTAGACTTGCATTGGCGGAGGAGTTTTCAGAAAAGAGACATTTAGAGAATAGTAAAAAAGACCGTATTACCATTATAAACCCTTTAGAGAAAATTCTTAAAATGATGGTCACGAACGCTGCCGCCTATCAAGGGGATTTTCAGCCACCGGCGCCGGAGCGTGAAGATGAGAGGGATTTTAAAGTTCGCAAACGTTTTATGAAAACAGATAGCCTGAGCTTAAAGGGGGTTGCGCAGTTTCTAGGCAATTACCTCCCCTATGATGCTGATATATTTGTGGATGCCGGAAATACCGGCGCCGCTCTTGTCCATTATTTGCCTGTGGGCGGGCAGGGGATTTTTAATGTTGCTTTGGGTATGGGTGGAATGGGGCATAGTTTTGGGGCCGCTATCGGCGCTGCTTTGCATTCGGGGAAAAGGAGTTATGTGATGGCCGGGGATGGGGCGTTTTACATGCATGGGCTTGAAATACATACAGCTATTGAATACGATATCCCTATTGTTTTTATTATTTTTAACAATAATGCTCACGCTATGTGTGTTACCCGGGAAGAGGTGTTTCTGGGTGGGGAGCGAGGAAATAACCGCTTTAAGCCCGCTTTTATAGCTAAGGGATTAAAGGCGATGTTTCCCTCGCTTTCCGCCTTTCAAGTAAGGAGTTATAGAGAGCTGATAAGCTCGCTTGAGAATATGGCAAAAACGGATGGGCCAATGGTTGTCTCCGTAAATCTGGATTGTTATGAAATGCCTCCCTTTCTGCCATTTATGACGGGCGTGAGTAAAGAGGGGCGTAAAAAAAGGCAGGGTGAAGTGTAACGTTTACGTTATTTTAAGAGCTTATACACACCCCTAAATCCCCTCTTTTTAGAGGGGACTTTTGATTTTTAGGAATTCGTTATAATCCCCTATAAAAAGAGGGGTGGCTGCGTAGCAGGCGGAGTGTGTAATGCATGCTTAATAGATATTGCTAAAGGAACAAAAAAATGAGCGCGGATGAAAAACAAATGGCGGCAATCGAAGGTTTGACGCGTGTGGAGTCGACGGCAAAGGAAGAGATGGTAGGCATTTTGGCCGAACTTACACACGCTGTCTATCCCCATGAGGATTTGTATGGCGAGTTTTGTTCCATTCAATCATATATTGATTGTCCTCCTGAAAAGGTCTTTCAGTATATGGCTGATACCCGTTCGTTGGAAGAGTGGACTTTTAGCGTGCGCGATTTTCAGCCTGCGGATGAAAAAGATCTTTATGTGGGTGTGGATAAAATTGGGGAGAGAACTAAAATTTATTGTAAGGCCGTCTCTAATCGCGAGGCGCTCACGGTTGATTACCACTGTGCATGGGATCAGGGAGAGCATCTTTGGATGATCTACCTTAACCGTATTGTTTCGGCGGAATTGGTTTTGAATAAACCGGGGTCCGTGGTTTTTTGGCAAAATTGCCGCCACCCATTTTACAATAATAATCCTTTTAAAGATAAAGCTCCCAATGGGCGGCCATGGGTGGGGGACTTTTGGGATATGTTTTATGCCGGCCATATGGTGGAACTTAAAAATCTAAAAACAATTTTAGAGCATCGCCACAAGCATAATTTACCCATCGGACCTCATTTGGTTGAAGAAGGGAGTTAAAAATGGAAACGAAACAGCTTGGTTTGGCGGGAGTTGCCTCGGCTTTTCCTCCTAATATTGTGGATAACGACTATTTTGGAGAGGGATTAAAGGGAACCAAGAATAAAATGTTTATGGGCACAAGTTATCGCCGCCATATTGGGAAGGGGCAAAAGGCCGGCGATCTCATTATAGAAGCCGGCAAGAAATTAGTGAGCGATTTGCGCCTGGATCCTAAACGGGATATCGACATGATCCTTACCAACGTCTCTATCCCGGACGAGTGCTTTACCGGGTGCGGGGCCGTGGTGGTTAACGGGCTGGGGGCTGACGTTAAGTGGGTTTATGATCTGCATAATACAGGGTGTGTGGCCTTTATGTATCTTTTAGATTTGGCTCAGTCGGTTATTACGGCTAATAATGCCAAGAGCGCTCTTATTTGTTGCGTCCAGTCTGCGGCGGGACGTATTTTTGCTCAACCGGAAATTCGAAAACTGCCTCAGGCCGCCATTCCCGGCGACGGCTGCGGCGTGGCCTATGTGACGACAGAGTCTCCATCTCCCTTTTTGAACACAATTCACCACTGTTATGGGGAGTTTGCAGAAGATATGTACGGATATTGCGACGATGGAAGGAAGTATTGGGAGCCCGGGATGTCTGCCGGGCATATCAATTTTACAGAAGAGAAAATGTCTAAAATTACCATTCGTGGAAACCGTCTGGTTCCCAAGATTATTAAAGAGGCGTGTGAATTAAACGGACGTAAGACGAACGATATTGATATCCTCGTTACCAACCAACCCAACAGTTTCTTTCTGCGCAACTGGCGGGAGGCAATTCAAATTCCGCCTGAAAGGCATCTGGATACCTTCTCAAAATACGCTAATCTGTTTGGCGCTGGCATTCCCGTTACTTTAGAGGAAGGGATTAGCGATGGGCGCATCAAAGCCGGCGATCTGGTTTGCCTGGCGGGATTCTCACACGCAGGGGATTATGCTGCGGCTACACTTCTTGAGTGGAATGGAGGGCTAAAACCTTTAGACGAAAAGGGTGTGTAAATGATGAATATAGGGCTGTTGGAGTTTTCCGATTTCTATAATAAATGTTTTTTAGAAGCTGGCGGGCAAAATATAGGGTCATGCGATGCTAATGATTCTAAAGTCATGTTGGAGAAATTTTTGGAAACAGTGGCCCGCAGGCGTGAGGAGATTTGCGCCAAAGGTTTGTTGCATTCCTGGCCTCACCGTTTGGATAAATGGCTTTGGACTGATGCAAAGGAGCATATTGATTGCGAGGATTTCCCGCCTGAAGATAAGCAGGCCATTGTAAACGGCCTGCATCTGAAGAATCGCATTTTCGGGACGTACCAAAAAGTTTTCCTTCTGCTTAAACCGATTATTACGTCCGTCAATAACGAAGAGAAGCGGCCTTGCCGCATACTTGAACTTGCGAGTGGAAGCGGAGAGCTGGCTTTGCAAATAGAGCGCTATGCCGCGCGCTATGGAATGGATGTTGAAATAACCGGATCAGACCTTTTCCCCGAGCATGTAGAAAGGGGTAGGCGGTTGGCGCCGGCGCAGGGAAGCCGCATCCGTTTTGTTCAATTAGACGCCTTGCAATTAGCAAGCTCTGTTGACAAAACGTACGATGTCGCTGTTATCCTGCATGGTCTGCACCATTTTACTCCAGCCGAGATCGTCGGTCTGATTAAAGGGGCGTTGCAAGTGACAACCAGAGGTTTTTTAGGAGTGGATGGAAGACGCGGCATTCTGAACATGGTCTTTATGGCAGGGACGGCCCTGTTCCCCTCGCTTTTTCGCGCAAAAAGTATGTACCTGCATGACGCCCTTATTTCCGCCGGAAAGATGTATCCAACCGGTCTTTTAGATGTTTTTGCGCGCGTGGCCTCATCCCAGGCAAAGGTGACGGCAAACGTGTTTTCTTTAGGGCTCGCGCAATTGCGGGTTTGTCAATCAAAGGAGAACCGATAATGTCGATTTTATTACGATCTCTAACTCTGCAAGCCATCTACGCCGCTACTAATCCGGAAAAGTTTTTTGCCAAAATTCAGCAATCTGAAGGCGACCCATTTAAGCTAAAGTTTCCAATAGGCAAAGAGACTCTATTTACGGGGACGCCCGAAGGGGCCAAAGAGCTTTTTGACGCGCCGGCTAAAACATTCGACCCCACACTTCCCAATCCCGTAAGCCCTCTTCTGGGAGAAAACTCCCTTATTTTACTTAAGGGCGAGAGGCATAAGCAGGAGAAAGAATTGCTCATGCCGCTCTTTCATGGCGGGATGATGCGCTCTTACGGCGGCTCTATTCGCGAGATCGTTAATGAGGAAATTGATCAATGGCGGTCCAAAGGATGTTTGACGTTGGCGCCGAGTATGCAGACCATTACATTAAGAGTGATTATTCGCGCCGTGATTGGTGTGACAAACAAAGAGAGAGAGAAGACGGTCATTTTAAAGGTTAGCCGTTTTCTTGCGGCCTATACTGCTCCGCTAATGCTGTTGCCGTGGATGCGAAAACAAGCGTGGAATTACGGCCCCTGGGCTGAATTTCAAAAGGCAAAAAAGGCGCTTGACGCTCTTTTGAATCAGGAGATAGAGCTTGCCCGAAAAGCTGGCGGCTCAACGGATGATGGCGGAAGTCTGCTCTCTAAATTAGTTTTCATGCGCTTGCCGGAAGGGATTGGTTTGAGCGAGGCGGAGATCAGTGACCAATTGAGGACTTTATTAGTTGCCGGTCATGAAACAACCGCTACGGCATTAGTGTGGGCGCTTTACTACCTGCACAAATACCCGCGTGTTCTTGAAAGGTTGGTCAGGGAATTATCAAGCCTGGGAGCGTCATTTAATCTTGACGAAATCGAAGAGTTGCCGTATTTAGAAGCGGTCTGTAATGAGGCGTTGCGTATTCATCCCGTGGTGCCTATTATTCTGCGCTCTTTGAATGAGGATTTTACATTTCGAGGCGCATTCGCCAAAAAGGGAACCAATATTGGCATTGCCACGACATTGTTGCACTCCGAGCCTCGCATTTGGCCTGACGCAAAAGAGTTCACCCCGGAACGCTTCTTAGGTAAAAGCTATCTCCCGTATGAGTTTGCTCCCTTTGGAGGAGGGGCGAGGCGTTGCCTTGGGGCCAATTTTGCCATCTACGAAATGAAGGTGGTTTTAGCTCTGGTTATTGGGCAATTGGATATGCGCTTGATTGATCCGGGAAAGAGGGCTCGCCCGGTCCTGAGAAATATTACCATGGGCCCCAACATTGCTTTAAAGGCAAAAGTAAAAAGTAAAATAGCAAAAGGTTAGAACTCTTTTTAAGCCGGCCCTTAGGGCCGGCGTAACAAACACATCATTTAACTTAACTTCAAGTTTAAACACATTTATGTTTTTAACAAAAGATATTCATCTTTAACGTTCTTTTTCTTCCTTTTAGGCTTAACTTTAATTTCCAGTTTCATTCCAATATTATCAATATAATCTATTAACGTAGAGACCTTTATATCTTTTCTTTTTTCAATCTTTGAGATACCGGGCTGGGTATAGTTTTTCATCTGGGATTGTTTAATCCCCATTTCGTCTCTTAATTTTGATAGCTTAATATTAAAAATATCATTTTCAGCATCTCTTTTAGCCCTTTTAACTCTTTCAGGCTCTAAAAGACCTTCTAATTCCTTTAATATATTACCTTGTTTTTTCATGTCATTCTCCCAGGTCTTTTAATTGAATCTACATATGGACGACACAGAGCAGGGCCGAATTCCTGTAAAATCAAAAGATGCTTTAAGATAGCTTCTTTAGAATCGTCGTCTAGTGATTTAATCCAGTTTAATACGCTTTCTGTTCTTTCAATATTCCACATGCATAATTATAACCAACATCATACATGACGTAAAGTGCATATTTGGTTAATTGATGCGCTTTGCCGCAAAAAAAAGGCCGTCTGAATTAATTTACACTAAATCAACTCGCGACGGCCTTATCAAAACATCAACACCACATACCGGATACCATTATTGACGGGAGCTAGCAATGATACCTGGTGTGGCAATGATTAATTTCTGTGCGATTATACAAAAAGTAGAAGCATAATATAGGCATCAAATGTTTAACAATGCATGTTTACATTTTCTGATAATGATAATATAAACATACGAATATGATTAATCTGTGTCCCGCTTTCGTTTAACTACACCAATGACAAATCTTTCTATAATGAAATAATTTATAAATGGTAAGGGTTTGGCATGTAATGCAGTTCGTTTATCACTTTTTTTACACCATCAACTTCACATGCCACCTTTTCGCATCGGTACACATCCTTGTCGGTTGTAATTGACCCTTGTAAAGTGACAACTCCATCTTCCGTCAAAACCTTTAATAAATAAACAGGCATTTTTTCAGCATAAACAATTCGTGTGTAGACCTTCTGACTCAAACAGAGATCAGCCAGTTTCTTATCTCCCTCAATTTGATGCTCAAGGATACTGGCTGAATGGCATGCATCTTCAATGAGTTTAACAGCTGCATAAACAGTGAAATGTTCTGTATTGATAGTTAAATCATAGAGTTGCGAATCATCCCAATTGATATGGAAAAAATATTTATGAAATCCTGCCCTGTCATGATCACTGTGTTTAATAGCTTGTTCAGCAAGTTGATCATTATATTTAAACTCCTCTTTAACCCTTTTAATTCGTAGTTCATATGGCGCTACAATTTTAATGTGTAATGTTCCTGGAATATCCGCAAATAGCACATGTCCTCCTCTTCCCATAACAATAGAGTTGTCTTGTCTGGCCAATTCATACATAGTTGATTTCAGGAAATAGATAAAGCGATCTTTGTCAGATGAAAACATATCCCAAAAAGAGGGTTTTTTCTCGTCATAACGTTTTGCTTGATCTTCCGGAATACTATATTTATTTACCAGCTCTTTTTCCAACAGCTCTTTATCCAGGAAACTATAACCTGTTTTATCCTGCAAGCTTTTGGCGATTTTTGTGCCAAAACTGCCCATCTGCCTTGAAATCGTTATAATAGCCATATTAATTTCCTTCTTTTATTTACTGCAAGTTTAAATATATTTTAAAAGTTTTGCCTAAATCATCCTAAAAACTAAAAAACTTTATAGTCTTGAAATGTTTTTATCTGACATTTGCCGTGCGCGCCTATAAAGGTTCTGCCGGCCTATAATCGCCGGCATTATTAAAACCAAATAACTAATATAAAATAAATATTTACAGTGATTTACGATAATATCTTTTCAAATGAGCCTATAAAAATAATTATAACACATGATTTGATATACAGAACTCTTAAAAGTCAGTGTAGTTCTGTTAAGAATTTGTTAGCGATACTTCTTGAAATATAATCTTATCATACAAGGCTCTTAGAAGCTAGTCTTTGAATCGTTGTAGTCTGTTCTCTATGTATTAATTAAAAGCTATTGCGGGCATGGTGTCGTTTAAGAGGATAGTGATGATTTGTAGCGTAAAGAAGAGGGTTTTTATATTGGTATTGAGAATGTTTGTTGAAGTAAAGTAAACACGCCATAACAATAATAACATATTTAATGTTATAAGGGATGAAATTGATTTGCTTCCACCATCAGGAGATGGGAATGAAGACCTTGGTTATGGCAATGTCGGAGGCTCAAATCTGCAAGGCATTGAATTTGAGACTAAAGCTGACTTGTCGAATTATTGGCCTGATGCTTACGCTTTTGCCAACTACACCTACCAGGACGCAGAATCAAGAGGTGATCCGTTGCCGGATGTGCCGAAACACAAGGGTAACATTGGCCTCAATTTAGGAATAACAAAATATTTAAACACAAACATTTCAGCTTTTATAAGCGACTCCAGAACTAGAGCTGAAGATGACTCCAGAGACGATTCACTGGATATGCCCTGGCAAATTTTACACTAATAGCAAAAGAATTTCTTGACAATTTAGAGCTTAAAGCCTCGTTATTTAATATTTTTGATAAAGATTACAACGACCCGTCGTTTAATAACACCGTCCCAAATGATATTCCTAAACCGGGCAGAACATTCTTCATAGAATTAGGGTATAAGTTTTAATTTTGTCAGTTGTTTGATATAGAGTGATAATATAAAAGCATAATAAATCTAGAAATTATTAGATTCCCTTTCAATTTTAACAACAAAAATATTGGCAGCATAATTAGCCAAGGTCTCCACGGTGTTTAAGATATACTCAAAAGCATTAGGTTTTCGAAATTAATCAATGAATAAAAGGCTAAAGCCTTAACTCCAACAAGCTGTGTTTGTTGGAATTTACCCTTTAGGGTTTTATTTCATTGAATTTGAAGAAAACATACATAGATATAATTTTTCGAAAACCTGATTTGTTTGGCTATATCCAGGGTTGTTAATGAAGTTACTCAAGTCAACGAATTATAATTAATAAAATATAAATGGATTATTGTTATAAATATATATTGGGTTGAAAATGGTTAACTTGGTTAGCTGAACTGAGGGGAAGAAAAAAGGCCGCCCAAATCAGACTAATATTAACTGATTATAGACGGCCTTATCATAACTCTATATATTACCACTGCAACCGGATACCAATGTTGATGGAGGTCGGCAATGATAATCCGAAGTGAAGGTTGATAATTTTATTTCTCCCATGTTTTAATTTTAAATGGGGCAATATTGTCTGAAGACGCACAGTGTGTGGTATTAGCAATCTAGCGGTGGAAGCTAATATTACTCTCGGCGTTCACCTCTAACTTGGTTTCGGCCCTCTTTTTTTGCCGTATACAGATTGTCATCCGCCCTTGACGGAATGAGAGTTCTTTATAATGCTTGATTGGAGTTTACACAAAATTATTGACCGGCTCAATTATTCTTTTTTTTCTTTTTTTTCTTTTTTTCTCCCGCGGATTGAATGCCGGCTGTTACTTCTTCAATAGCGGAATCAATTAATTTTATAGCGTTTGATCTATGGCCGCCCTTATTGTGTTTTGCATTTTGAAGACTATTTTTAGCAACTCTAAGCTGGATGAGGGCTTTTTCCATATGGCCCTGTTCTGCGTAAGATTTAGGGGTGATAATACAAAGAGGTAAACTTAAAATAAAAATTGACAAAATGATTTTGGCTGACAGCGGTGTAGATCTGTTTTTTTGATACATATTGTATCTCCTTTCATAAAGTGAAGTGATAAGAAATAGCTTTTTAAAGAGATGCAATTATACGGAGATAAACAGTAAAATTCAATAGGTTCTTGCAAATTAAAAGTTCAATTGGATATGCGCTTGATTGATTCGGGAAAGAGCGTTCGCCCTGCGCTAAGAAATATTACCATGGGCCCTAATGTTGCTTTAAAATTAGCGCTAAGCCGCTAATTAAAAAGGCCTATGGCTGTTGACTATTCGCTTTTCCTTCGACATTCGCTTTTGTTTTTCGCTTGTTAATTTTACAAATTCTATATACGATTTATGCCAATCTTCTATTGACGCTCCAAAAGTTGTTTTAAGAGCGCGGATTTTTTCATTATTTGGCATAATATCGACACCTTTACGTATCTTATAAAATTGGTCGACTAACTTGCCGAAATTTTCGATATATTCTTCGTCATCTTCAATCTTGTACATATCCGGCATTCTTAAAACATTATGTAAAAAACCTTGCCAATCCGTTACAGCATAATGCGCATGGTATAGTTGGTCTATAGCATGTTGTAATTCATGCGCAAATACATATTTAAACGCTGCATCTGAATTTGTTAGTTCAATATTAATCTTTATTTCGCCCGCAAATATAGCGCTTTGCTGTTGGCGCATCAATGATAAGACGGAAAGTATTTGTATAAAATTGACGGGTATAACATATTTGCCTCTGGAATCACTAAACCTGACATTGGAAAGGACAATAGGAAGCCATTCAAGAATAGAGATTTCGATAACATTATTAACATCTTTTAATACTTTAACTTTTTTGCCTTCAAGGCAGCTTAAAACATCTTTAGCGAATAAAGTAAACTTTTCGTCAAGTTCGAATGTTGTTTTAAGCGCAGCTCCGTTAATTTCTTTTTCCAGCACAATCATAATCTACTTCAATCCCGTGTGTTAATTCTTACACTCATATAAGCCTATTCATGAAAACTTTTAAATAAAAAAGCTATATTAACCTTCATCACTCCTGAACAATAAGCGCCCCGCCTTTTAATCCTCCCCATCAAATTGCCTATTCACGTTTCTCAATCTTTCAAAAACAACTTTTACAATTGGCAATACCGCTTTAGAATTCCTTGAAAACGCAGCATTAAAACCTTTACGATTAACAACAAACACCTCTGTATCTTCAAGAGCTATTACTGAAGCAGACCTTGGTTTGTCATCAATAAGCCCCATTTCTCCGAAAATATCCTTTTCCTTTAATACCGAAATAACAACATCATTGTTATTTGATGATTTTACAACTTTTACTTTGCCGGATTTTATAACATAAGCGAGGTTTTCAATGGAACCCTCTTTGATTATTATGTCGCCTTTTTTATATTTCTTTAACTCTTCTTTCATCTATGTTAACCTTTGTTAAAGCGCGGCTAATATGGAACCGTCTACGCTAAAATTAAAGCTAAAAGCAAATCCGATACAAACAAAAAAACAGAATCTAATTCGTTAGATACCGTTAAAGTTGCATCATGTAGCCCTGCTTTTTCATAAATATGGATAGGGGCATATTTGCTGCTATTTAATCAAAATTGTAACAAAAAGAACCATTAATACAAATAGATAAAACCAGATAAAAATAATATACACAAACAAATCCACCTGAATACCTAAAAATACGAACTAGAATAAACTAAACAAAGCTAAACACAAGCGTGTCATTTCGAACAGATGTGAGAAATGACAAATAAATTTAAATTCCGGTAGGTTTTATCGCTTTTCAAATCCTTTCAAAATAGTTAAAATTAAAGAAAAATTTAGCCAAGGTACGGCGAGGGTACGACAGAACCAAACTGGGATTGTTATAAGCGCCTAAAAACAAAAATGATAAGACTTGATTCAAAATATAAACATATAATATGGGATTGGAACGGGACGCTTTTAAACGACACGTGGTTGTGTGTTGAGGTAACGAACGTTATGCTGCGCAGACGCAAGTTGCCGGAGGTTGCCATTGATCAATACAGGGATGATTTTGAATTTCCCGTAATTAATTATTATAAACGGCTGGGTTTTGACCTTGAAAATGAGCCTTTCAACTCAATCTGTATGGAGTTTATCGAGGAGTATGAGAAACGTAAATTCGAATGCGGGTTGCAGCAAGACGCGCCTGCTTTGTTGAGGGAGATATCAAACAAGGGGTTGCCGCAGTCGATTTTGTCCGCTTATGAAAAGGGGCTGCTTACGGCCACGGTAAGGCATTTTAATATTGATCAATATTTTAATAATATTGAGGGGTTGCCTGACTACTCGGTGTCAAACAAGATTGGGACGGGCAAGGCGCTGGTTAAACAATTTGACTGCCGGGCCGGCGAGGTTTTGTTGATTGGGGACACGGTTCATGATTATGAAGTGTCTATCGCAATCGGGGCCGATTGTTTGTTGGTTGCAGACGGGCATCATCCGCAAAACAAACTGGAAGCATGCGGGGTAAAGGTTGCGGGATCGTTGAGCGAAGCGCTGGATATGACGCCTTGACACGGGTAGTAAGTTTACCGGGTGGGGGATTTCAAAACGCTTTTATATTTGAAAGCACATCAAAATAAGGGAAGTTTCTGCCTGGGCAGGCGGTCTCGCGAACGTGTTTGTGGAGGATGACGTTCTCCGAGGGGATGTTATATTGTTCCTGGAAGAAGTTTACCAGGCTGATTAGAGATGACATCTGCCTTTCAGATGGGATGCGGTCTTCAAAATTGCCCACCAGGCATATGCCTATTCCAAACTTGTTATACTCCTTTACGCCGGCGTGCGCGCCGTCGATCTGCCTTGCCCATCTGCTTCCCACTTCAACCTTGCCGTTGCCTGAGCCTTTGCCGTTGCCGATCACAAAATGGTAGCCAAGGCCCCTGTTCCATCCTCTGACTTCCCTGTGTTCCTTGTCAAAGTCGGCGGCGTTGCCGGATTTTGACGCGCTATGGTGAATGACTATATATTTCCACGGTCTTGAGCCGCAATGCATCTTTATCTCTTTTGAAATCTCAGGATAAGTGTTTATTTGGGGTTCGGGGATTGGATCAGGCGCGACGACAACCGGAGGCGTATCTTTCGGGCCAAACGAAACGCACCCGGCAAAACTTAACAAGACTGCGGAAATTAAAAGGCACAAAATTGGGAAATAACGATTTTTCATATTCAAAATAAAGGCATCCGGGCAGGCCGGATAATGTAAAATGTGAAAGGCAAAAGTAAAAAATCAAGCTCTGTTTTTATGTTAAACAGTGACAACTCTTTTAAAATCTTCAAAAGTATATCAAAAATAGTGAAAGCAGCAAAGGATTAATCATTTTCTACTTTTTTAAACGGATTGTTTCCCGTGGTTTTCCACTCGATATACCTTGGCATGGTATGTTCAAGGCCGCTTGCAATATAATCGGTTTTAAGCATATCCATTGCCTCGTTTTCATCGCAAATATATACACCCGACACCTCGTTGTCAACAAATTTGATCTTGCTAAAGCTCTCTTCAAGGAGTTTTACTTCAAAAACGTCTCTAACTTCAATGCTATGAAAGTTCTTTTCAGGCCATCTGGAGCAACTTTCATAAACGCCAAGTTCAGTAACCTGCGCAACGTCAAATTTTCGCAAGCCTATTTCCTCATACATCTCCTCGGCAAGAGCTTTGCTAAACGTGCAGTCGCCTTTAAGATGGCCGCCGACCGCAATGTCAAACGCGCCCGGCGACACATCCTTATTTCTGCTTCGCCGTTGAATAATATATAGCCCGTTATGCAGCACAACAACAGCGTGCGCAGTCCTGTGTCTGATGCCGAGCAGATGGCTTACCCACCTGGGGAAAGCAAACTCCGACAAGTCATGCAATACGGCTTTATTGGCGTTTGAGTCCACAACGAACAACGGTTCGTCGCTGCCGGGGCCTTCGACCGCCTTGCCTTCAGAGCGCAGCCAGGCCACGGTTTGGGCCACATCCGGTTGTTGAGACCACATCAATATTTCGTAAACCTTCTCGTCTGTAAGAAAAGACCCGCAGTTGGCGTCTTTAACTATATCCTGATAATTTTTTATTGATTTTATTATGTCTTGTTTGCTCATTTACCGGTTTTTTCCATTAAAATCTTCTCTTTACAATTGCGGTTGAAAGTAGTAGATTAATTGTTTATTTTTTTGCCATATTGCGCTGTCTTGCGTAAAAATAAACTTGTCTAATATATTTTTTGGGAGATTATATGAAAATTTCAGTCAATTCACAAATCATATCTGAATCTTTTATTTTTAAAGCGTTTCAATTGAAAAGGTCCGGCAAATCGCCCGGCGAAAAGAGAAGGCTGTTTAAAGCTTTTCACATATTTATTCTGATTGCGGTAACTTGCGGGTTGTTATGCGGCGATAAAGCGTTTGCGGGCGATACAAAAACGTTTTCATCAATAGCCAGCATTAAAGGCCTTTCACAAAAGAATGAATTTTACACAATTGACGACAATGTTCAGGTTGACGGCAATTTTTACCGGTTTTCGTTAACGGCTCCGCATGGCGAATATGGAGTGGTGTCGATAAAAGACCTGTTTAAGGTGTGCTACGAAATTCGCGTTATTGAGGAGTTTAGGGCCACGGACGAGGGCGAGGAGGCGTGGAACGGCGCTGGTGAATCGTTAAAAAATATAGGCCGCGGGGCAAAACAGATAGTAAAGAACCCAAAGGAGTCTGCAAAAGCGTTTGCGCGAGCCGGTGGCAAGCTTTTTCGCGGCGTAGGCAATTTTTTTAAGAAAAAGGTTGGCGGCAAGGAGGATGCCAAGGCGGAAGACGGCTCGGACAGGGCCGAAGGCGCCAAAGGGTTTAAAGGCAAACAGGCCAGAAAGTTCGCGGGAGAGCTTGGACTGGATGTTTATTCGGACAACCCTTATGTAAAGGCGCTTATAAACGATGTGGCGGCAAAAAGAGCTAAGGGCTCGATAGGCACAAGCATAGGATTGTTTTTCCTGGCTCCGGTTGCCGGTTTAGGCTTGTTGGGCAATTCGCTTACGCCGGATGGATTTAACGCCGAGGCCGAGGCCCTCATTAACGGCGAGGCTCCGGCTGAGTTAAATTATGTTATCACTGAAAAATACAAAAATAAATTGAGGGTAAAACATAAAGAGGGGAGCCCGTTGGCGAAGTTTCTTGCCAACGGCAATTACACCCCGCGTGAACAGGCGTACAACTATTACCATTTTGAGAGGATGGTTAAGCCGGCCGAGGGAAAAGGGGTTAAAGGGCTCAAGGACGCTATAGTCCATTGCGGTGGGGTTAAATCTCCGCAAGCCGCAACGGAAGCAGCTACACAGGTGGAGCTGCTTGACGCTTACCAGTTGCACGCGAATGATTTAAAAGAATTTGTTGTCGCCGGGGATAAACTCGGCGCGATAAGGGCTGATAAAAAACAATTTTTTATTGTGCCTTACGATTTTGCGGACGACACTGATGATAATACGCAATTGTTGGCGGATGTGGCTAAATCCGAAAAAAAGAACAAATGCGCAGGCACTGAAATATGGTTTACTGGAGATGTTACGAAAGATTTTGTTAAAAAAGCAAAAGCTAACGGGGTGAAGGTTAAGGACAACGCGCTGCTTTTACCGCATTTTGCGCCAAAGGAAAAGGCCAAAGAGAAAACGAAATAGAATTGTTGCTAAAGAATTACAATATCTTCAACCGGCGCGGAGTGAGGCGGGGCGATGGATGTGAAACTTATATTAACCGTGTTCATTACGGTTTTTGTGGCTGAAATTGGGGACAAGACCCAGTTGGCGACAATGTTGTACGCGGCCAACGCAAAAAACGCGAAACTTTCAGTGTTTTTTGGATCAGCCATGGCGTTGATACTATCGTCGGCCATAGGCGTTCTTGCGGGCTCTCTAATTTCAGGATATGTTAATGTGAAATATTTGTCGTGGATAGCAGGTTGCGGATTTATTTGCGTAGGAATTTGGACAATTGTTAAGGCCTGATGCCGGACGCTCTTGTGAAAAAGTTTTGGAGGGTTTTATGAACAAAAATATTTTGGTTGTAGACGATGAAGAGGTGATTCGCTATGTTGCGAATGAGGTCTTTACAAGCGGCGGCTACAATGTTTTTCAGGCTGAAAGCGGTTTGGAGGCAGTGAAGATCTTTGAAAATGAGGAGATCCATATGTTTTTGATGGATCTAAAGCTGCCCGGCATGAACGGCATAGAGTTGTGCGCAAAAGTGCGCGAAACAAGGCCTATTGATTTTATTTGCGCTATGACGGGCTTTTCGTCAATTTATAACCTTGTGCAATGCCGCAAAGTCGGATTTGATGAATATTTTCTTAAACCGTTTGACAATGCGGAAGTTTTAAAAATATTTGGTTACGCGCATGAAAGGCTTACAAGGTGGGATGGTTACTGCAACCGTGGCGCCCAGGCCAGGTAATGCGCGCCGGCACAGGCATAATTGCCTGTGTTTAAATTGATCACAGGCAGAGATGCCTGTGCTACGGAGTTGCTACACCCCCGCGTCCCAGTCCCATCCACACAGATCGTCAAGCATGCCGTGGTTTGTCAGGTCAAACCTGAGCGGCGTAATAGATATAAAACCATCCATGATCGCTTTAGCGTCCGTTCCCTCTTCAAATTCCGGGCGTTTTGGGTCGTTGGCAAGCCAATAAAATGTTTGTCCATTCGGGTCGGTATGTTTATCAAAACGTTCATCTCCTCCCAAGGCGCGTTGTTTCGTGACTTTAACGCCTTTAATATCATGCCAGGGGATGGACGGAATATTAATGTTTAAAAGCGAGCCTTTTGGAAGTTTGCGCGTTTTTAACAGACTTGCGACATAAACCGCAAAACGCGATGCGTTCTCAATATCAGGCATGTCGGAATATTCAATTGAGACGGCAAATGACGGCGCCCCTAATATAGAGCCCTCTATCGCAGCTGCTACGGTGCCGGAATGGAGGATGTTAATGCCGATATTGGCGCCCATGTTTATGCCGGATATAATGAGGTCCGGAGGTTTTTTCATCAGTTCGCGAACAGCCAGTTTTACGCAATCCGCAGGCGATCCGCTAATGCCGTATCCAAAGAATTCGTTATCAATAAATACTTTTCTGGCAATTATCGGCCTGTTAAACGTAATAGTATGGCTAACACCGCTCTGTTCAGCATCCGGGGCCACAACCGTGACGTTGCCGAGCTTTTGCGCAACCTGTTTTAGTTTTGCGATTGCCGGTGTGTAAATGCCGTCGTCATTTGTTAACAATATCTCCATATCATCTTCTTATAAAATAAGTTGTATATAGCCCTTGGATCAGGTTTTCAAAGTTCGTAAATGGATAAAAGGCTAAAGCCTTAACTCCGGCCGGCGGAGTTTGTTGGAATTTGCCCTTTAGGGTTTTATTTCACAATATTTGAATATAAACGCATGCGAATATAAACTTGCTCCGGTAATCTTGCTATTGATTCATCAATTCAGACATTTTACTTCTGTATTCATCTTCAGTAATAAGTCCGGTGTCTCTTAATTCGTTAAGCTGCTCAATTATTTCATTAATGCCCCTATTTACAGGCGCTGAGGGTTTGCTTTCAGGCTCGTCAAAATCTTCAAACATAAACTCTTCCCGTTTGTTGTTTGACCTGGAGCCTCCGGCAAACGCATCCCATTCGTCTTGCCCAATGCGGCTCCGGCTGTTCCTGCTTCTCTCTCTTTTGTCCAGATTTTTATCTAAATCAAGGTCATATTCGTCGCCGGGCTCGTCTTCAAAAGCAAAAATATCATCGCTCTTTTTGAAAGGCTCATTCCCTGATCTGAAATTATTGGTTTGCCTGCTTTGTTGTGAATCGCCGGAATAGCGGTAATCATTGCTGGCGTTTGAATCGCTTCTGAAAGGTTGGGAGCCGGAACTTGATGAGAAACCGCTGTTGTCGGCGGGAGGATGTTCAGTTTTACCTGAATTATAGATAAACTTCTCCATATTTTCCCCTTCTTTTTTCTCAGAGCTTTTCTTTCGTTTGGCTAGCCCTTTTTCCAGCTTCTCTTTCTCTTTTACGGCTTCCGACTTGGGTTTTTCTATCTCTATTTCCTTAATATACGTAATATCGGTTCCGTCAAACGGTGGTGTAAACACCGACAAGGCAACATACACATCATCGCCGGTGTTGTTGAATTTATATCTGGTGTTATTCGGCACCTGCAATACCGTGCCTGGTTTCACAAAATATCTGGTACCGTTCAGGATTGCAATGCCTTCGCCCTTTTTTATATATATCGTCTTGTCGTGTTTTTTGTGGAAATGGGTGTTAAACACCTCGCCGTTTCTGACCTGAACAAAATGGTTGCTTGCCCATTGGCTTTCACTCAAAAGCAATATTTTGACGTTTTCGTCTTTTCCCAAAGGGTTTTGAGCTAAAATCTCTTCAATGTTAAGAACTTCAGGCAAGTACTCGTCTGGGAACTCAGAGGGGTGTTTTAAGCTTTCGATATAAACGCTTGGCGATTTAATAATCTTGTCTATTACCGACGATGATTTAGTGCATCCTGCAAACGCGGCTAGAAACGCAATGGAGATAAGATAGAGGTAGTTCCTGCTCATTTTTTGATTAACGAAAAACAGCGCCGCAAGCGGTCAAACAAGGCAAATTACAAATTAAGAAAATATTTCACGCTATTAAAGCACAATAGCAAAGCTATTTCAACTATGTAATTTGGGCATAAAAGTTTACGGGAACGCAATTAACGTATTAAAAATGCAGGAATAAGTCGAAACGGAGCGCCGCTCCGCGTTTGTCTTGAGGCAAAACGCGGCTATTCCGGTGGCAGGCCATGCCGGAATGCTCTGTTTAACGCCTGTTTAGAGCTCTACTGCCTGGATTGAACTAGAAATATCATATCAATTAGCGCCGTTGATTATAAAATTTTGCGCAAAAAACGACGGCATGCGGGCCGTATATTTAAAGTAAAAACTTAAGTTAAACAGGATGTGGCTTCCTGCTTTTACTCATTGTTATCCTCGAAGAAGATAACGATTAATTGATAGTTAATCCTTAAATACGCGGCGCGCGCGCGTTGATATAACAATTTTCCTGTTGAAAAACAAGATGTGAGAAACCAATACGTGACCGGAAATGCAGCTTTTACAGCAGAACAATCTAAAGAAATGTATGCAATCCAAAAATTGTGTGCAATCAGTAACTAAAAAAAAACTGAATTTGAAGCTTATAAATACTTTTTCCGCGCGTTAATACCAAACTTCTAAATGTTTTGAGTTTGAGCCTGGAACCCTTCTCTGCTGATTTTTTGAGCCCTTTTTATATTTTTAATCCGTCTGCTCTCTTCACGTCTTCTTTTTTCAGAAGGTTTTTCAAAGTAAGCTATGCGCTTGCTATGGTTTATAATGCCTTCTTTATCGCAGATTTTTTTAAACCGTCTAAGGGCTTCTTTTATACTTTCGTGACCTGTTAGTTGGATCTTTGCCATCCTTACCCCATTAAATTTAAGAAACTAAACTTTACTTGAATACTATATTAAAAAGTTAAAATAAAAACTTACACAACGAAAATCTTTTATTTGGAAATTTGTCTAACTAGTTGCTATATAACCAGTTACGGCAAACAATGTTTATAGCGCGTAAAAGCGAAAGTTTTACATTTTACAAATTACATTGCCATATATCAACAAAAAAACATTTAAATAATATTTTTTTTTTATTGGGGGTTTTAACTCCCTTTTTTTTACCCATTAATGCGTTTTTTAGCGCACATAATTCTTGCTATTTTCTATTATTTTTGAAATAATTGCAACCTTATGTTAAAAAAATTATTATCAAAAGTGTCTGCAAATACTAATCTTACAACTAACGAGGCTGGAGATGCGTTGCGTTTTATAGTTGAAGACAAAGCCACCCCTGCGCAAATAGGCGCATTTTTAACCGCGTTGAGCATGAAAGGCGAAACCATTGACGAAATTACAGGTTTTGCCGGTGTAATGAGAGACAACGCCCTGTTTGTGGACGCGAAGTGTGAAACCGCAGTGGATGTGTGCGGGACCGGAGGGGATGGGAAATGCACATTTAACGTTTCAACGGCAGTTGGTTTTGTTGTGGCCGGGGCCGGCGCAAAGGTGGCAAAACACGGCAACAGGGCCTCCTCAAGCAAGTGCGGCAGCGCGGATGTTTTAAAGAGCCTTGGCGTAAATATAGAGGCTCCGGTTGAAACGGTTGAAAAATGCATTGAACGCGCAAACATAGGCTTTATTTTTGCCCCATTTTTTCATCAATCAATGAAAAATGTGGCAATGATCAGGAAAGAGATAGGCATAAGGACAGTTTTCAACATTCTTGGCCCAATCACAAACCCGGCAAGAGTTAAGCGCCAGGTTATAGGTGTGTTTTCCGAAGATTTAACCGAGACTTTAGCCTCGGTTCTTAAAAACCTAGGCAGTAAACGCGCTTTTGTCGTCCACGGCATGGACGGTATGGACGAGATTTCAATTGGCGACAGGACAAAAGTAAGCGAGCTGGTTGACGGTTCAATTAAAAATTATTATATTGCGCCTGAAGATTTTAATATAAAACGGCAAGGCATAAACGATCTGGTTGTAAACACGGCGGAAGAGAGCGCTGCCATAATCAGGGATGTTTTAGCCGGCAAACCAGGACCCGGCCGCGATATAGTTGTGTTAAACGCAGGGGCGGCAATTGCCGCGGCTCAGGTTGCCAAGGATATAAATGAAGGCGTGGAACTTGCCTCAAAATCAATTGATTCAAAGAGCGCATTAAACGCGTTGAATAATCTGGTCGAAGTCAGCTGTTTGTAAACACAGGCCCTTATCCAGGCACGGATTAATCCCTGATAATTATTAAAATTTATTGTAATTTGCCTCAACTTTTGATTTACTATCCCACTGTAAAATTTTACGCTCTATAACTTAGTTTTTTTTCTGTAATCTATTGCCGTTGATTAATTATTAATTTTTTTTAAAAGGAATAACAAATTGGTCCCTAAATACGTATTTTTCACAAAAGGAGTCGGTAAACACAAAGATAAACTACAGTCTTTTGAGCTTGCTTTGAGAAAAGCGGGCATCGAAAAATATAATCTTGTTAAAGTTTCAAGCATATTTCCACCTCAGTGCAAAATTATCTCCCGGGCAAAAGGCCAGGCTCTGCAAAACGATGGAGAGATCACATTTTGCGTTATGAGTGAAAACGCCACCAAAGAGCCTAACAGAATGGTTTCCGCTTCAGTGGGGCTTGCAATGCCCGCCGAGCCTAACCATTACGGTTATTTGAGTGAACATCACGCATTCGGCGAGACTGATGAAACCTCCGGCGACTATTCGGAAGACTTAGCTGCAACTATGCTTGCCACAACACTGGGCATAGAGTTTGATCCCAACAAGAATTATGATGAGCGGAAAGAGATTTACAGAATGAGCGGAAAGATAATTAAGACCAGAAACACTACGCAATCAGCCTTAGGTGACAAAAAAGGACTTTGGACAACCGTTGTCGCCGCTGCCATTTTCATTTTGTAATGAGCGCTTAGCGGCTTGTCCGCTCTAGTGAGAATTATCCTCGAATGTAATAAACGCCGGGCAATTCCTTACAGACCTCTAAAATTGTTAAGAGCCGTTAACCTTTCATTTTTATTTTTAAGACTTATCAATGCCGTCATCCACAAAAAAAAACAAACAGAATTTTCACCCCATACAAGACCCCACAGGCGCGATTGTAATGCCTAAAGGCTTCAAGGCCGGCTCGGCCTTTTGCGGTTTAAAGACAAATCAAGACAGCCTTGACATGGCTATTCTCTTCTCGGATGTTCCATGCGCGGCTGCTGCGTTATTTACAAAAAACAAAATATGCGCCGCCCCGGTCAAACTAAGCCGCGAACATCTTAAAACAGGCAAAATATCAGCCATTGTGATAAACAGCGGCAACGCCAACGCCTGCACAGGCAAACAAGGCGCAAAAGACGCCTTAACAATGGCAAAGATCACGGCAAAACAGGCCGGTGTTGAAATTGACAAAGTATTGGTTGCGTCCACGGGCATTATCGGGCATGAGCTGGATATGGACAAGGTTAACGCCGGCATTGTAAATGCGGCGTCAAATATGGGATGTGATTTATACGAAGGCTCAAACGCGGCCAAAGCGATCATCACAACGGATTTAACCATTAAAGAAGCCGCCGTCAAAGTCGAGACTAAAGAATATTCGTACACAATAGGCGGCATTACAAAAGGCTCGGGCATGATCTCGCCTAATATGGCAACTATGCTCGGTTTTATAACAACCGACGCAAAAATTTCAAAAGCAACGCTGAACGCATGCTTAAAAAAGGCTGTAGACCTGTCGTTTAATAGCATCACGGTTGACGGTCACACAAGCACAAACGATATGGTTGCGATTATGGCCAACGGCGCAAATATGAGCGGCTCCGCAATCTCTAAAAAAGATGATATAGCCCTGTTTCAAACAGCTCTTAATTATGTGACGCAAACCCTTGCAAAGAAGATAGTGGAAGACGGCGAAGGGGCAACCAAATTCATACAAATAGACGTGACTGAAGCCGCGTCACGAAAAGACGCTGAAGTTATCGCGCGCGAAGTGGCGAATTCGCCATTGGTTAAGACGGCCATCAATGGAGAGGACGCCAACTGGGGCCGCATAGTTTCCGCTGCCGGATACGCCAATGCCGGGCTTGACGAAGACCGGTTAAAGCTTTATATCAATGATATACTGGTTTTCAACAACGGCGCCCCGGTCAAAGAGCTGTCAAACCAAAATGTCGCGTTTCAAAAGAAATTGAATAAAGCGATGCAAAAAAAAGAGATAACCCTAAACCTGCAATTAGGCCTGGGTACTAACTCCGCTACCATGTGGACCTGCGACTTCTCCCACGGTTACATCACCATAAACGCAGAATACCATACTTAAGCGTTCGGCAGGTAAAAGGGCAAAAGTTAAACGTAACAAAATTGGTTAAAGTCTCCGTCTTTAATCAAACCGGTCGGCCCTTTGAAGGTGTAGCAGATTGTCTTAACTGTTGAAATTAACACGGCTTCCAAATAATGTAGTGTAGGCGCGTCCTCGCGCCGTGGCAGGCAAGTAAAGCCTATACGTCGGATTTTAAGCTCTCATGCGTTGAAATCGTTTGCTAACGGCTCCCCGCAAAATTGAAAATATCTTCCTCAAACGCAGACGGCACGAAGACGTGCCTACATTACAACGGTAAATACGGATGTTTCGCAACCACCTTAATAGGGATTAGTTAATACACTCTTTTTAATAACTTCTAAATTACTCAATGCGGCTTCTAACAATTAAAACCTATGATTATTAAAAAATATTTTATAGCTGCTCTCTTTTGCGGATTTTTTATTTATGTTAACTCCGCATTTGCAGAAGAGGCGGACTTTTCATATAAGGAGGCGCAATTAATTAAGTCGTTAATCGGCAATTACTATTCAAACGACGATCCTGAGAGCCGTGAAAGTGTGATTGACAGACTTAAAGAGCTTAGCGGGAATTCGCCTGTGAAATTGAAGCGATTTCTTGAGAAATCATTTCCATTTCCAGCAAAAAAGCCGGCAATCTATGAAAAACTGGCCTCGTTTGAAGGGTTGACCGGCAAGTATTACCTTTATGTGCCGAAAGGTTATGACGGCAAAAAGCCCATGCCGGTTATTGTCAGCCTGCACGGCGTTGGCGAAGGAGGGGCGGCGTTTATGAAGTTGTGGTTGAAGTATTCCAATCACAACAACAAATATATATTTTTATGTCCGCGTTACGATACCGGATACTGGTGGCAGCATAACGCCGGCCAACTAATCTTAAACGCTTTAAGGCAAACAAGCCTTGAGTGCAACATAGACACAAACCGGATATATTTAACCGGATTTTCAAGCGGCGCGCACGGGGCGTGGCATAACTCAATATTGCATCCTGATCTGTACGCCGGAGTAGTTGTTATGTCGGGCGAGTGCCCCATACCTTCGCAAATGGCAAACCTCAAACACGCGCCGGTTTGCATAATACACGGCGATAACGACGACGTAATTCCCGTGGAAGCGGCGCGGGACGCTAAAGCCAGGCTTGAAAAGCTTAAATATGATTTTAATTATATTGAAGTCCCGGGAATGGTTCACGCTTATCCGCATAGCAGATTTAATGAAATTCTGGAATGGATGGAGAAAAAACAACGCAATCCATATCCTGAATCCGTCAAATTTATAGGAAATGCGCGAAACACGCAATCACTCTACTGGTTAAAGATTGAAAGCGCTGTTAATTCATTTGAATTGCCTGACTTAAAACCATACAGCAACAACGGTTTGCCTGCCGGCGATCATGATTACCCTGTAATTGAGGGTGAAATTGACGGGAATGATGTGAACATAATTTGTGAAAAGATAAAAAATTTCAAGGTTTTCATGAATGAGGACTCTTTTGAAGCAAACATGCCTGTGAATGTGTTTGTAAACGGCAAATTGAAGTTCTCAAAAGTTGTAAAACCCAAATTTGAGAACTTGTTTGAAAATATGGAACAGATTTTTGACCGCAACAGGCTGTGCGTGTATTGCGTGGAAGTGAAAATGTGAATTCCGACCCGGGCCGGCAAATAAAAAGAGGCAGAGCCTCTTTGTACATCCAGTTACAAGGCTGGAGCCTTGTAACTAGCGGTAAACCGCTCTAACAACAAGGGTAAAGCTTTAATATTTGTATTTGTCCTCATCATATAGTTTCGCGTCCTGAATCCTTTGGTCGCCGATCTGGGTTACCATATAATGTTTTTCCGGTTTACCGTCCACTTCAAGCATTTCATAGCCCACAACGCCGCGTTGCAGCAGTATGGATAGCATTTTAAAGAACTCTTCCTGAACACCGGGGCTCATATTTAATACCGATTCAAGCCTGTCCGGTTTGCCGAGGTTGAGGAACTCATCCACTTTCTTAAACGCCTTTGCCGTGTCTGATATCTTGATGGAATCGGCTTCAATGCCCTCTTTTTTCTTGCCCTTTTTATCATCTTTGCCGATTTTTAACTCGCTATTGAGCATATTTATTATGTTTTGTTTATCATCTATAGTTAACATGGCTCTCTTTCGTGTTGACTGCGGTCTAAAAAAATAAATGAAGCATAATTATATTATCGAACGTTATTTAATTTAATTTAAAGGGATACTTAATTGAACATTTTTTTTTTGACGAATACAGTGGCACAGGCATCCTTGCCTGTGATCAATTAAAATACAGGCAAGGATGCCTGTGCCACTATTCATAAGGAATTTTTAGGATTAGTTACGGCTGAGCCTTGTAACGGGTGGAAAATGTGTGAGATGCGCGGAAAGGTTGGAACAATGATAAATATGCGGACGGTCAGTAAAGCGCCGTCCGCATATCGGATTTGGGTGTAAATCTACTATTTCTATTCTTTATCTTTTTTTGCCGCGCAGTGATCTTTAAGCGCTGTTTCAAGTCCGGCGATATCCTCTTTTGTAAGGCCGCCTCTTTTATGGGCGTCAAAAACAGTGTTAACAAGAAGGTCGGCTAGTTTGTTAAGCTCAGCCCCCATCTTTTTATCAAGTTTCTTTTTGATTTTTTCTTTTAACAACTGCTTTTTTGCCTTGTGCACAAGGCCGATCATATCGCAGGCGCTATGTCCGCCGCCGCCTTTATCGCATTTTTTTGATTTGCCGCATTTAGAGCCTCCTTTGTCGCATCTTTTAGATTTGTCGCACTTTGAAGCCCCTTTATCGCATTTTTTAGATTTGTCGCAACCGGCGGCAGCTTTACAAGGTCCGCATTTGCCGCAATTTGAGCTGCCTGCATCGCATTTTTTTGATTTGTCACAAGCAGCAGCAGCTTTGCAAGGCCCGCATTTGCCGCAATTTGAGCTGCCTGCATCGCATTTTTTTGATTTATCACAGGCGGTTTTGCCGGCGCAATTTGCCTTTGCTTTGCAATCCGCGCATTTTTCGCCGGTTGCGGCGCATTTTTCACACGCCGATTTTTTAGACGGGCATTCGGCTGAGGCCGGCTTTGCGGCGTCGCCGGCCGGCGACGCCGCTTCCGCGGCTACCGGAGCAGCTGCTTCCTGAGCGTTTACAACGGTGTTAAACCCTATGGAATTTAGCGCAAAACACGCAATACCTAAAACAGTTAAGAAGAGTATGGTTGGTTTTTTTCTCAAAAACATTTTTATCCCTTTCTACAAACTAAAAAAATATGGTTAATAAATTGTAAATCAACAATTTTTCCGGTATTATCACCTCCTTCTAAATTTTTAATTAAATGTTTATTTCCCCAATATTTTGCATTGCGTTTAACATTACTATTTGTGCAATATATACTCTAAAACGTATATTATCAAGACATTTTTGCCTAGTAATTTATTCCTGAAAAAATTGGTATTTTTCGCCGGTTTTGGCCTGCGCGGCATTTTTTTTAAATTAGAATGATTTTTATGAAAAATCTGGCGTTTGCTCAAAAATTTCATAAAATAGTGATTATCTATTCAGCCGGCTTTTGCATATTGGTTTAATATGCCGGCCAAATACTCATAACCTACACAGGGAAACAAAAAAATATGGAGACAATTTTTCACAGTTTGCAACACGGTATGGCGATTACAATACTCGTGTTCGTCATGATGATGTCGATTGACTATCTCAACGTCAGGACTCATGGCAAAATGGACATCATTATTAAAGGCGGGGCGTTAAGGCAATATATTACATCGTCGTTTTTGGGAACCACTCCGGGCTGCCTGGGCTCGTTTATGAACATCACGTTTTATGTGCATGGCCTTATCTCGTTTGGAGCCATCGCGGGGGGCATGATTGCCACCAGCGGGGACGAGGCGTTTCTAATGATAGCTATGTTCCCGGACAAGGCCCTGATGCTTTTCGGAATATTGTTTGTTGTGGGCATTATCTCGGCATTTCTGATAGACAAGGTTGTTCATGTGCTAAAATTAAATCCGAGCCAGGAGTGTCAGGATTCAATCTCGCATAAAGGCATTGAATGCCGATGTTTAAACTTCAGGGAGATAATTGAGCATCTAAAACGCATATCTTTAACAAGGTTTCTTACCCTCACTCTATTGGCCGGCGCTTTTCACGGTTATATCTCAGGGCTTGTGGGGCCTGAAACATGGGATTGGGAGAGAATAACTTTTATCGTTATCCTCACAATCGCGACGTATATTATACTCACGGTGCCGGACCACTATCTGGAAGACCATATCTGGAAACATCTGGCAAAAAAGCATTTATGGAAGATATTTTTGTGGAGTTTCGGCGCATTGCTGGCCGTTGAAATAGCCCTGGAGTTTTGGGATGTCGAGGCGTTTGTTAAATCGCACATGGTTTGGGTGTTGTTAATGGCGGCGGTGCTATCAATGATACCTGAGTCAGGCCCGCATATAGTGTTTGTAATGATGTTTGCAAACGGGGTTGTGCCGTTTTCAGTGCTTTTAACCAGCACAATTGTTCAGGACGGGCATGGTATGCTCCCTTTGCTCTCTTATTCCGTAAAAGATTTCCTATGGATAAAACTTTTCAACCTGTTTATCGGTTTAAGCGTGGGTTTTGCGCTTTACTCCCTGGGATACTGATAAATCCGCGCAATATTATTGTAAATCTTAAACTGACCTCAGGAATTATACATGTATATTTGCGTATCAGAAATGCGCAAGTGACTAAAGTATAAAGTGAACTAAAGTGAGCTAAAGTTTAGGTATGTTTTTTTATTAAATGAGCGCTGAGTTGCTTGTTTGCTTTTTTAGTAAGAATTATCCTCGGAGGGGAAAAGCAAATGCCTAAAGTTAAATCTCTTTTAACTTTTCAGCCTTCCATCATAGTCAGCTGTCAATAATAAATATACCTAAACTTTAGCGCACTTTTAACTTTAGATCACTTTAGTCACTTGAGTTATACTGAACACTTTGGGATCTCTTAATTGGCAAGAATACCATTATCTCTGAACACTGTTTAAACTTATCATTATTTATGCTTCGGCGGACTCGGCCGTGAATGCCCCCATGGGTTTATCATTTTTACCTGAAAGTCCTCATGCCGGCATTTAACTATTGTCCCTTTCTCCTTTATTTCCGTCCAATCGCTTTGCAGGCCGAAAAAAGATACATTTACTTTTGAGCCCGTGTAATCCGCGTCGATTTGAAATTGACCGTTTTCATCCGTAGCCACTTCAATACGGCTCAAAGGACGGCTCTCAATCTTAGCGGACAACTTCAAACCGCCGATAGCTCCGCCGGTTTCGCTGTTTACCACGGTAATAGTCACCTTCTTCTTGCCGGTTTCAATGCCAAAAGCAATAGACGCGCATGTTGACAATGCAACGGCAAAGCATACAAAAATTGCAAATTTCTTCATAATATATCCTCCGTGTAATAATTGTTTCTATATTTTTTCCGCGTGTTTTTTGTTGCGCACTTCAGGGCTCGTATTCTCTTTTTTTGCTCGTTCCAATGCTACGCGTTGGAACGGTTGGTTTGACGCTTTGCCTCAAGTGGCCGGCCGCGGAGCGTCCATACATTCCAACGCGCAGCATTGGAACGAACAGGAGCTCTGTGTAATCTTTTGGCCCTTGTGTCTTTCTTTTACTTCGATATTCTACATTCATAATTCATCATCCGTTTCTATCACGCCGAATCCATCCCCTTGTTAGCCAGCGCGTCGGCAACGCTGTTCTGGCTTCTGGGCACATGCGCCACCCTGTATTTAGGCAGCTTTCGCAACATTTTTGACACTTCGTTGTACAGCGGAATCATGTTGGGGCTTTTTACCTTATACACCTTGTTAATCTGTTTTACAATCAGCTCGCTGTCAAGTTTAAACAGAACCTCTTGAGGTTCAAACTCCTCAAGAGCTTCCAAAGCCCTTTTTATAGCAGTGTATTCCGCGACATTATTTGTTGCCTCCCCTATATAATCATACACCTCTTTTAACAATGTCAATTCCGAATCCGGCCCGTTTTCATAAATCGCCACCCCAATACCCGCTATTCCCGGGTTGCCCCTTGAGCCGCCGTCGGTAAATACCGTTAGCCTTTTTTTGCCGTTAACAGGCTGCTTTTGCGCGGTTTTAGCGGGTTGAACTTCCTTATCCGTCTCTTTCAAAACCTCATTCATACTGCCGCTTCTGAGCCCCTCAATATCAACCGTAATGTAGACAAAACCGAACTCTTTAAATTTTTCAACAACCTTGCCACGCAACTTCTCGTCCAGAATCCTGCCTATTTCATTTGCCGGCAGCTCAATTCTGGCTACCGTCCCGTGATGCCTCACCCTGAAATTATTAAATCCCGCGTTTCGTAAAAACTCCTCTGCCTTCATCACACTTGAAAGTTTTTCAACCGTTATCTCCTGGCCGTAAGGTATCCTTGACGACATGCACGCAAAAGCCGGCTTATCCCATGTTGAAAGGCCAAGCAGTTTCGACACTTCCCGAACGTCATTTTTTGTAAACCCCGCAATCCTTAACGGGCTTACGCTGCCAAGCTGTTTTGCCGCCTTCAGCCCCGGCCTGAAATCGCCCTCGTCATCCATGTTTGAGCCGTCAACAATATTCTTAAACCCCAGCGCGTCCGCAATATTCCTTAGTTTTGTAAACAGTTCAGTTTTGCAGAAAAAGCACCTGTTAGGCGGGTTTTTGGCAAACTCCTTATTTTCCAGCTCCCCGGTTTCAACAACAAGGTGTTTAATCCCCACCTCCTCCACCGTCTTTTTAGCCGTCTTCAATTCAAAGTCGGGATATGTCTCGGAAACCGCCGTAACCGCAACTGCCTTGTCTCCCAAGACATCCTGGCACACCTTTATCAACAACGAGCTATCCACCCCGCCCGAATACGCAACCACCACGCTTTCAAGATCAGCCACAACAGCCTTTAATTTTTCAAGAAGTTCTTTAGTTTTATTCATATTTATATCTAATCAGAAAAAAGGAAAAACAAAAAGCTCGCCCACGAAATAACACAAAAAACAAAACTTTAAGAAATATTCCAAAATAGCCTGAAAGGCTTAAATTATTATAGCCCAGGGTCAGCGAAGCGCCACCCTGGGTAACCAGCATCCAGTATCCAGCAACCAGCCTCACACAATCGCCAGCATTTTATCAATAGACAACCGCGCCTTTTCAGCAATTTCAGGCTTTACAGTCACCTCGGTTTCAAGATCTTCAAGCGCCCACTGCACTTTTTCCAGGCTGTTCAGTTTCATATTCGGGCAATCCGCCAGTTGAAGCACGTGATGAAACTCCTTGTCCGGGTTCTCCTTTTGCAGCCTGTGGATAATCCCGCTCTCAGTGCCGATAAAGAACTTTTTATCTTTGCTTTCACGCGCGTAGTTAAGTATGCCCGTTGTGCTTGCCACATGGTCCGCAATATCAACCACCTCGGATAAACATTCAGGATGCACAACAACCTTGGCGTCAGGATGCTCCACCTTAAATTTCTGAATATGTTCCGCTGATATCCTGTGGTGAGTCGGGCAAAACCCCTCCCACAATATCATCTCGCGGCCAAGCTGCTTTGCGACCCAGTCCCCAAGGCTTTTATCCGGCACAAACAGTATCTCCTTGTCTTTCGGTATAGAATCCACAACCTTAACCGCGTTTGCCGAAGTGCAGCAGATATCAACCTCCGCCTTTACATCAGCAGTGCTGTTCACATAACACACAACCACGGCGTTTGGATGTTGTTTCTTCTTCTCCCTAAGCTCCCTGGCAGTAACCATAGCCGCCATTGGGCATCCCGCGTGCGGATCAGGTATAACCACCTTTTTATCCGGGCACACCAAAGCCGCCGTCTCGGCCATAAAATGCACACCGCAGAATATAATAACATCAGCGTCCGTCTTTGCCGCAGTTTGCGAAAGCCCAAGCGAATCACCAACAAAATCCGCAATATCCTGGACCTCGCCCCTTTGATAGTTATGCGACAATATTATCGCGTTTCTCTCTTTTTTCAACTCCATTATCTTGTTTACAATCGAATTTGTCATAATATTCCCATTTCTAAAACAATCTTAAAATAAGCGTTACTTTAACTCAACCCGGATAAACCGGAAAAGTGACTAAATTGAACTAAAGTTAAAAGTGAACTAAAGTTTTGGTAAAAATTTTTAATTTTTGAATAAATTATATAAAAAAAGTTAAAAGGCTGTGTAGTATTTCAAAATATCTTGTCAAAATTTGTCAGAATTTAACTATTAAGATGATAAACTGAGCAATTCTTATCACCCTCTCCCAACCCCTCCCATCAATGGAGGGGGAATAAACAGTATACATTTATTATACTACAGCGCCCATTATGTGAAACTTGTTAAGTCCTCAATTAAAACCAAAACAAACTCCAAAAACCAAATCCCCCTCCACTTAGTGGGAGGGGTTAGGGGAGGGGGTATTTAAAATAGCCCTATTTCGGTTTAATAAACTTAGCATCCCCTGCGTTAAAAAACCTCTTTATCCAGATTAAAGCGGAAATTGCAACTTTTGATTTGAGATTTAACGCCGTTTTGATATAATCACAAATTCACCACATTACAAGGGCGATTAGCTCAGTTGGCTAGAGCGCCTGCTCGACAAGCAGGAGGTCACTGGTTCGAGTCCAGTATCGCCCACCATTTTAGGCCGGCAAACAAGCAGTTTCTTAAAATAAAAACCCAAAATTCCAAAAAAATCAAGCCAATAGTTTACCATTAATTTAGAGCCCTATCCAGTAAAGAATCCGGTTGCAAAACACACCGCTATATTTTCAATAAGAGCGTAATTGGCCTACGCATAACCCTGTTAATATTTGTTGTGGCTTACGTTGCTTTTGCTTCTATGAAGATGTGTATTCGAGAAGGGGTATAAAAGAAAAATAAGAATTTACAACTTTTTCTGCATTCACGGGAGTTTATCTAATGGAAAAAATATCTGAACAAATAGCAAAACTTGTAGAAGATTCTGAAAGAAACTTTGAGAATGATACTAGCTATGAGGAATTAAGAGAAGCCTCCGAGTATTTTGACGAAATGGTAAAACAGGGTATCGTTAAAAAAAGGGGCTATAATTTGTTATCTATCGATCAAAATAACATAATACAACCATCTTTTAATTTCCAGCGGTGAAGAACTCAGTCAACGTAGCGCATTTTTAGCTCAAGCTGTTACAAACATATCGATATCGCGTAATTGGAATAACAGCCCTGTAAACACTTTTGCGGGGTATTGCATGGGGTGATGGCAGATATTTTAGATATGGAAACAGAAATTATTTCTATTTTTATAAGGTCGGAAAGATTCACGTCTGAGGCTTGCATCCCGGATTATCAATGTTTCTGATGATTTGGCTTAATGGGTAACGAAAGGTCGCAAAAAAAGCATTAAAAATGTTTAGACAAACCCGCCTGTTTTAGGACGCCGTTGGCGGTGTGGCGCGACTTGATTTTATTGTCTACGGGAAATCGGATGTTAGTCATTGGGCTAAACCATATTTCATGATCGCCTTTGCCATTCCTTACAAAAAGGCATCCTTCATTTTTCAGCAGTTTTTTAAGCGTTGATGTATAATCGGCCATATGTTATGCATTACAGCTTATTGTCTCGGATCTTTCACATAAGAGGTGGAAAGGTATCTCGGCAGTTTCACCTTTGGCTATCACGCCGTTTGCTTCCAATAATTCAGGAATTAATATTTTTAATTTGGTCATAAGTTTTTCAGCGCTTTCAGACTCGGTTATAAGGCCGGGCACATCATCGCTTGTTGCCACCCATACCTCGGCTTCCTCGTCCCATTCCGCTTTTACGTTTATTGTGTTTTGAAAGATCATATAGAGCTCCTGACATTTAGGCATAAAATTATTTTGTATTGTCATTTTACTGAACTAATACTAAATTTACAAAAATAAAATACACCGGCCTGAGCAATCTACGAGGCCGCTTTATTTAGAAAATGTTAGCCAAAAGTTGTTTTCACTCCAAAAAAAACAGGCCGCTTGGAATCAACCTTAAAAAAGTTGACTCTTTGCGGCCTATTAAAAAACTATCGCCTCCGGGCTCCGTTTTTATTAGCGCCTCGGCAATACAATGATTTGTTCATTTACACTTTCTGTTATTTACCATACACAAGTCCTTTGGCATTGTTAATAGCAGCTTTTAATTCACTGCTTCCCCGTTCCCCAATATCGTCAAGCAGCGCATTAACTTCATTTGCCAATGAACCGTCTATTGAGTTGTTTACAACCTGGGTTGTGGAAGCGCTGTTAGCGTTGTGCCGCAACGTTCCAACCAAGCCGGCTAATACGCCGGACGCCCTTGATTTCAGGGCCGGGTTTGATTCCAAAATCTCCACAACCTCGTCTGAATATTTATAGTAGAGAACTATCAATTTCAAACCCGTAGTTGTTTTGGTCATCACATTGTCCCTGAACAACCTGAGCGCGTCTAATGCCGATATGTCATCCATAACAGCCGAAGCAGCGCAACCGTTTTTAGCATTTATAAACTTCTTCTTTTTAACGGTATTTTTGCCGGAATCATTTGAGACGGTTAACGTCACCGTGTATTTGCCCTTCTTTGTGTACACATGCGATGGGTTTTGGTCAAAGCTTACTCCACGATCTCCAAAGTTCCACTCCCATTTAGCAGGAGAGCCTTCGGATTTATCTGTAAACTGTACATTCAATGGAGCCGGCCCGCTTGTAATGTCCGCTGAAAAATCAGCTTTAAGAGGATCGTCAGGGTCGTCTACTCCAACCATTTCTATATTCAACGTAACGGTTTTGTTAACTACAGCCTTAACCTTTTTAAGCGCGTCTCTAAAACCCTCTTTTGACGCCATCAAAGTAAGCTCGCCATCGGGAACCTGTAGAAAGAATGCCCCATCATTCGGTGTAAACACTTCCGCAATCTCAACATCGCCGTTTTTAACGGCTATCTTTGCCCCGACAATCGCAGCCTTGCTATTTTGTTCAATGACCTTGCCTTTGATAAATCCGGGCACAATGCCGCCGGACATTGCCACAAAAGCTGGTTTTGTAACAGTGTCGATTCCTTTTGAGTTTTGAACGGCAAGGCTTACGGTAAACGCCTCGTCTTTGGTTCCTCTATATGTGTGCTCGGGATTCTTATCGGCGCTCTTTGGCGAACCGTCTCCGAAGTCCCATTCGCGGTTGACTATATTATCATCAGGAGACGAAGATATATCGTTGAATTTAACCGTAAACTCATTCTCCCCATTTTCAGCCGTTATGCCAACTATAGACGCATCGCTTCCACCTTTACTGATTACCGGTAACCGATTACCGATAACTGATTCAAGCTCGTCGTCAAGCGACTGCTTATTCACGCTAAAGCCTGCTGTGGGATCACCCCCGTTCTGCGCAATAATAAGATTGGTCTTGTTTTCAATATCGGTTCCGTCTTTTGAGCTGACCGTCAATTTGACGCTAAAAACGCCCGGGGTTTTATATGTATGAACCGGATTTTTCTCTTGTGACACGTCCCCGTCGCCAAATTCCCATGAATGGTTGGCCGCGTTGCTGGATATGTCAAAAAAGTGAACCGTAAACGGCGCGTTGCCTATTAAAGGCTCGGCCATGAAGTTGGCAGTAGGCCCCTCGCCTTCCAGCACGTTAATAAATCCGGTTTTGTTCTCGACGCCGGATCCGTCCTCGCTGCTTACCGTCAACTCCACATTGTATATGCCGGGGCTCTGGTACTCATGAACGTGGTCTTTTAGATTGCTGGTTGTGGCATCGCCCTGCGTCCAGGCCCAGCTTGATATGTTGCCGCTGGAAAGGTCGGCAAACTCAACCCTAAGCGGGGCGAATCCGGTTAACGGATTGCCGTTAAAATCAGCCCTCGGCGCTTCGCCGCCAAGAACATTTATCAGGTTTGTCTTGCTCTCAAAATCCGCTCCTGAAGAGTTGCTTGTCAACAAGCTTACTGTAAATATGCCGGCTGTTTTGTATGTGTGTTTCGGGCTCTCTTCAGAGCTTGATCCCCCGTCGCCGAACTTCCAGACAAAACTAGTGGGTTCGCCGGTTGAGAGATTGTTAAACTGTACGTCAAGCGGAGCAAACCCGGATGTTGGGTTGGCGTTAAATTCCGCTATTGGAGGCATCACTTCTGCTTTTACAGTAATTAGATTGACCTGCTTAAAATCAACTGCGCCGCAATCAGCCGATACCTCTAATTTAACCGTAAACACGCCTTCGTTTTTGTAAGTGTATTTCGGATGTTGCTCCTTGCTTGATCCACCGTCGCCAAAATCCCATGCCCAGCTTTTCGGATTGCCCGTTGATTTGTCGGTAAACTTCACCTCAAACGGCGCAACTCCAATTGTTTTGTCCGCGTTAAACGCGGCAGTACAATCAGGAAGTTCTGGAACAACTATCAAATTTATTTTCGTTTCTTCGTCGCTGTCAGCGCTGTTACTTACAATCAGCTTTACCGTAAAGTTGCCTGATTTAGTGTATGTGTTGGTTGGATTTTGATCTTTGCTTGAATGACCGTCGCCAAAATCCCATGCCCAACTTGTTGGCTTGTTTGTTGACTCGTCCGTGAACTTCACAGTCAAATCCGCAAACCCGCTTACCGGATCAGCCCTGAACTCGGCGGTCGGAGCCTTTATCTCAGGTGTCGGCGTTGGACTTGGTGTAGGCGTTGGCAATCCGGGTGAAGGTGTCGGACTTGGACTCGGAGTTGGCGTAACTGTTCCATCAGGAGTTGCAGTCGGACTCGGTGTTGGAGTCGGCGTTGGAGTTACCGTGCCATCCGGCATTGGAGTCGGACTTGGCGTAGGAGTAGCCGCAACCGTAAACCAGTTAATGTTATTGCCGCTGTCTATCGAGTCAGGCGGGTTTATCACTGTGGGCCCTATGTTAATAGAGTCTTTTACATCCACAAAAAAGATACTGTTTGTTATGGGGTTAATTGTCCATTGAGCTCCGTCCGTTGCGCTGCGCAAAAGTATATGATTGCCTACCGTCCCGGTCAATGACAATGTCCCTGAAACGGTTTGCGTCTTCCCCGCTTCAAAATTCAACCGTTTGCCGCCTTGAAAGCAGTTGAGATTAAAAAATGTATTTGCCCCGGTTATTGTTGAAACCCCCGACCCGGTAAACGCGACCAGCCCTAATGAACCCGCGTTAAACGTCCCGCTGTTAGACCAATTCCCGTCAAGGTTTATAGTTCCGGTGGTTGTCTCAACCGTTCCAGAGTTAACAACATCGCCCTCTATTGTGATTGAGTCCGCGTTTACATGAATTGCGTCCCCGGTTCCCATTGTCAACCCGGTTGCCCGGGTATATGCCAAATTTAGAGAACTTATTATCAAAAACGCAAACAACCCGGCTAAAAGCGGGCTAATCCTTGCTTTTTGCATCCTTGTTACTCCTTTTGTTTTAATTTAATGTTGATTAATTCTTTGCTGAAGCAATCTTGTAGATTGCTTCAAACGTTTTAAAATCATTTACGTTTAGTTATTTGCCGTGCGTTTTGCGATCAAGAAACATGCGGGCTGTCTACAAGACTGCTCCAGCGTAAACAAGACTGCGCCTGCGAAAGCGTGTCTTTTTATTCGGGTTTAATAATTCCTTTATCAATTAGATTCTGTTCTGCTTGTTGGCGCAATATTCTCTTCTCTTCTTCTTTTATCAAACGTTGCTTTTCTTTTGTTTCTCTAATCGTCTTGGCTTTTTCATGATTTACATAAACGCCTACGCCTTTTTCCCCTTCCCATGCATCGCGGTCTTCATATGATTTTGGCAACAAGGCATCGTCAATGTCGTCATATGGAAAACCTTTTAATTCTCCTTGCATAGCTTTAGTAAAGACCCTATTAAGCCACTGTTCTTTTGTCTCATTGGCAAGTTTTGATTTTGCCGCCGGTAGTATAATGGACACTGTTTTATCAGGTTTGTAAACAACACGGCATGTGCCAGCATAAGAGTTGATACAAACGGCTAAAATTAAAATAGAAAAAAATATTACTCTTTTCATTTTATTGATCTCCTATTGCAATAACACAAATAGTGCGCGCATCACGTGGTATTGATTGATCATCATATGAAGCAACATTTACAGACCCAACTGGAAATGGTGGATTAGAAAAGCTATTTAGGCTCAGCGCATAACTAGGGTCTGCAGCAAAGCTTGCAATTGCATAATTTGTGTTAGCGAAATCGGTATCCCATGTGATTACATAGTTTCCTGTGCCAACGATAGCCACTGATGAAACATTAAAACTATCTCTAATAGTTCCTGTTGTCCCATTAAAATTCACCCAAGCTTTAATAATATTATCTTTGTAAAGCGTATTGGCAGATGGAGGATTCGGCGCAGCCCCTGTTACTTTTATTCCTCCCGTTACTTCAAGTGTTTCGGTTGGAGCGGCAGTCCCAATGCCGACGTTGCCGCTTGAATTTACAATCATGTGATTTACATGACCACTTTCATCATCAGTAGGTGAAGTTCCAAATCTTACACTTTTATTATTTAAGCCTGTTAGTGTAAGGTCAGGACCGCCCGTATTAATAATCCCTATTTTGCCGGTTCCTGAACGTTCTAAAAGGATACCATCTGAAACAGATGTAAGTATATGTAATTTTCTATCAGGCCCAGTAGTTCCAATACCAACGTTGCCATCTGTAAATACCGCGTCGCTTGCAGTTGTGCCGTCAACAAATTTTCCGCCTCCTCCGCCCGGCAGATTAGTCAATTCCGAACCGTCGCCAATGAACTTGGTTGCTTTTACATTGCCCGTCACCTCAAGCTTCTCCGTAGGCGATGTGTTGCCGATGCCCACATTGCCGTCGCCTCTGAATCTGGCGATTGAGCTGTTGCCCGTGCCCTCCTTTATTGAAAAGCCGCTGCTTGTTGTGTTGTCTTTAAGGGTTACATCTGATTCCGCGAACAGATTTGACGCGCCTATGCTAAAAGCTACGCCGCATACTCCAATGCCGGTTAACAAATATTTTTTCAACATTTACATATCCTCCCGAGAAAACAAGTAAAAAGGTAAAAATAAAAAGTTTGGTATATTTTTAAATTAACACACCCCTCGTTCCCCTCTTTTTTAGAGGGGAGGTTAGAACCAAGTAAAAAGGTAAAAGTAAAAAGTGACCGGTAATTAGTAATCAGTAGTCGGACGCGCAACTGGAGTTGCGTTAAGGTCAGGTGTGGTTCAAATCTGGAGATTTGAATCAACTGTAATCGGAATATTTTTAAAAACCAAACAAATTAATTAATTAATTAAAGCATACAAAACGATTATTTTACCATTTATGACTTTTGGGTCAATATTATAATAAATATAGCCGTTAAGTATAAAGGGCACAAGACGTCAAAAATATGTGTGACGGCGCAACGTTTTTAACTGGAACTATTTAAGCAGCGCGCGCATGACTGTCATGTCTTGGTAACGCAAGGTGATATGCGGGAATGAAAGCTGTAAAAGCAGTGACTAACGTGAACTAAAGTTGAGGCATAGATTTCAAATTTTGGGATGTTTAATTCAAAGCAAAAACGATTGAACGGGGATGGCGTTACAAGTAAAAAAAGCGGTTAGTAGTTGGCAGAAATTTATAAGAAACAGTCATCCTGTATAAGTATTGAATAGCCGGTATACAGTTTACTTCGGGTTGACATTTGTAATCTGCGCGGTTACGATACTAAGGAGTTTGGTCTGTGACTGTAAGCGGTAATTGGCGCGTCACTTTTAGATTTATTGATAGAAATACTGAAATTGTAAATTATGAGGATTATCATTAATGAATATGCATAACCCCGCGCATCCGGGCGAAATACTTAGCGAGCTGGTAATTAAGCCGCTTGGACTTACTATAACCGATGTTGCCGATCATTTGTCGGTTAGCAGAAAGACGTTGTCAAAAGTCCTTAACTGCCGTGGGGCAATTACGCCGGAAATGGCTTTGCGTCTGGAAATTGTGTTTAAAAAGCCGGCGGCTGATCATTGGCTGAGGTTGCAAGCTGCTTATGACCTTGCGGAAAAACGGCGACATATGTCTAAGCTACGCGCGCAGCCTTATAAATTGCCGGCAACCGCGTTAAGTGTTTAATAGATGCATTTCAACCTTTGTCACTGTCAACATCAAAGAAAAATATATAGTCAAACAAATCAGGTTTTGGAAAAATTATGTTCGTGTATGTTTTCTTCAGATGCAATGAAATAAAACCCTAAAGGGTAAATTCCGATAAACTCAGCTTTTTGGAGTTAAGGCTTTAGCCTTTTATTCTTTGACTAATTTCGAAAACCTAATGCTTTTGAGTATATTACCCAAATCCGCTGAAACGTTACTCCATTTCTTCAATTCTGGCGCGGTCAATTAGGGGGGATTTGTAGTTTGGGTCTATGGCAAGGGCTGCGTCAAATGCATCCATGGCTAGTTGTTTTTTGTTCAGATTTACGTAACAAATGGCCATGTTTCCATAAGATTGTGACGATTTTGGGTTTATCGTTATTGCTTTTTTGAAGTTTTCGATGCCTTCTTCCCACTTCCCGGATTGGAGGCACACAAAACCCTGGTCAAAGATGCGATTTCCTTCTAAAAGCTCGTCTGTGCTAATGCCGTTATTGATTTGAACGTTTTGTTCAAAATCGTCGAGACGCTCCTGCGCTTTTTTTACAAAATCGTTGCCGGGTTCGCCGATCTTAACAACGTTTCGATACGCTGAAATCATACCTTTAAGGTTTAATTGTTTTTCATATGTCACGGCCATATTGAAATGCGCTTCAAGGAGATCGGGCTTTATTTGTATTGCCTGTTCATAGTAATCAATGGCTTCATCGTAATCGTTTTTAAATGACGCGAGCGCTCCAAACCCATAATTAACATGCGGGTCGTTGGACTCTTTTCGCGCCAGTTTTTCAAGAATCTTCTCGCCTTCGCGCAATTTGCCGGCTTCAATAAGGGCCAATGCCTGGTTGACCATATCTTCAGTGTTTGGCAGGCTCTTTAATTTGTCGGCCAATGTCTGCTTTTTAAAGTTTTCCTGACGTTTTTTCTGTTTTTGAGCTTTTTTAAGAATTTGTTTTTGTCTGTTTTTCTCTTTTTTTGCCATGATGTTTTTGTTGGTAAAATGATTAAATCAGGCGCTTATCGCCGTATGCAAATATAATACGGGAAGCGTTAGTCAAAGGCAAGTGTGAAACCGGCCCGGATAAACCGGGCAAGTAAAAAAGCTTGTTAACCACAAATCCACGCAAATCCACACTAATAAAAGAACGAAAGCAGGAGCAAAAACTAGAGACAGAATTAAAGGATAAAAGCGGATTAAAAGCAAAAACAGAAGGGTAGGCCAGTTTATTTTTCTGAAAAATGGAATTTTTGGGAAATTAATTTTCCAAAAACGTGCATTTTTGGGAAATATTTTTGCCGAAAATGCCATTTTATGCTATTATTATTTTATGAAAAGGGAGATTGAAGAGAAATTTCATGCTATGTTGTCGGACAAGTCAAGCAACAATGCAATTATTGTAGAGGGGGCCAGGCAGGTCGGTAAATCATATATGGTCACTGCCGCGCTTAATGCTCAAAACAGGACGAGTTTATCGTTTGATCTTGAAAAAGAGAAAAAATTGAGGCGGCTTATAGACGGGACGGAAGATTTTGCGGATTTTAATGATCTTATGCGCGACCAGTTTGGACTAAAAGCCGGCTCTATTCTGTTTTTTGACGAAGCGCAGGAGAGTGGGAACCTGGCAAATTATGTAAAATCGTTTAAGGAGGACTGGTCTGATATTAAAGTCATATTAACAGGCTCGTCAATGAACAGGTTTTTTAATGAAAAAACAAGAATACCTGTCGGCAGGACTCAAAGTTTAACGGTTTGCGGTTTCAGCTATTCGGAATTTGTGGAGTATGTAAATGGGGAAGAACTTGCGCGGTTTTTGCGCTCGGCCCCTAAAAAAGTGTCAGGGTCAAGGCATAAACTTCTGCTGGAGCTTTTTGATGCTTATATGGTTGTTGGCGGATACCCGGAAGCCGTCATTGCGTATAAAAATGGAGAGGCTTATTACGATATACTGGATGAAATAACGGCAGGTCTGGAAGAGGATTTTCAACGAAAAGAGGAGTATGAGCCTCAATTATTTAGAAACGTTATGCAAAATGTGGCTAATCATATAGGTAGTTCGTCAAAATACACGCATTTTGACGCCACTAAATACCAAGCGAAAAAGATTATAGAGGCTATGAAGGGTTGGCATATTATTCTTGAAGTTGATCCGCATTCTTTTGATCCGCATAAATCAAGTTTTCTGCCTAAACGGTATTTGCATGATATAGGAGTCGTTAATCGTAAACGGTCGTTGGCCGTCCCTTCTATTTCGATTATAGAAACTATAGAAAACGTTCACAGAACTCCGCTTGGAGGTCTTTTTGAAAACGCGGTATTGCTTAACCTGATAAAGGGCGAAACCGCTCGTTATTCTGTCGGCACATGGAAAAAGAGCAAGAGCGCTGATATTGAGGTGGATTTTGTCATGGACGCTCCTGGATTTAACGCAAAAATACCAATCGAATGCAAAGCTGCGCTGAAATTAAAGAATACTCATTACAAAAACATTCTCCATTACCTGAATATTACAGGGATGAATTTTGGCGTTGTTGTTTCAGCGGCTCCGCTTGAAACTATAATTAATGACGGTAAAATCACTGTAATGAACATACCTATATACCTTGCCGATAAGGAAAACATCAAGGCTTATTATAAGCAATGTATAGAGAACGGGTTATAATAATAGAAATGATACTTGGCAAGGTTGCTGTGTCTATTACCTGAATTGATCGATTTTAAATACCCCCTCCCCTAACCCCTCCCACTAAGGGGAGGGGGATTTGTCTTATTGAACTCGTTTTGGTTTTAATCAATATATACCGTTTATTCCCCCCCTCACTTGATGGGAGGGGTTAGGGGAGGGGGATAAGAATCGCTCAATTTAGGTATTATTAACCATGGCGCGTGTTGTAAGTGTATATAAAAGGAGGGTTTAAAATGGGTAGACTTTTATGGGAACCTTCAGAAAAAAGAGTTAATGAGAGCAATATGTTGCGTTTCATTAATTGTGTAAACAAAAAATACAACCTGAATATTGATGGTTATACCGGGCTTTACAACTGGTCTATAGAGAATATTCCGGATTTTTGGACGGAGGTTTGGGATTTTACCGGCATAATTGCGTCTGCTCCATATAAAAACGTTATAGACGATATAAATAAAATGCCCGGGGCAAAGTGGTTTGAAGGCGCGCGGTTGAATTTTGCCGAGAATTTGTTGAGATATAGGGACGGTGAGACTGCGCTGATCTTTAAAGGGGAAGATCGGGAATGCGTAAGATTAACATACGAGGAGCTTTACGCGGAGGTTGCGGGAATAGCTAAATCGTTAAAAGAAATGGGCGTGGTGGCGGGGGATAGGATAGTTGGGTTTATGCCGAACATGCCTGAAACTATAATTGCTATGCTTGCGGCCACAAGCATGGGCGCAATCTGGTCGTCGTGTTCTCCTGATTTTGGAATAAAGGGCGTGCTTGACAGGTTTGGGCAAATTAAGCCAAAGGCGCTGTTTGCGGCGGACGGCTACTTTTTTAAAGGCAAAAAGTTTAGTTCGCTTGATATGGTTGCAAACATTCTGAAAGAGATACCTTCTATTGAAAAGGCGGTAATTGTTCCGTACACTAACGAAAACCCTGATCTATCGCAAATCCCAAATTCCATTGTTTATAGCGAGTTTAAATCAGTTGATTCAAATCCGGAAATAGAGTTTAACCAACTCCCTTTTGACCATCCGCTTTATATAATGTACTCTTCCGGCACCACCGGCCTGCCGAAATGTTTGGTACAGAGCGCGGGGGGCATACTTATAAACCAGTTAAAAGAGCTGGCGCTACATACGGATTTAAAACGCGGGGATAATATATTCTATTTTACAACCTGCGGCTGGATGATGTGGAACTGGCTGACTTGCGCGCTTGGAACCGGGGCTACGATTGTTTTGTTTGACGGCAATCCGTTTTACCCGAATCCCGGCGCTTTGTGGGAATTGGCGCAGGACGAGAAGATTACCGTTTTCGGCACAAGCGCGGGTTACATAAATGCGCTTCAAAACAGCGGGGCGCAACCCGGCAATGATTTTGATCTCTCGCCTCTCAGAACCATTCTTTCCACCGGGTCGCCGTTATCCGTGGAAGGGTTTGAATATGTTTATAAGGAGATTAAGAGCGATTTGCAACTCGCGTCGATTTCCGGCGGAACGGATTTGAACGGTTGTTTCTTTCTGGGCAACCCGATAGGGCCTGTTTACTCAGGCGAGTTGCAGGGCCGGGGCTTGGGGATGAAGGTTGAGGCGTTTAATGAAAAAGGCAATGGCGTGATAAACCAACAGGGCGAGCTGGTTTGCAGCGCGCCGTTCCCATCAATGCCGATATATTTTTGGGATGACCCGGATGGCAAAAAATATCGCGCGGCGTATTTTGAGATGTATGCAAATATCTGGCGACACGGCGATTTTGTTGAAATTAATGATAGGGGCGGGGCGGTTATTTACGGCAGATCGGATGCCACTTTAAACCCCGGGGGCGTTCGAATAGGGACTTCAGAAATTTATCGGTTATTAGAGCAGTTTGAAGACGTTGAAGATAGCCTTGTTGTCAGCCAAAACTGGAAAAGCGACACAAGGATTGTCCTTTTTGTGCAGATGCGCGCTAAATCAGAATTGACCGAAGAGTTAAAGGGCGATATTAAGAAGTCTATTCGCTCAAACATCTCCCCAAGGCACGTTCCGGCCAAGATATTGCCGGCTCCGGAGTTGCCGTATACGCTTAATATGAAGAAAGTGGAGCTTGCGGTAAGAAAGGCGATACAAAACGAGGTTGTTCTTAATAAAGATTCGTTACGAAACCCTAAAGCCCTGGATTATTTTGTCGGGTTAAAAGAGTTACAGGAGGATTAACGGCCGGCGCATAGATTAAATCATTTCCGATATAGCTCCGTCTAATTTGACTTGTAGGCATTTGCGGGACATAATTATATTATGAGAACACAAATGTTTGAACTGCTCAAAGCCTCCGCAATTAAGCTCGGGGGCGAAGTTGTTAGTAAAACGTACCGTGGCATGCATTCAAGGATGCGTTTTCGTTGTAAGGAAAATCATGTATGGTGGACGTACCCTTACAACGTCAGGGCCGGGCATTGGTGTCCAAAGTGCGGGAAGAAGAAACTTGGCGATGAGTTAAAGATACCGATGAACAATGTAAGCGCGTTTGCCGAAAGCAGAGGCGGGAAATGCTTGTCGGAAGCAAAGGATTATACCAACCTTGGCTCAAAGCTAAAATGGCAATGCTCCAAGGGGCATACATTTCGCGGATGTTTGCATAACATTCGCAGACGAAAATATTGGTGCCCAAAATGCAGGGGGGTATTGATTAGCAAGCGCTAGTTCTAGCTTGTAGCCTGATTTAAATATTAAACCCGTTTTAGCAATCCCCACACCTATATTTACACTCCGCTTTTTCTATTTTTTTTTATCCCTGCAAACTACAAACAAATTCGGCAATCTGTTTTGCGCCGTTTTCGCCGGCATTGCGATTTATTCGCGGCATATTAATAAAGTCCGGCGTTTGCGGTATCCAATCTCCGTTGCGGAATTGAATCTCTTTCAACAGAACCCCGTTCATATGTTTCATTATATACGCTTCCACTATGGGAGCTTCCCTGAAGTTGTTTCGTTCAACCGACACAAGCGGAACCCCTGCGTTGTAAACCTCGGCTACAGCGCTGTAACCGGCCTTGCTTATAACCAAATCGCAAGCGTTAACCATATCGGGGTGGTAAATTTCGGAATGTTTCGGCAAAAGATAGACATTGTGGCCAAGGCGTTTGTTCTCCTTGCCGCCTGTAATCACAAAGTTAACGCCGTCTACCTTGTTTAGTTTGTCCAGAAACCCATACTCTTCATTAAAACCTCCCATTGTAATCAGGGCCATATTTTCATCCACCCCCAGCCCCAATTGTTTGCGGGTGTCTTTAGCGCTAAGGCGAACTTTTCTGCTAACCGGCGCGGTTGTCAGGGAGGCGTTGACGCTTCGGCAAACAGGCTCTGTTTGAATATGGAATGTCGATGTTAAAAATATTTCACGCAGATAAGCGATATGCTTTTTAAAGTCGGGATGCGAGGTCGCGTAAAATTCATAGAGCCAGTCCCATGTGAAATTTTCGATAAGAATTGACGGTATTTTCAGCTTGTTTGCCACTGCTATGCCCAGAGGTGAAATATCGCACATTGCTAATTTGCAGTCGAGGCCGCCTAATTCATCAGCAAGTCCTGATATAAGAGTTTGATCAAACGGGATGAAGTTGTTTAATCTCGAAACCGTTTCGGGCAGATTTATTGCCAGCGAATCGGGCTGAATTATGCCTATGTCGGTCAATAAACTGTGATAGTTAAACGGGCATTGCAGCGATTGGTCAAAAAGCCATTGAGGAATGAGAGTGTAAATCTCGAATCGGATTGAAGGATCAATGCAATTGATTGCTTCCATTACAGCGGAAGCTCGCGTGGCGTGGCCGAAACCGTGGGGGGATATGAAATATGCTATATTCATACCTTTTCTAATTTGGCATACTTAATCATCATCGACTTTGTGCCGCCCATGTTAAACTTGACAACCGCTTGAGCCATATCACCATAGCCCGAAAGCTTCATAACCCGGCCCGGCCCGAATCTTGGATGGCGCACATAATCGCCGGCGTTTAGGCCAAACTCATTGTCGTCGTCAAATTCGGGGTAGTCGGCGTACTCATCCCTCTCGTAATGAAGTTCCTGAAAAGATTGGCCTCCTGTTTTATCTTCAAACTCAATAACATCCGAAGGTATCTCTTCAAGGAACCGGGATTCGTGACAAGACTTGCTTTGACCATGAATGTATCTAGACACCGCGCGTGTGAGTATAAGCTCCTTTTTAGCCCTGGTTATACCGACGTAACACAACCGCCGCTCCTCTTCCAGCCTAAACTCGTTGTCTCTTGATTGCTGAATCGGCAGCAATCCCTCCTCAAGGCCAACTAAAAACACCACCGAAAATTCAAGCCCTTTGGCCGCATGCAGAGTCATAAGCGTCACGGCGTTAACCTCGTCGTCCCAATTGTCAAGATCCGCGACGAGAGCCACATTTTCCAGAAAACCGCCCAGCGAACCTTCAGGCTCCGTCATGTCGTACTCTCTGGCCGCGCTGATAAGCTCTTCAATGTTGCGTATCTTGTCGTCGCTTTTAATCTCCTCGGTTTCTATAAGGAACTGCTTGTAATTAGTAAGCTCTATAGCCTTATCCACTATCTTGTTCACCGGATTTGAGAGTTCGTTTTTTAATTGGGCGAATATTTCAACAAAACCTTTAACGGCAGCTTTGCTCTTGCCCTTTAAAACGCCTTTATCTCCCTCGCCATTTGTTAAATCAGATAAAATCTGAAATATGCCGCAATTGTTCTCACGCGCCAGGTTGCTTAACCTTTCCAACGTAACCTTGCCGATTCCTCGTGTAGGGACGTTTATAATTCTTGATAGAGCTATGTCGTCGTTGGGATTTACACACAATTTCAAATAAGCCAAAATATCCTTAACCTCCTTGCGGCGGTAAAACTCAACCGAGCCTACAATGGTGTATGGAATATTGGCGTCGCGCAGGGCCGACTCAATAACGCGGGATTGAGCGTTGGTTCTATAAAAAACCGCAACGTCCGCATATTTAATATCCGCGTCCCTTGTCAGCCTATCCGTGTTCTCAACAATAACCGCAGCCTCTTGTTTATCATCAGACGCAAGCACCACTTTTATTTTGCTGCCGGCGTCATTTTCCGTCCAAAGCTCCTTCTCCTTTCGCATGGAGTTATTTTTTATTATCTCGGAAGCTGCTCGCAATATCATCTTTGTAGAGCGGTAGTTTTGCTCAAGGCGCACAAGTTTTGCGTCTTTAAAATCTTTTTCAAAATCAAGGATGTTCCTTAAATCCGCGCCGCGCCAGCTATAAATAGACTGGTCGGGGTCGCCTGTGGCGCAGATGTTCTTGCAATTTTTGGTAAGCAATTTAGCTATTGCGTATTGAGTGCGGTTGGTGTCCTGATATTCATCTATAAGAATGTATTTAAACTTGTCCTGATATTTCTCTAAAACATCAGGATTATTTTGAAACAACTCCACCACTTTCAATAGCAGATCGTCAAAATCCAGGGCGTTATTCTTCTTTAAAGTCTTTTCATAAAGCGAATATACCCTTGCCACATCGCGGTCGGTGTACGAAGCCGCTTTTTCCGCAAACTCTTCCGCCGAGACCATGTTGTTTTTGGCGTTGCCTATAATTCCTCCGGCTTTGGCCGGTTTTAGACTTGTAGAGTCTATTTCAAGTTCAGCCATTACAATTTTTAAGGCGCTTGTCTGGTCCTGTTTATCATAAATTGAGAATGTGTTTGAATATCCAATCTTCTCGGCGTCCACCCTGAGAATGCGCGCGCACATTGAATGAAAAGTGGATACCCACATACCCTTAAACGGGCAAAACTGTTCCACGCGTTCCTTCATCTCGTTGGCCGCTTTGTTTGTGAATGTAAGCGCCAGAATATTATACGGGTTGACGCCCTGCTGGGCCAGGTAGCCTATTCTGCGTGTAATTACCCTGGTCTTGCCGCTTCCGGCCCCGGCAACCACGAGAAGTGGTCCGTCAATATAAGTTATCGCCTCCCTCTGAGGCTCGGTTAAGTCTTTTAATAGATCCATGATGTTTGGTTGATAAATGTGTTTTTTAATTATTTACACAATGAGTGGCACAGGCATCCTGCCTGTGATCAATTTAAACACAGGCAAGGATGCCTGTGCCACTATTTATTTTTTAACCTTTTCAGCTATCAAACGCGCCACGGCTTTTTTGCCGTCAATAACCGTCTCTTCATATAAAACCACACGAAAATCTCTGAAAAAGTCGAGAAGTTCATTGTGTTTAAGAAGATAGTCCTTGTTTTTAGGGCCTCTAGCGTCCGGTCCAAGCGTAAGTTGATCAATTGAATATGTTTCAAAAATAATCCTGCCGCCAATTCGCAACGCGTCTTTAATTTGAGGGATCAAGTCGCGCTGCAAATAGTAAAAACAGGTTATCAGGTCGTAACGGTTCTTCTTTAATTTATAATCTGCGAGATCGGCCACAAAAGCGTCGATCTCCACTTTTTTCTTTTTTGCGAGCTTTTTTGACTTTTCAACAGCAACGCTTGAAAAATCGCACCCTTCTACCAAAAAACCTTTTTGGGCCAGAAAAACCGCGTTTCGTCCCTCTCCCATGGCAACCACAAACGCCCGGCCCAGTGGAAGAAGCTCGATATTCTCCTTTAAAAACTTTACAGGTTTTGTCCCAAAAATAAACCCCTTTGAACTATATCGTTCGTTCCAGATCTCAGTCTCCTCCACAACCGTTATACTGTTTTGTGCTTGCGCGGTTGGCGCAATTGTGCCCAAAAAAAGCGGCAAACCTAATAAAGTTGCCGCTAATAGTGAAACAAATAGCGTTTTTGATCTCATTTTTCAATATATTTCCCAAAAAATCTCAATGTTTTAAAATATTTAGGATATTTTAACAAAACAGGCATATGTAATCGAGATTTTAGTTAAAATAATGCTAAAAACGCCTTAATTTACACAATTGCCGTTCCATTTAACGTTAAGGGCTCGGAAACAAAAAACTCCAAGTTATTTCTTTCCGAACCCTAAAAGAACATCTTTCAGCCGCAATTTGTTGATTTAATTTTGTTATTTTTATACAATGTTAGCTTCCATTTAAGAATCAGCATAATTTTTTGCGCATATCCGTTTTGCCTTTAACTTTAATCATTTTAATTCATAGTATATAACTTTAGGAATTTTTCCGGATTTGTCCGGGACAGGAGGATGTTGTAATGATAGGAATATCAAAATTATATTGCGGCACTGTTGAGCCGTCCGATGCGCTCAGGTATGGAAGGGAATCGGGCAAAATGCCGTCTCACCTTTTGCAGTTTTCAAAAGACAAAAAACCTGTTGTTGTCTGGAACATGGGTAGAAGGTGCAATTTGCGTTGCGTTCATTGCTACTCCCAATCAAAGGATATGGAGTATGAAGGCGAGTTGACAACAGAAGAAGGCAAGGCATTTTTGAAAGACCTTGGTGAATTTGGATCACCGGTTATCCTGTTTTCAGGCGGCGAGCCTATGATGCGCGAAGACCTGTTTGAGCTTATTGCATACGCCAAGGAGCAGGGCTTGCGAGCCGTTATCAGCACAAACGGAACTTTAATAACAAAAGAGAAAGCTGTTGAGCTAAAAAAGTTCGGGCTCTCTTATGTAGGCATTAGCATGGACGGTTTGCAAGAGACGCATGACAAGTTCCGCGGCGTTGAAGGCGCGTTTGATCAGGCTTTGGACGGCATTCGCAACTGCCTTGCAGCGGAGATCAAAGTTGGACTGAGGTTTACAATCAACAAAAGAAACGCGCAGGACATTGCCGGCATTTTTGACCTTATTGAAAAAGAGAACATACCGCGCGTCTGCTTTTATCATCTTGTGTACTCGGGCAGGGGATCAAAACTTGTTGAAGAGGATTTGACACACGATGAGACCAGGGAAGTGCTTGACCTGATAATGGCGAGAACAAAAGAGATGCACGGCAAGGGCAAACCAATTGAAGTGTTGACGGTAGACAACCACGCGGACGGCCCATACATATATCTTGAAATGCTTAAGGAAAATCCTGAACGGGCCGCTGAAATACTGGAACTGCTTCAAATGAACGAAGGCAACAGCTCAGGCAAGGGCATTGGCTGCGTAAGCTGGGACGGCACGGTTCACCCTGATCAGTTCTGGAGACACATAGAGCTTGGAAATGTCAGGGATAGAAAATTCAGCGAAATATGGACTGATATGTCAAATGACTTTACGGCGAAACTTAAGGATAAAAAGAATCACGTCAAAGGGCGTTGCGCCAAATGCAAATGGCTGAATGTTTGCGGCGGCAACTTCAGGGCAAGGGCCGAAGCGGTTTATAACGACATCTGGGCGCAAGACCCGGCCTGCTTCCTGACCGATGAAGAGATAGGGATTAAATAGAAATATCTAAGTTAAAAACAATACCTCGCTCCCAAACCACGGTTTGGGAGCGAAACATTCCAGAAGCTCCAGCTTCGTGTTTGCGCGCGAAACTGGGGCTTTTTTTTTGATTCTAAACATAAGTTTTGCAATAAAGCATGGAATACCTCAAAGATACGCCGGGCGTTTTCGAAAAATGGAAACGTTTTGGCGCGTTTTTATTTCTGTTTACATTGTAACCAGTTCCGGTTCAACAAGCCTGGATTTGGGGGGCGGCGCAAGTTTTTTTACTTTTAGGAGTGCAACGGTTTGCCCTTCTGCCTGAGATTTTTTTACAAGCTCCATCACCCTGTTGTTAAATTCATTATCGTTTTCCAAAAGTATAGCCACTTCCGCGCCATTCGGTATATCATCTTCAAATTCCGGATGTTCAATGATATACTTGCTTAATTCAAAAGACAAACGTATGCTTTTGTCTGCAAACTCTTTTTCATTCATTTTTTTGATTCCTCAATATACATCCTTCTATAATTTTCCCAGTTAGATAAAAGATCAGACTCCGCAAATGTTAAAGCGTCATTATAATCAAGACAAAAAATAGGGGTCTTGTCAACGTTTCCTGTAAAATGGATTAAATCTCTATGAGCTGTTCCGTGCGCGGTGTCATATCTGACCACAGGATGCCAACTGTCCTTTAAATTTATTTCCAATTGCACCGTAAACGTAATAATTTTAGTTTTAAACCTGCTATGTATATGCCGAATTCGGCAATCATCAGATACACGCCTAATAAACTCCTTTTGCTTAATCACTGATATTTTGATCCGGTTCTAAAATTCATGTTTTTAATATTTAATGTTTTACACTGATTAATTCATTGTTGTAAATTTAGGATTACGAGCATGAGTGTTTATTGTATACTATTTCCAAATATTTGACAAATTGCAAGTTCAACTTGCAATTTGTCAAATATTTCCTTGGCAGGCCGGTTGCCTACCTAATTTTTTATCCAATAAAAGCAATAAAAAGGCTGAAAATTGCGCTGAAGACATGGCGCGTGTATGCTGGTAAATGAAAAAGGCGGAACGTCTTTAGATGTGTTCTCGGGAAAATTTGAAAAAGCCGAACAATAAGAAATTATTACTACTGTTTGATAGAGTTGCAGGTAAACCCGCCAATTGATTTTAAGTTGTTGCAGTTATTTTGACGGGCGCAACGGGTCGAATAGATATTCCAGCCCATTTAGCTTAATTTCATAGACGCATTTGAGCATATCGCCAAGCGAGCCGTCCGAAAACCCTCTTTGCGCGAGCCACACAACATACCACTCCGGCAGGTCAATCAGCAATACCCCTTTATATCTGCCGTACGGCATGCGCATTTTTGCAAGTTTTAACAGATCTTCATTGTTGTCGAACATTTAAATATTGCCTTTTGCCTTAGGGCTCGGAAAGAAATAACTTGGACTTTTTTACCAGCATCTTCAGGCCGACTTTGCCCAACCTTCAATCGCCGAATCCTCAACGCAGCTATGGCTGCGCATCCGGTTCGGCTCAATCAGGTTTAACAAATTCAACCTAAATCTACAGGCAAAAAAGCCCAGGTTATTTCTTTCCGAGCCCTTATTTCGATTTGTCCATAATTTGATAAATCTTGTGCGTTAACTTGTCAAATTTATATTTCCGCAGAAATTTCCACTTGTAGCTGTCCTTAAAATAGTCGTATGTAATAGACACTTTTGTTTTAACGGTTGGAATGTCGTCGTTATTGTCGATCTTTACCCTGCTGATGGTATAGATATCCGGTTTTTTATAAAGCGGACATAAAGAGAATGCGGCTTCAAAACCGGAATCGGCTAAAACCTTTTTAGCCTCGGCGCTAATATCCCTTTCTGTAAGCGAGAAATATTTTGCGCCGTTTTTTGTCTCCCTGTCAATTGCGAGCTTAGATCCTTTAACCTCGTTTTCGATATCGGCAAGGTTCAGACGGCCAAGGACTTTTCCGTTGCGGCCGTGCGAGCCTATTGACGCCCCGGCTTCTTCCAGTTTTCGAATCTCGTCCCAGCTCAGGCAATCAACTTTTGATCCGTTAAATGGTATTTGTTTGTCTACGTAGTCTGTTGGAATGAATACGGTGAATGGAAATTTGTGTTCTTTTAAAATGGGAAAGGCGTTTAAATAACAGTCCTTAAACCCATAATCAAATGTAATGGCCACCAGCTTTCGCGTTAATTTTGGCGATTTTTTGAATTGATTGATGTAATGATCAATAGCCGCTACTTTATAACCGTTATCAGAGAGGAGCCCCATCTGTTTGGCGAAATTCGCGGGTTGAACACCGTCTGACATAACCGCGTCAGGGTAACCTTCGCCGACGCAATTGTAAACCAAAATAGGCATCTGTTTATGGGGATGCGCGTTTATTCCGCGCTTTTTAACGCGGCGTCAATATAAACAACCACGACTTGCGCAACTCGTGGTTGTTTATACTGGACGTATCGTTATTGTGTTCGTAATTGAACAATAATGGTTAAAGACTCTCGCCGTTCGCCCAAATTGGAGCTTGCTGGGGCGCCGGCAGTTTAAACATTGAGTTAATAGACGTTTAATATTAAACATTCAGGGCGTTATCAGACTCTGCGTCGTCAAACAGATATGTCAAACCGGAACTTTTACTACCTTCATCAAGGCCTATTACCAATATGTCGTCAGCCTTTTCTATAATGTCGTCCGGGCTAAACGGTTTTGTGATATAATCGTCGCAGCCGGCCTTTTTGCCCTCTTCGATATCAGATTCGCTACCTTTTGCCGTTATAAAGACAACTTTGGTATTTTTCAATTCAGGGTCGGCCTTTATCTGTTTGCACACATCAAGACCGGACACATCAGGCATCATTATGTCCAGAAATACCAAGTCGGGTTTTTCCCTCTTTGCGATTGAAAGGGCTTCAGCTCCGTTTGCGGCAATAAAAAGCCCCACATCATTTTCCTCAAAACACCTTAAAGCCCTTTTCAAGAGCAACCTGACCTTCTGGTCATCCTCAACAACAAGCAAGTTCTTGTCCATAAATCCCATCCCCACCTTTCATTCTAAAAAAAATTAATGTGAAATATTGCCTGATTAAAATCTAAACGGGATAATTACTTGACGGCGCCGCATATTATTAGGCGGCAAATTGTTGATTCCGCAACTTCAACATGTTTAATAATATTAGCGCAGTTCAAGGTTCTATTGACAAAGCTTGCCTATATGGATCGTTATGTTCTACAGTTAATTCAAAATGCAAATTTATCAAGAGCTTTTCTCAAATTTTTGGGCCGGTTTCCATCTCCGCGATCCCACAAGATAGATAATACTGTGCGCAGTCTCTAAACTGTATTAAATTAATCGAACATTAACGCTAAATTACAATATACAACGAATATAATACTATCATGGCAATGCATAGTTTGCAATATGAAATATTTGCGCGCCTCAATGTAAATATTTAGCTTTTGTATGGTTAGAAATAACAGTAGCTGCGTAGAATGTTAAACGTAAATCGTTCAAATTAAGAGTTTGCGTTAAATTTGCGCAACTGCGCAAATTTTGTATTATTAATGGTATGGTTACCGCCGTCGGCGTCTATAATATAAGTCAATGTTTTTTATTGGCTATGTATTGGATGTTTAACAATATTAACGTTGCCGGCAGGCTCTATATAAATCTAATATTAGTATTTTTGCAACATAAATTTTTTTAAAATTTTGCCATGTCTGTTTAAACCCTATACCTGACAAACCAGATAAAAAAATATAAAAAAATTAAAAGTTTAAGCTGTTATCGCAAAAATGCTTGAATTTGCGCTATTGTTATTCTAATATTGCTTCTTCTTTATAATCTAAATTGCATTATTAAAAGGTGGCGCGCAAATTATTTTGTCACACCCCCAAGGAGGCATTTATATATGGCTGCGGACGATAACGACATGGCGGTTCTTGAGAGTAAACTTGAAGAGTACAAAAAGGCTTCAACAGTGATGGAGTACCAACGAGCTATCGCGGGGTTAAACAAATTTCACGATCAGCGGATATCGGAAGCCTTATGGGAGGGATTAAGGTTAAAAGAGAAGGAGAACTTTCCGCTAGTGGCCTTTTTTGCGACGGTTTCGGCCCTTGAAGCATATGAGAAGAATCCTGCGGCACTTGAGGTGTTTATTCAGCGGTTTCGGCGGGATTATGAGGGTAAGATGGTTGAGGAGTTGACTCTTCACAGGGCGATTGAGGTGATCCACATTATTATAAACGAGGCTTTTCAGTCATACCGCGAGGTTGGTTCGCTAAACGACCTGCTTTTGCAATTTTTTGAGAAAAAAACGCTGCAACATAATAACGACGGCATTTACAAGACTATTGATTCCTTTAAATTCTTTCCAAAAAAAGTCGGAGCCGATGCGCCGAAAAGGCTTATGTTGGGACTTGTTGACATTATCGCCAAATATCTTGAACAGCAGCTTTGCGAGGGTAAATGCATTAAGGAGATACACACGTATATAGACTTCTTTACTGATAAGATAGGCGAGGAGAGAGTCCTTCAAATGGTGAAAAAAGTTGAAAGACGGTTTAAAAGCGAACTTTTTGTCACGCATCCAGGCGTGTTTAAGGCTGATTATGAAAACGGCGAAACTTGCGCGCAAACAGCAATGCCTTTTGTTTATTCAGAGGAGTTCAAGGTGATGGAGCCGCGTATAAACAGCATCGGCGCCATAGCCGCGCAGCTTGGAGGCAAACGGGCAACGCCTTTGGTTGGTATTGAAACCGGAGACATAGCTAAAGAGATAAGGGACAATGGTGTTGATTCTCTTCTTGAAAACATGGAAACTTTTCAGTTGGCGTCGTCCGACGTAAAAACAGTGCTTGAAAAATTGCCGCCTGTTGTTCCGGCGTTTGTCATAAACAGCGAAAACCAGATATGCGATATCCTCAACGCTCGATACGCAACAGCATATTTTGAGATGAAAAACGCTTCGTTTACACTGTTTGGAAGCGAAGTTAATGAGGACGGATGCGAGATGGACCTGATTGAAGGCGCTTTAATAGAAACAGGGGCTGAGAGCTCTGTTTCTAATGAGTCTTTCAGCGCTCAGGCATGGAAAGATCCTCAACTGTTGTCAAAACTGGACGAGGTTGTGGGCGACATTTCAGTGGAGGTAAGGCGGCTTGATATTGACAAAAACAATTTTATAGAGAAATCACTGGAAAATGAGCGGGCGTTGGACGCGGAACCGTTCCTGGGATTTACGGGCGAAAAACAGCGCGAAGCAAGCATGACGGCTATTCATAAGGAGCGTGAGGTTTATAGAAAACAAAAGGAGTGTGAGATTGTAGAGGCTTTTAAGCTCTCTGTTAAAAGAAAAGCTATTGAAACTATTGACAATATTAAATCTCTATATGAGCTTGACCTTATTGCGGGCGCGAATGAGGCTGTTGACGGGCTCGCCGAAATAAAAGGCGCGCATGCGCATGCCGCGGAAATTATAAAACAGAATTTTGAGAAAATGGGGTAGCGACTGGATGCTGTATAGAAGCGCGAAGCGCGGGCGCATGGCGTAAAAAGCGGAACGCGGAGTAATGATTGTGATTTCCGATAACTGGATGTTGGAGGTTTGATGTCAACAAACTAATTTTATGCATTTTGTATTTTACTCTTAGCTCTTTTTGCATAGAGGTATTTGTTCTTTAGAACATGCGTTAAATCTGTTATAATTTTCAGTTTTATTCCCTTCAAGGATAATTCTCCCCTCAGGGGATAATTATCACTAAGGCCGGTAAGCGGTCAAGTGTTCATTTATCACTAGAGCGCAGGCGAGGCGCTTATTATTAAATTGATTTATTTTTAACGGTATTAACACAGTATGGATACATCATTACAGCTTGAATTAAAAAATATCTATCAAGAGCTTGACGCCGAGGTTGCCGGGCACAAAACAGTTTGCCGGGCGTGTGGTACTTGCTGTAATTTTGAGAAATTTGACCATATTTTGTTTGCAAGCAGGCTGGAAGTTAATTACATTATTAATAATTTAAACAAGCCTTTGCCCGCCCTTGACGATGGGTTTTGCCCGTTTCAGGCCGGAGCCGAGTGCGGCATACGCGATTTGCGCACCCTCGGATGCAGGGTCTTTTATTGCAATGAGCAATATAACAGAAACGCATCCCCAGACATCTATAATAAATACTATCGCAAAATAAAGGGGCTGGCTCTTAAACACAACAGGGACTGGAAGTATAAACCGTTAATCGGCCATTTACGCGATGTTGCAGCTCTGGATACTAACTAAAAACGGCAAGTTGTTTTACATATAACCTATGATCAAACCAAAAGTATTAATATTGAGAACCGCCGGCACAAATTGCGATATGGAGACGCAATACGCGTTTGAAAAAGCCGGGGCCGACGCGGACAGGACGCATATTAACCGCGTTATGGAAAACAAGGCTTTGTTAAAAAACTACCATATTATCGCTATTCCAGGCGGTTTTACATATGGCGACGATATAGCTGCGGGTAAAATTTTTGCAAATGAACTATATTTTAGTTTAAAATGCGAGATTGATAATTTCATAAAAGAGGGCAAACTCATTATCGGGATATGCAACGGATTTCAGGTGCTTGTAAAGGCCGGGCTTCTGCCGGCTTTTGAACGCAATGGGGATGCCGCCGGGCTGCGGCAAACAGACGCCACATTAACGTTTAACGATTCCGGCAAGTTTGAAGACAGATGGGTTTATTTAAAAGCGTGTTCCGGCAAGACGCCTTTTGTCACTGAGAACGATAACATATATATCCCCGTGGCCAACGGCGAGGGGAAATTTGTGACAAAGGACGCTGGAACGCTTCAAAAACTTGAAGACTCAAAACAGATTATTTTTAAATACGTGGATAAAAACGGCGATGAAACCGGCTACCCATGGAATCCATCCGGGTCGATGGCCAATATCGCCGGAATTTGCGACTCTACGGGGCAGGTGTTCGGCCTGATGCCGCATCCCGAGCGCCATGTTGAGCCCACGCAACATCCAGCCTGGACGAGAGACGGCTTGCAAGACGAGGGGGCCGGATCCGTGATTTTCAGAAACGCTGTAAACTATATTAAAAACAATTGGAGTTAATTTTTTTTTTTGCTGTTTGCGCCGGAGATTTTACGGGCAATTTAATTATTATTCGTTAAATCTCCGGAGCATACATTAGAGGAATATTTATGGGGAAAAAACAGAAAAAATCAACAACAGAAGCATTAAAAAGTCGTTATGAAGAGCCTGGCGATTCCGTTGACGCCGGCAACAACGGCGCGAACCTGGAGCCCATTGATTTAACCGATGTGCGGGAAATATTGAGCAACGCACTTGGCGATTCAGGCAATAACAACGGTGGCGGCGATAAAACCCTTATCGCCATTTTACAGAAAACACAGGAAGCTTACGGTTATATCCCAAAACCTGTCTTGCGTGAGATCAGCCGTCAAACAGGCGTTTCTGCAAGCAAGATATTTGGTATCGTCACTTTTTATGACGAATTCTCAACTGAAAGACGCGGCAAATACACTATTAAAGCGTGTTGCGGCACTGCCTGTCAGGTAAAGGGCGGCAAAAAGAGCCTTGAAACCGTTAAAAATAAATTGGGAATTGAAGCGGGCCAAACAACCGAAGACTACGAGTTTAGCCTTGAAACGGTCGGCTGTCTCGGCGCCTGCGCTATTGCGCCCGCCATGCTGGTAAACACCCAACTTTACGGCAGAGCTACCGAAGAGAAGATTGAGCCGATAATTGAGCAGTTAAGCGAGAAATCATCAAAGAAATAAAAGGATTGTCGTTTAACCGTCCCTTTTAACCGGACGTAAACGATATATTGTTTTCAGCTTAAACTTTTGTTCTTTTTTATAAATAAATTACTCGAATTTTTGATATATAAACAATTTAAACTAATAATGCCATGCAAAAAATTGAATTAAGCAAAGATATAAAAGTGTTGCAGGACCGAATTGCCGAAGAGGCAGATCAGGAAAGCTCAGCCGTCGTTGTCACAATTTGCGGCGGCAACGGTTGCTCTTCCCTTGGCGGAGCGCAAATCAGAGAGAATTTTGAGAAAGAGATAAAGAAAAAAGGGCTTAACGGCAAAGTGGCCCTAAAAAACACCGGCTGTTTCGGGCTTTGCGCCAACGGCCCCATAGTGGCTGTTTCGCCGCAAAACGTTTTTTATCAGGAAGTCGTTGCCGGCGATGTTTCAGAGATAGTTAACGAAACACTTAACAACAACCGCGTTATTGAAAGGTTGCTGCACACCAACCCTTTAACAGGCGAAAAGATCACATCACAGGACGACATACCTTTCTTTAAGGATCAGCAAAAGGTTGTGTTTAGAAACTGCGGCAAACACGACCCGTTAAGCGTAAACGAATACATACTTGACAGGGGCTATCAGGCGCTGGGCAAGGCTATCGGCAAAATGAAACCTGTTGATGTTGTTAAGACTATAATCGACTCAGGCTTAAGAGGCAGAGGCGGCGGCGGATTTTCAACCGGCCTGAAATGGCAATGCGCGGCTAAAGTCAAAAGCGATGAGAAATATATTATTTGCAACGGCGGAGCTTTTAAGGATAGGACGATTCTTGAAGGCGATCCACACAGCGTAATCGAAGGCATGATAATCGCCGGTTATGCCGTAGGCGCGGGCAAAGGATATTTTTACGTTAGAGCCGAGGATACTATAACTATAAATCATCTTGAAAAGGCCATGGCCGATATTGAAAAGATGGGGCTGCTTGGCAATGATATATTAAACTCCGGATTTAGCTTTCATCTTGAAATTAAAAAGAGCGCAGGCGCGTTTGTTTGCGGCGAAGAGACGGCTCTCATTTCGTTTCTTGAAGATTCGCGCGGCATACCTTCACAAAAACCGCCATACCCGGCAGTTTCCGGGCTTAACGGCAAACCAACTATTGTGAACAATGTGGAAACACTGGCCAACATTGCTCCCATTATTTTAAACGGAGCCAAATGGCTTAAGAGCCAGGGCACAAAAAATTCAAGCGGCACAAAACTCTTTGCTCTGGAAGGCAAAGTAAAAAGCTGCGGTCTTGTCGAAGTTCCGTTCGGAGCATCATTAAGAGATATTATCGCCATCGGCGGCGGGCTCGCAGTTGACAGAGTGTTTAAAACAGCCCTTATCGGCGGCCCTTCAGGCGGATTTGTTTCAAAAGGCTTTCTTGACGCGCCTCTGGATTTCGACACTATTCACGACGCCGGCGCCATAGTCGGCTCAAGCAGTTTAAACATTATGGATCAAAGCTCATGCGTGATCGATGCCACTCGTTTGTCAGTCGCTTTTCTACAGGGCGAATCTTGCGGCAAATGCGTGCCGTGCCGCATAGGCACAAAACGAATGCTTGAGATATTGACCTGCTTTTCAAAAGGCGAAGGCAAAGTTGAGGATATTGATCTGTTATACGAACTGGCCCAAAGCATTAAAGAGGCCTCTCTTTGCGGCCTCGGGCAAACCGCAGCCAACCCTGTGTTAACCGGCATTAAACATTTCAGAGAGGAGTACGAGGAACACGTTCGCGACAAATATTGCCGCGCGGCAGTGTGCGAGACGCTTGCCCAGTCGCCTTGTCAGAACAGTTGTCCCGCGAGCATAAATGTGCCTGAGTATGTTGCGCTTGCCGCAAACAAAAAATTTACGCGCGCGCTTGACCTGGTGCGCAAACGCAATCCGTTCTCATCCGTCTGCGGACACATCTGCAACCACCCTTGCGAACTGTTGTGCCGACGCGGCGAACTTGAGGAGTCAATCGCTATTAAAGACGTCAAACGTTTCTTTTCTGATTTTGACGTGAACAAACGCAAGAAGTTTACCGGTACAGTCGGTGAATCCACCGGCAAATCGGTTGCGGTTATCGGAGCCGGGCCAGGCGGGCTTACTGCGGCGTATTTCCTAAGACTTTGGGGCCACAATGTGGAGGTTCACGAAGCCCTGCCCGTTGCGGGCGGCATGCTTACAGTGGGCATACCCGAGTTCAGGTTGCAGAGAGACATCCCGTTTGACGAAGTTGAGTATATTAAAAATACAGGCGTAAAAATACACACAAATTCGCCTATTGACGACGGCGGCAAGTTTAACAAACTGCTGGAAGAGCGCGACGCCATATTTATCGCCATAGGCGCGCACAAAGGCCGAAGGATGAATATTCCAGGCGAAGACCTTGACGGGATAATTGACGGCGTAGACTTCCTGCGAAACATAAACCTCAAACAGCCGCAGAATGTCGGCAAAAACGTAACCGTTATCGGCGCCGGCAACGTGGCAATGGATTCCGCGCGAACCGCTCTTAGAATGGGAGCAAAAGAGGTTACCGTGGTTTATCGCAGAACAAGGGAGGAAGCCCCGGCCGAAGATGAAGAAATCAGGGAAGCCATTGAAGAGGGCATTAACTTTGAATTCCTGACCGCGCCAATAGAAGTTACATCAAAAGGCAAAAAGATGGCCGGGCTTAAGTGCGTCAAAATGGAACTTGGCGACGCCGATGAAAGCGGCCGCAGAAGACCCGCGCCCGTTAAAGGCTCGGAATTCGTAATACCAACCGACATGACGCTGCTTGCTATCAGCCAGGCCCCGGACTTGTCTTTCCTTAATGACAGTGATGTCAAACAGACGCAGTGGGGCACAATTGTGACAACTCCCGGAACAACCCGCACAACAAATCCAAAGGTTTACTCCGGCGGCGATTGCGTGCTTGGGCCGGCCACAGCCATAGAGGCTATAGGCGCGGGACAAAAAGCGGCGGTGGAGATTGATATCGCCCTTGGCGGCAAAGGCCAATTGCCCGAAAACACCGACAGCCTTGTGGCAAACGAGAAGAATAAATATCTCGCAAAACTAAACGGCGACCAGTTCAGACCTGAAATGCCGCATATTGATATGAAGAAGAGACAGACAACTTTTGAGGAAGTCAAAATCGGTTACAATCAGGATGACACGGTTAAAGAGTCAAGAAGATGCCTGAGATGCGACCTTTCAGATTAAACCTTTCCCGCCCGGATAAACCGGGCGGGAAATTTTAAATTCTAGATTTTGAATTTTAAATTCGATATTTGGTTTTGCTGTTATCCTTTCTTAAGCTTTTGCTCTTTTTTGTGAAGATTTGTGTTTAATTAGCTTTTGCTTTTATCTGTGAAATCATTTTTCATCCGCCTAATCTGTGTCCCATCGCTTTTGATTTTTTCCTTTTCCGGGTCATGATTGCCGCGCTTTCACCATGAAACTCATCTCAATAATAGGCCCCGCATCAAATGTGGGCAAGACGGCGATAGCCGAATTTGTAATCAGATATCTAAAAGATTCCACAACCGGCAAACCCCAAATTTCCGCCTTAAAAGTCACAACACGCCACTCCGAAGGATGCTCTAAAAGCTCATGTCATGTGTGTGATTCAATTAAATACCCGTTTGAAACATTGAACGATAAAGACGTTATTGAAAAGAAAGGCAAAGACACCGCCAGGCTCCGCAACGCCGGAGCTGAAAATGTCGTATGGCTTCAATCGTTTCCTGAAACTTTAAAAGATGGAATAAACGCCGCCCTAAAATCATTTGCCCCGGACGATATAGTAGTGGTTGAAGGCAACAGCTTCCTCTCTGCCCATGAAGTAGATTTCGCAATATTCGTTGCAAGACCCGGCGTAACAACCATTAAAAAATCAGCCAAATCCGCAATCAGCAAAATAGATTTAGTTGTCATAAACAGCGACAAATCCACAACCCAATCCCAAATAACCGAAACCCAACAATGGCTTGAAACTATAGGAATAACCGCCACTTCCATTCAAATAGACCCATTTATAGACGACCCAACGCTACTGAAAGGCTCCCCCATCAATAAAATCTTGTAACCCGTTGGTTGCCATTTTTGGTTCAATGTCTCTGGCTTGAACCACATCTGACATACACTATGCTCTGTATAGAATAAATAAAAATACATTATTAAACATTATTAGCGGAAGCAGTCTTGCATACAGCTTCAAAGGTTTGTTGCTTGCGCAAAACATAACGTCTCTAATTAATATGCGTATATGGTTTTAAAGCATAATGACGCTACATTTACAACCACAACGTTGCTTGAACAATCCAAAAATTTACTGTTTTAACTGTTTGTCATATAAAAGCTTGTGCGCAATATGTGTGCTAATAGGCTGCGCATAATCATGCCATCGTTGTGTTTGCCGGACTTAATCTATCGTTTTAAGGTTAAGATTTGAACGGTTTTTTCTTGTTTTCTATAAATAATCTAACATATAATACCCAACATATTTTAAGGCTTGACTTCTTGTTTTTTAGTATTTCATGTAAAAAATAATAAAAATATTTCTATTTATCACCCTTTAATATTGTAACAAATGATGAATTCTTTGTTTTAATATTGAATATCAACAACATGGAAAATTTAAAGCTTAATTTTCCATCTATTCATGCTGGATATTCGATCCAAACCCAATAAAAAACCATATGGAGAAGGAGAATAAGAGACAATATGTCAGCCATTATCCAAAGAGATCAAGCATTATCAATTCTTGAGTCGAAATTGACGGAACTATCAAAACTATATAAGGAGTGTTATCTTTCTATGGGAAGAGGGGCTTTGCTAGTGTACGCAAGTAATGTTATTGAAAGAGGCGTGCCAAGCAAGATTGATTACAGAACTAAGAAAGAGATTCTTCAGGTATTCGACGCTGCATCCTCTCAGGCACAATTAAAGCAAATGATAGATGATTATGATCAAAAAAACGAAGGAATTATGACGTTAATCACAAGCTATTCAAACGCAACATTCTTTGTAACTTTTAAGTTGAAGTAAAAAATGCATAATAAGCATATTCGACCGAAGGAAACGCATTAAACGCATTTAAACGATGATATCAGAATCGTCTGTTTACATTAGAAAAGAAGTAGTTTTTTTACACTTTCTGATAAAAACAATAAAGACATAACCTGAGACCATGTATACCACCAAAACAAGGTGACTGATTTATTACTAAAAAATATTATAAGTATACAAATCATGCAAGAGCACATAAAATAGACATATGTTTGAAATAAAGTGGATACAAGATAAAATCAGTAAAGACGAGTATTACTTTTCAAAACACGGAGATCAAGAGAGGAAAAATGATAATCTAACAATCTCAGAAGTTGAAGAAGCGCTGCTTAATGGTATTATTTTAGAACAATATGAGGATACAGGAAGGGGTGAAAGTTGTTTAGTTGTTGGTTTTACAATTTTTGGCAAGCCTATCCATATTGTTTGTGGAGAAATGGAAGGAGAACTAGCCATTATAACTGTATATATTCCATCTCCACCAAAATTTAAAAATCCTTATGAAAGAGGTTAAATTGTCATGAAAGTTTGTCATTTTTGTGGAAATAAAAATTTCAAAAATACTAAAGCTCAATATACTTATAAACATAATGAAAATTTTCTTATAGTTAATGATGTTCCATGTGAACAATGTGAATATTGCGGAGAACAATACTTTAAAGGAAGTGTATTAAAACAAATTGAAAATGAATTTAATTCCATTCATTCATATGGTAAAAAGGCCAAAAAAGAATTAGTAGTTCCTTTAGAGCAATATTGTGAAATACAATCATCTAACAATTAAATTCAGCCTACCGCAAAAACTTGGTGCGGATTCTCTCGCTAGCGTAAAAATTCCACACAGAACCAGTACAATTCAAAAGCTTCATAAATTTAAAGATAATAGAGGAAATGCAATAAGCTGCTTAACTGCCACTTTTTTTTAAGCCCATTAGCTGTGGACAATTTGTAGCGCCAATTACTAAAAATGAATATTACAAACTCTTAACCCAAATGAGCCGCCGATATTATGGTAATTCAGCAAATACCTTCTTTTGACCCTAATCCATCTCTTAAATCCGCCCTTGATTTTTTTCAGGAAATCGGAGTTCAGAATTATGCATTGATTGGCAGAGTTGCGACATGGGTTTTCCTGCCAACAGACCGCCAACAATTTACTAAAAATATTAATCTGGCCATTTTAACTAAAGACTCATCTAAAATTGAGGAAGCCTTCAGGCAAAAAGGAATAAAAACTTACCCACTACCTATTGGAGGCGTGGCTGTACGAGAAAATGATTTGGTTGTAGATTTTATTGATCGAAGATTAGATGGGCTGGATTTGCTTTTTAGAGAAGCCATCAAAAACGCAAGGCAAGACGTGGAAATTCTTGGCAAAATTGTGCCGGTTGTGAATTTAAACTATCTGATTACAATGAAATTAGTTTCAGGTGAAACCAAAGATGATCAAGACGCGAAATCACTTTTGATGGTTGAAGGGCTTAAATATGATGATTTACGCTCAATGGTAAAACGTCATTTGGGGACGGGGACCGCTAACCGGCTTGATGTTTTTGCAAGAGATGTTGGCCTTCTTCCCACAAGAGGCACATACAAAATGAGCGCTCCCTCTTTATGACTGTAAGAAAAATATCGAACAAGAGAATTGAGGGTGGTTGAGAAAAAATCATTGCAGGTTCAATGTCTTTGCCTTGAACCACACCGACCTAAGCTATACGATCTATAGAATAAATAAAAATACATTTTAAACGCTCAACTACATTGGTTATTGTCAATAGCCATACAGTGGCAACGCTGTTCTTCTCTGTTCAGTCCATTTGCTATCTATCCGCAAAATATATATGATAATTTGACCCGAACTCCAAATTATCACGGATAACTTGACCTAGACTCCAAATTATCATAAAACAGCAACATGCAAAGCTGCGTAATAAAAAGAGTACAAAATGTTGCTTAACTATTCAAATGCGGTTGGAGAGCGTGGAGTTTAGGTTAAAACATACGCGAATATCACTAAATACTTGAGGGGGCCATTAAATATCGCGTTATATGCGGCTGTTAATTTTGCTTTTTGCGCAATTCTTGTCGTTTGGCGATATAATTATTTATGCGCGGGCGTTATTGCCTGTGATTAATAATATATATTGGAAACAGGGGGCCTCTGTATATGCGTTCCACCGTGACAAGGATGTTGATCTTTGTTTTATGCATATCCGCGTTTATTTGCGGCATTACAGGCTTTATTTATTATTTAAGTCTGGAGAGCAAGAGGGATGTTATTAAAACAAGGGAGGCGGACAAGGTAAATTTGTTGAAGAAGACTATTACCGGCGATTTGAAGTTTGTAGTGTCGGATCTAATGATATTGTCAAATCACTATGAACTTAAGATGTTTTTAGAAGACGGCAATAATGAGCGCAAGGCCAATCTTGTCAAACTATTTGTCGAATTTGCCGAACAAAGAATGCTTTATCATCAGATACGATTTATTAATGAAAAAGGTATGGAGGTTGTCAGGGTAAATTATGACGGTGTTTCTGTTGTTGTTCCCGATGACAAATTGCAGAATAAATCAAACAGGTATTATTTTACCGACGCTGTTAAGCTGGCAAAAGGCGAAATTTATGTGTCGCCTTTTGACTTAAACATAGAGCATGGGGGTATTGAGAGGCCTTTGCGGCCTATGATTCGCTTTTGTTCGCCTGTCTTAAATAAAAACGGCCTGGTAAAGGGTGTTATTGTCCTGAATTATCTGGGAGAGAGGCTTATAAGCGATTTTGAATCGGGTGCCGCCGGATTATTGGGAAAGCCGATGATTCTTAACAAAAATGGTTTCTGGATTTACGCCGGCAACCCGGATGTCGAATGGGCGTTTATGTATGATGATCGAAAAGACCTGAAATTTGGCTCGCAATTTCCTGAAGCATGGGCCGGAATTTCTAAAACGGAAACAGGTCAATTCCTTGCGCATGACGGCTTGTTTACTTTTGCGACGGTGCATCCGATTCTGGATCAATGGGAGAAAGGGGGCAGGACCGGCAAATGGTATAAATTCAGCATTGCCAGGCTCAAATTAATTGACAATTATTGGAAAATCGTGTCCTATGTTCCGCGCGCCACATTGAATATGGGTTATAGAAAATTGGCGGCGAGGCTTTTAGCCATGTTTTTTGCCGTTGCGGCGTTGTTATATGCATTATCTCTCTATTTTTGCCCTGTTTATAAAAATGCCGTCAGAAAGTGGGGCACGGAATAGAGAAACGCGAAACTCTTATGTTTTTTGACCGCAATTACTTTGATTGCGACACCATTGTTGGGCCATCTTTACTGCTTTTATCAGTGTCTCTCAGCCTAATCCGCTCCCGTAGCTTTCTATGGATTTGCTTTTTTACGTGTAATTTCGAGCCATTCCGAGCCATTCCGTGAGCGCGTTTTATATTTTCCCTTTAACTTATCCGGTTTGGCCGTGCTATTAATATAGAGGTGGATATAGTTGAAAAGGCATAAAATTTGGCGATTTTATGCCTTTTGCCTGTTTAAAGCTAATTTTGTTGCAGCGTGAGGCTGGGCTGTGTTATAATTTGCACTCTTTTTTTCATATAAATTCTAAATATTTTACATAAACTTGAGTTAATTAGAAGGGGCATGCTAACAGCATGGTTCTTTCAGCTTTTGCTCATTGTTATCCTTAGAAGGGGACAAAAGGCGGTTATGAAAATTTTTGTAAAAATTCTTGTGTGTTTGACGCTCTGCGCATCTGTTTCCATATGCGATTCAGCTCTTTTTAAAGTAAATGCGGCAGATTCTAAAGATAATGCCAAAAATGATGTTGTGGCGGTTGTTAACGGCGAAAAAATTACAAGAGATCAGCTCGCTGAATTTCTTATTGAGTCTTTTAGCCAACAAGGGATTGAGATTATTATAAAAAGAACTTTGCTGGCTCAGGAGGCAAAGAAACAAAATATTATAGTTTCGGATAAAGAGGTTGCTGAAAGAACCAACAGGATTGTAGATCTTGAAGTGGAAAAGATAAAAAGCAAATACGGAGAAAAAAATAAGGAAGCTTTTGAAATGGACATGGTAAAAATGGGGTATGACGAGACCAAATTACGCAAGAAACTTGCCGGTCGCGTTGAGATTGATATTTGGCCCCAGTTGCTTTCTGAAAAATTGATAAAGAAAACCGTGACCGTGACCGATGAGCAGTTAAAGCAAGCGTATGCGGAAAAATATGGCGAAAAGGTTTTGCTTAGGCAAATAGTAGTAAAAACCCCGGAAGAAGCCGAGGCTCTTTTAAAACAGATCAGGGCCGGGGCTGATTTTGCGGCCCTTGCAAAAGATAGATCACTGGACAGGCCTTCAGCCGCAAAAGGCGGGTTAATGAATCCAATAAGCCCGGTTGGGCCGTTTGGCGAATCAATAGCAAAGTTTAAGAAAGGCGATATAACCGATGTAATTAAGTCGAGGGGCGGTTTTCACATTTTTAAAGTCGAAGGGAAAACTCAACCGGAAGAAATAAAACCGTTTAAAGATGTCTTGCCTGAGCTTGAAGAGGTGGTTATGGCTGTAAATATTAAGAGAAGGTCTGGGCCGTGGTTTCTTAAATTAATGGAGAGCGCGGATATCAAGAACTATATTAAAGAATAGCTCTCCCCGGTGGAAAGTCAAAATCGTGTTTTCCATCCCAGATTAATAATAGAGTTTTTTAATTTTAAAACGCCTTTTCTAAAATGTTTTACAGGGCGAGATATAGCGGCAAATGGAAGAAGAACTAACTGATCAATACTATAGTCAGGATAACGGCTCTGAAAACAATGATATTGACGGCAACAGTGATTTGGCTACTACCGATGAAGAGGTTGAAACCTCAGACGAGGCCGGCGCCGCCACTGTAACAACGGATGAGACGCGTGAAAATGACGGCCCGGATGATATTGAAGAATATAACGGCGATGAAGAGTCTGAAAATGAAGTAGATAATAACGCCGCCACAATTGATGAGCTGGTAATTGGCGAGACATTGGAACCTGTTGATCTGGACGGCGTTGATGATGACAACGATGATTCATCCAACACCGGCGATGAGGAAATCGCGGCTTCTGATGAGACTGAGACCACGGACAACGCAACCGCTGATTCAGAGGAGCAAGAAGAACATGATAGCGAAGATGAGGACGATGAGTCTGAAGATATAGATGATCAAGACTCCGCCGAAATTGAAGCCTCGGCAACAGACGATAATGTGGAACCTGTTGATCAGGACGGTGTTGATGAAGATAACAACGATGATTTAGACAACGACGGTGAGCAGGAAGAAGAAGTTTCGCCGACTGATGAAGCCCCGGAAGACGCTGGAACTGATTCAGCGGATCAAGAAGAACAGGATAACGACGACAATGATGAAGCCGGCGAAGGCTTAACGGAAAAAGAGGACCTAAAACCTGTAGTTGAAGCGATTCTTTTCTCCGCGGATGAACCTTTGCCTTTAAAAAAGATAAATTCTATTGTTGGTAAAAAAGTCCCTAAAGAAGACTTGGTGGAGATAATAGGCCAATTAAGGGAAGAGTATGAAACAAACGGCAAAGGGTTTCAGATAGAAGAGATAGCCGGAGGTTACCAGATACTTTCACGTCCTGAGTATCATGAGTGGGTCTCCAAGTTGGCCAAGAAGAAAAAAGAGGTAAAATTGTCGCACGCATGTCTTGAGACGCTTGCGGTGGTTGCTTATAAACAGCCAATTTTAAGGGCTGAGGTTGAATCAATACGAGGGGTTCAATCTGGGCAGATGATAAGGACTTTGATTGAGGCCGGGTTGGTAAATGTGACGGGACGCGCCGAGGTTATTGGCCGTCCGTTATTATACGGCACAACGAATAAGTTTCTGCATCAATTCGGGCTTAACTCCATTGATAGTCTGCCCAAAAGTTGAGTTTAGAAAATTATTAAAAGTATTTGATTGAAGACGCGTTAAAGTTTAAAATTTGCGTTCCATTTCAAGTCTTTAATCAATTCATTTTTTTGTTGAAAGGAGTGGTTAGTAAATGATTGAAATTAGAATACACGGTAGAGGCGGTCAGGGATCAGTTACTGCGGCGGAGCTTGTGGGATTTGCTGCATTTTCCGACGGCAAGAATTCCCAGGCGTTTCCGTCATTCGGATCAGAACGAATGGGCGCCCCGGTTCAGGCGTTTGCCAGAATAAGCGACAATGAGATTCGCATCCGCAGCCAGATTTACAATCCTGACTATGTGATAGTGCAGGATCCGACTTTGATGAGCGATGTAGATTGTTTAAGCGGCATGAAAGAAGGCGGGCTGATAATTATAAACTCAAAGAAAAAACCTGAAGAGTTTAATGTTGAGGGTAGCGCTACAGTCATGACTATACCGGCCATGGAAATTGCGCTTGAAGTGATTGGCAGGCCTATTATGAACACCACATTATTGGGCGCGTTTTCAGCGGCAAGCGGTAAAATAAGCATGGAAGGCATTCAAAAAGCCCTTTGCAACAAATTCGCCAAAGATATTGCGGACAAAAATTTTGAGGCTGCCACAAGAGCTTTTGATTTTATTAAAAAGCAATCCGGCAACTAGGGCCGGCTCTGAGGTATGACGCCGGGAAATTTAAACATTTCAGGAAGGAAAGTCGCCGTCATAGGCATTGATTGCGCTCCTCCTGAACTCATTTTTGATAAATGGCTCGACAAGCTGCCTAATATAAAAAAGGTTGTAAACAGCGGGATATACGGCAAATTAAAAAGCTCTATTCCCGCTATAACCTGCCCTGCCTGGACGTCTATGGCGACTAGCGCCAACCCCGGACGTTTAGGCATATATGGATTTAGAAACAGGGCCGCGCACAATTATGAAGGTCTGCAGTTTGTAAATTCAGGAATGTTGCGGGAAGAGCCTGTCTGGAATATTGTTTCACGGCATAACAGAAAAGTAATTGTTATCGGTGTGCCCCAGACATACCCGCCTACGCCTGTTAACGGCTGCATGATCTCCTGCTTTCTTACCCCGGACACTTCCCACGAATACACATACCCTCCCGCGTTAAAGCGCGAAGTTGAACGTATCGCAGAAGGATACATGCTTGATGTTAGCAGTTTCAGGACGGACGACAAAGAGCCGGTTATCAGAGAAGTCTATGAAATGACCCGCAAACGCTTTAAGGTTGCCCGCAATTTTATAAACCATAAGGAGTGGGACTTCTTTATGATGGTCGAAATGGGCGCGGACAGGTTGCACCATGCGTTCTGGAGATTCCTTGATGAAACACACCCCCAATACCGGCCCGGCAATAAATATGAAAATGTAATCTTTGATTATTATCGCTATCTTGACAAAGAGATTGGCGATCTCATTGCGCTTTTTGACGATAACACCTTGCTCCTGATTGTTTCCGACCACGGGGCAATACAGATGAAAGGCGGCATCTGCATAAACGAATGGCTTATTTATAATGGATATCTTAAACTAAAAAGCTACCCCTCGGATGTTGTTCAGATAAATAAAGAGATTATTGATTGGGAAAAGACGACGGCCTGGGGCGAAGGCGGGTATTACGGTCGCCTCTTCATGAATGTTAAAGGCAGGGAGCCTCTTGGCGTGGTCGCAAAACAAAATTATGAGTTTGTCAGAAACGAGCTTGTTCGTAAGCTGGAAGATATGAGGGATGAAAACGGCAAACTCATCAACACTAAAGCGTATAAACCACAGGATATTTATACAGTTTGCAATAACATACCGCCGGACCTTATCGTGTATTACGGCGACCTGGCCTGGAGATCAATCGGCAGCGTCGGCCATGGAACACTCTGGGCAAAAGAGAACGATTTAGGGTCTGATTACGCCAACCACTCTCAATATGGCGTGTTCATTAGAAATGATGGAACCCGCAAAGGCGAGAAACGCGACGGCCTGCATTTAATGGACGTAGCCCCAACTATCCTTGACTACATGGGCATTGATGTCCCGTTAAATATGGAAGGGAAAGTTGTAAAATGAAATACCTTTTCAGCGGAAAGTTCATTTAACATAAGCTAAACGATTTTAACAATTCATTTAAATAGTGGCACTGGCATCATTGCCTGTGTTTTAATTGATCACAGGCAAGGATGCCTGTGCCATTGAAAGCTGGAGCAGTCTTGCAGGCACTGCTTCTAAATGTTTTAGCTTTGATTTTAACTATTCGTATTAATTCTCCTGTTTTTAATTTTGTTCAATTTTAATTTTACGCGCTAAATCAAATTGAAAGATCTCTTCTGGGTGTTCGCGTTTTTAACAAGGATACCCTTTAAAACCAAAAATGACGATGCACAGCCAAATATTAGAAACGTAGTTATCTGTTTTCCCATAGTCGGCCTGGCAATAGGCATGATATTGGCTTTAGTCTATTTCCCTTTGTCAGCAGTCTTGCCGGCTCCGGTGGCCGACGCGATTATACTGGCGTTTTACATTGTTCTAACCGGCGCGTTGCATCTGGACGGTTTTGCGGACACTTGCGATGGAATTTTCGGAGGTTACGATAGAGAGAAAAGATTAAAGATAATGCGCGACAGCTCTATCGGTGTTTTTGGAGCGCTGGGCCTTATATGTTTAATTGGCATTAAATATCTCTGCTTTCACTCAATTTGCGCGGAAAACGTGTTTCTACCCCATGTTTTTGAACTGTTTATTGCCGCCGGCGATCTTGCCTCCAACGATTTGAGTCTAAGGTTGCAAAAATGCGTTGTCCTTTTTCTAACGCCTTCAATTGGCAGGTGGGCGCAAACAATAGGGTCGTCAATCGCTAAATATGCGCGCGGGGATGCAAACGGAACAGGCATGTTTATATTTAAAGGCTCAAAGATAAGATACACTGTATGCTCGGCAATTATTCCTTTTGCGGCCACACTCTATTTTCTCGGCCCGGCCGGTTATATTGTATTGCCTGTAATCACAATCTTCTCCATTGTTTTTACGCTTAAAATCAAAGCAAAACTGGGCGGCATGACGGGCGACACATTAGGCGCGCTTAATGAAACAAGCGAGCTTATATTTGTGGTTTTTTTTCTATTGTAACTGTATCTATTGTAACTCATATTTGAAAAAATATTATTGTCCTGTTCGACCGGCAACAAGTAAAATGGCTAAATTAATATTATCCCTTGGCGGAGCAAAAAGCGGCAAATCCCTTTTCGCCGAGAAACTTGCTCAAAACGAAAAATATCAGGGCCGTGTCGCCTATATTGCAACGGCTGAGGCCGGGGACGACGAGATGAAAGCGCGTGTTTCGCGCCATAAGCAGAGGCGGCCTAAGGAATGGCTCACAATTGAAGCCCCGTTTGATCTCGAAAAAGCCGCGCTTGACCTGGACGGCAATATAAAGTTTGCTTTAATAGATTGCATAACCCTTTATATAACCAATATGCTTTTACGCGCTGAATCTGAAACAGACTCTGAAATAGAGCCTAATTGGGCGGAAAAACAGGGCGCCATTATAAAAAACATTGAAAATCTATGCGATGTTTGTAAAAATGCCTCCGCGGACTTTGTTATGGTCTCCAACGAAGTCGGCCATGGCATTGTGCCCATAAATAAACTGGCGCGCGTTTTCACAGATATTGCCGGGCAGGCAAACCAGGTTATTGCTCAAAAAGCGGATGAAGTATATTTCCTAATCGCCGGAATACCTCAAAAGATAAAGTAAGAAAACAATTGGCGGTTGGCGATTTGCAGTTAGCGCGGTTGGCTGTTGGCGGTTAACTGGATGTTCTAAGAGGCTCTGCCCTAATCGTTACCCATAAATAATCGCTGTACATTGTAAAAAATAACAACAGATATACATTTAGAACGCCCTGAAAGGGCAAAAATATATTAGCCCAGGGTAAGCGAATGCGCCACCCTGGGTACAATGAGCCCACATATATTAACCCTGAAGGGGTTATTTAAACAGTAATCAATTATAATGTATCACGTTTGCCGATACAGGCGTTTCATCAACTATTTATCCCTTTCAGGGAAAATATTATTGTTGCATTTTAACCCAGGGTGGCGCTAACGCTGACCCTGGGCTAGTATAAGTAGCCCTTTCAGGGCATAATTGAATAAATTTTAATTTATTTTCCGGCTCTTAAATGTTTAGATTACATTTATGGGTGCCGATAAGGGCTCTGCCTTGTAACTGGATTATAAAGGGATTTTCATTTTAAGCGCTAGTGTTGCAAAGGTTTATGTCAAAATAGCAGAGTGTTGTTTACCTTAATTTTCTAACCCCAAAGGGGTGATTTAATAATAGCCCAGGGCAACGCCCTGGGAAATAAGGTTAAATATTTTTAGCCCTGTAAGGGCGATTTAAATTTTCAGCCCAAGAGGCCTTTGTCAAAAATTATGCGGCCAAAATATTTCTTAGCGATTTCGACATACGATTTTTTAATTCGCCCCTACAGGGCTAAAATATGTTAAATCGCATACCTAGGGCGTTGCCCTAGGCTTTAATAAGTCAGCCCTTCGGGCTTTAAATCAAAAAAGTCCACCGTTAGGCGCTAATTAAATGTTCTAAGAGGCTCTGTCTCTCTTAATTTAAGCAATAGTAAATTACAAAACTATGGATTTCAACAGCTTTGAACGAAAAACTAAAAAGGGCGATATCGCGCCCGCTTACGCAATATTCGGCGACGAAGCGTTTCTTGTAAGTCAATCGCTTTCATTAATAAAAAAGGTTGCGTTAAAAGGCGTTGATGTTAATTTGTCGCTTTCAGAATATAGCGGCAAAGATATTGCCGGCGGTGAGCTAATCGACGAGTTAATGACAACCCCGCTGCTGGGTTTTGGAAACAGGCGGCTGGTAATAGTTGAAGACGCTTCCCTGCTTATGGAAAACGGCAAGGCTAAAATGAAAGAGTATTTCAAAAAGCCTTCCCGGCATGCCGTGCTTGTGCTTGTCTCAGAGAAGATGGACGCCTGGGTAAAAAAGTTGAGCGAAAATGTCATGGTTACTGTTGAGTGCAAGAAGATGAAGGATTACCAGCTCTCGGCATGGCTGATTAAAAGGGTAAAGTTTTATAAAAAAGAGATCACTCCTCCCGCCGCAAAAATAGTTGTAGACGAGACCGGCAACAACCTTGCGCTTATGGAAAACCATATCGCAAAACTCTTGACCTATATTGATGAGCGCGAGATAATAGATGAGCGCGATGTTATTGAGATAGTTTTTGATTGCAAGAAACAATCCATATTTGAGCTGACCGAAGCCCTTGCCAACAAAGACGCGGCCGGGGCTTTAAAGATTTTGGACCGGCTTATTGCCATGGGCACGGATTTTATACCGATAATAGCGACCCTGGCCTGGCAGATTAAAAAATTGTGGAACGCCAGACGCATTGTAAACGAATGTAAAAACAACGCAAGGGAGATAAACTCAAGGCTCCAATCCGAGCTTAAAGTAAACCAGTATTTTTTAGACAAGTTTAAACGTCAGGTAGGCCTTTTTACTGAGAAAAGCCTTTGCGCAAAGTACCAGTCTCTGGCCGACGCCGACTATGACCTTAAGACCTGCTCTATCGACCCAAGGGTGGTAGTGGAGTGTCTCCTTGTAAAATTGTGCAAATAAATTTAATATAGTAACCCATAAATCAAAAAACGAATGAAAGGAGTTGTTTTATGAAATTTTTTATTGATACCGCTAACATTGATGAAATAAAAGAGGCCAACGATCTGGGCATTCTTGACGGAGTTACCACTAATCCGACACTGGTTTCCAAAACCGGCAAACCGTTTAAAACAGTTGTTGACGAGATTTGCGCTGTTGTCAAAGGCGACGTAAGCGTTGAAGTTGTAAGCCTTGATTGCGCCGGCATGGTTGCGGAAGGCGAAGAGCTTGCAAAGATCGGCGACAATATTGTAATAAAAATACCGCTTATTAAAGAGGGGCTAAAAGCGGTCAAAATATTGTCAGGCAAAGGCATTAAGACAAATGTGACTTTATGTTTTACCGCTAACCAGGCGTTGCTCGCCGCAAAAGCCGGCGGCACATACGTTAGCCCGTTTATCGGCAGACTGGACGACAGAGGCCAGGTCGGCATGGAAATAATTGAAGAGATCAGAACCATTTACGACAATTACGCTTTCGATACACAGATTATAGTGGCAAGCATACGCAACTCCGTGCATGTAAAAGACGCCGCCCTGATAGGAGCCGACGTTGCCACCATACCATTTGGAGTGTTTAACCAACTCGTCGAACATCCTTTGACCGATCTCGGGATCAAAAGCTTTTTAGCTGATTGGGAAAAGGTGCCAAAGAGCTAAGCGCAAGGCGTAGAGAGCAAAGCGCGAGGCGCGGAGTAATCTCTCTATGAGGGTAGGGGAGGCTTTAGCCTCCCTTCAATCACAAGGACAACTGCCGGCGCTGGAGCAATCTTGCAGATTGCTCCAGACGGTTCGCAGTTTGTTTAGCGGAAGCGATGCTTGTAATTTTTCCAATTAACCAATTACTAATCGCTTACCACCAATGACCAATGACAAATAACTAATCACCAATTGCCAATGACAAATGACCAATGATCAACAAAATATTATTTTAGAGAACACGCCGATTGAGAGGATTATTGATCCGGTTCTGGAGCAAAACAGGGTTGAGCTTTATATAAAACGCGACGAGCTTAACCATAAGGATATATCCGGCAACAAGTGGCGAAAGCTTAAGCTTAATATTGAAGAGTTGAGGCGGCTGAATCTTGACACCGCCTTAACATTTGGCGGGGCGTATTCAAATCATATCGCGGCAACCGCCGCCGCAGGCAAAGAGTTCGGATTTAAAACTATCGGCATTATACGCGGCGAAGAGCATGCCGAACTAAACCCAACCCTGAAGTTTGCCGGGGATTCCGGCATGCAACTCCACTATATGGACAGAACCACATATAGGAATAAAGAGTCGGATGAGGTTTTGGAGCATCTGAGACAAAAATTCGGCGAGTTTTATCACGTGCCGCAAGGCGGCGCAAATATCCAGGGCATAAAAGGTTGCATGGAGATAATGGACAACTCCATGCGGGAGTTTGACTACATCTGTTGCGCTTGCGGAACCGGCGCGACATTAACCGGCATAATCGCCAAATTAAACCCGCATCAAACAGCCCTGGGATTTCCCGCACTCAAAAACGGCGGCTTTCTTGCGGATGACATCAACAACTTCCTTAACCAACTTGAAAACAACAACCAAAACTGGCGCTTGATAACAGACTACCATTTTGGCGGATTTGCAAAATACAACAACAACCTCATAGACTTTATCCATCGCTTTACCGAACTCCACAACATCCGTCTTGACCCCCTCTACACCGGCAAAGTCCTATACGGCATATACGATTTGGCCCAAAAAGCCTATTTCCAAAAAGATTCAAAAATCTGCGTAATCCACACAGGCGGCCTTCAGGGAATCGAAGGTTTCAAACACAGACACAATATCAATTTGTAAAGCGGGATGCGAATCTATGTATGAGCAAAAAAGGAGTGGCAAAATACAAAAATCCTTTGAGATAAAAATCCCTCTTTAGCAAAGAGGGAAATAGGGAGATTTGGATAAAATATATTCCGCGTTCCTATATAAAAACAGGCATAGTATATCCAAACAAATCAGGTTTTCGATAAATTATGTTCGTGTATGTTTTCTTCAGTTGCAATGAAATAAAACCCTAAAGGGTAAATTCCAATAAACTCAGCTTGTTGGAGTTAAGGCTTTAGCCTTTTATTCATTAGCAAATTTCTAAAACCCAATACTTCTCAGTATATTTCTACAAATATTTTAAAAATTTAGATTATACCCATAGTAAACAATAGGCAATCCTCAACTTTTGAGAGAGTCTGCGGCGATAGATTGCCAAGTTTTTGAAGTAAACGAGTTTTGTCTAAAACTCTTAGTTGGTGACAAAGAGCTACAGAATCGTTTTTTATCTTGCCTTCGCCTTTGAGGATTTTAACACATGACGGCAGAGCTGCTCGTCGTAAATTAGTTGTTAATGGTATGGTGAGAAGTGTCGTTGTGAATTGATTTATTAAATTATTTTGAAAAATAAGCACAGGACGTTCGCCTGCTTGTTCAGAACCTCGTGTAGGATTTAGATTTGCAAGCCAAATCTCTCCATGTTTGATAATCATTTTATGTCCTCATTAAGTAATCCGGTTTTGTAATCCCCAATTCCTTCCTCTGCCAATTGGCGATCCTCATCTATGTTTTTAGCATAAAGAGCAGCCAGCTCTTTTTTGTTGTAAGAAAACTTTGTTTGAACGTGAGAATGATTGCCAGAATTCTGTTTTTTATCGTCCGCAAAAACCTTGTCTAACACAAATTTTTTTATACTGGAGCCGCTCCGATCAGCCATAGACTTGATCTTTTTATGTTGATCCGGCTTTAACTCAATACTTAAACGTGACATAAGGGCCTCATACAAAAAATTAAAGTTATAAATATGACGATCTAAATTGTAGCAAATGAACGATAGATGTTCAATTGTTCAATTGCGAGACGTATCTGTGTATGATTAAAAAAAGCAAAAGAAGTAAAGGCATGATAAAAGCGCATTACTGTGATTTATATTTTAGGTTCTTCTCCCAATTAGTTGAGTAGTGCTGGGGAAAAAACTTTAAATAAAGTAGACATAAATATATCCTATTAAAAACCCCAACTTTTTTTAGGAGAAAAAATGTCTAACTTAAAAATAAATAAATATTTTCCATATAAC